>JBIKMW010000165.1:0-9402 GCA_044359065.1 Planctomycetales bacterium | reverse complement strand
CGCGGCCAAAAGACGTGGCAGGAGGTACGGTTCCAACGCCACGACCAAGTCGATGTCGTGTGTCGACCGAGGCTCTCCCTGCAAACTGGACGCATGCGAACCTGTCAGCATGTAAGCGATGCCGAAGCCATCCAAAAGGGACGCAACATCGATCAATAGCGTCTTTTGTGACATCGGGCACGCATTCGCAGGTAGGCCTGGTTGAGCGAGGATTCGTCCAAATCGGGAAATCTCAGGCGCAATCCGACCTTCATCAACTCCAACACCTGCTCGCTGAGGTCGAACACCAAATTCAGCTTCTGTTCGGGGGTCATCGCCCGATAGGCCCTTAACACCCGCTGATGATTGGGACGAGGTCCGCGGCGTACCTCAAGTTTCGCTTCGCGCACGGTTCTCGCTTCGCACGCTGTTTTCGTTTCGCATGCCGTCGGCCGAGACCGCGAATCCGAAAACTCCACGGAATCGTTCTCAGGCTCGACGACATCGGCTGGCACGATGATGTTGGCGTCCATCGGCTCGACCTTAAGAACACACACCCTTGGAAAGTCGACCCCGCAAGTATTGTGTGACTCCATTATGCGTCGAACGCGGCGTCCCGTACAGGGGCGCCGCGTTCGCGGGGGGAGTCGATTGCAGAGCGGACATCAGCGGCCGATCAACGCTTCCACAGCTTCGCGCCGTAGACCGCTTCTTCGCCGAGCAGCTCCTCGATGCGGAGCAACTGGTTGTACTTGGCGATGCGGTCCGAACGGCTGGCCGAGCCGGTCTTGATCTGGCCGGTCGACAAGGCGACGGCGAGGTCGGCAATCGTGGTGTCTTCGGTTTCGCCCGAACGGTGGCTCATCACCGCCGTGTAACCCGAGCGGTTGGCCAATTGCACAGCGGCGATGGTCTCGCTGAGCGTGCCGATCTGGTTGACCTTCACGAGGATGCTGTTGGCGATCCCCTCGTCGATCCCCTTCTGCAACCGCTTGACGTTCGTCACAAACAGGTCGTCACCCACCAGTTGCGTCGTCGCGCCGAGCTTGTCGGTGAGCAGTTTCCAGCCCGCCCAATCGTCTTCCGCACAGCCGTCTTCAATCGAGCAGATGGGGTACTTCTTGCTCCACCCGACCAGCACGTCCACGAATTCGGCGGGGGTGAGCGTCTTCCCTTCCCAGGTGTAGACGTTCTTTTCGGCGTCGAAGAACTCGGTCGAGGCCACGTCGAGGGCGATCTTGATCTGGTCGCCGGCGGAATATCCGGCTTGCTCGATCGCCTGCATGATGACATCGAGCGCGGTGGCGTTGTTGCCGAGGCTGGGAGCGATCCCCCCTTCGTCACCCACCGCCGTGCTGAGCCCCTTCTTGGCGACGATTTCCTTGAGGGTGTGGAAGATTTCCACTCCCGCCCGCAGCCCTTCGCTGAACGAATCGAAACCGAGGGGCATCACCATGAATTCTTGCACGTCCACACCATTATTGGCGTGCGCGCCCCCGTTCACAATGTTCATCATCGGGGCGGGCAGGTACCGCGCGCTCACGCCACCGACGTAGCGGAACAGCGGCAGGAAGTGAGCCCGCGCCGCCGCATGGGCACAGGCCAGCGAGCAGCCGAGGATCGCGTTCGCACCCAGCCGCGCTTTGTTGTCGGTTCCGTCCAGCTCGATCATCGTGGTGTCGATGGTGAGTTGATCGGCCACGTCAAGGCCCATGATCTCAGGGCCGATCTCGTTGTTGACCGCCTCGACCGCCTTGAGGACACCCTTCCCTTTGTACCGCTTCTTGTCGTGCTTGTCGCGCAGCTCGTGGGCTTCGTGTTTGCCCGTGCTGGCGCCGCTGGGAACCGCCGCGCGACCGATCGTCCCGTCTTCCAGCTCGACATCGACTTCGACGGTCGGGTTGCCGCGGCTGTCGAGAATCTCGCGGGCGATGACGGATTCGATGGTCATACTCATTGTCGGTCGTTCCTGAAAGCTTCAAAAGAGTGTTGAATTGTGTGAGTCGAACGAAACACCATCCGACGCGCGCCGGGGCGTCCGCGCGCACCGAATGCGCGATTCGCCCCGGCGGAAGCGCGGCATTGTCGCAGACCTTTCGCTCGGATTCCAGTGTCTGGAAAAGGCGTGTTCGAGGGGCAGGTGTGGAACCTGGCACAAGTGAAACCCGGCCGACTGGTGGTCGCAAGGAGTGCACCGACGACGCCCGCCGTGTCACGAAGGGCCACGAACGCCGGATGAACGGGTGAACTCGCGACCGAAGGTGTTCCGGGGAGCGGACGACAGCCAGCGACCTGCGCAGGCTGGCAACGGGTCCCGCCGGGAAGTACACGGGACCGCCCGTGACGGCGATCCCGATCTGACCACTTCGGCCGCTCGGTTCACCCCGCCTGGCCACGAGGCCACCAGCCCCCCGAAACGCTCAACGTGCGCCGAGCGGGGGGGATTCCACACGACAAAGAACACCGAGGGGATGCCCAAAGTTGGGCATCCCCTCGGTGTTTTTCAGATCCGTTGAGAACACCGGCGGTAGCCCGCCACCGGTTCACCAGCGGTACTCGCCCCCGAGGTTGAACCCGTGCACTCGGATGTCATGCCGCGTCATGTTCACGCGAATGTCGGGCGGTGTCAGGGCGAACGGCGGCACGAAGGCCCCGTTGTCGTTGTAGGAGATGTTGTCTTCGGGACGGGTCACGCGGCCCAGGTACATGAAATTGTAGCCAAGGCGAAGCGAGAACCGGGGAGTGATGTTCCACTTCCCGTACACGGTCATGTCGTACACCGTGCTCAGCATCGTGTCGCGGTCGACCGTCCGCACTTCCGGGTCGACGTTCGACCGGAACCGGATCGTCCGGACTTCGGCGGTCTGGTCGTTGGCCATGAAGGCCAGTTTGTTGTCGAACCCGAACACCAGGTACTTCCCGACCAGTTCCGTTTTGAAACCGGCGGACGGACCGAACAGGTTGTTGCGCGTCAGCGAGTCGATTTCGGAGTTCGTGTCGATGGCCGGATTGAACGTCACGTCGCGGAACGTGCCCCGTTGGAGCAGTTTCTCCCGCAATCCCACGTACTTGAACCCGACCGACGGTTGGAACTGCACCAAGCCGTCGCGATCGGCGTCGAAGTAGTAGTTGGCGTCCGCCCCCCACAATTGCGAGAAGTACGTGGCCGTGTACGACTGGTTGTAAAGCTCGACGTTGTTGGCGATCTGCCCGTTCACCATCGTGCTCGTACCGATCACTCGCGGCGCGAACACCGGGGTGAACTGCACCGGGTTGGTGAGCGGAATCGGAACGCGGTCGTATTGAACAAGCTCACCGAGACCCACCGGGCTGGTGAAGCTCCGCGTCTTCTCCGTCACGAAGCCCGACACTTCGAGCGTCCCGCCGTAGTTGAACTCGGTCCCCAACACGATCCGACCGCCGCTGTTGTCACGGAGGTGCATGTTCTCGGTGGTGGGAACGGTGGCCACGCCGATGACGTTGTTCCCCTGGTCGACCACCGTAAACGGCTTGGTCGGGTCGGGATTGCCCAGGATCGGCGCCCCGAGCACCGTGTTGCCTGGATCGCTGAGGGACCAGTTGAGATACTCGGCCCGGGCATAGAAGGCGTACACCAAGGGCGTCACACCGTCGCCGGCGGAGTAGTCCTCAGCGCCGTCCCACCAGGGGGGACAGTCTTCCGCCATCGGGCTGCCGTCGTAATAGATCGGTCCACCAACCTCCGGCTGCATGAGGGGCGTATTCTGCCCCGGCATGCCGTGATACGCTGGCGGCGCTTCGCCCGGGATCATTCCGGGTGGTTGGGCGTGGGCGATGCCGACCCCCAGCCCGCAGCCCAAGGCCGCGACCAAGCCCTTGGTCAACAGACGTCGGCATCGACTCCACAGGCCCTGGGCGGCGGGGATCCGCTGCCGGAGGGAGGCCGGGGCGTGACCGACGGCGAGCAGGCGTCCGCAGGCTCGTCTCATGACGCAAGTCCTTTGGGAATCCGGGGTAAGGCACGTGGATGCGGGAGGAATTCGGCCATGCATCTGCGATGCGAATGGAACGAACGTTCTCGCCGTAGCACTTGTATCGGACCTGCGGGTTGGTGAACTTGTACGTTTCCTGCCGCCGGAGTGGCGTTTGGGGTGACTTTGCCGTCTTTTCGGCTTGTGCGGCCAAACTGCGCCACCGCCGTCGGCATGACGCAACTTCTTTTTGTGATGGGTGTTGCGACGCGTAACATTTTGGGGACGACGAAATGACGCCAGCCTCGGCGAACGTCATGTTCGCCGAGGCTGGCTATCGCACGTGGTGTCCGGATTCTTGCTGGCCAATCACCCCATCGAGATCTCATACCCCTTGCGCTGTTCGCGACCCTGCCATTGCTTGGCTTCCGAGTCACCAACGATTTCTTCGGCCTCGGGGTCCCAGGTGATCTTGCGACCGAGGCGGATCGCGATGTTCGCCAGGTGACAGGTCGTCATCGCCCGGTGGTGCGTAAACACGTCGGAGATCGGTTCTTCGCGGGTCTTCACGCAGTCGAAGAAGTTGGCCATGTGCTCGTTCCCCTTGTAGGCGAGCACGTCCTTCCCCTTGCAGATCTCCTTCATGAGGCCTTCGGGGAGCGGCTTTTCCTTGAGGTCCTCGACCGGCTTCCCTTCAATCTTCCCCCGGTTGACGAAGAAGCGGCCTTCGGTTCCCTCGAACAACAGGCCGTTGTCCCCTTCGCTGGTGATGACCACTTCGACGCCGTTGGGGAACTGGCAGTTCACGTTGAACTTGCTGGCCACGTTGTACTTGTTCGAGACGGTCGGGTGACCGTCCTTCATCGGACAGGGGTGTTCGGCCGTCCCTTCGACTGTGTTCGGGCCGGTCTTGTCCATGCCGATGGCCCACTGGGCGATATCGACGTGGTGCGCGCCCCAGTCGGTCATCTTGCCCCCCGAGTATTCGTACCACCAGCGGAACTCGTAGTGGCAGCGGCTGTTCGGGTAACCCTTCTCCTTGGCCGGTCCGGAGACGTAGTCGGTGAACGGGGCCTGGCCGAGCCACATGTCCCAGTTCAGTCCCTTCGGCACTTCGACGACGGGGAGATCCGGGCTGGTCGGCGCGCCGTTGATCCCGCAGGTGACCTTCTTGACCTGGCCGATGCGGCCATCGCGGATGAGGGCTACCGCCTGAATGAACCGCTGTCCCATTTCAGACCGCTGTTGCGTGCCGACCTGGAAGACGCGGTTCGTCTCCTTCATGACCTTGCAGATCATCTTCCCCTCTTCGATCGTCAGCGTGAGGGGCTTTTCGCAGTACACATCCTTGCCGGCACGCATCGCTTCAATGGCGATTTTCGTGTGCCAGTGGTCGGGGGTGACGATCGTCACCACCTGAATGTCCTTGCGGTCGAGAATCTTGCGATAGTCCTCGTAGCCGTCGACGACCGTTTCCACACCCTTCTTCCCCTGGCGGTCCTTGACCATCTTTTGCGCGGATTCGATGTGGTTGGCGTCCACATCGCACACAGCCACGCAATCGGCGAAGTGCAGGGCGTTGCCGCCGACGGCCCGCCAGCGGTCACCCACGCCGATGCAGCCGAGGATCGGCCGTTCGTTGGGGCCTTCGCCGAAAACCTTGGTGGAAACTCCGGTGTACCATGCGGCCGAGGCGGCACCCGCCGCGGAAGCCTGCATGAACGAACGACGCGTGACGGGGCGCTTCACGTCGGAACTCCTTGGAATCGTTGGGAAAGGACCGCGGCTGCGGCGATCGAATCCAGCAGGCGGATCGGACCGAACAGCCGACGATTATCAGAATGATCGAAGCCGCGCGATTCGGCAACCGGCAACAGGGCGGAAACGCCTCCCTGCTGAACATGCGGTCTGAAGGGCAAACGTCCTTACAACCGACGGCAGTTCGATTCTCGGTGGATGAAACGGGCTCGCGGAAAAGGGGGAACCCGGTGCTTCCGTGGGGCGCACCTGCCACGCGCCGGTGTCACCGAGTTCGCGGAACCCGGCGAGCACGTTCGCCAGCAACTCGGTTGGGAACGAAGCCGCTTCGGATGTGTCAACGGTCACCAGTCCGGTGGTCGACGCGTCGTCGACGCTTTCGCAGAACTGGCCCAGCCAATCGGCAATCCGTGTCGGTCGACTCCAGGGGAGGCAGAGCACAACCCCTCCGACGACCGCGCAGGACGCGTACCCGGCGAACAGGAATTGGGCCGATTCGGCGTTTTGCAGGAACGTGACGAGGCGTTCGGCCGATCGGGTGAACGCACCCAAACGGCGGAAGAGCGGGGACATGACGGGGTGGTGCCCTGTCCGAAGCCCGGACGACACGCAATTCCCGCGCGCGGTATTCCCATACAGCGTGCGCGGCAAGGCGCGGCAGGCATCGGATAACGATCTCGCGGGAGACCGTGGCTTCCACAACACGTGGAGCAGAGGATCGCCCTTCCAAATGCCTGCGAGGTTAGCTGTCGGGCTCGACCTTGGAAGTGGTCGACAGCGACGGTCACCCGTGCTGCTACGCCCCGTCTTCGCGAATTCGTCGCGAAGAGTTTGGGTCCCCCGCGCCGCTGTTCTGGAATTCAGCGACTTAGGCTGTACTGAGGATAGATGCTAAACAACGACGGCGGATTGTCAAGATGTCTACTGGTGGGCTGCAGGGCGGATTGCCAATCCCGGACGGCAACGGACGCTCACTCCCTATCAAAGCCCAAGGTCTGCCGTCCGCGTCGAGCCTTATCGCGCGGCCGCACAGATACCCCATTCCACCGACAGGTTCTGCACAGCAAAACCGGCTCCGGCAGCGCCAATCTTGGCACGATTTTCACGAACTTCCGCGGCGGATCGGATTGTCGTAACACGTTTCCAGAAAATCTCTTGGGACTTTTCTGGAACAGCCGAACCCCTCATTTCGAGCGTTTGGCGCCCAGCATTGGTTGATGGAGCTACCCGCTGAGCGCGGGTAGCATTTTCCTCCCGCCGAGAGCGATTGCGTGAACGCAGGTTCAGTCGAATTCGACCCGCGCGAGTTCGACCCGTGTCGCGAGATCGCGACGACAGCCGAGTCCCACGGCGGGATTCGTTGGGGACTCCCGTGCTGTTGGACAGACTCTCAAGGGATTTTCATTCCGAAACAGGCCCCGTCGCAGGTGATTTGCCGATGACCGTCGCTGTTGCCGAAGCTTCCGAAGAACAACTGATCTCCCGTGCGCAAGACGCCGTCAGCCACTGTCGCTGGGTTGTGGGAGAGTGCGCCGCCCAGTGGACCAAGCGTTACTCGCGTGGCCGTACTGATGCCGACTTCGCCCTCTCCGTCGGACTTTCGCCGGATCAGGTGTTCCAACGCCGCCGCGTCTGGGAACGGTTCGCCAAGGATCGGGAGGAGTATCACAAGCTCAAGTGGTCGCACTTTTACTCGGCCCTGAATTGGGACGACGCCGTCGAATGCCTGCTGTGGGCCGAGGAGAACGAGGCGACCGTCGCCGAGATGAAGGCGTGGCGACGCGCGCGGCGGGGCGAGGACCTGAACGAACCGGCGGACGACGAGCTGTTCGCGGCGGGGGCGGTCTCGTTCGTGCCGACCGAGTTGCAACCGGTGCTTGATCCGTCGGGCGAGGCGGGCGGACGGAACGGCGGTCCGAGGTCATCCAACGGCGCCGAATCGACCAACGACCGCTTGGTGGGCGTGGCCCGTCAGATGGACGGCGAGGGAACGGGTGACGCGTACTCTCCGTACCGTGCGGACGCGATAACCGTCCCGTCGAATGGCGCGGGTGCCGGGGGAGCCACCAGCGCGGCCACTTCCTCGGAACCGGTCTCGACCGAACAACTGGTCCGCAAAATGACCAGCCAGTTCGAGCGGTTCGCCAAGATCATGACCCCCGCGTTCGCGAAGGAGTTCCGCCAGTTGCCGGAGGGGACGCGGAGCAAGTTCCTGAAGGTGGTGGCG
This sequence comes from Planctomycetales bacterium, assembly GCA_044359065.1. Classification (GTDB taxonomy): domain Bacteria; phylum Planctomycetota; class Planctomycetia; order Planctomycetales; family Planctomycetaceae; genus JAIXZD01. Next base: position 1,488 of record JBIKMW010000165.1, on the reverse strand, counting down.
GAATTGTCGTCCAAGGCGGCGGACTTGATGTGAGGGGACTGGCGGAAGAGAGCCCCCGGGTGCTTTCGGCGGGTCCGCCGCGTCCCCCTTGTGCCGTCACCGTTCGCGTCGAGCCGTGACGCACTTCTCGCTCGTCAAGCGTGCGCGATTCGGCGGTTTGCCTCAACGCTCTTGCCCGCGTTGAAGGCGGTTCGAGTTGGCCGTTTCGCCGGCGCGTGGAAGCGAGCGACGCGTCAGTCCCCGTTGGGAGTCGGAACGAGTTTCTTGCGACTCCCGATCTCCCGGCTTGGCCATGCCACGAACTTGCCGGTCGCACCCGCAGCGGGGTGAACACCGACGCGGACGAAATCAAATCCAACTCACGACTTCCGCCGTCACGACCGGCGCTGGATCGACTGGTTCAACAGCATGGTCGACCGGGAGGCACCGCCCGCGTGCTCACCTGGTCCGTGTCAACAGGTCCATTTTTTCACGCCCCTCCACAACCATCCACTCGCGGGCCGCGTCCAACGGTCCGAACTTCCGCAACTCCCCGTTCGGCCATTCGATCTCGACGGAGTCGATCCGCGGCACCGATCCCAGGCCGAAGGCCAGTCGCCGTTCGTTGCTCGCTTGATAGCCGTCGCCGGCTGCGAGCGTCTTCGTCCACGTTTTTCCGCCCGCGCGTAGCGTCGCCCGCACACCGATCGCGTCCCGCTCGACGCCGGTCCCCGCGAAGCGGAACGCCACGCCTTGTCCCGCCTTCTCCGTGCGACACTCCAGGAGCGCGGCTGGCGAATCCTGATGGACGATCACCACGTCCTCCAGACCATCCCGATTCCAGTCCAACCGCGCCATTCCCCGCCCCAGCCCCTTGCGCTCGAAACACACGCCGAGCTCCGACGCCGGCAACTCGCGAAAGCGGTGTCCCGTGTTGCGCAGAAACTGCGGCGGCATCTCGAAGGGTTCCCCCGGTACACGGTCGATGTGTCCGTTCGCGACAACCAGATCGGGCCGACCGTCCCGGTCCGCGTCCACGAACTGCGTGCCGAATCCCAGCATGTTCCAACTCGGTTCGCGGACACCCGCTTCGCGGGAGGCGTCGATGAACAGCTCGGGGCCGACGGCGGAGTACAGCGTGTTCGATTCGTGATAGAAGTTCGTGACGAACAGATCCGCCCGACCGTCGCCGTTCGCGTCGTCGCAGGCGACACCCATGCATGCCTGCGAGACCCCCTCCGCGTCGACCGCCAACCCTTCGACCGCCGCACGCTCTTCGTACCGGGGGGCTTCTCCCGGCGCGGCCCGATTCACCAGCCAGTGATTCGGGACCTCGTCGTTCGCCACGAACAGCCGCGGCGTCCGCTCGCCGGGCATCCGCAACGCGACCACTCCCAACCCGAAGCCGTCGGGAAGGTCCAGTCCCGCGTCGACGCGCCGCCAGGTTCCGTCTCCCTGATTCCACCACACGCGGTCGCGGGCCGCCCGGAACGCGCGCGGCGAGCAGGA
>JBIKMW010000164.1:0-9420 GCA_044359065.1 Planctomycetales bacterium | reverse complement strand
TGCGGGAACTGCTGGCCCGGGCGATCGTCACCCCGCGCCGCAACCACGACCGCACCAGCCGAGGCTACCCCCGCAAGAAGTACGAACCCGACGCGAAACCACCCCGCGTCACACTCGCCACCCCCAAAGAAATCCAAATCGCAAAACAAATCGCAGGGGAATGTCGCGCAAAAGGGTTAACGCCGTAGCATGGCACGCGAAAACCGCTCTCCCCGCGCTGGTGGGAACAGAGCCGCTACTTGGCCCCGGACTTCCCCGCCCCACCCAGCCGTTTGGGGACGACCATCCCCCCATCATGGAAGATCGCGCAGTGCGGCAGCGCGGCGTGCAGCTTGGCGACCCTCGCCGCCGACAGGCCGGTGTGCTGAATGAACAGGAACCGCAAGCCCTTCAACTCGGACAGAGCCGCGACGACTTCGTCGCTGTCTCCCACCGGTACGTGTTCCATCCTCAATTCCGTCAACCAGCGGAGTGGCTGCAGGTGACGTAGCCCCGCAGCGGTGATGGAAGGGCCGGAATAAAACCGCAGCGTTCCGAGTTGGCGGCAACGGGCGATCTTCGCGAGGTCGTCGTCCCGCACGGGAACTCCTCCGCAATTCAGTGACTGCAGCCCCTCACACTGGGCGATCCCGTCCCAGCTTTCGCTGTTGAACGAGGCGGGGACACCTGGCAGCGCTAAACCTGACAGAGCCGTCAAGCTGAACAGGGACCGGAATCCCTGGCCCGTCAGCGTGCCGACATCGAAGTAGGTCTCTTCGATCGTCCCCAGTCGGGCCAGTTCCGCCGCGCAGAGGTCCGCATTTTTCAGATTTCCGAGATTGATATTTCCCAGTGGGCGAAACGCCTGCAAATGCTCGAAACCGGTGGAGACCGGGATCTGGTCCGTCCCCAGGTTCATATTCGTGGGGACAAACTTCCCCTGCGGCACCTGATCTCCTCCCTCCCCGTCCGCCCGCGCGGCCCAGATCGAGGATCCGTGAGCCAGTGCCCAGCGGACTCCCACCCGCACCGTCTCGTCCGCCGGGAGGGCGGGTTCCCCGATGAACACGTCGGGACGGCGCTGGCGGAACGCGGCGAGCGCGTCCGGCGGCCGATTGCTCGTGTGGAACTCGACGTGTCGCAATGACCGCGACTCGGCCAGCGCTTCCAGCGTGGCGGCATCGACCGTCCCTCCCGTAACGAACAGACGCATCAGATGCGGCAGTTTCGAGAGTGCGACGCCATCGAGTGGCGTTTCGTCCTTGGGATTGACCGATAGCACTCGCAGCGAGACAGACTCCGCCAGCGACCCCAAACCCGAGGAGGGAGTGCAGCCATTCAGCATGCGTAACCTAGGGAGCCGCGCGAACCCGGTCAGTTCGTCCGGACCGAGCGGAACGTACCGAGCCCAGTCCACCCGGCTCAGCGTCGAGATCCGCCCCACCACCTCCGCCACGTTCCTGCCGGCGCGGGTCTGGTCCAGACTCACCGTCTCCAGGCAACTCTCCGCAGGCCACCCCTCCCATCCGGCGTCCGTCACGCTCGTGCCGCTGATCGCCAACTCCTTCAACGTCGGAATCGACCAGAGTGTCTGCATCCCCCGGTCGTCCCAGGACTGGAGACCGCTGCACGCGACTATGCAGAGCACAAACGGCTCGCTCAGCGCCGGTGCGTCGGCGGAATTCACCCACATGAACTGTCCCGACGGCAACAGGATTCCCGCCCCCCCTCCCACCGCAACGACCGCGCGGGCAGCGCGGCGGTGGACTTCCTGATCGTCGGCGGTGTCGTTCGCGTCGACGATCTCGGTGGTGGGGACGTTCGCCGGCGCAGGCTTCGTGCCGGGATTGGGTTTGGTGGAGGGCTCCGGTTTCGTCGCGGCCGGTTTCGTTCCGGCCGGTTTCGTCGGCGGGTCGTCCTCTTCCGTCGCAATCTCGACCTTCTCGCCCGGCTTCAGCTTGATCTTCTGCGTCGTCCCGTCCGGCTTCTTGATGATCACCACCACGCCGAACAGCACGGCCGCTGCCGCCGCCGCTCCCCACAGCCACTTGTGCGTCGCCGCCGGACGTTGGGGAGGCACAGGGGTGGGGCTCGGTGACGAACCAGCCCGCTTGGCTTCGCTCGCGATTCGGGAAAATTCGGCGAAACTGGAGTCGAGCCGGGATTCCATCACCGTGGGCGATGTGGGAGTGGTCTCCCCCCTGGGGGCCTTCGGCGCGGCCAGTTCCGCGAGAATCGGTCCCAGCGCGTCGACCAGTTCCTGCGCGCTGCCGTACCGGTCTTCCGGCTTCTTCGCCACCAGCTTGCGATACATCGCCGCCACCGACTCGGGGACGGGAGAAGCCAACGACGTCGAAAGTGTCCGCGTGTTGGACTCTCCGGCACCGCTTTCGGGAAGTCCCGCGAGGCTGATTCCCCGTTCCGCAAGTGTGACCGAGATCTCCGGGGGCGGAACCATGACATGGGCCTGCATCTTCTGCATGGTCGTCCTCCGGTCCCCGTAAGGTGCTTCTCCCGTCAACAGGAAGAACAGTGTGCAACCGAGGGCGTACAGGTCGCACCGGGCGTCGACGGTGTGCGTCTCCTCCCACTGCTCGGGAGACATATAGTCGGGGGTCCCCAGCACCGCTCCCGTGCCTGTGAGGGGGTTGCCCTCGTCCGTCTCGTCCCCGGCCAGCCGCGCGAGTCCCAGGTCGGTGATCTTGAGCTGCCCGCGCTTGTCGACCATCAGGTTGGCCGGCTTGATGTCCCGATGGACCAGCCCTGCCTCATGGGCTGCGGCCAGCCCCCTGGCCGCCCGCTCGATGATCCGCAGTGCCTTGTCCAGCGGAAGCGGCCCCTTAGTCTTCACATGGTGGGCGAGGTCCACCCCGTCGATGAACTCCATGACGAGGTACTTGACCCCCGCCGCCTCCCCCGCGTCGTACGCCCGCACAAGGTGCGGATGTTCGAGCTTCCCAACCGCCTTCATTTCGCGTTCGAAGCGGTCGGCGGCGGCGCGACTGGGGGCCTGCCGCGTGGAGAGCAGCTTGATCGCCACATCCTTGTCGAGCTTGAGATGTCGAGCCTTCCACACCGCCCCCATCCCCCCCTCGCCCAGCTTTTCGTCCAGCCTGTACCCACCCAGCAACATGCCGGGGGCGGGGTCCCACGGGTTGAACGCACTCGTTTCGGGTGACGGTGCCTGGGGCTGACCGCCAGAGGAGGCTTCCGACAGAGGCATGTCGAGCGTGCCGGGCTCGACGATGCGGGTTTCGCCGGAAACCCGCGCGTCGTCAGGAGGCGGCTGGGGCCTCCGCCCGGAACCGGACGAATCCGGAGCCTTGGACGAGTCCTGCCGCATGGGGGTGTCGTTCATTGAGACAACTCCGGCGCGTGGCTCCCCGCGCGGCAAACTTCGGGACCTCAAGTCCACGACCGAAGGAACCGGAACACCGCTCTTGCAAGATACCCTCCGTTAAGACTCCGGGAAACGGTGACGCTGATGAGGCCAGGCCTTCTTTCCGGAGAATCACTTGCGCCGTATGGCGGGGCACGCCCCGAAGTGGAAGCCCCCCGGTTCGTGAGGTTTCCACTTCGGGGGCCGCCCCCAGCGCTCCCCGCGGGGATAACCGCGCGTTACCACCCGGTACATTCACTGTATCCGCCTCTTGACGCCCCCCTTTCGGGCCGTGCCGATCACGCCGTTCACGCGGCGTTACATTCGGTGAAGATTGCCTGAACGCTGCATTGGCGCGTTGTCGATTTTGGGCATCCTGTTTGCTTTATTTGCCGGGACGGGCCGACGAAAGCCATCGTCGGCCCGAGATTCGCCCTGTCGTAGGAATTCCGGGGGCCACCGGGATCGGCGGCTGCGGCGGGTCGTTTTTCCAGAACAGGATCAACTGGGCGGTTTTTTTCCGTCCCACGAAAGGCTCGGAAGCATGGCGACTCCCCCCAAGTGGCTTCAATCCCTGGCGGACCGGGTCGCCGAACACATCGCTCCCGTCGACGTGCTCAGCCCGCTGGGTTGCCACTTCGCAAAGGATGGAGAGCGGTGGGAAGTGACGATTTTCGCCTCGGCGACCGAGGTTGTCGGCGGTGAGCGCGACGGAAGTTCGCGTCCCTCGCGGTTCCTCCTGGATGTGCTGGGCATCCAAACGCTGTTCACTTCGGTGAGCGAGTTGCTGTGGCAGCCCCTGCGGGTCGGTTCCCGGGACGACTTGGGCGCCCACCTCACTTTGCTGGGCCTGTACGAAGGGCACGAGGTCTGGCTGCGGGTGTTGGCCAGCGCGCCACGCACGATGGAGTCCGGTCGCCAGGCCCGCGTTTACGAGTTGGTGTGGACGGAACGCTGGTGAGGGGCGATATTCGGAAGCACGTGCTTCCATTCGCCTCTTCCTGACCCGCTTTCGGTTGACCCGTGTCCACATCGCTCAATTTGCGCGCCTTGTCCGTCGTAGGCGAGTTCGAGGAAAACCACGTCGATTGGCGCATCGCGTACGCCGACCTCCCCGAAGGGGGGCGCGTCATCGACTGCGGCGTCCAGCAAACGGGGAGCGTGGCCGCCGGATTGGCGTTGGCCCGCGTTTGCTTGGCGGACAGGGCCGATGTCCGCTGGGTGCCCGGTTTGCTTGAGGGCCGCGCCTGGCCTCATATTCAGGTGACGACCGACGCACCCCGCACGGCCTGCCTGTTCAGCCAATACGCCGGTTGGCAGATCTCCGTTGGCAAGTACTTCGCGATGGGGTCGGGGCCGATGCGGGCGCTGGCCGCGCGGGAAAGACTCTTCGTCGAGACCGGCTTCAGGGACGCGAGCGATTCGGCGGTGGGAGTGCTCGAAGCGGGCAAATTGCCCGGACCGGAAGTGTTCGCGTACCTGGCCGAGCGGACGGGCGTGCCGGCGCGCAACACGACGCTCCTGGTGGCGCGGACCGCGTCGCTGTGCGGGTCGATACAGGTGGTCGCGCGAGTCGTCGAAACCGGCCTGCACAAGTTGCACGAATTGGGCTTCGACACGGCGACGATCGATTCGGCCAGCGGAACCGCGCCGTTCGCCCCCGTCGCGAAGGACGACCTTGGGGGTATCGGGCGCACCAACGACTCCATCCTTTACGGCGGGTCGATTCACCTGTGGGGACGGTTCGACGACGAAGTCGTGGCTGCGATTGGTCCGAAGGTGCCCGCGGGGGCTTCGTCGATGTACGGCCAGCCGTTCCTGACGGTCTTCGAAGAGGCCGGTCGCGACTTCTACAAGATCGACCCGCACCTGTTCAGCCCGGCGGAGGTGACCTTCCACAATCTGGCGACGGGGACCGTGCGACGGTTTGGCGGGTCCGATCACGCGATCTTGAAGCGGTCGTTCGGGTTGGAGTGAAGGTAAGCGTTCCCAATTCGATCCGAGTCTTCTTGCGAACTGGAACGGGTCTCCGGCAGAATCTTTGGACGATGCATTCTGCGCTCCGTCGGTTTTTCCGGGGGGAGATTCATGTTCAGGGAGCTGGGCTTTCCCGTCCCATGGTGGACGGACCTCGTGGTGATGGGGATCGCGCTGACGGTCCTGATTTCGTGCCGCCGGATGACGCAGCGCGACTGGGAAGACCTGCTGAAGACGGAGTGGTTCTCCAGGGTATTCGGGGTTTTGGTGATCCTTGCGGGGACAGTCTTGCTGGCGTTGTGTGGAGGGCTAAGTCACCTCCGGCTTCACGTGCCGCGCGAGCATATCCCGATTCGTCCGTGGGGCCTCTGCTTCAGTTTCGTGTTTGTGATCCTGGGGTTGCTGTACCTGACGCTGGGGGCGCGGTTTTCTCGCCAGCAACTGGAGATGCAACGCTTCGGGCCGACGACACGAGACCAGATCACCATCACGATGATCGTCGTCGTCGGGGCGACCATCGGCCTCTGCTACTTGGGATGGTTAACAACCGGGCGGTTTTGGCCGGTGCTGCCGGATTGACCTTTAACCGGTAGGTGGCCGGGTTCAGTTTGCCGGGTCAGCGTGGAGAACGTCGCTTGCAACCTGCCCACGGATGCCGGCGGCGGATTGCCGATCAAGTCTCCCCCGTTGACCGCTTTCTCCAGCGGCAATCCGACCCCCGGGCCACCCCACCTCGCACCTCGCCGACCACTACTGCGGCTCCAATTCCAGCACTTCCCCCTTGCCATAACCGAACACGTTCACCCCGTCGAGACCCAGGCGGAACCGCAATTCAAGGTTCGTCTCGCCGCCAAGGATCGCGCTCGTCGCGCCGGTCAGCCCCGAGCCGACCTTCTTCATTGTCAGGCAATATCCTCCCAGCGCGTCGTCCCCGGTGGAGAGCGGGCCTTCGAACAGCACTCGTCCTTGGGGTGCCGCGGCCAGGGCGACTGTGGCTTGAACCGTGTTGCCACCGGATCCCTTGGGTGCGAACTCGACCACCACCTCGGCGCTGCTGCCGTCCTCGGGCTTGGCCAACGTCCCGCGGAACGACCGCCGCTTGCCGAACACCGAAAGTGTGGCCTCCTTCAATGCGGCGAGACTCGTCTTCGTCCCGTCGACTTTGCGTTCCGGAGCCGGTTTCAGGTCGAGAATCGCACCCCGGTTGTTGTATCCAGCGATCTCGCCCCTTGGTCCCACACGCAAATTCCAGTCGGTCCCCGCCTCCAGGTACGGCAGCCCGTTTTTCAGGTCGAGCGTCACGTTGTAGCCGGGGTGGTCCGGGGTGAGTTTGCCGACGAGGATGTCGGAAGCAAAAGGGGAGTTCGTACGCGAGAGTCGCGCGCGAACCATCGCTCCATCATTGCGAACCTCAAGAATGTGGAAGTGAACCTCCTCGGCGGGTTCCCCGGCCCGGTTGAGTGTTCCCGACCACGCCGTCCCGGCCGAAACGAATTTAAGGCTCCGCTCTCTTGAGCCCTCGAAGTTCGGAATCTTCTCGGACGACTGCGTGACGAATTGCACGCCATTGGCATACACCACCATCGTCCCGTCGGTGCGATAACCGGCGATCATGGTCGTCGCGTGGTGATGCAACAGGCCCGAGCCGCGCTCGCCCGGCAGCGCGTAATCGGCGTTTTGCCGAGCGGCCAATAGCGGGTATCCCCACGGATGAGATTCCGTCTCGCGAAACTTGCCGACAAACACGGCGGCCGGCCCGACGGACTCGGCCGCCGTCGCCAAAACCCTCACGTTCTCGCCCCGGTTTTTGACATCGGTCACAACGATCGCCGCGTCGATCGCCGCCGCCGACACCGGCTTTTCGTACCCCTTCCACTCGGTTCCTTCCGCCAGGTCGGAGTGGAGCCGCTTGAGAATGTCGTCCCGCTTCCACAGCACGGGGGTGAGCTTCTGCTTCAGATCGACTTCCAGACCAGCGCCGTTGGAAAGCGTGTCCCCCTCGCGGGAGAGAACCAGCCCGTCGAAGTTCCAATTCAACGGCCAGTGCGGTCCGTCGTCAGCCGCCTTCCCGTGCAGTTGTGTTTGCGGCTTGCCGGGACTCCCTCCCTGAACCAGTCGACAGGTGAACGCCCCCCGCGATCCGGGATTGTCTTCCGCTTCGATCACCACGACATATCCGTCGCCGCTGGCATCCCGATCCACCACCACCAACCGCGCGGGGGTCACCTCCACCCCTTTGGTGAATTTCGCCGACCAACCGCGACCCGGTGTCAGAAGGGCTTTCCAGTCTCCGTCCGTTGTCGCTCGGGCCCCCTCGTCCACCGGCTTCTCGCCGCCGGCTTCCGCGCCCCCTTCCGCCGCCATCGCCCCGGCGGCTGGCAATCCCTCCTTCTTGCCGTTGTCGGCCACGTCAGGCCGCGCGGGGCGCCGTCCTTCCGCCCCCCGGTTCTGCACCGAACCCAGCCCGACGATCGTCGCACACATCAACGACTGTCCGAGGATCGGCCAGATGATCGCCGTGGCCAGGATCGGACGGAGCTTTTTGGTCACCAACAGTTCGTCGATCAGGCTGCGCAAACTCGGTACATAGGCGAGCGCCCCCGCCGCACCCAACACCACGGCCAACCCCACCATCGCAGCGCGGCTCGTCCCCAGGCCGACCAGCGTAAACGGCAGCGTGATCAACTGGCCCGGAATCGCCACGATGCCCAAAACCAGGGGCAAAATCGGCCCGCCGAACATCCCCAACAGCAACACTCCGGCGGCGATCGTTCCGAGTTTTTGCTGAATCGTGAGGTTGGACCAGCCCGTCCGCCCCCCTTCGCCACGGAACCAGCGTCGCACATCGAGCGCGTTGCGATTGAACTCCGGTGGCCGGACACGGACCCGCGCCTGGTCGAATTTCCCTTTGCCGGCCACCATCTGCTCGAGTGCCGCCTTGCAGAAGGCCCAGCTCTCCTGGTCCTCAAGAAAATCGAGCGTCACGAGCGGGTGCGACGAGTTGGACGTGGACACCAGAATCTTGTGGTTCCAAATCTCTTCGCTGAATTGTTTCCCATCCGAACGACCGCTGGTGGACGAACTCCCCCACGCGGTGTCGCCGATCAGATACGCGCTCGACGAAGTCGACGACGAAAACGTGGAGTGGCTTTGCGAGATTCCCGCCACTCGTGTCTGCTGCGGCTCGATCCGTTCAATTTCGCTCGCGTCGACGAGTTCGAGCAGGTTCGACTCGAGTTGCGACACCATCAGGTACTTCGAGTGCAGCGTCACCACCGTGTCGTCGGCATCCCGCGAGTCGCGAGGCAGTTCCAGACTCATGAACTCGTGGCGCAGTCCTCGGGCCGCGTCGACATGTGCGGCGATCTTTCCCGCCGCATCGACGTTGTGGGCCGTTCGCAGGCCGGCCTCCACAACCCGTCGGCGCTCGGCCTGCGTTTTGTGGAAGAACATCCCTCCCATCACCGTCAGGACCGTCAACAGGAACCATCCGGGACCCGAACTCCCCAGCACGAATACCTGCCAGCCGAACAGCACGGCCATCGTGCCGAGAAACGCTCCCACGCCCAGCCACCAGCGTTCGATTTCGCAACGAGTTTTCGTCTCGCTGCGCGACCACGGAACGACCCCGTCCACGTCGGACGGCGACGCCGGGACCGTCATCTCTCCCGAGCGCGTCGAGTCGATCGCCAGCGACCGAGTCGGGCCGGCCAATTCCGCCTCGCTGAACAGTCCCTTGATCTGTCCCGCCGGTCTGCGGGGACCATCGGCGCCACGGGCCGTCATGGTCGTCGGCAGCACTTCGCCGCGGGACTTCATCGTCCGCAGTTCGTCGTTGGAGAGCGGCCCCGTCGGACGGCCCGCCTCGCCGTCCGTCCACACAAACCAGATCCGATCCATGCCGTTGCCCCTGCCTGCCGACATCGCGCGCAGTTGGCCCGGGTCGACGGTTGCGCGCTCCCCGTCGATCTAACAACTCTGTCAGATTGGACACGGTCGTGCAATCGGATGGAGGACGGGGCGCAACCGCGCCGGTATGCGTCCCGGCGTGCCGGATCGGCTAGAATACCTCCCGCGTCGACTCC
>JBIKMW010000085.1:0-30448 GCA_044359065.1 Planctomycetales bacterium | reverse complement strand
TGAACCTCAGCGGAAAGTATCCGGAGGCGTTGGCGTACCTGGTCGAAGGGCCGAAGGCGCTGGTGGCCGCCGTGTCGGTCAAGGACGAGGCGACCCGTCCCGCCAAGGGGATCGCCAGCCGCCCCGTTGCCGAGCACGTTCATCGCGAATTGCTCCGCTCGTACGTCGGTTTGCAACAGTTGGAAAAAGCCCGTTCCGCGATGAAGGACCTGGAACGAATCGCCTCCGCCGGCGGAGGGACGGCGGCGGATGTCGTCAAGATTTACCTCGACCTCGGTCGTGAATTGAAGAAAGAGGTCGAGCAGTTGCAGGGGGCCAAGGACCCGCGCTTGAACGACGTGCTCAAGTCGTTCGAGGTGTTCCTTGACGACCTGTTCCAGCGGAAAGACGGGCAGGACTACAACACCCTGTCGTGGATCGGCGAAACGTACTTCGCGCTGGGTGACGGCCTCGCCTCGGGCGACAAAGCGCGGGCTGACGGGTACTTCACCCGCGCCACCGGCGCGTTTACGGAGATTCTCAAACGGGCCGGGACGGAACCGGCGTTCCTCCCTGTGGGGGCCGACACCGGCGTCAAACTGCGGATGGTCTCGTGCAAGCGGCGGCAGGGGGCGTTCGAGGAAGCCATCCAGATGGCTCGCGACGTGCTGACCGCCAAGCCGCGGGCGCTCGACGCCCAACGCGAAGCGGCCCTCACTTTCGAGGATTGGGCCGCCTCCGGCGATGCGGACAAATGGTTGTTCGCGATCGATGGCGACAAGGCGGCGTCCAAGGTGAAAGGCTCCCCCAAGGTGCCACGGGTGATTTGGGGTTGGTTCGACCTGGGCGAACGACTGAGCGTCAATCTGTTGGGGGCCAAGCCGAGCGCCGACCTCGAGCGGGACTATCTCGACGCCCGCCTGCACGTCGCCACCAGCCGCTACAAGTACGCGCAAACGCAATCGGGCAAGCCCAAGGAAGACGCCCTCGCGCAGGCCCGCCGAGACATCGTGGTGACCTCGTCGATGTCCGACTTCCTCGATGACGAGTGGTTCGGCAAGTTCAACACGTTGTTCCGGGACATCCAGACGACGCAGATGACCGAGTTGATCAAGATGGACGGCGAGGCGGTCGTCGAAGTGAAGGATCTCAACCGGGGACGCAAGGCGGCTCCGGCCGCGGCCCCGAAGACCGAATCCCCCGAGGCCGCCCCCAAGGTGGCCAAGGCCACGAAACCGAAAGCCAAGGCCGCGAAGAAGGCTCCCCCGAAGTCGGACAACACGCTGCTTTACGCGGGAGTGGTCGTCCTGCTGCTGGCGGGGGGCGCGGGTTACTTCGTGATGCAGTCGAAAGGAAAGGGTAAGCCGAAGGGCAAAACCGCTCCCGTCGAGAAGGAGCCAACCACCGCATCCACAAGCGCCCCGGCCGCGACCGCGACTCCCAAGAAGCGGCCGCCGGCTCCGAAACCGAAGGCGTGACGTTTTTCAGAACAAAGTTGACCACCGAACAGGGTTGACCACCGATCCTCGATGCCGTCTCTCCGTGTTTTGTCCGTGTTCCATCCGTGGCTGGGAAACAAGAGTTTTCGTCACGGATCGAACTCAGATGGAACACGGATCAGAAGGTAAGACGGGTTCGGGATGGCATAACCGGCGACACACAGTCTTCGATCACACTCCGACCAAATCCGACCCCGATTCGCGAGTTCGTCCATGCTTCGTCGAGTTCTGTCTCCGTGGTCCGTCCTCCTGCTCGTGGGGATGGTGCTCGTCGGTTTTGATAACGCCGCACGGGCCGACACGATTTATCGGCGGTCGGTGAAGACCCCCGTCAACGGCACGGTCAAGGACATCTCCAAGACGGAGCTGACGGTCGAAAAGAAGTCGGGTGGCGGGGGAACCGAAAAGATCCCCGCGTCCGACATCGTGTCGATCACCTGGAGCGACGAACCGCCGGGTCTCAACATCGCGCGGATCAACGAGAACAACGGCGCGTACGACAAGGCGCTCGAAACGTACACGAAAGCGGTTGAGCAAGCCTCGAAAGGTCCTGACGGACTGCAGGCCGACCTGAAGTGGGCCGTGGCGCGGTGCGTAGCGCGGAAGTCGCAAGGGGATTCCGCCAAGCTCGACGAGGCGATCAAGGCGCTGGAAACGTTCAAGACCGGCAACGGGGACCACTACACCTACTTCGAGTGCGTCCGCATGCTCGGAGAGCTGTATCTCGAGAAGAAGGACTTCCTGAAATCGCGCACGCAGTTCGAGGCGCTCGGCAAGGCCACGGCGACCGACAGCCAGATGGCGTCGAAGATCGCGCTGGGGCGGATCGCGCAGGCGGAAGGGAAAGGGGACGACGCCATCGCCTCGTACGACGCCGTCATCGCCATGACGGCCGCCAATCCTTCGGAAGAGGCGCAGCGACTCGACGCGTCCCTCCGCAAGGGAACCATCCTGCTGACGAAGTCGCAAACGGACGAAGCGGTCAAACTGCTCGACGAGGTCATCGAGAAAAGCGCCGCGGACGACACGCGCATCCAGGCGGAGGCGTGGGTCCGCAAAGGGGACGCGCTGCGGTCGAAAAACAGCGACCTCGAAGCTCTGCTCGCTTACCTGCATGTGGAAGTTCTCTTCTCCGCCGAGAAATCCCAACACGCGGAAGCGCTGTTCCAACTGCACAAACTGGCGGCCAAACTCGGTCAACCGGCCCGTGCTGCCGAATTCCGCGAGAAGCTCGAAGCCGACTACCCCAACAGCGATTGGACCAAACAGCTCAAGACCGCTGGTTGAGGTATCCCAAGTGTGAACTGCGTGTGCCCTGGTTCCGCCCCTCCATTCCCGTTTTTTCGCGAACGCCACCGCATGTCGCATCGATGGGAAGCGGGATTCACCGACGAAATCTTCGACGCCTGCGAGGCGGCGGTCGGTCACAAATTCGCCGATCGCAGCTACCTGCGGAATTCGCTCACGCATGCCTCGGGGGCCTCGAACCGGCTGGAGTCGAACGAGCGGCTGGAGTTCCTGGGGGACGCCATCCTCGGGATGCTGGTGTGCGACCTGCTCTACCGCCGCTACCCCGAGGAAACCGAGGGGGAGTTGACGCGAATCAAGTCGGTCGTGGTCAGCCGCACGACCTGCGCAAAGATCAGCGTGCAACTCCGGCTGGTCGACTGGCTGATGGTCGGCAAGGGATTGGGGGCCAGCGACGACCTTCCCCCCTCGGTGGCGGCGGCGGTGTTCGAGTCGCTTGTGGCGGGGGTGTATCTCGACGGCGGGATCGACGCGGCGCGGACGTTCGTCGAGAAGTACATCGGGCCGGAGATCGAAGCGGCGGCGGAGCTTGAGCACGGCCGCAACTTCAAAAGCCTGCTCCAGCAAGTCGCGCAGAAGTCGCTCGGTTCGACGCCCGTGTATCGCCTCATCGACGAAAAAGGGCCGGACCACAGCAAGTGCTTCAAGGTGGCTGCGGTGATCGGCCCGCAGGTCTATGCTGCGGCATGGGGCCCCAACAAAAAAGCCGCCGAGCAGCGCGCCGCGCAAAACGCGCTGCACGAACTGGAAGGCCGCCCGGTGCCACACGGAGACGAGTGAGTGCGAAGCACAAGTCTGCGAGTCGTCTCCGTCTCGCTCTCAGACACTGCCGCTCGGCTCTGAAGACCTCGCCAGTTCGATGCGGGGGCGCAAATCCCGGTCGACTTCCTCGTCGGTCGCGCCCGGACGTTGCGAGCGAATTCCAGCGCGGGTCACGTTGCACGCGAAGGTGTGCAGGTCGAGGGCGATTTTGAGTCGCTCTTCGCCCGTCATGCGGCGATACAACTCGATCTGGCGTTCGAGGGCTTCGTCGGGTGACATGGGGGACTGTTCGCGGAGATCGGAAAACAAAAGGTGGGTGCGGTAGAGCATCCGCTCGGTCGGTCCGTGGGAGGACTGTTTCAGTCTACCGTCCCCGACATCGGGGCCTCCATTCGTGGACTCGTGAAACCACAGACTGGTCGCCCCACGGGATTGCCCGATTCTTTTCGCGTCGATTCGCCCGCATCGCCCCGCGAGTTTTGTCGCGACCCTTCGGTTTCCGAACGTCTTTGCCCGGTTTTGGCCGAAGATGTAGGATAGACTTCACGGGATCGGCGCTTCCGGTCCCGCCCTCGCCGATCGTCCCGCCTCGAATCCTCCCGCCCCGCGGAGAGCTTCATGTTCCACGCCACGCTCGACCGTCGCCGTTTCCTTGCCGATCTTGGGATCGGGGCCGCGGCGCTCCCGTTCGCGTTGAATCTGCCGAGCCTCGGCTTCGCCACGGAATCGCCCCGTCGCCAACGGCTGATCGTCATGTTCAGCCCCAACGGCATCGTCCCGTCGACATTTTGGCCGGACGAGACCGGCGAGCAATTCCAGCTCAAGTCGTCGATGGCCCCGCTCGGCGACTTCCGCGACCAACTGCTGGTCGTTCGCGGCCTGTGCGACAAGGTCAAAGGGGACGGCGACAACCACATGCGGGGCATGGGGTGCCTGTTGACGGGGATCGAACTCTACCCGGGCAATATTCAGGGGGGTTCGCACACCCCCGCCGGTTGGGCCAGCGGACTGTCCATCGACCAGGAGATCAAGCGGCACCTGCAAAGCCAGCCGTCGACCGCCACCCGCTTCGGTTCGCTCGAGTTCGGTGTGATGGTCCCCGACCGGGCCGACACGTGGACCCGCATGGTCTATGCCGGGCCGAACAAGCCCGTCACGCCCATCGACGACCCGTATCAGATGTTCGGCAAGCTCTACGGCGACAAGCAGGACAACGAACTGCTCGGCAGCGTATTGGACACCGTCCACGAGGACCTCAAGCGGCTTTCCGCCAAAATTGGCGCGAAGGACCGGCAAATCCTCGAGGAACACGCCACGTTCGTCCGCGACATGGAGAAGGAACTCAAGGCCGCCGGCCCCTTGACGAGCGCGCACGCGCTCCCCGACCTCGAACCCGGGGTGAAGGCCGAAAACGACAACATCCCGACGATCAGCCGGATGCAGATCGATTTGCTCGTGAACAGCTTCTCGGCCGACTTCACCCGCATCGCCACGCTGCAATACACGAACTCCGTCGGCCAGGCCCGCATGCGGTGGCTGGGAGTCGAGGAAGGCCACCACGAACTCTCCCACGAGCCGGACTCGAACGAGGCCGCGCAGTCCAAACTCACGAAGATCAACACCTGGTTCGCCGAGCAACTGGCGTATCTGGCCAAGCGGCTGCGCGAAACGCCCGACCCGCAAGGGGGTACGCTGCTCGACAACACGCTCATCGTGTGGACCAACGAACTGGGCCAAGGGAATTCGCACACGCTGGACAACATCCCCTTCGTGCTGCTGGGTAGCGCTCCCGGCTTCAAGACGGGACGGTCGCTGAAGCTCGACAAGGTGTCGCACAACCGGCTGTTGATTTCGCTGGCGCACGCGTTCGACCACCGGATCGAGAAGTTCGGCAACCCCGACTTCTGCGCCGGCGGCCCGATCTCGGAACTGGGTTGATCGCGACGGAGCACCCCTCGACACGGCCCGGCCGTGCTGAGGGGTGCCGGCTTGACCCGCCGCGTGGTCAATGTAGACCGACGGAAGCCGAAGCCACTTCCAGCCCTCACTCCCACACATCCGCCAAAAGCAACTCCCCAGGAGCCGCGCGGAACCATTCGTCCATCTCGGCGACTTCGGGTGCGATTCCGTCCGCTGGCAGGGCCAACCGAGTCGAGGCGGTCGACATGGGGACTCCGTCCTCGGGAAGTTGTGAACTTCGCTGAGCCACGGGCGGGGGCGAGTGGGTTTCGATCAGCCCGACATCGGCGACGGATCGCCCGACCGACGGCGGAGCCGCCACGCTCGCGACACCCATGATCGAGACGCCAACCGATTCGTCCGCAGGAGACGCGATCGCGCTGGCGAATCCCGTCGGATTCGGTGTCAACTCCCGTGCGAAGCCGCGCGGCGCCTCGGTCCGCCACATCCCCTGTTTGGCGTTCTCGAAGGTCGGATTCGTGGTGTAGACGTGGTCCCCCACCTCTTGCCGCCGTGCGGAGGTTGGACGATCCCCTTCGCGCGTTCCCGGACCGCGCGTGGGTTTGTCGGTGTTGTCCAGGCGGTAGGTTTGCGAAAGCTGGCGCGTCCCCTCCTGGAGTGTCGAGTAGACGTAGCCGGTGACTGCGGAGCCAAAGCCCACGTCGAGTTCGCGGAAATAGGTGCCCGCTCGCAGAGGCCGCTTCGACGCCGGCCCACCCGCTTCAAGAACGTCGGCTTCGCGTGGGTTGGTCGTCAGGTAGCGATATCCCATGTCGGTTTCGGTGCCGTCCGCGTTGAACTGCACGCCGTAGTACATGCGGATCAGGCCGGTCGTCGGCAACGATGTCGTCAACGGACTCAGGAACACGGTGAAGCCGGTCCATGCGGACGTGGCGCGGTCCTCGAAGGCGGTGTTACCGATCAGCGCGAAGAACTCGGCTTCGAGCGTGTACACGTTGAGGGCCGCGTTCGTGTTGAACGACCGCCACAAGCGCGCCTCGAAGAAGACGGACACCGCTTCCGTCGCGACACTGAAGGCCGTCGTCCCGCCATTGGATTGGGTGCTGGCACGTCCCCCCGCGACTCCGGCGGACTGGTCCCAGGCGCGGAAGATCAGGCCCGCGTCCAGCTTGGACTCCAGCGGCAGAAACCCCTGGGCAACCGTCCCCTGATGGTGCGGGACGAGCAAAGATTTCAGCCGCACACGCGTCGTGGCGTCGGCCCGAAGCAACAGCGCACTGTCGGCGGTGACGGCTCCGCTGGCGTTGAAATTCGTCCAGTCGGATTCGGTCGGATTGGCGACGGTCGAGAACTGCCAGACCCCGTAGGATTCATCGGCGGAGAGGATCGCGACGCCCAGCGGGTTCGCGTCGGCGTCGGTGATCGGCCGGCCGCCGTTTGCACCCCGTTTGAGGATTTCACTCACAAGAATTCCCGAGGTCATTTCCGTCGGAATCCTGCGTCCGACACCGGCGATGTAATATGGAGCGCCGGTGTTGTCGAGAACCGGCGCCGAGTTCTCGACGACATCACCAACGGTGATGATGAATGTTCGGTCGGTGAAAAGACCGACGATGTCGGTCGATCGAATCCGAACCGAGTATTGGGATCGCGCTTCAAAATCGAACGCGACCGCCGCCACGAGTTGCCCGCTGAAGATCCGGAACAAGCCGTTGTCGGTGTCCCCCGGGCCCGTACCGAAGCTGAACGCGGCCGAGTCCCCCGCGTCGGGGTCGGTCCCGGTCAGGTTGCCCACGACGAAGCCGGGGGCCTGATTCTCGGGAACGACCGTGTTGGACAGCGCGGGCGCCGTCGGAGACTCGTTGACGTTCGACACGTTGACCGTCAAGGGGACCTGGAATGACAGCCCCCCCGCGTCGGTCGCCCGCACCACCAGCGCGTAGGATCGTTTCGTTTCAAAGTCGAAACCGGTGCCCGACAGCAACCGATTGCTCTGGATCGAGAACAACCCGCTGTCCGGCCCGGTCGAATCCGTCACCAACGTGAACACGAAGGTGTCGCCCGCGTCGGGGTCGGTGGCCGACAGCGTGCCGATCGTTCCCCCCACTGCGAAGTTCTCGGCGACCGAGAGGTTGCTCGCGGAGATACCGGTCGGGGTTTCGTTCTGGTTATTCACGGTGATCGTGAACGTCTGATCGACGAACTGGCCGCCGCCGTCGGTCGTCCGCACACGAATGGCGTAGGTGCTGGGGGACTTCGCCTCGAAGTTGAAACTCGTCGCCGACTGCAATTGCGAGCCGGAGATCGAGAACAGCCCGTTGTCGGTGGAACCGGTTCCCGAAACGAACTGGTAAGAGTGCGTGTCCCCCGCGTCGGGATCGACAGTCGAGAACGACCCGATGAACGCGCCGGAGGCGAGGTTTTCGACGAGGCTCGTATTGCTCAGCGAGAGCGAGGTCGGGGAGGCGTTGTCCGACAGGATGTTGATAGTGAACGAGCGCTCGACATTCGCGCCGGAGATGTCCGTTGCGCGAACCCGAACGGTTCGTGTTGTTTGAACGGCACGGTCGAAGACCTGCCCGGTGCGCAACTGCACGCCGCTCAGCGAGAATACGGCGTTGTCGTCTCCCCCCGCCCCGGCAACGAGGGAATACATGAGCGTTTCGGCGAAATCGGGATCGATGGCGGACAGGTTGCCGACGAGCGTCCCCGACTGCAGGCCTTCGACGACCGAACTGTTCGAGAGCGCGAGGCTGGACGGGGCGGTGTTTGCAATATTGATGAAGTTGGCGCGGGTCAGATTCGCGCGGGTCACCCCTTGAAGGATCACGCGAG
Source organism: Planctomycetales bacterium (assembly GCA_044359065.1). Classification (GTDB taxonomy): domain Bacteria; phylum Planctomycetota; class Planctomycetia; order Planctomycetales; family Planctomycetaceae; genus JAIXZD01. The sequence goes on along the minus strand of JBIKMW010000085.1, from coordinate 22,145 downwards.
AACTGTTGGGCAGATTCAGCACGACTCCGCCAGGCCCGTCGACCAGCGTCATCACCGCCCAGGTCAGCGAAGACTGGGAAAAATCGAATCGGTCCTCGGCGACGGAGAAGTCGGTGACGGTGGTCGTCGCGTTGGCGCTACCGGTCGGGAAGAGGCGGTCCGCTCCGGAACCCAAGGTCACCTGGGAAGTGTTGACGGCGGTTTCCACAAGGTCGTTGCCCGATCCGGCATCAATGATGTCGTGGCCGGTGCTCGCACTGATGACATCGTTGTCTTCGTTACCGAAGATGGCGTCGTCGCCGGAACCACCGTTGAGCACGTCGTCGCCCGTGCCGCCGAAGAGGTCGTCGTTGCCGTCGCCACCATTGAGCTGGTCGTTGTCCGCCTCGCCGTTGAGAGTGTCTCGTTCTTCATCGCCGAAGAGGACATCGTTGCCGGGGCCGCCGAGCAGGTTGTCCAAGCCGGTTCCGCCGCGGAGCGTATCCACGCCTTCGCCGCCCTCGAGGGTGTCGTTGCCCGCGTCACCGAAGACCTGATCGTCCCCCTTGCCACCTTGAACCGTATCGTTGCCGTTGCCACCTCGGACCGTGTCATTGTCTCGACCGCCATTGACGACATCGTTGTCATCGTTGCCGTCCAAAGTGTCGTTGCCGGCGCCGCCGAAAAGGAAATCGTCGCCCGGTCCGCCGTGAAGTACGTCCATGCCGCCATCCAAACGATCGGCGTCGGTGGTGTCGCCGTATAGAGTGTCGGTACCGTCTTCGCCGAAGAGCGTGTCGTCACCCGTGGCCGCCGTCGTGGCATTGGAGTCCGGATTGTCTCCATAGAGCGTATCCATACCCCGACCACCAAGAATGGTGTCGTTCCCGATATCTCCCGAGAGAAATGGTTCGTCGCCGTCTTCGCCGAAAATGCTGTCGTTTCCCTGGCCGCCACGAATACTGATGTCGCTATCGGCTCCGCCGTAGAGCTCATCATTTCCGCCGTTTCCCTCGATGGTGTCACGCCCCCCCTGCCCGCCGATGAAGTCGTTTCCGCCAAGTCCGCGGATGAAGTCGTCGCCGGAGGTGCCGAACAGAGAGCGATCATCACTCTCGGTTCCGTCGATGTTTGCTGGGCAAACTCGAACTTCGAGGGCCTGAGGCGCTTCGGGCGTCCATGCCTCGCGGGCTTTGTTGCGGCGGTGCGAGGTACCGCGGGAGAGAGCGAGAAACAGACGACGGGACGGCGACATGGCGTACATCCTGGCGGGGCGGCGAGGTGGGAGGCGATCGGGGAGCGCGGCGTGTGTGACCGATGCCACGACGAATCTAGGAACTTGCCGCTCCGATCCGCGAGTCGTTCGAGCGGCAAAACCCCGGTTCCGAACCAAGTGCACCACACATTGGCCCAGAGTCCTTCACGGGAGATTCATATTCAGCCCCCCGCATCCAATCGTCTCCCGCTGTTCCATCCCCTTGCCCGCGATGAGGACAAGGCCCAAAATGATTCTTCACTGGAGTGTGCCGCTTCGATGGACGCAGCATCGGCCTGTGCGACGCTGCGAAGGACGACCAAAGCCTTACCTGCGAACGTGATATGCCGATGGCCAGGGTGTACCGGAAACTGCTCCTCGAGGTTCAACACTGGTTCAAGGATGTGCCGGGACGGTTTCCCCAGAAGCGGGCGTTTCTCACTTACGTGCGCAAGACGTTGGGTCGAACCTGTTCCGACGGGAATTTCACCGCGTTGGGTCGGGGCGAGCCGGTCGACGAAGCGGTCGTTCGCACCTTGGTCGACTTCCTGACGAACGGACCCGCGCTCCCCAAGGCCCGCGAAGAGTTTGCCTCGCGGTGGGGAGGCGGTTCCCGCGACGAGATCCTCGCTCGCATCAGCGAGACGGGAGTGCCTGTGCGCTCGGCGAACGCTCGCGAAGGCAATGGCGTGTGGCCCGGTCCGGCGGAAGCGATGGAAGCGTTGCGGGTCGGCGCGGAATCGGGTTTGGCGTTTCCGGAGGTGGTTTACGCCGCGTCCGAGGCCGATTGCGTCGAGGCGGCCCGGATGATCCTCGAAGCCGGGGGCATGCACCACGCGGGCAAGGGGGTCGCGAAACTGTCCAAAGCGACGGCGATCGCGCGGGGGAGCGAGGTGTTCTCGCTCGACGAACACCGCCTGACCGAGATGCTGGTCCGCTGGGTCGAGAACCAACCGTGGTCTGTCGCGTTCGCCGTCGACGATCGGGATCGCAAATGGTCGACATCCGCGATGATCTCGCTCGCGCCGCGGGCTTATGAAAGACTGCGCGACGGCGAAGTGTCCGATTTTGAACTCCAGGGCCGCGACTTCCAACCGGCAACCGGCTGTTTGTACTTCATGGCGGTGGGGGGGACGCATTCGCCGGGCGCGGCGGATGTCCGTAATCAGTCGTCCGTCATTTGCATGTTGGCACAGCTCGCCCGCGTGATTCCCGCAGCACGGCCCAACGCATGGCGGGCTTTGGCGATGGCGTGCGACCCGGTGACCCTGGAATTGGCACAGGCTTGGGGATTCACTCGGCTCGGGACATTCATGCCCGAATTCGGGCACGAGATGATGGAACTTTCCGCCGACGGACCCGGGAGGAAGGAGCACGACGTGATCAGCCTGTTGGTCGACTGGGTCCGCCGGGAAGTGCCCTCGCTCGACGCGCCTCCCGTAGACACCGCTCCCTGCGTATCATCGAGGCCTGTCTCCTCCCGACCGTCCCCCGTGCGAACCCGACGCCGATGAACCAAATCCCCGTCCCACTCCTCCTCGGCGCCCACATGTCGATCGCCGGGGGGTGCCACAACGCGGTGACCGCCGCGGCGGACCTGGGGATGACGACGGTCCAGTTGTTCACCAAAAACAACAACCAGTGGAACGGCAGGCCGCTATCGGATGGCGACATCAAGGAGTTCGCGAAGGTCTTGGCCGACACCGGCCTCACCGCCCCCGTCGCGCACGACAGCTATCTCATCAACCTGGCCAGTCCCGACGACGTGCTGTGGGAAAAGTCGATCGCCGCGTATCGCGACGAATTGGAGCGGGCCGAACGCCTCGGCCTGATCGGCGTCGTGATGCACCCCGGCAGTTTCGTGTCGTCGACCGAAGCGGCGGGCCTGGAGCGGATTGTCGCCGCGCTCGATCGCATCCACGACGAGACGCGCGGCATGCGCACACTCACGCTGCTGGAGGCGACCGCCGGACAAGGGACCAATCTGGGTCACCGCTTCGAGCACCTGGCGTGGATCCTCGACCACGCGTCGACGTCCGACCGCATGGGGGTCTGCGTCGACACCTGCCATATCTTCGCCGCCGGATATCCGCTGGGGACAGCCGCCGATTACGCGGCGACGTGGTCCGAATTCGACCGCCTGATCGGCATCGACCGCGTGAAAGCGCTGCACCTCAACGACAGCGTCAAGCCGCTCGGCTCGCGCGTCGACCGGCACGCGCACATCGGGCGTGGCTGCCTCGGCCTCGAACCGTTCCGACTGCTGATGAACGACCCGCGGCTGGCCACCGTCCCCAAGTATCTGGAAACACCCAAGGGACTGGAAAACGGCGAGGAACTCGACGCGATCAACCTGCGGACGTTGCGGTCGCTTGTCGGCCTGACGACACCGATCGCGCCGACCGAACCGACCGAATCCCCCCCCTCTGCGAAGAAATCGTCCGCCAAAAAAGCCGTCGCCAAGAAACCCGCCAGCAAGAAATCTGCCGTCAAGCGGAGCGCAGAATAGCCGCCCGCCCCCACCTCATTCCGCGTCCCCCTTCCATTCACCATGCGGCTGCTCACCTGGAACATCCACAAGGGGATCGGCGGTGTCGACCGTCGCTACGACCCCGCGCGGATTGTGGACGCCATCCGCCACGAACAGCCGGACATCGTCTGCCTGCAAGAGGTCGACCACCTCGTGCGCCGCTCGCGACACCACGACCAACCGGATTTGCTCGCCCGCGAGTTGGGGTTTCCGGTGCGGCTGTACCAGCTCAATGTGAAGCTCAAGGAGGGGGGCTACGGCAATCTGATCCTGTCGAGTTGGGAGTTCGCGACCAAGCATCAAATTTCGTTGAAGCGCGGCTGGCGCAAGTCGCGCGGGGCGCAGATCGTGGTCGTGAACGCGCCGACCGGTCCGCTGCGACTGGTCAACTGGCACCTGGGCCTGGCGGAGGGGGAACGTCACTGGCAGGCGCGGCACTTGATGGAGCACTCGCTGTTTCGCGAGGGGGGCGCGCATCCGTCGGTCGTCGCGGGAGACACCAACGACTGGCGCGACACACTCGGTCGCGGCGTGTTCCAGCCGGCGGGATTCCGTCAGGCGACGCACCCGTTGTCGCGGTTCCGCACGTTTCCCGCGTGGGCGGGCCTGGGGGCACTCGACAAGGTGTTCGTGTGCGACCGGGTTCGCGTGGACCGTATTCACGCGGTGCGCACGAAACTGACCCGCCGCGCGTCGGATCATCTGCCGGTGGTGGTGGACTTTGAAGTGGAAAAGGGCGGGTGACGCGCCGCGCGACGTTAGCGCGGCCGTCGCGAAAGTGAGCGATGTCGAAGGGGCCTTCGACTTGTGCACGAGGCGTTGGAACCGCGCGGATGTCGAGCGCTGCTTTCGAAACCCCCGAGTCGTCCGTCGTCACCAAACACTGGTTTCCGCTCCACGGTTCACTGCCGCCGCACGTCGACTGGACGCGGCACCGGATGTTGACGCATCGCGCAACAAAGAGGCATACTGGTATGGGGAAGTTGCGGGAAACATCGGAACTAGCTCGCAAGCGTGTCCTAACAGCGGGCCAAACGGGGCACACCGCGAAAGGGTGGGGTTTCCCATGGAGGGGATTGACACTTTTCGCAACGTACTCCGGGACAGCATCGTGCGATTCCGTCGCCGAACACGTTCACAGCAACGACTGAGCCACGAGCCAATTCCATGCCGAGCCGCAACAACGCGGTAGAAGTCCTGTTAGCCAATAATGCCAATCACCGCACAGTACTCGCCGGATCTATTCACTCTGGTGCCAATGAGCGCGCTATCATTTCAACACTTTGAATCGCACCCGATCTGGTCTGAGTATTACGACCACGAAGAACGCGAAGCGATTGTCTCGTGGGGCGTGATCGGCAATGGCTCGAAGCGGAACTCGAACGCGTCGACACAGGCAACGATCACTGCGCCTACCCGATCCTTCGACCGTATCCATTGCCGGAGCGAATGCGGCTCTACATACGCGCGATCGTCCGGTCGAGGAGTGGACAATCATTCTTCGGGTATATCATGAACAATGATGCCTACGCCTTGTGCATTGTTGTCAATGGCGACGAGTTCTTCTTCAGCCGGAATCACATACTTCGCGATCTAAACAGACAAAGTCTCAAGCGTATGGCAGCGACCATCGGTTGCTCGCCAACCGACCTGTTTCCGGTATCATATGAAACGGACTTTCTTGACTCCGAAGACAAGCCCATCGAAGGTGTGTTCTCTCTAACAGAGCAATCGAGCTAACGTTCGACGGACGACCCAGTCGCGATTCGAGCCACAGTCCGTCCTTCGGGGGCTTCGCGCGAAGCGACTCCAACCGCGGCCGCCTCGGCGAATTCACCCGACCGCGGACGACACCGTCCACCCCCCCCTCGTGTTCGGCAGTCGGCGACCGCGTCTTAATCTGTGTGAATCTGTGTGAATCTGTGGACATCCTCGTATTCATCCACAGATTTCGCAGATTTCCACAGATTGAAGAAACCGAGGCGTTTTGGAAAATCGGAGGAAGCTCATGAGCGAGCGCGACCCGCGAACCTTCGCCATTATCGGCGCTGCGATGGAGGTTCATCGCGTGCTCGGATTCGGGTTCGCCGAGTCCGTCTATCACGACGCGCTGGCGATGGAGTTTACCGCTCGCGGTGTCCCGTTTGTCTGCACACCCCAAATCGAGATTCGGTATAAGTCCGAGATTCTCAAGTCGCGTTTTATTCCGGACTTCATTTGCCACGCCGATGTGATTGTCGAACTGAAGGCTCTGTCCGCTTTGTCCGGCACGGAAGAGGCTCAGGTGCTGAACTCTCTGAAGGCCACCGGCCTGCGGGTCGGCCTGCTGTTGAATTTTGGCACGGCGTCACTGACCCACAAGCGCCTGGTTGCCCACGATTCATGGATTCGCGAAGACCGGCACGAACCGATCGGCCAATTGCCGCCTTGCTGGCGCGGCATGCAGACGCGTGAAAGAGGGGGCCGCGAACGGACCACCTGTGCATCGACGACCAACGCAACGAGTGAACCTCGAAGTGGCTTCAAAACCCTCTGCCGAACAAATCCGCGTTTCCCCCTGTCGAGATTCTCGTGCCGACAACCGGGTTCTGAAATGACTTCCGTGATAACGCGCCTGAGGGCGAGCCGGAGACAATTGGTGACCTTGGTCACGCTCGTGCACTCAGGGCGTTGGGCCACCTGTCACACCCGCTCCCTCAGACCTTCCCGCCGGGGGTAGGCGCGTCGTTATGTCCTGTTGCTGTGCCGACGCCGAACCGCATGGACCCCGCTGTACCGCAGTTCAAGAGATTTTGGTCGCACCGGACGTACCCCGTCGGGGTAAAATGGAGGGAGTGGCCCGCGCTTTTGACTCGCGCGGAACACTGCCGTCCTCCGGGGAGGGTTTCCATGACGCTCGCCATCGGTCGTCCGCCGCCGCCGGAGATTCTCGACCTCCAGGCCGAGATGGAGTCCCACGCCCGCGACTACGGGCTCGATTTCTTCGACACCATCTTCGAGATGGTCGATTACGAGGAAATGTGCATGTTCGCCGCCTATGGCGGTTTCCCCGTCCGATACCCGCACTGGCGGTTCGGAGCGGAGTTCGACGAGCTGCGCAAGGGGGCCTCGTACGGTCTGCAGAAGATCTACGAGATGGTCATCAACACCGACCCCTGTTACGCGTATCTGTTGTCGTCCAACTCGCGGATGGACCAGAAGCTGGTCATCGCGCATGTCTACGGGCATTGCGACTTCTTCAAGAACAACGCGTGGTTCGCCCACACGAACCGCCGCATGCTCGACGAAATGGCCAACCACGCCACGCGCGTCTCGCGGCATATCGACCGGTACGGTTACGAGACGGTCGAGAAGTTCATCGACGCCTGCCTGTCGCTCGAGGACTTGATCGATCCTCATTCCCGCCACATCGTGCGCGAGGCCCCCGCCAAACGGTCCCCCGTCGAGGAGCCGAACCCCGACGACGAGCGCGACGCGACCGAGCCGACGCGGTTCCGGTCGAAGGCGTACATGGACGCGTTCATCAACCCGCCCGAGGTGCTCGAGGCCGAGCACCGACGACTGGAACGGGAACGCAAGGACAAACTCGAACGCCGCTCGTTCCCCGAACAGCCGCAGCGGGACGTGCTGCGGTTCCTGCTCGAACACGCGCCGCTCCAACCGTGGCAGCGCGACATCCTCGCGATCGTCCGGGACGAGGCCTACTACTTCGCCCCGCAAGGACAGACGAAAATCATGAACGAGGGGTGGGCCAGCTATTGGCACTCGAAGATCATGACGCGGCACGGCCTCACCGACGCCGAGCTGATCGACTACGCCGACCACCACAGCGGGACGATGGCCACCTCGCCGGGACGTTTGAATCCCTACAAGCTGGGGATCGAGCTGTTCAAGGACATTGAGGACCGCTGGAACAAGGGAAAGTTCGGCCCGGAGTACGACGCCTGCACCGACACGCGCGAGCGGGCGCGCTGGAACACGGGCCTGGGAGCGGGACGTCAAAAGATCTTTGAGGTCCGCCGCGTCCACAACGACGTGACGTTCATCGACGCGTTCCTGACCCCCGAGTTTTGCGTGGAGCAGAAGCTGTTCCGGTTCCAGCACAACGACACGACGAATCAGTACGAAATCGCCTCGCGCGAGTTCCCGGCGATCAAAGCGCAGTTGCTCGATTCGCTGACGAACCACGGGCGGCCATTCATCCACGTGGTGGATGGCAACCACCGCAACCGGGGGGAATTGCTCTTGTCGCACCTCGATCAAGGGATCGAACTGAGACGGGACTACGCGCGAGACGTGCTCATCAACCTCGAACACCTGTGGTCCCGTCCGGTGGCGATCGAAACGCACGTCGACGGACAGGGAGTCTTGCTGGCCTGGGACGGCGCGACGTTCGAGACGCGTTAGAGTGCCGTTGAAATCCCGGGTGGAGAACCGGAAAGTCCCGCGGATTCACCAGCAGCGTGCGTGGTCCGGACGAGTTCTCGACCGTCTCTTGGCGTGATGGGTTCAACGTATCGGCAGCGTCGAGGAATGAGCCGGTTTGGGAGGGCTGTCGACATGGACTCGCTCACCACAAAGGGCACGAGGGGACGCACAAAAAAGAGATGAAGGCGCCAGATCGATCTCACGCACGAACCTGAGCGGTCCGCCTCTTCGATCGTTGGCGTTCCCTCGAAAATGTTGGGTTGTCGCGGTGTGCACCCGCCGCGGATCTCGATGACGCCCCTTGTGCCTTCGCTTCGTGCCCTTCGTGGTGAACTGAGTCCCGACAGGTGACGAACATCTCGTTTGTGGCCGGTTGCGGGATGAGTCCGCCTCCGCCGACTCATCCAGGACTCACTCCCCCCGCCTGCCGCACCGCTTCATACAGCACTGTGTTGACCGTGCTGGCCAAATTGAGGCTGCGGATTCCGGGTCGCATCGGCAGCGTCAGCACGCGTTCCGGCGCGGCGGCCAGCAAGCTCTGCGGCAGGCCGCGCGATTCCGCGCCGAACACCACGACATCCCCCCGCCGCAATTCCACATCCCACGGAGCGCGGGTCGATCCCTCTTCGACGAACCATATCCGTCGATCCGTGAGCCGACGCGTCAGTTCGTCCCAGTCCGCGACCGCCTCCCAGTCGAGCAAATCCCAATAGTCCATTCCTGCCCGCCGCAGGTGCTTCTCCTCAAGTCGAAATCCCAAAGGACGGACCAGCCACAACTTCGCTCCCACCGCGACGCACGAGCGACCGACGTTCCCCGTGTTCTGGGGAATCTCTGGCTGATGCAGGACGACATGCAGGATCGGTTCGGACGACATCGGCGCGAGCGGCGGGGCGAAGGGTTCCGTGCCAAGGGAAGACGACAAGGGCGTCTCGCATCATAGCCCGCTCCGGATGTTGCACGAGTCATGCCCACCGGCTCCGAAACGGTACGAATCGCCACCCGACGAATGCGCCTCCTCGACACGCACCCTTCGCGCGCCGCGAGGAACCGGCTTCAATCGGGGCATGCACGAGATCACGCCGGAGAACGCTGTCGAATTCCTGCGCGACCGGGGCTGGTTGCCGCCGGGGGAGTCCGCGCGCGTCGAGCCGCTGGCGTGGGGTGTCTCGAACATCGTGCTGCGGGTCCAACCGTCGAGCGGCCACGATTTCGTCGTCAAGCAGTCGCGGGAAAAGCTGCGCGTCGCCGCGGACTGGCGGAGCCGCCTGGACCGCATCCACCGGGAGATGGACGGGCTGCGCGTGTTGGGGGAATTGCTCCCCGCCGGGAGCGTGCCGGCGATCCTGCATGAGGACCGCGACAACTTCGTGTTCGCGATGGAGGCATTGCCAGCGGACCACCGGGTGTGGAAGCCGGTGCTGTTGGGGGGGGAAGCGGATCCGGCGGTGGCCGAGGAGTGCGGGCGATTGTTGGGCACGGTCCATGCGCTGGCGGCGGGTCGGAAGGACTTGGCCGCGAAGTTCGGCGATCGCACGGTGTTCGACGAATTGCGGCTCGATCCGTTCTATCGCTTCACGGCGGAAAAGTTTCCCGAGGCGCGGGGGGGCTTCGACGACCTCGTCGCCCGAACGATGTGCCACGCGTCGACCTTGGTGTTGGGGGACTTCAGTCCGAAGAACGTGCTGCTCGTCGGCCCGCGGGTGGTGTTGGTGGACTTCGAGACGATCCACTACGGCGACCCGGCCTTCGACCTCGGGTTCTTCCTGAGTCACCTCGTGCTGAAGGCACTTTCGCGGCGCGAGCGCTTCGCCGAGTACGCGTTCCTGACGTATCGCTTCCTCGACTGTTACCGCAAGGAGAGGAAGCGGCAGCGAACGGACGCCGGGGCGGCGATCGCGTCCCTCGCATGGAAGGCGTTGTTTCCCCGCGTGACGACGAGCCTTGCCGGATGCCTGTGGGCACGGATCGATGGCAAAAGCCCCGTCGATTATCTGCCCGAGGAAGCGGCGCGCGAGGCCACGCGCCGCGCCTGCCGGCGCTTGCTGATCGAGCAACCCGCCGATTGGGAGCAGACGCTGGCGTGGTTGCGCGCGGAGGCGATCGCCACCGGATGGATGCGGTGACCGACTCGGTTACGGCGACCGGACTTCATGTCCACCGGCATTGACGGGAACGTCACAAGACGACGACGACACCCGCGCGAAGGCCGCGGCCGGTGTCGGCGCCGCCGTCCGCGAGTTCGTACTCGACCGACTGACCTTCCTCGAGGGAATCGAAGCGGTGGTCCTGAACAGCGTTGACGTGGAAGAAAACGTCCGCGCCGCGGCCCTCTCCCGTGATGAAGCCGAACCCGCGATCACGCACGATTTTCTTGACGGTCCCGCGCAACATGTCTCGACGACTCCCGCGATCGGAGCCGTTTCGCACGCGCGGCCGCGCGCCGTCGGAGATCCGCCGAGAAACGGGGGCGGAGGTACAGGCGCGCGGAGCCGGAGGCGGGCGAAACAGCCAAGTGCCCGAATGTGTCCGAATCCGAACCGGCACTCCAAGTCGCGAGCCTGTACCCGAGCTTTCCGGCAACGCAAGTCTATCCCGAATTCGCCGCGCTTGGGAAGCGCGGCGCGTCTTCGGACCGAAAGGGGTGTGACCACGATTATTGGCGGAGGGAATCTCTCACCCGTTGACAGGGTCTAGAGCTGACAAGGTCTCAAGATCTTCGGGTGCCATGCTTGGCCCGGCTTTGCGGGACAAGCATGCGTTCGACGTCCGCCAACGTTTCGGACCACAATGACCGGGAGAATCCACGATGCGAGTGCGCTCCGGGTCGAATTTCGGATTCGACAACGGTCCTGAAAAACCTGGACATTCCCACCGCGAATGTCGGTTCCCAAACCGCAGGCACACAACACCAGGCTCATCCGCCGCCAGCGGAACTCGCCGACCCCACGGAGATCGCCCCAACAAGAGCCTCTCCGCAAAGCGGCGCGCAACCTCCGGACAGCGTCCGTTACGCGTTTCGCATGCTCCCATCGCCACGGATGGGTGGACCGACAGCCTATCGGAGAGCCTGTCAGCAGCAGGCCGCTTCCTGGTCGGCGCTGGCAGCCTCGTCCTCGATACGGCGACGAAGCTCCTCGCGAATGACCGGAATCTCCTTAGGGGCGATGATCCCGATCCGGACCGTATTCCCCTTGATCTCCAACACTTCGATGGTCGTGCCGATCGATGGCAGGACGATCTTTTGGTTCTTCTTCCGTGACAGCACCAACATGACGGCTTCCTTTCCTTCAAGCTGACCGAGCACCCGCTCCAGCGGACGCGTCACAGGTTTCCCTTCTCCTGTCGTACGCTTGGATAACGCTCCATTATTGGCGGCCTCGCCAATTCTTTCAGAATTGTAATCAAATTCGTTAAAGTCCGTCAAGTCCATTCCTTCATTTCATTCCGTAAAATCATCGTCCTTAACGCTTTCCGCTCAAACCGACGGTTTGGCAAGGTTGCCTTGACGGCGACCCCGACACTTTCCGCATGTCGTCGTCGCTCCTCGGAATGGAACCGTGATTCAACCATGTCGAACCTGCCGGCCCATCCCAGAACCCGTGGCAACTCCGCCGTGCCCGGTGGCGTGCCGAATCGGCGGCTTAGGGGTTTTCCCTGGTCGCGTCACACGGCGTTGTGGCTGGCACTCTTGTTGGTGGTCAATCTCGCAGTGGCGTCCCTCGCGGAGCCGCCAACATCCGGGAAGTCCGCCGCAAATTCGCCGCAAGTCACTGCTGAGCAAGAGCTTTCGCCCGATCTGGCGTTGTATTCCGCGGTGATCGAAGCGGTGCGTCGGGGGGAGCCGTATCACGTCGCCGCCGCACGGGAGCTGCCCAAAAACGGCTTCGAGTCGTTCTCCCCCTTCAACTGGCGACTTCCCACCTATGCCTGGGTGGCGGGAGCGTTCCCCAACACCGAGATGGTTCGCTGGATACTGGTGGCCTTGGCACTGGTCTCGGGGGGTAGCGTTGTCCGGCAGGCGGCTCGCGCGGATGGTCCCGTGGCGGCGATCGTCACGGGGTGGGGTTTGGTGGGGGTCCTGGGCTGGTTGTTCGACGGCGCGGCCCATCTGACGCAAGAGGTGTGGTGCGCGGTGGGGCTGACCGGAGCGTTGGCGCTGCGACGAGCGGGTCGCCCGTTGAGCGCGTCGGGCGTGGAACTGGCCTGCCTGTTCGTGCGGGAGTTGGTCCTGCCGTGGATCGGTGTCGGCCTGATCGTGGCGGCTTGGCGGCGACGTTGGACCGAACTCGGTTTGTTGACGGCCGGCTTGGCCGCGTGGTGCGCGTTTTTCGCGTGGCATCTCGCCCGCATCCGGGAGTTTTCGCCTCCCGACCAAACCATCACTTCGGGAATCGGCGCGTGGTTGGCTTACGGGGGCATCCCGTTCGTGCTGCAAACGGTACGCATGAACGCGCTCTTGTCGTCGGTGCCAGGTTGGGTGGCGGGCCTGTTCGACGCGGCGTGTTTGGCCGGACTGGTCCTCGGGCTGCGCGGCGGCCCGAGGCCATCGAACCTGGTCGACCCGAATCGTGAACGCGAGTTCTTCGTCCGGTTGTTGGTGATCGCCGCGGGGTATCAGTTGGCCTTTCTCGTCGTGGGTCGGCCGTGGCACCTCTACTGGGGTTTCCTTTACGCCCCCATTCTGCCCCTTGGGGCCGGTCGACTCGCCGCGACGCTCGCCGCGCGGCTGCATCCCGATGGGTCGCCCGTTGTTCGCTCCACGCCCGAGCCTTAGGATGATGCGTCGCTCGCGGAATCCCGTTTCCGCGGCGAAGCTCCCGTGACGGTGTTCTTGTGACGGCCTGATCGACCTCCTGCGGATCGACCGCACGGTCCCACCCGTCCACCACCCGTCCTCGTCGCGTTCCTTTCCGCAACTTCGTTCATGCCCGTCGTTATGCCACTTCCCGCAGCGTCCGACAAACCGGTCGTGCCGCCGTCCACGCCCATCCGCGTGCTGATCGTCGACGACGACGAGGGGCACGCCGACGCCGTGGCGGAGAGCCTCGAGCGGCTGGGGCACTACGAGTGCGTTGTGGCCAATTCCGGAGCCAAAGGGGCCGCGCTGCTCGAAAGCGACATTTTCGATGTCGTCATCACCGACCTGAAAATGGGGGATGTCGACGGCCTCGCCATCCTGCGGAAGGCCAAGGAAGAACTCCCGGAGGCGGAGGTTGTGGTCCTCACGGGACACGGGTCGATCAATTCGGCCGTCACCGCGATGCAGCACGGGGCCTACACGTACCTGACGAAACCGCTCGATATTCAGGAGTTGCGCGGCGCCGTCGAGAAGGCGTCCGAAAGCCTGCGCCTGCGGCGCTACGCGGCGGACTTGAACCGCAGGTTGGATGAGAAGTTCGGCTTTGAAGGAGTCGTGGGGGGTTCCCCCGCGATGCACCGGTTGGTCACGCAATTGCAGCAGACCGCCCCCACCGACAGCACGGTCCTCATCCAGGGGGAGAACGGCACCGGGAAGGAACTGGTCGCGCGGGCTATCCACCAGAACAGTCGGCGCAAGAGCAAGCCGTTCGTGCCGCTCAATATTTCCGCCCTCTCGGAAAGCATTCTCGAAAGCGAGTTGTTCGGTCACGAGAAAGGGAGCTTCACCGGGGCCGAGCGGCGTCGGATCGGCCACTTCGAGCAGGCGAACGGCGGCACGCTGTTCCTCGACGAGGTGGGCGAAATGCCCATGACCACGCAGATCAAACTGCTGCGGGTGCTCGAGGACGGCGTCATCAACCGGGTGGGGGCGAACGAGCAGGTCAAGGTGAACGTGCGGTTGGTCTCGGCCACAAACGCCGACCTGAAAGACATGGTGGCCAAGGGGACGTTCCGCCGCGACCTGTACTACCGCCTGAACGTGGTCAACATCGTGCTCCCTCCGCTCCGCGAACGGCGCGGCGACATACCCCTGCTCCTGGAGCATTTCCAGCGGGAGATGACGGGGCGGCACGGCAAAAGCGTCGAGGGATTCTCGAAGTCCGCCTTGCGGGCGTTGCAGGCGTACGACTGGCCGGGCAACATCCGCCAGTTGCGCAACGCCGTCGAGCGGATGGTGGTGGTCGATCTCGACGGCCTGCTGGATGTCGACGACCTGCCGGACGACATCCCCACGCTGATGCCCGTCCGCTCCGAGGGACCGGCTCCGTCGGTTGCGGTGTCGGGGCAGGACGGCCTGATCGGGAAGTCCCTGACAGAGGTCGAGCGCTACTACATCGAGCGAGCCCTGGAGATCACCGAGGGGAATCGCGAGGCGGCGGCGACCATGCTCGGGATGGGAGAGCGGACGCTGTACCGCAAGATCAAGGAATACGGGCTGACGCAGTGAGCGGTGGCCCGCGCGGGGAGACCGATCTCCCCACAACCGCGGTCCGTGGACCGCGCCGTCGCTGCGGATGCCCCCGCATCCCCCCTTCGGGCACTTTCTCCCCCACGGTGACGTTGTGTCCGGTTCCTCCGTACCGAGTGTGGGGGAGCTGCGTCGCGGTCTCGGGCTTGTCCCGTGGCGCGGTTCGCGACGAACCCCCGAACGCGCGTTCTTGCGGCGGCCCGTCACATCGGACCACAGCTTGACGACAAGCGTTCCATGCCACCCAAAGGGGGCTGGAAGCCGATCCCAATTCGGATCACAGCCGCGGAGCGAAACAGGACAAAGTGTCACCCGAACCGTGGCAACGTCTCCGTCAGCGCGTGGGCGAGCGTGTCGAGGTCTTCGGGCGTGTTGTAGAAGTGACACGAGACGCGGATCCAGCGGCGATCGCGCCATTGGACGATCGGGGCCTCGATCCGATGTTCGGTCCAGAGCGCGTGTTGCAAAGGGTGCATCGTTCCGTGCGACACGGCGGGAATCGTGTCCGGCAGCGGCAGCGAGATCATCGGCCCATACCACTGCGGCGAATCGGGGATCGGCGCGGCCAGCCCCGTCACACCTTCCACCAGACGGCGAGCCCGCGCCGCCAGGCGATGCGAATACGCGCGGAACAACGCCCAACCGTCCGCGGTGGCCGAGTCGAAGCCAGGGAGTTCGCCCGGTGCCGGTCCCCACTCGCTGAGTGCGGCGCGCAGCCACTGGGCGCGCCGTTCGTCTTGCGGAAGTTCGCGGAAGAAGCGGATCGCCGCCGGGATGGCGAGCCAGGGGCCGTAGTCGCGGGTCCCCGACCAATTGAATTCGTCGTGCCAGTGCGGCGCTCGGCCCGCCAAGCTCCCCCCCCAACTGGTGACCACCGGCTGCAAGCGGGGTTGATGCCGCGGCCGCACCCACAGGAAACCCGTCCCGAACGGCGCGGCCAGCCACTTGTGCAGGCTGGCGGTGTAGAAGTCGCAGCCAAGTCGATCGAGGTCGATCGGCACGGCGGCGGGGGCGTGCGGACCGTCGACGCAGACCGGCACGCCCCGTTCCCGCGCGATCGCGCAGACGCGCTCGACGGGCACGATGACCGCCGATGCCGACGTGACGTGGCTGACGACGATCAGCCGCGTGCGGTCGGTGATGGCCTCGCGAATCGGTTCGACGAAATCGTCGGGGGAGACCAACCGGTCGGGAGGCCGCGCGATCTTGAGGACCGCGCCGGTTTCCTCGCAGCGCCGCCGCCAGATGCGCAGCACCGCGCCGTACTCGTGATCGTTGGCGAGGATTTCGTCCCCTGGTTGCAGCGGGAGGCTCCGCGCGACGAGGTTCATGCCGACGGTCGCGTTATCGACGAACAACAGGTCCTTGGCCTTCGCGCCGACGAATCGGGCGAGTTCCTCGCGGACGCGGTCGAGTTCGGTTTCCAGTCGGCGGACGAACCAGTCCATCGGCTCGCTCTCGATGTCGCGACTCCAGCGGTCGCGCTCGTCCTGCACGGCCACGGGGCTGGGTCCGAAGCTGCCGTGGTTGAGAAACGTGACCCCGGCGCGGAGCGACCAGAGTTCACGAAAGGGGTTGGGCGGAGGCATGAATCAACAACGACTTGAGTAGTGACGAAGCGGTGCCCATTTCTCTTGCGGCTGGATCACGACACGCAGGTTTGTGTCACCCCTTCGATGGCCTGCGGGCATCCACGACACCAGGCGCTTCCGAACCCCGGCACGCGACCACGTCGAGATCCGAACCGGGCGGCAATCGCTATCGTCCGCGCGGGGGGACCTTGACCAATTGACGGGTACCAAAAAAAAGCCGCCACTCATTCGCCCGACCTCGTCCTATGGGAGACGCGACTCATGTTTCCTGTCAAGTGCGACACCCCGAAGCTTCGCGTCCGGAGGACCCGGTGAAGGGAACGTCGGACTTTCACCAATTCCTGACAGCGGAGGTTAGGACAACGGTGTCAGGAACCAATGCCCGCCTCGCGACTGGCTTGACGATGAACGCGGTGTTGTCGCGAGGATGGACCCGCGAATCGAGTTGGGCAGCGCGGGTTCACGCTCGGCGGAAAACTCACGACTTCCGCGACGAGGCCGCGCTTCAGCTCTGCCGCGCTACGACGGCATTCTTCTCAGCTTCGGGACGCCGATCTTTGCGCCGAACGCTTTCAGCAGCGCCGTGTAGTCCCACCGGAACGTCGCCTGCAAGCTTTCCTCGCCGGACCGTCCCTCCTTCACCCCCTTGCAAAAGTCGCGGTACTTCCGCGCGTCCTTGTCGTGCAGGAACCGCACCAGTGCTCCGGCGAAGCCACCCTGCCAATCGCCGTCGAAACCGGCCTCCTCGTTGAGCAGGGCGAACGGAATCGTCCCTGTCTCGCGCAGCTTCGCGATCGCCGCCGCCTGCTTCTTCCGGGGCACGACATACTCGGGCACCACCTCGGACGACGCCCATTCGCACACACCCAGCCGCAACCAACTTGGCGCGGGTCGATTCGAGTGGAAGCGGTGGATGAGGCCGTACGTGGTTTCGTGGGCTAACAGCCCGTGCAGGTCGTGCGGGTTCTTTTGTTTCGCCACGGTCACGATCACCCGCCCCGTGCCATAGTTCCAATGGGCCCGTCCGCCCGAGGTGGTGTTTCCGTTTTTGTAGTAATGCTCCTCCCAGGCGAGGTAGTCCTCGCGCCGGCGAAACGCGTGGACCAAACATTGGCCGTACCACACGTTCTTGCCCGCCGGGATGCCGAACCCCTTCGCCAGCGCGTCGTACAATTTGTCGAGCACTTTGAGCATCGGTTCCGAGTCTTCCGCCGGCAGGTCGCTGCACACGAGATAGAACCTTGTCCGCAACACCTCGAAGGGTCGGTCGGGGAACACCGTCCGGACTTCGGCCACGTGTTTTTCCAGATCCTCCATCGCTTGCGCGTGGAGCGCCGCCGTCGTGCGCGGCCACAACTTGTGTTTCGTACCGGCCAGGCGCTGTTCGACCTCGGCCTCGTGGTCGAGTCGCGCCGACCGCTTCGCCGCCGAAATCTCCAGCGACTTCGACTGTTTGTTGAGCGCGACATCCCACGGAGCGCCGTCCACGTACAGTTCGGCGATCTCCTTCGCCGCGAACGTCCGGGCCTCGCCGTCGACCCGCGTCTTCAAACCCGTGACCGCTTTCCCCGCACGAACCAGTTCCTCGATCACCACTCCCGGCCAGTACCGGTCGTCGCTGGTTTCGAGATCAACCGCTTGACCCACCAATGAGTCCAACGGGTTCTCCTCCTCCGCGCCGAGCGCGAGGTCGGTCAAGCCCGCCGCCCCGGCGACTCCCGCGAAGCACGATTCGAGAAAACCCCTGCGCCGCATGAACCCCTCCCGAAACGCCGGCCCATGGCCTCCGAAGGCCATAACCAATCCCGCGCTACGCACCCTCTCACGCCAACAGTTCGCCGATCACCGCGCAGCCTTCGTGGGCGACCGGCAGCGGTTGCCCCTGGTTGTCGTACTCCATCCTTTCCGGCGGCACCCCCAGCGCGCGGAACCACGTGTGGAACAGGTCGCCAATGTCGTGCGACTTCCCGTCGACGAACGTCCCCTCGTCGTTGGTCTTGCCGACCACCACGCCACGGCGGAGGCCGGTCCCCGCCATCGCGATCGACCAGGCCTCGGGCCAATGGTCCCGACCGACATGCGAGTTGATCTTCGGCGTGCGCCCGAACTCGCTCATGACGATCACGAGGACGTTGTCGAGCATGCCGCGTTCGTGCAGGTCTTCGATGAGCGCGGCGAACGGTCGGTCGAACTGCGGTATCAGGCTGTCGCAGGCGTTGAAGTTGTCCCCATGGCTGTCCCAGTGATAGCTGTTCACCTTCACGAACCGGACCCCCGCTTCGAGCGTGCGGCGAGCGAGCAGCAAGTGCCGACCCAGCTCGTGGGTGCCGTACCGCTCGCGGTCGCGGTCCGAGAACGTCGAGTCGTCGAACAGGTCGGCGCGCTTCATCAACGTCCGCGCGAGGTCGTACACGTGGCTGTCCGCCTCGACGTTCCGGGCGGGGCGACCGGCCGCATAGCGCCGGTTGAAGCGCGCGCGAAGTTCGTCTCGCAGTTCGAGCTCGTCGGTGCGGACCGACGGGGCGGGGAGCAGGTTCTCGGGGGGCTTGCCGTCCCCCAAGGCCAGCGCGCCGTACTTGGCCCCCAGGAACCCGGCGTCGGCCGCTTTGAATCCGCCGCCGTACGGCTTGATCCACACGTAGGGCGGCATGCCGCTCGATGTGGGTCCCAGGAGCTTCGCCACGGCGGAACCGAGATACGGATACTCGACCCCCCGGTTCTTGGGGTCCCCCCGGTTGATCCGGGCCACGCCCGCCGAGTGGCTGTTGTCTTGCGTCGAGACGCTGCGCAACAACGCCAGGTGGTGCATCTGCCGGGCGGTGTGCCGCAACAGTTCCGACACCCGCACGCCCGGCACCGAGGTGTCAATCGCCCGGAACGGCCCACCGAATTCGGTGTTCGGCTTGGGGTCCCAACTTTCCAGTTGGCTCATCCCGCCGTCCAGCCAAATCAGCAGCGTCTGCTTGTCGTTGCGGGGGGCCACCCCGTCGGCCATGGCCCGGTGTGCTGAGAGCGCGGCCCCTGCGCCGCCGCCCGCCAGCACTCCGGCCGCCAGGCTCCCCAGCACGCGGCGGCGCGAGACGCGATGTTCCCAAGGTCGACAGAGCGGAACGTCGGGCATGTCAAACTCCGGTCATGTCGTGGATCGATTCCGGGCCTTGTGGTCTGTTATCAGGATATTGCGGTGTGCCACTGGCTATGCCAGTGCGAAAACGTTTGTCCGATCGATCATCTCACTGGCGAAGCCAGTGGCACACCACTTGAAAACTCAGTCCTGGCGGGGAACCGTAGCCCGGTATCGGGAACGGGCACCCCTCAATGATTGGTGGCGAACTCCATCGACGCCATCAAGCCCCAACCCCACAGCGCGATGCGCCGGTCGCGGTCGGCGGCGGCCACTCCCGACAGGTGCGCGAGGAACTCAGCGATTTCGTCCTCCGCAGGGAGGCGACCGAGCACCGACAGGTACAACTCCTCCGCCACCGCGCGGTCGTCCGTCAGCGTCGCCAAACGGTCCGTGAGATTGCCCGGTTGACGCGTCCACAGGCCGAGGAACTTCGAATCGTTGAGCACGAACAACGCCCCCTTGACCGACGGTTCGACCCGATCCTCCGGTTCCTTCGGCTCGTGGGCGAAGGCGGCGACGAACCGTGTGTGCAGATCGGCCCGCTCGGGGTTTGACGGAGCACCCGCCATCGGAGTCGCCCCCGTCGAAGCGGACAGTCGCGCGGCGTTCCCCGTCGCCGCCAACACGCTGTGCAACATCTGCTCGGCCGACAAGCGCCGCTCGTTGAACACCAGATAGCTCTCGGGTGGGATCACGCCCGCGTTCTCGGCCAGCCGCCCGCCGCGCTGGTAGGTTTGCGTCAGTGCCAGTTCCCGCAGGAATCCGCGCAAGTCGAAGCCGCGCGCGACGATGTCCGCGGCCAGCAGGTCCAACAGCTCCGGATGCGACGGCGGATTGTCCGCGTGATGCAGGTCGGGGGGATGGACCAGTCCCCGCCCCATCAACATCAGCCACAGGCGGTTGGCGATGTTGCGGGCGAACAGCGGGTTGCGCGGCGAGGCCAGTTCCCCCGCGAGGCTGGCGAGCACCCCCGTTCCGGCGTCGGTCCCCCCGGAAGGCCCCGAGCCGGAAGAACCACCCCCCGGGGCCCCTTCGGCGGTCGGCGCGACGGGCGTGGAGGCCAGCCCCCTGGGAAACGGCACGCGCGGGCCGGTTGACTTCGGGGTCGGGTCGAAGACCGACACGAACTCGAGCGGCTTGTCGAGCGGTTTCTCGATCAACGTCGGCACGGGTCCCCCCGACTTGACCGACAGCGTCTTGAGCGCCGCGAACAGGCCCTGGAACTCAAGCTGTTTGTAGTCGCCGATGAACAGGTGATCGTGGCATTGCGCGCATTGCAGGTCGACCCCCAGGAACAGCCGCGCGACGTCGCGTGTCAATCCGGGATGATCGATCGGATTCTGGCCGTTCGGTTCGATCCGCTTCGCGAGGAAAAAACCAGCCCCCGCGCGGTCCGGATCGCCGCCATCCGGGGACAGCATCGCCCGCGTCATGCGGTCCCACGGCGCGTTCCGCTCGAACGAACCGCGTAACCACCGGCGCCAGGCCTCGTTTTCGCCGCGCCGCTCCATCAGCAGCACATGGCCCCAGTCTTCCATCCGCGCGGCGTGCGTGGGAGCGGCCAGCAGCCGGTCGACCAGCCGTGCCCGCTTGTCGGGGGCGGTTTCCGCGAGAAACGCCCGGACTTCTTCCGACGACGGGATCATTCCCGCGAAGTCCAACCACGCGCGCCGTGCGAACTCGGCGTCGTCGCACAGGGGTGCCGGTTCGCGACCGGCAAAGCGGGCGGCCACCAGTTCATCGACACGCGCTGCGAGGGACGGCTCCGCCGCCCGGACCGCTTCCGTCACGACGCACATCGCCGCCAACACGAGTCCACCGAGGCTCGCCACTCGACGATTCATCCGCAGGCCCCCCCGTCTCGATGCGGCGACGCGCGACGCTGTGAAACGATCATTCACGAATTCGCAAACACCGATGCGTGATGCTACCCGCGCGGCGATCCGCTCACGAGCGTGAAACGCCGAGTGGGACCGGGCCGAGTGGGACCGGGAGGTCGCGAACCCGTGATCGCGTCACGCGGCACGGGTTCGCAAGGGACGTTGTGCGGCGCTTGTGCGCGGAAGAACTCCCGCCCGTCCTTGAACAACGGCCCGCGATGCACGAGAACCAAGGGCCGTTCGATGCGCGGCGGGGAAGCGTACCCCGCTCGCCGGTTGAAACGCTCCGCAGATGGCCGCACCCGACCCAGACTCGGATTCCCAACATGTCACGCCCAGCCACGCTCGCGCCGGAAACCGGTATTCGTCCGCGGGTGAAGGTGTGGCTCGAACTGGACGGCGAGAGCGTTTGCTGTTCTGGGTTGGCGCGCATCCTGGAGGCGATTCGCGAAACGGGCTCGATCAAGGAGGCGTCGGCCAAGGTCGACCTGAGCTACCGCCACGTGTGGTCGCGCATCAAACAGGCGGAGGCGGCCCTGGGATTCGCCCTCGTCCATTCGCAAGTCGGCGGGGGCACGTCGCGGCGCACGGCGCTCAGCCCCGCCGGAGAAACGCTCCTCGCCACGTTCCTGGACCTCCGCTCGCGATTGACCCGCGCCTCGGACGAGTGCGGCCAAGCCCTGCGCAAGAGCCTCCGCGAAATCGGGCATTGAGGTGTCAAGAGCGCGAGGTCGTCACGCGCCCGTCGCCAGTCCCTCGGCCGTCCGTCTGGCCCGAACGCCTCCCGGTGAAAAAGCCGATCCCCGTCGATTGACGGGGGATCGATGACGGAAGATGTTGAGCGGGCACGCGGTTGCGGGTTTCGTCTCCGCCTCCCGCACCGTCGTTCCGCGCTGACCCGGTCCCCATGTTCCCCCCCCGCGAATTCGCCGTTCGGGTTGTGCGACGCCTGCAGGAGGCGGG
>JBIKMW010000215.1:0-2542 GCA_044359065.1 Planctomycetales bacterium | reverse complement strand
GTCCCCAACAGCAGCATTTCGCCCGGTCCGCCGTCCATCAGCAGCACGTCGCGGAATTCGGCTTGCGCCGTTGCGACCAATCCCCGGAGGCTGGTTGGCCCGAGGTCGACCGTCACCAGGCGTTGGCTGAACACGCCGTCGGTCGACAAGCGGTCGGCGGCGCGGCGATAGAACTCGCGCGTGTGCCAGGTGACACCCGAAGCCATCGTCGGGTGGTCCGGTTGGACGAGGATCGTGTCGTATTTGCCGGCGCCGTCGAAAGCGCGCGAGGCGCTGGCGGTCCAGACGCGCAGGCGTTCGTCGGCCATTGGGTTCTCACCCGCCAGCGGAGATCCCGCCGTGCGATAGGCGGCGAGAAGTTCGGGTTTCGGCTCGACGCACGTCGCCGACAGGACGGGTGCGGCCAGCACCGATTCGAGCACCTGTCCGGCTCCGAGGCCGACGATCAGCACGTGCTCGGGACGTTCGTGAATCGCGAGCGGCAGCACGGCGTGCAGCACTTCGGACGAAAATTGCGGGAAGGATTGTTCGTCGAGGCTGCGCGAGCCGACGGGCAAGCCGTTGTCCCGCACTTGGACCTGGAATCCGCCATGTCGCCAGACCGTGATGGACGAGCGCGTCCCCTCGGCGCGGGCGATGCAACGCCCCTCGTCGAGCATCGCCAAGCCACGACGTTCGACCTTGTTGCGTGCTGCCTCGAACACGCTCGTTGAGAACAGCGTGCGGGCGGTGAATTCGGGTTGGTACGAGCGGGCCACTCCCCACGGAGCCAACAACGCCAAGCCCATCGCCAAACTTCGGGCGATCGCCGTCGCTCGAGTGAAGCGGTGCGGCGCGGAGGCGAGTTCGCGAACGGACGGCGTCGCGCCGTCATCACGGGGCGTGGCGTTCGGGGAGGTCCCGCGAGAGAGTGTCCAAAACAGGGCGCAAGTCGCACACAAAGTGCCCAGCCCAGCGGCCGAGAGCGTGCCGACGCCGAGGATCGGCAAGGCCGCGTAACCGAGGGCGAGGCCCGCCAGCCCCGCGAGCGGCGCGAATGGTCGCCCACCGGCCGGGAACATTCCGAGCAAGCGTGCCACGGGCCAAGCGATCGCGAACATCGGCAATGCCGCCGCCGCGCCGCGCACCGCCATCAGACGCCAAGTTCGGTCGATCGTGGCGGTGCTCCAGAGGGACAGATCGATCCGCCACGCGATTGCCCAACCCCAGACGCCCAGGATCGTCAGCGTCGTCAGCAAGGCCGCGCCGGCAGACCGCGCGTCGGTACGCGTGCGGCCACCGCACCACCAACCGGCGACCAATCCCAGCATGCCGCCGATCACAATGTGAATCGTTTCGGGGGCCAGTTGGATCGCTCCCCGCCACAGCGCGGGGAGAGTCGTTCCCAACAGGAATAGCGCGATCGCCGCCACGACGGCGACACGTCCGTCCACGGATTCGTCGGCCATGCTTTGTTGCGCCGCAACGGGAGCGGTCGCCTTCGAACCGCGCCATCGTGTTGCGACGCCCCACGCGACGATGGCGGTCGCCGCACAGATCGCGTGTGTCATCCAGAAACTGAATCCGGTTGCGGGGGACAGCGTCCATCCCGCCCAACCGGCCATGAATCCCAAGACAAGCGCGGCGTCCATCCACTTGGCTCGGGCGAAAGTGCCGCATTCGGCGGCGATCGCGCGGCGCAGCCACGTCAGTCCGACCACGGTGGCCAGCACGGCTGCCAATTGCGACAGCGCCGGAAACGCCAAGGCGACGACATCCGCCAAACCTCGGCCCAACAACGGTGTGTGCGAGGCGAGGCCGCGAAGAACCGGTTCAAGCCACGGCAACACCGGCCACGTGGCACAGGCCACGAGTGCCAACGGGACCAAGGTCGGCATGCGTCCGGCGGATGTTGCGAAGCGGGCGTTCACAAGCGGCCCGACGGCCAGCGCGACCAGAGCCAGTCCGGCGAACCACACCGGCGACAGCGCTGAGGGGCCGCCCCACACCAGCAGCGGGACCAGGGCGGTTGCCGACCAAACACCCGCAAGCGCTCCGACGGCACCGGAAGCGACCGGCGGAAGAGCGGCGCGCGACAATCGCGCGCTCGCGGCGAGCACGAGTTTCCACATGGCATCCCTGCCTGGAACGGTGCCGTCCCGTCACACGGTCCGCCGCGCGGTCGAATCCCAGAGGGGAGGACAACGGGGGAGAAACCGGGCGAAAATCGGTGCGGCCTGGGTCGACAAAATCCGCGCAAACTCCTCGCGCGGGCGGAGCGGGGTTGTAGGCGAGACCCGCTCCGCGACTCAACATCAATCCCGCACGGAGTTTGCACACTGGTGCGAATCCCGGATTGTGATCATCCATGTGGAAGAGCGGGACTCCCTCTCCCCCGCTAGCGATTCTGCCGACACAACCAGTCTTCCATGCCGGCGAGAGGGTTTGGGTGAAGGGGACGCGTTTCCTCTTGACCCCCTTGTATCTTGTCCGAGGTCGGTTCCGGACCTCAATCTGGAGGGGCTTTGAAAGCCTCTCGCGGTGGTCGTCGGAAGGTTTCCGA
>JBIKMW010000084.1:0-30541 GCA_044359065.1 Planctomycetales bacterium | reverse complement strand
ATCTGGCAAGCAAGTTCCCCGCGCAGGCCGTCGACATAACTCCCCCTCCGTGAACGTGAACACAGCTCCGTCAAACTCCACCACAACTCCCCTGCACGTTACGCGCCGAAAAAAGCGAAGGCCCTGCCCGGCCCGTCGCATTGATTGAACTCGAAATGTTCGCTGATATACTGCCAAAGTGGATCGGACCGGGGGGCATGCAGCGCGCTTCGGTCCGTCGTTGTTGGATCGGCCTCGCATCCGCAACGGCGTGTTTTGCCGTGCCCGTTGTCGCCGATCGGGCGCTCGCGGAGCGATTTGCGTTTGTGAATTCGATCAATCGGACCGTCCAGCCGTTGGCGTCGCTTTCCAGCCCGCCGTCGTCGTGAAAGGGATTCTCGGTGTCGACCGGAACCGCCGTCAAAGGTTTGAAGGGTGTGATCGCCGCGGACAGCGCGGTCTGCGATATCGACGGCAACGTCGGCAAGCTGATTTATCGCGGCTACAACATTCACGATTTGGCGCGGCACAGCACGTTCGAGGAAACGTGCTACCTCCTTCTCAAGGGCGAGCTTCCCAATCGCGTGCAGCTCGACGAGTTTTCCGGCGAACTCGCCTCCCGCCGACCGATGGCCCCCGAGTTGACGGCGTTTCTCAACACGCTGCCTCAGGATGTGGTTCCCATGGCCGCCCTGCGGACGGCCGTCTCCATCGCGGGGATGTACGATCACCATGCCGAGGACGCGTCCCCGGCAGCAATCTACGAGAAAACGCTCAATCTGATCGCCGAGATGACCACGCAAGTGGCGGCCATTCATCGCCGTCGGAAGGGCTTGCCGCTCGTCGCGCCGAACCCGAAGTTGGGGCACGCGGCGAATTTTCTGTACATGCTCAACGACAAGGAGCCGTCGGCGGACGCGACGCGGGCCATGGACATGATCCTCGTGCTGCATGCCGAGCACGCCTTCAACGCCAGCACCTTCGCGGCACGCGTCATCGCGGCGACGCTTTCCGACCTGTACTCGGTGATCACCGGCGCGATCGGCGCGCTCAAAGGTCCCTTGCACGGCGGCGCGAACACCGAGGTGCTGCAAGTCCTGCAGAAGATCGGATCGGTCGACAACGTCGAGAAATTCGTCGAGGAAACCCGCGCTTCCAAAGGCAAGTTCATGGGTTTCGGCCACGCGGTTTACCTGGTGCAGGACCCGCGGGCGGTGCACTTGAAGGACCTTTCGAAACGGCTCGGGCAAGAGACCGGCGACCCCAAGTGGTACGAGATTTCCGAAAAGCTCGAAGCGGTCGTCACCAAGGCGATCAACAAGCCGGTCAATGTCGACTTCTACTCGGCATCGCTCCAGCACTACATGGGCATTCCGGGGGAACTGTTCACGTGTGTGTTCGCCGCCAGCCGCATCGCGGGTTGGTGTGCCCACGTGTTGGAGCAGTGGCAGGACAACAAGATCATCCGCCCCTCCAGCGCCTACACTGGCCCCGCCGAACGGGGCTACGTCGCGATGGACAAGCGATAGAACGGCTTCGCTGCGGGGCGTCCCATCGGCGGTGGGTGGCTGCCGGTCCGTTGATCGCGTCTTGACCCGTTTTTTTGCGGGGGCGTACACTCGCGGTGCAGGTCGCGAGTGCGTTGGTTGGCGAAAGCGCGAATTGCGGGGAGTTGCGGCCCGGCGCGTGAGCGTCGGACTGCGGTTTCCCCCGCGTAAGTGGATTCTCGCCACCTGACGTTGAATCCTTCGATCACGCGTCGGGTGACAACAGCCATTGTGCGGGGGATGTTCGAGACACACCCGCACACTCGTTTCATCACGACTTCGGCCTCGATTCACAAGCTGTCCCGCGCACGGAAGCGTTGGAAGACAAGGACCGGTTTTTCGCCGTTTCGGGGCAGATATCTTGTCCGCCCCCGGTACCAGCAGCGGACAAGGATGTCGGCATGGATTGGCGTTACCCGTTGAGGCCCTTCGCTCCACTGGCCAGATTGCGGGCCGGGGTTTCCAAAGGCGTGCTCGACCAGATCCTGCTGGGCGCTCCGCTCGCGCCGGGTGCGGCGATTCTCGATGCCGACTGCCGCTCCGGAAAACTGCTGCGTGTGTTGCGGCGGTTGGGATTCCGGGCCGAGGGGGCGACGCGGTCCGCGATTGACCTCGACTCCGCATCGCGCCGCTGTCCGGACGCCGATATTCGGCTCCTGGATGAGCGGGATTGGCGAGCGTTTCCGGCGGCGCGGTTCCGCTTGGTGATTGCCCGCGATTTCCTCCCGCAACGTGGTTCGAGGCTTGAGCCGAGCACACTCTCCTTGATCGCCGAGCTACTCCGGTTGGTGGCTCCGGGGGGCGAACTGGTTCTGATCGAGGATGGCGACTCCGGGTCGAGTGGGCATCGCCGCGAGTGTGCCTTGGGGCTATTGGGTTGCTTCGGTAGCGCGACGCGGTTGTCGATCGTGCGGGATCGGTCTTGGGGGCATCTTCCGATCTTCGGGTCGGCTCGTCGCGAGACGGTGTGCGTCCGCCTCCGCACCCCCGATCACCCCGTGGACGAGAATCATTGGCGGGAACGCCAGCGCCAACTGACAGCCGTTTCCACGCAGTCGTGTTGTGATGGCGAAGGGACTCGGAGCGCGCGTGCCCCGCAGGTCCGCCTCGATGCGCCCGTCCGGCGGGCCGCTTGACTACCGAAGTTGTTTTTCCGAAGGCGAATCATGCGGATCTTTGTGTCGGCGGGCGAACCGAGTGGCGATCTGCACGCCGCCCGCTTGATTCGCGAACTTCGTGGACTGGCACCGGGTACGGAATTCGTCGGGATGGGCGGTCCGGAAATGCGCGCGGCGGGTTGCCGCATCGCGTACCCGCTGACGGAATTGGCGGTGATGGGGTTCCTTCGGGTGCTCCCCATGCTGGGGCGGTTCCTGGCCGCCTATCGCGCGGCCCGCCGCGTATTGCGCGAGCAGCGCCCCGACGCAGTCGTCCTGGTCGATTTCCCGGGCTTTCACTGGTGGATCGCGGGCGCGGCAAAACGGGCGGGCATTCCGGTGATCTATTACTTGCCGCCGCAGTTGTGGGCGTGGGCGCCGTGGCGGCTCCGCAAAATGCGACGACTGGTCGACAAGGTGTTGTGTGCATTGCCGTTCGAGCACGAATGGTTTCGGTCTCGCGGACTGGACGCCGATTTCGTGGGACACCCGTTCTTCGACGAAGCGTCCGAACGGACGCTCGACGCTGAGTTTCTGACGACGCTTGCGGAGGCTGCGGGGGACGGCAAGCGGTTGATTGCGATCCTTCCCGGCTCGCGCAAGCACGAAGTCGTCGCCAACTTCCCGGTTCAGATGCGGGCGATGGAGCAGTTGGCGCGGAGGCATCCGAACGTCCGTTTCGAGGTCGCGAACTTCCGGGACGATCAGCGCGAACTGTGCCGACGCATGCTGGAGGAAAGCAAAGTCGACCTGCCGGTGACGTTGCATGTCGGTCGCACGGCGGAAATCCTGGCCGGGTGCGAGGCGGCTTGCATGGTGTCCGGCTCCGTGAGCCTCGAATTGTTGGCCAAGGGACTGCCGGCGGTGGTCGTGTACCGCATGAGCCGTTGGCTCTACGCGATCGGCCGACGCACGTTCATCCAGTGTCGGTTCATTTCGCTTCCGAATCTGATTGCGAACGAGGAACTGATGCCGGAGATCATTCCGGCCGAACCTCCCTCCGCCGCCGGCGACGACGCGGCGCGGATTCTCGACCAGTGGTTGAACGATCCATTGGCGCTTGCGGACGCCCGTCGGCGGATGGAATCGCTGCGGGAACGTACGGTCGTGGCCGGTGCCAGCGCGGCCGCCGCCAAGCGGGTGATGGAATTCGTCGGGCAGCGGTCGCGAGTCACGAGCGGGAACGTGTCCGGTCGCAAGGCCGCTTGACGCCGCACGGCGGCGCCTACGATTCCAGTGATAGAATCCGCACAATTGCAACTACCGGAACGTCGCCCGAAGCATTGGCGCGCCTCGATACGGCCCCTCGGAAGGCCGAAGTCAACGAGCGGCGGTCATTCCGTGTCCCCCTGACCAAGGCGTGACCGATTCAATTACAGGATCGGCCCGCTTGACAGGACCGAAACGCCCGCCGAAGATTGAAGGTTCAATGGAGAAAACGAGTTGAGGCGGTTCGGTCCTCGGGCCGAAGCGCTCCGTCATGTTTTCTTCGGCGCCCTTCGCGCTCGGATCCGGAATCATTCGGTTCAGTTTCGGGATCGATCGGCCCCCCGCAGGCAGCTTCCAATTCGTGCCGCTTCCAAGCCGCGTCCACACCTGTGGGCCGACCGATGGGGCCGATGTCAGGGTTTTCGAGTTCACTTGTCACCAACTAGTTCGGGTAGTCGTCAAATGGCCCCCCCCAATCGTCGGATCGACGTCGAGGAGATCAACGGGATCACCGTGGCGAAGTTCACGGACAAAAAGATCCTCGACGAAACCAACATTCAGTTGATCGGGAACCAGCTTTTCAGCTTGGTGGACGATGATCGCCGGCAGAAGATCGTGCTCGACTTCTCGAATGTGGAGTACCTCTCCAGCGCGGCGCTCGGGAAACTGATCACGCTCGACAAAAAGGTGAAGGCCATCGGCGGCAAGCTGCGGTTCTGCAGCATCCGCGCGGACATCCTCGAAGTGTTCAAGATCACGCGGCTCGACAAGCTGTTTCAGATCAAGGAAAACCAGGAGAAGGCCCTGGAAGGTTTCTGAGTGTTCTGACGGGTGCTCAGTCCGGTTGACGGTCCCGATGGTCCGGATCGTGCCGGGAGGACGAGGGCTTCGGAGCTGCGATCCCCCCCGTTGGACGAATCGCCTTTCCGCGTCGGATTGTCTAGAGTTTTCTGAACAAACGTTGATGCAGTGAAGAGATTGGAGTCGTTCCCAACACGTGTCTCCGTGGAACTCGACTCGGGGTGGTGTCGAGTTTCTTGAGGCTTTGTCGGGAATGTTGCCGGGAGGTCCGTCGCCGCGCGAGTTTCAAGGTGCGTGGTGTTCGGATTTCCGTTGTTGACGGACGCGAATCGCCGAGGGGAGCGATTCGCGTCGAAGAAGCTCGAACGAAAACATGGAAGAAATCCGACCATGATTTCCGGAGAGTTGTCAGGTTGCGTTGGTTTCACGATTCCCGTTCCGACCGTGCCGCGCGTTCGCGCATCTCGGCGGAGAGGAACGAGCGGGGCGTGATCTCCAATTTCGATTTGCCGTTCGGCCCGAGCGTTCGCTTCACCACCATGTCAGCTTCACCCACCATGGTTGACGAGTTCGATGTGGAAATCCCCAGCAACGCCGGGGAAGGCCACTCCGTCCAAGAGCGGATCATCGCCCTCGTCGAATCGGTTCCGTTCGGCGAACGGGACATCTTCGGCATTCGCCTGGCGATCGAAGAGGCGATGGTGAACGCCATCAAACATGGCAATCAGATGGATCCCGAGAAGAAAGTGCGGGTCTCTTGCCGTGTGACCTCCGGAAGCGTGCGAATTGAAATCGAAGACGAGGGGGAGGGGTTCGATGTGTCGGACATCCCCGATCCCACAGCCGACGAGAATCTGGAACGGCCGTGCGGTCGCGGGCTGATGCTCATGCGGGCCTTCATGACTTCCATCACCTACAACGAGCGCGGCAACCGCGTCGTGTTGGTCAAGGACAAGACCGTCGAAGAAGATGCCGGCGGCGAGTCGGCGGCTTAGATGGCCGGCGACCGGTGTTGGCCTTGAGGTTTTCGCACCATGTCGCAACTCCGTCCACAGTTGATGGGAGATTCGTCGCGGCGGCGGTTCTTGGCCAACTCCGCGTCCGTCGGGCTGCTGGCGATCGGCGTTCCGCATTCATCGGCCCGGGCGGTCCAAGGCTCGGCGGAAGCGCCGCCAGTTTCCACCCGTCGCGACGTGCCGTGGCTGGACGAAGTTGTGCGTTTCCCGGCGGAACGGGTCGCCGCGGCTGGTGAGCCCGATCCCCCGTTGGTGCCGCTGGGGCTCGATGGCGCGGTTCCCTCCGATGCGGCTGCGTGGCGCGCCCTGCGGGCGGCTGTGCTCGAAAAGTGGGAGCGCTTCCTGGGCCCCGCCCCGAAAGTCCCGGTGCCGGCCCTGAAGCCCGAGGTATTGGCGGAGGAGTCGCTTCCGTCGCACGTGCGCCGCCGCGTCCGTTGGGAGGTCGAAGCCCGCGTGTTTCTCGACGCTTGGCTGTTGATTCCGCGCGGCACCGCCCCCGACGGAGGCTGGCCAGCGGTTGTCGCGCTGCACCAAACGTCGAATCGGACGATCGACGAAATCGCCGGAGTGGGTGGAGCGGGACGAGACCCCCAGTCGCGCGGCGTTGATCTGGTCGAAGCGGGCTTTGTGACGGTGTGTCCGAAGAATTTCCTCTGGCAGGATGCTCCATCGTTTGGTACGGCGGTCGATCGCTGGAACACGCGTGCGCCGGGCGCGCGCGGCATGCGGAAAATGCTGTACGACTCACGTCGTGCGGTGGATCTGTTGGACGTGGCGGGTGTGCCGGTCGACAAACGACGGATCGGATGTTTCGGTCATTCGTTGGGGGCGAAGGAAGTCTTGTACCTGATGGCGTTTGACGAACGGCTCGCGGCGGGGGTCGCCAGCGATGGCGGCGTGCCGTTTCGTTCGACGAATTGGGATGCCCCGTGGTACTTGGGGAAGGACTGTGTCGCGGAAGCGTCCCAGGCGGGATTGGGGCATCATCAATTGCTGGCGTTGGCCGCCCCCCGGCCGCTGCTGATCGTTGCTGGCGGCGAAAAAAGGGGCGGAGCCGATGGCGAGCGGACGTTGCCGTTGGTGCAAGCGGCGAATCCCGCGTGGCGCCACTCCACCGAACCGCCCCGCCTGGGCCTCTGGAATCACGACGAAGGGCACAGCCTGTCCGACCGCGTCTGGAAACGGTGCCTTGAGTGGCTGGCGGCCTATGTTTGACGGGAGCCGTCACAGTGCCGTTCGCAGGAAGCGCATTGATTGGCGTGTGCTTCCTGTTAGGATTTTGAAGGATTGGCGAGGCGGGTCTCGGCGGTGTGACCCCATGAGGGGATTCCTGGCCGGCGGCTGACAAACGGCATTGGCCTTGGGATTCCGCGCCGAGGCAACGCGTCCCATTCCCATTGAAGCACGCGAATCTCGTCCCGACGGGGACGACCGCGTCCGACCGCCGTGCCCGGCCCGTTTGAAGATCATGTCCTCACAACCCAATCCGCTGCTGTGGTCGTTCGGTCTGGGGACATGGGCGGGGGTGCGCGTCCGGGTGAGTTGGCTGCAACCGGTCGTGTGGGTCTGGCTGTGGCATGTGTTCGACGACCTCGCGATGGGGTCGACGGTGTTTTTGGCCCTGTTCGTCAGCGTGTTGTTACACGAGATCGGGCACGTCGTCGCGGCGCGTCGTTCGGGCGGGACCGCCGACGATATCGTGTTGTGGCCGTTGGGCGGGTTGGCGGGGGTGTCGTACGGCCCCTCCCCGATGAGTCGATTCTTCACCGCGGCGGCGGGTCCGCTGGTGAATTTGATGCTGTTGTTGGCCTGCTTGCCCTACACGTTGGTGTGGGCCGCGCGTCCCGAGACGCCGTCCGCCAATGTCTCCACGTCCGTGACCTCGACCGTCGCGGCAAATTCCGCGGTTTCCGGGAAGAACAGTGTGGTGGATTCGGCGGCGGTGCCGGTTCGCCGCCCCTCCCCGTGGAACCCGCTGGTGTTGCCGATCTCGAAGTTGGGGGAGGACTGGGCGGGTGAGTTGCAGGTGATCGTGTTTTCGTTGAACTGGATGCTGCTGCTGTTGAACCTGCTTCCCATTTCGCCGCTGGACGGGTTCAACATGACACGTGGTGTCATGGAGACGACTTCAGGGAAGATGCACGCGGCCGAGTTGATGCCGAAGGTGGGGTTGATCGGCGCGGTGGCGATGGTGGTGTTGACCTCGTTGTTCCTGAAGAACACGACGCTGACGGGGTTGTTCGCGTTTTTGGGGATGATGTCGGCGATCGAATACGGCCGCCCGCGCTGGGGAGAGGCGGACGAAGAGGGGTTCCTGGGCTACGACTTCTCCGAGGGATACACGAGTCTGGAACGTTCCAGTGAGGACGACGACGATGGACCCGTCGCCGGGGCTACGCAAGTCCGCGCGGCGGAGAAGTCGCCGGGGATGTGGCAGAAATGGAAGGAGAACCGGGACGCGGAACGGGAGCGCCGGGAACGCGAGGAGTTCGAACTGGAGCAGTTGAAGCTGGACGACTTGCTCGCCAAGGTGCACGAACGAGGCATGAACGGCTTGAGCGACGGCGAAAAGCGGGAACTGAAGCAATTGAGCGAGCGGCTCCGCAGCCGGGGCAAGGCGAATTCGTGATTTGAACTCACCGTTGGATCATGGCCGACGCCAACATTTGTCGCAGCGAACCGGCACCATGCAGCGCTCTCGCAGACGGATTTGCGTTGAGCGGCGAGAGTCCAGTGGCCTCAGTTTCAGCGAACGATTCTCGCTCTTTGTAGCCTACTCACAGCCACGTGGGATTCACTCGGGCGAAGGTTGTCTGCGTTCGCGGTCGTGTCGCAGGGCGACAGGCTCCCCGGCATAGAATCGCGCGGCGGCCGAGATCATCGTCGCCAGGGGAATCAGCTCGGTCCCCGGCGTCATGCAATACACACCCGCGAGGGTGGCGCAGAGCAGGCGGGACGGTGTCGAGAAGCCGTAAATCGAGCAGATCCACCAACCGATCGGCATGCCGATGAAGAGGCCGGTGACGCGGCCAAGGGGTCCAAACGTGAAGAAATCGGCCGCATCGAGAATCATCCCTCCGGCCAGCGGGCCGAAGGCTCGGTGCAAGCGGAGAATCAGGCTGTCCGGGCCGGGTGCGTGCGGCGCATCGCCCTCTTGAACGGTGGACTCTTCCGTGCGATGGGTGCAAGCGTGTCCCGCAGCCGACTCGCGGGAGGTTGCTCCCGGAAGCGGGTTCGCGGAATCGTCAGGGGCCGTGCCGGAGGACATGCCAACCTCGGTGCTCAACCACCAATGAAGCGGGTGTAGACGGACCGCGCGACGACGGGGTCTTCGGTCCCCTTCACCAAGGCCCGGCCGTCGCCGAACACCGTCAGCTCGAATTCGGAGTCGCGCGGAAGGAACTTGACGAGGAACGGATTCCGCGAGACGGTGCCGCTCGTCGACAACCGCTCGGCCAGTTCGGCGAGGTCGAGTTTGCCGCGCGAGGACGGGGTGACTTGAACCGCGTTGCGTCCGCACAACACCGCCGATTGCGAGCGGCGTTCGCCGCTCAGCCACAACCGCTCGCCACGTCCACAGGCGGGACACCCGTCGTCGCCGCGGACGCGCTCGACCGAGAGCGTGCGGTGAGTGTTTTCCCAAACGTCGATCAGCGTGAGCGCCGGTTCGACTTCGCTCGCGTGTCCCGCCAGGATCCGCAGGGCCGTTGCGATCTGGAGCGCGGTGAGTGCCGAGATGATCGGCTGGATGACGCCCGCCGTGTCACAGGTTTCGCCCGTCCCCGGCTCGGGAGGGGAGTCGATCAGGCAGCGCAAGCAAGCGGAGCGTCCAGGAAACACGGGGAGAGTTTGCCCGTGGCTGCCAAGACAACCCGCGTATACCCAGGGCGTGCCGGTGGCGAGCGACGCATCGTTGAGGAGAAACCGCGTCTCGAAGTTGTCGAGGCCGTCGAGGACCAGGTCGATATCCCGAAAGAGCTCAAGCACGTTGTCGCACGAGACCTCGCCGACGATCGGTTCGATCGAAATGGACGAATTGATCCGCCGCAATTTGTTCGCGGCGGCGATCGCCTTGGGAAGGCCCGACGCGACATCGTCCTCGTCGTACAGCACCTGCCGCTGGAGGTTCGTCAGATCGACGATGTCCCGGTCGACGATGCGCAAGAAGCCGACACCCGCGCGGGTCAGGCCGTCGGCGAGAGCGCTTCCCAACGCCCCGCACCCCACGACCAACACGCGCGACGCGCCGATTCGTGCCTGCCCCTCGGGACCGATGCCGCGAAACAGCACCTGCTTGGCGTAGCGATCAGGCGATCCGGCGGCGAGCACGCGGTTGATCGGAGACGACGGCGACAAGACGACTCCCTCCGCCCGGCCAACAAGGACCAACCCACGTCAGGCCGCGACAGCCACCAGGCCCGTTCCGGCGCGACCACGTTGCGGCGATCAGAGACTTTGCGGCGACGAAACACGCAGTGTCGATCGAACATCTCGCCGGTACGAATGTCCACGATACCGTGTCGCCACCGGAGGACGGAAGTATTCGATCGACGCGCACGTTGCGACACAGCACTCGATTCACGTCCGGCGGAGACCGCGACCAAAAGTCACGAGGTTTGGCGTGCCGCTGAAACGGAGTGATTTTCGGGTGGTTGCGCACTCCCGCTCCAGCGTCTCCGGCCGTCGCAATGGCGGAGAACTGGTCTTTGCCGAAGTGTTTTGGCTGCTGTATAACCCCGCGCCCGCCGATCCGGCGGAAGGCCCGTGGCAGGACGCCGCCGGGAAGTCGGCCCGCATTGAAGGGCCGGTGACGGAGCGCATGGATGTCTCGACAATACGACACAACGGTCGTCGGAGGCGGCTTTTACGGCTGCATGATGGCCGTGGACCGCGCCCGCGCGGGAGAGCGCGTACTGTTGGTCGAGCGCGGGGACGACCTGTTGGGTGAGGCGTCATATGCCAACCAGGCGCGGGTCCATCAGGGGTATCACTATCCGCGCAGCTTCGTGACGGCGGTCCGTTCCCGCGAAAGTTTTGAACGGTTCGTCGCGGATTTTCCCGCCGCGATCGACCGGTCGTTCGAGAAGTACTACGCGGTGGGGCGGGAACTGTCGAAGGTCACGGCGGGTTACTTCGAGACTTTCTGTCGGAGAATCGGCGCGCCGATCGACATCGCGCCGCGGCGGATTCGAGAGTTGTTTTCGGAGGACCTGGTCGAGCAGGTGTTCCTGACGCGCGAGTACGCGTTCAACGCGGTTCGGCTGCGCGACGAGTGCCGCGCTCGATTGCGTGACGCGCGCGTCGAGGTCGAAACGGGCAGCGAAGCGCTGGTCGCGTTGCGAGCGGGGACCTCGGACGGAATCACCCTGTCGGTGCGGCGCGGAGCGGACGTGGAGAGCGTCTCGACGGGTCGCCTGCTGCACTGCGCGTACTCGCAAATCAACGGACTGTTGGAACGGTCGGCCTTGCCGCTGGTGCCACTCAAACACGAGATCGCCGAGTTGGCGCTGGTCGAACCGCCACCTGTGCTGCGTCCCTTGGGCATCACGCTGATGTGCGGACCGTTTTTCTCGTGCATGCCGTTTCCGGCGCGGGGGCTGCACTCGCTCTCGCACGTGCGGTACACGCCGCATTTGTCGTGGAAGGAAACGCCGGGCGAACCCCGGCCACCGGCGCCGAGCCTCGAACGCGAGTCGAATTTTTCGCTGATGGTCCGCGACGGACGCCGGTACCTGCCCTCGTTGGCCGACTGTCGTCACGTTGAATCGTTGTTCGCTGTCAAGACGGTGCTTCCGGTCAGCGAAGCGGACGACAGCCGCCCGATCCTGTTCAAACGGGACTGGGGGCTGCGGGGATTGCATGTGGTGATGGGATCGAAGATCGACAACGTGTACGACGCTCTCGACGAAATTCGCGCGGTGTGCGACGCCGGAGCGCGGGATGCGACACACGACTCAACGAGCAGGCGGGCCGCTTGATGAACAAGACCTTTCTCAGCGTCGTGGTTCCCCTGTGCAACGACGAAGCGATCGTCGAGACATTTCTCGACGATCTGGCGAAGTCGCTGCGCGGCGAATTCCGCCAGTACGAAGTGATCCTGGTCGACGATTGGTCGAGTGACGGGACCGTGGAGGCCGTGGCCAAGGCGATCCGCAAACATGCGGGGATCCGGTTGATCCGGCTGTCGCGGCGGCACGGGACGGATGTGGCGATCACAGCGGGGCTGGAAGCTTCAATCGGCGACCATGTCGTCGCCATGCGTGCCGACCGGGACCCGCCGACGGGTCTTCGCGAATTGATCGCCAAACTGGAAGCGGACAAGGACGTCAATATCGTGGTCGGCGTGCCCCTCAACCCCGAATCCGAGGGTTGGGCGTTCCGCGCGTTGCGCTCGTTGTTCGCCCGGTTGTCGCACACGATGACGGGTGTGCGCCTGCCGCACGAACCCACCAGTTTCATCGCCCTGACCCGGAAAGCGGTCGACTCCATCACGCGGGTCAAGCAAAAGCAACGCTATCTGCCGTGGATGTGCGGCAGCGCGGGCTTCAAACAGGCGCGGCATGCGTACGAAATCGAAGCACGCGGCCCCGGACACCGCCGACCGCTGGCCGAGGCGCTCGGCCTGGGTTGGTCCACGCTGGCCACCTCGACAACGGCGCCGCTGCGCATCGTGAGTCTCGCGGGACTGGCAGCTGCGGCGCTGAACCTTGTCTACGTCGGCTATGTGTTCGCCGTGAACCTGTTCAAGAGCCACGTCGCCGAAGGTTGGACGACGCTGTCGCTGCAATCGTCGTCGATGTTCTTCATGGTGTTCGTGATCCAGGCGGTGACATCGGAGTACCTCTGCCGGATCCTCGACGAATCCAAGGCTCGCCCCTTGTACCACGTGTTGGACGAGTTGGGGGGCAACGTCGCTGTACACGACCCGAACTTGCGCAACGTCGAGACCCAGGCGGGTGACGAAGACGGCCCCCACCAAACTCCCCTGTCCCGCGCCGCCTGACGCGAACGGGAGATACGCGTGGGCGGTCCCGATCTTGGGTGAGTCGCAGGCCACGTTCGCAGTTCGCCTTTCTCGACGCCAACCCGTCGCCAACTCGCCAACACTCAAGGCAATCAGTCATGCCCGCATCGACCACGAAACACAACGACACGCTGAACGCGGGAAATGTCGTGCGGGCCGTGCCGCGGCATGACCGGTTGGAGCTGGCGCCGAAAGCCGGACGCTACGCGCTGTGCGTGTTCGTCATCAACGAGGGCGAGCGGCTGCTCACGCAACTCGAGCGGATGCGGCCGTGGTCGTCGGTCGTCGACATCGTCGTCGCGGACGGGGGGAGCGTCGACGGTTCGACCGAGCCGGGTCGGTTGGCGAGCCTCGGGGTCAACACGCTGCTCACCAAGCGGGATGTCGGCAAACTCGGCAGCCAAATGCGGATGGCGTTCGCCTTCGCCCTCGAACGAGGGTACGAGGGTGTGATCGTGATGGACGGGAACAACAAGGACGGCCCCGAGGCGATTCCGGCGTTCGTCAAGGCGCTGGACTCGGGCGTCGACCATGTGCAAGGTTCGCGGTTCGTGCCGGGGGGACGGGCGATCAACACTCCCACTGCCCGCTACTGGGGGGTTCGGCTGTTGCACGCGCCGCTGCTCAGTGCGGCTTCGCGGCATCGCCACACGGACACCACCAACGGGTTCCGTGCCTACAGCGGGCGGCTCCTGCGAGACGCGCGGATCGCCGTGTTTCGCGATGTCTTCACCAGTTACGAACTGCACTACTACCTGGCGCTGCGATCGGCGCGACTCGGTTTTCGGATGTGCGAGATTCCGGTGACGCGGGCGTATCCACCCCACGGCCCGACGCCGTCGAAAATCCACGGACTGTCCGGCAACCTTGGCATCCTCAAGACCTTGTGGCGCGTTTGCGCGGGTCGCTTCAACCCGACCGCCGTGGAGATGCAACACGCTCTCGAAACGGAACGCATGCAAGCCCTTGGCCCGGCTCAAGCCGGTACACGCCGCGCCGCATGAAGCGATGTGCGGAACGCACGGGACGCGTTTGATGGCAGGCTAGGCCATCGCCGCCGCGCGAGGCTCTTCCCGCCGCATCTCGTCCATCAGCGGCCACAGCACATCGAGATCGTCGCGGAAGATGTCGCCGATGAGCATGTCGGTGATCATTCCTTTCAGGTGCGGATGCTTCTTCACGAAGCGCCCGAAGCTGAATCCGTCGTAGAACTCGCAGACGAGCCGTCGCATGCGGTCCATCCCCGCATTGAACTCGGCTTCCCATCCCCGCAATCGCTTTTCGGACGTGTCGGACGCGCGGAGACCTTCGCAGATCGTGTCCGCGGCGCGCTCCCCCGAAACCAGGGCCAGCAACACGCCGGACGAGTAAAGCGGGTCGAGAAATCCGTACGCGTCGCCGACGAGTGTCCAGCCATCTCCCGCCAATTGTCGCGACCGGTAGGAGTATTCCTTCTGCGCGCGATACGCGTCGCAACGTTCGGCTGTGGCCAGCCTCGGGATCAAGCCCGGGCAACGTGCGACTTCCTGCTCGAAGATCGCACCGAAATCGGTCGTCCCGCGATTGCGGAACAGGAAGTCGTGGTCCGCGACGACTCCCACGCTGGTCACGTCGTCTTGCAAGGGAATGAACCAGAACCAGCCTTTCTTCCCTTCCGTCTGCATCACCAATGTGGCGCCGGAATCGCGACCCTGGTCCCGCTGCGCGCCTTTGAAGTAGGTCCACAGCGCCGCTTTGCGCAGTTGCGCATCCCACTGTCGCAGACCGAGTTTGCCCATCAGCAGCGATTGCTGGCCGCTGGCATCGACGACGACCTTGGCACGGATGTCGTTGGCGGTCGATTCGTCGAAGCCGACGCGAATACCGACCGCCCGCGTCCCTTCGAACAACACGTCGGAAACGCGCGCCCCCTCGTGAACGGTCACGCCCGCTTCCCGCGCGTTGTCGAGCATCAGCACGTCGAACTCGCTCCGCACAACCTGCCAGGTCTGCGATGACTCGTGTGGCCGATGGTCATGGAAATAGAACGGCTCGGACAATTTGCCGGTGTCGGTGACGAACTGCACACTCCGCTTTTGAACAAACGGACTCCGTCGCAGTTTTTGCAGCAGCCCCAGTCGTTCGAGAGGCCCGTACGTCTGCGGAATCAATGATTCCCCGATGTGGAATCGCGGGAACCGATCTCGCTCGAACAGCGCGACCCGAAACCCCTGCTGAGCGATGAGCGTCGCGGTCGTCGCACCGGCAGGCCCACCGCCGATGACAACGACATCCCAATCCAGAGCGGTGGCAACCATTGTCGCATCCAGGTTCGTTGTTGCGTGACAAACGTCCGTTGATCGACGACATCGGACTCTGGGTGAATCATAGTCGTTCAAACAACAATCGTCGACACGAATGTCTCGGCAACGGAGCGGACAATGGGTCTCTGGGGCGGTTGGTGTCGGTTGGGAAAGGGGGGTTCCTGGCACTGACTCAACGCTCGATTCTCATATGGCACAAGGGATTACGTCTTGGCAATATAACCGGGATGTAACGCGGTTGCGGTTGCCCACCGCCGCCGGAACGCGATGATTGCACTCGTTGTCCCCCTCCTCGGCCGGGAGCCGCTTGCCCGCCGTGCGCCCCGTGTTTGCCGACCGAACCATGTCTGAAACCGTCAGTTCCGCGCCGGGCCGGACTGTTTCCGCCGAAAGTCTGGCTCGGCTGGTCGAGCACGTGGAGTTCGCGGGAGCGCTGCTCCCGACTTCGGGGCCGATCACCGCGTTCGTGTTCTTGAACACGCTGGAGGCTTTCGAGGACCGCCCCTTCGAGCAAGGGGTCAAGGAAGCGTCCCGGCTGTTTGGTTGTCAGGCGTATTTGTCCGAGCAGCGTTATCGCGAGGAACTCTCAAAGGGCCGGATCACGCTGGACGACTTGAAGGGGGCGTTGGCGGAAGAGTGCCGCTCGGACGAGCCGATCTGCGGCTTGTCGACGCCGTTCGCGATCCGGTTGGCCGCTCTCGAACATCCGCTGTGCCAGGGGCCTGTGGACGAGTTGCGGTGGTTTGTCGCCGAAACCGACGCCCTGACGCGATTTCGGGCGGAGACTCCGACGCACGTTCGGGAACAGATGATCGCGGAAACCCAGCGGTGGGTGATGCATTATCGTCCCCAAGCGATGTCGGGGCGGGTTGCGGGAAGTGCGCGAACGTCGACAAACGACGACGTCGGACGGCCCGGAGGTGGAGCCGAAGAGTCCCGGATCGCGCGGTTGCTGGCCGATCCGATCGAGCACTTCGGCGCTGCCCGCATCGAGAAATGGGCTCCCGAGACGTGGGAGGCGATGACGTTGCAATGCCTGTGGCGCATTTGTCGGGAAGGAGTCGAAGCGGTCCCCGTCCACGAGCATGTGGAGCCACCGCCGATGCGGCAGGCGGACCTGCTGCTGGAAGTTTCCGGCGAGAGCGCCGACGAGTTGGTGCACGAGACTTTGATCCCCTTCTGCGCGGCGTTCGCGGACCAGGGATTCGCCGGGTGGACGCTTCCCAATCGAGAGTCGGGGTTCTTCCGCGCGTTCATCGACATGTACCGTTCGCCGAGCGGACCGATGGAGCGCTGGCTGCGCGGGGTGCCGTCGGAAGCGAAGAGAATCGCGGAATCCGGGATGAGTGCCGCCGAATCGGTCGTCGAATCGCTCACGCTGTTGGGGGTGGCCGAGGACGAGGAGCGGGAGTTCGTCGTGCGCACGCTGTTGGCCCTGCGCGGATGGGCCAGCATGCTGCGTCAACTTGAGGTGCGCGGGGACCGCGTGGCGATCGCCGCGAAACCAGGGACTTTGATGGAGTTCCTTGCGGTGCGGTTGATTCTGGACCGCGTGGCGGCCGCGCACGTGGCCGGCGCCGCGGGGTGGGAGTCTCGCGATTTGGGAGCCCTGCGGCGTGAATTGCGACAATCGCCGCACCTGACACGCGCCGTCGCGGTTGAGCAGCGGGCGTTCACCGTGTTTCAGTTGGCCCAGCCACTCGGCTGGTCCCCCGCGAAGTTGTTCCGGCTGTCGCGCGAGGAATGGCGGACGCTCGTCCGCGAACTTGAGGGGTTCACAGAGTGGGATCGTCGCCGGGTGTTCCACGCGGCGTACGAGCGGCACTATCGGGACCGGGCGCTGACAGCGGTCGCGCAAGCGGGTTCTCGTCCGCTGGAAAGCGTCGCCGAACCGAAGTTTCAGGCGGTGTTTTGCATCGACGCGCGGGAGGAGAGCTTCCGCCGCCACATTGAAGAGACGGACCCGGATGTTGAAACGTTCGGAGCCCCGGGCTTCTTCTGCGTGCCGATCTATTATCGGGGCATGGCGGACGCGCACTTCGCCGCGCTGTGTCCCATCGTGCTGCGCCCCAAGCACTGGTTGACGGAGGAAGTCGTCATCTCCTTCGAGGACGAAGCGCGTCGTCGGGAAAAAAACCGGCGCGTACTGGGGACGGCGTCGCATCGCGTGCACCACGGCAGCCGCGGCTTGGCGGGGGGGGCGGTGCTGGCCGCCGGGTTCGGTGTGTTGGCATCGGTTCCACTTGTGATGCGCGTGCTGTTCCCGCGGCTGACATCGATCATTCGACGCTCGGCGGACCGATTGGTGCGTCCTCCAGCGATTTCACGGCTACGGCTCGAACGAAAGAATAAAGAGCCGGGGCCGACCAACGGCGGCGTCGGCTTCAGTGTCGACGAGATGGCCGCGTTCGGCGAGCGGACGTTGAGGGACATCGGACTCGTACGAAGATTCGCCCGGCTTGTGATGTTCGTCGGGCACGGCTCGTTTTGCTTGAACAACCCGCACAAGTCGGCCTACGACTGCGGTGCGTGCTCGGGAGGTGCCGGTGGACCGAACGGGCGGGCCCTGGCGGCGATGCTCAACGACGACCGGGTGCGCTCGATCCTGTTCCAACGCGGCATCTCGATCCCCCACGAGACGCGGTTCCTGGGGGCTCAGCACAATACGTGCAACGACTCGGTCGAGTTCTTCGATCTCGACTTGTTGCCTCCGTCGCACATGGACGACTTTCACGAGGCCCGCCGCATTCTCGACGAGGCTTGCGAGCGGAACGCACACGAACGCTGCCGGCGGTTCCATTCGGCCGCACTCGATTTGACGCCGACTCAGGCGCATCGCCACGTCGAGGGACGGGCCGAGGATTTGGCGCAAGTGCGGCCGGAGTTCGGCAACGCGTCGAATGCGATGTGCTTCGTCGGGCGGCGGGAGCGGGTTCGGGGTTTGTTTCTCGACCGTCGTTCGTTCATGCATTCGTACGACCCGACCACCGACGACGGACAAGGAACGATCCTGGGACGCATCCTCGGCGCGGTCGTGCCGGTGTGCGAGGGAATCAATCTCACCTACTACTTTTCGTCCGTGGACTCTCCCGGATGGGGTTGCGGCTCGAAACTGCCGCACAACGTCACGTCGCTCTTGGGGGTCATGGACGGGGCTGCCAGTGATTTGCGGCTGGGGTTGCCTTGGCAAGGGGTGGAGATTCACGAGCCGATGCGGCTGTTGTTCGTGATGGAATCGACACCCGACGTGATGAACAAAATCATGGATCGCAATCCCCAGGTGGCACGGATCCTGCGCAACGGCTGGGCGCAACTGGCGGTCCTCGATCCGTGGTCGCCCAGGATCAGCCTGCTGCGCGATGGCCGTTTCGAGGAGTTCCGACCGATAGAGGGGGACCTCCCCCTGGCATCGAGTTCCTCGGATTGGTACCG
This sequence comes from Planctomycetales bacterium, assembly GCA_044359065.1. Taxonomy (GTDB): domain Bacteria; phylum Planctomycetota; class Planctomycetia; order Planctomycetales; family Planctomycetaceae; genus JAIXZD01. Next base: position 12,073 of record JBIKMW010000084.1, on the reverse strand, counting down.
CGGCTGGCGCGACCATTTGGAGTTTTCCATCATCTCCGAGGAGTGGCGCGGCTCGGGCAACACGTTGATCATGCGTTAGCGACGATCGTCAAACCCCAGAGAGTACCAGTGTGCCGACCTGACGTGGCGTGATGTCGAATTCGCGAGACACGCGTGTGTCTCCGGTTCCGAGACACAACCGACGGTGTCACACAGCCAGCAGGGTCTGTTCCGTCTGAATCAATCCACCAGCACCCGTCGTCCACAATCCACTCCCGCGGCGCGTCCGCGTCGCCCCCCCCACCTTCCCCTCCTCGGTCGCACTCCCATGCCGGACCCGGAAACCGTCACGCGCTACTTCGGTCTCGTCGTGGTGGCCACGCCACTGGCGATGCTGTTGGCGATCTCGCTGCCGTCGGTGTTCAACCGCCCGCTCTCCGAAACGGCCATCAACCGGATCGCGCAGTGGAGCAATTTCACGGGCCTTTTGGCGTCTCTCGCCGTGCTCGGGTTGATGCTGGGGACTGGTCTGCGTTATGTGCCGGTGACGCTTGGGTCCTGGGTGGAGATTCCGCATTTTCATTTTCACGTGAAGTTCGTGTTCGACCGGTTGTCGGTGCCGTTCGCGATCATCACCTACGCGCTGTGTGGAACGATCGGGGCTTTCTGCAGCCGCTACATGCACCGGGAGCGGGGCTTCAACCGGTTTTTCACGATGTACGCGTTCTTCGTGACGGGCATGATCACCGCATCACTCGCGGGCACGATCGAGACGCTGTTCACCGGTTGGGAACTGGTGGGACTGTCGTCGGCAATGTTGGTCGGCTTCTATCAAGAGCGCGCGAATCCGGTGCGCAACGGCCTGCACGTGTGGACGGTGTACCGCTTTTCGGACGCGGCGCTCTTGTTGGCGTCGGTGTTCATGCACCATTTGCGCGGCGAGGGGGACTTTTCGCGGCTGACGGGGGGGCTTCCGTGGCCGCGGGGCGATGTCGATTTGACGACCACCCAAACGCTGGGAATCGGCCTGCTGTTGTTGTTTGCGGCGTCCGGAAAATCTGCCTTGGTGCCGTTTTCGGGATGGTTGCCTCGGGCGATGGAGGGGCCGACCCCCTCGAGCGCGATTTTTTACGGCGCGCTGTCAGTGCATTTGGGAGCGTTCCTGCTTTTGCGGATCAGCCCGATCCTTGACGAATCGTTCGTGCTGAGCGCCTGCGTGACGGCGACGGGCCTGGTCACCGCGCTGTATGCCGTGTTGGTGGGACGAGCTCAAACGGACGTGAAGTGCGGGTTGTGCTTCGCGTCATTGGCGCAGGTGGGGATCATCGTCGTCGAGATCGGGTTGGGACTGCGGTACCTCGCGCTGATCCACATCCTGGGCCACGCGACGCTGCGGACGTTGCAGTTTCTGCGGGCGCCGACGGTATTGCACGACCATCGCCTCATGGAGAACGCGCTCGGGCGGAGTCTCGCTCCGGTGGTGAACGGAACGGCGCCCGCCGTCCCGAACCGCTGGCAATTGTGGATGTACCGTTTCGCGATGGAACGGGGTTACCTGGACGCCCTGCTGTTGGATTATCTGGTGGCGCCGATCCTCTCGGTGTTTCGGATGTGCGACCGGATCGAACGGGCTTGGACCGATTGGCTGGCGGGAGGGCCGTCGCGCGAGGCGGTGCCGCGCCGCGCGCCGGAACGGGTGGACGACCTGATATGACGGAACTGCACCTTCCCTGGCTCGAGATGGCGATCCTGCTTCCGCTGTTCGGGGCGATCCTCCTGGCGTGGCAACGGGACGCGGATGACGCGCGCAAGTGGAGCTTCGTATTCGCGGGGCTGTCGTTCCTGTGCGCCTTTTCGGCATGGCAGGACTTCGGCCTGTTGCACGCCCAGGTCGCGGACGACAAGTGGCACCTGATGACGCTCGTCATTGGACGCGAGTTGTTCGTGATCGACACCCTCAGCGCGCCGCTATTGCCGCTGGGTGCGTTGTTGCATGTGCTGGTGTCGTTCACGACGTTACGGACGAAACTGCGGCGGTTCGGATTCGCGTCGTCGCTGGTTTCGCAGTCGTTGCTGTTGGCTTTGTTCAGCGCGAAGGAGCCGTGGCTGATCGTCGCGTTGTTGGGGCTTTCGTCGCTCCCTCCCTATTTCGAGTTGCGTGCACGCGGCGCGCCGACTCGCGTGTTCGTCCTGCACATGGGACTGAGTTTCGTGCTGATGTGCGTGGGCTGGTGGTTCGTCACGGCGGAGGGAACGCATCGCGTGCATACGCTGGCGGCGCTGGTGCCGCTGTTGTTGGCGGTACTGATTCGGGCCGGGATCGCGCCGTTCCATTGTTGGGTCAGCGACCTGTTTGAACACGCGTCGTTCGCGACGGCGCTGTTGTTCGTGCTGCCGCTGTCCGGGGCGTTCGCGGCGGCGAGGCTGGTGTTCCCGGTCTCGCCGGAGTGGGTGCTACGCGGCTTGGGGATGGTGTCGCTGGCGACGGCGGTGTACGCCTCGGGCATGTCGCTGGTGCAAACGGACACTCGGCGGTTCTTTTGCTATCTGTTCCTGAGCAACTCCGCGCTCGTACTGGTGGGATTGGAAGCTGTCAGCCCGATGGGACTAACCGGAGCGCTTTGCGTGTGGCTGTCGATCGGCCTGTCACTCGGTGGTTTCGGACTGACGCTCCGTGCGATCGAAAGCCGCCTGGGTCGGCTGCCGCTGACCGACAACCTCGGGCTGTACGACCAGCTTCCCGACCTGTCGATGTTTTACATGCTGACGGGCCTGGCGAGCGTCGGTTTTCCGGGGACGTTCGGTTATGTCGGCAGCGAACTGCTCGTGGACGGGGCCGTCGAGGTGTATCCGTACGTGGGGGTGGTCGTGGTGTTGGCCGCGGCGCTGAACGGCGTGGCGGTCGTGAAGTCGTACTTCCGCCTGTTTTCGGGGCGGCGGCACCACTCGTCGATCTCGCTCCGTATCCGTATGCGGGAGCGGTTCGCGGTGACGATGTTGGGAGGCCTGCTGGTGGCCGGCGGCATCTTTCCCCAACCGGGCATCCTCTCGCGGCACCATGCGGCCGTCGACCTGCTGAAGCTCCGCGAGCGGGAAACGGGCGAACCGTCGCACGTGCCGGAAGAGGAACCGGAAGGGAGCACCCACGAACCTCCGGTGGACGATCTGCCGATGCGCGATGTGGAGGACGTTGACGAGACGCCAAAATCGGACGTCAAGCCGTGATCCAGCGGAATACGAATCGGTGTTGTTCAGCGGCACAAAACAGGATCGTTCGAGTGCCGCCGCAACGTCGCAATCACGGTGCTGCCTGTGCACCTGCGGGAGGGCTCGGCCTCGCATCGGGCGACTTGTCGCGGCCCGCTTCCGGCGGCCCCTCCTGCAGCACCCGCAGCAGTTTCCCGGCGGTTGACAGCACGAGCGTCGTCCGTTTGTCGAGGATCTTCGAGTAGGCGGCAAGCGTCCGCTGAAATTCGTAGAACTCCGGGTCGCGCTCCCACGCCTTGTGCAGGATCGCGAGGGCTTCGGCCTCCCCTTCGCCCCGAATGCGGGCCGCTTCGGCCTCCGCTTTCGCGAGGATCTCGTCCGCTTGGCGCTTGGCCTGGCTCTCGATGCGGGCCTTTTCTGCGCGTCCTGTCGCGCGGTAGCGCTCCGCCATCCGCTCCCGCTCCGTGCGCATCCGTTCGTACACGGCGAAGCGGTTCCCCTCGGGGAAGTTGAGCCGGTGGATGCCCAGGTCGACGACCCTTACGCCAAACCGCGATTCGAGGTCGTCCGTTTCATCGGCCCGTTTCCGAAACTGTTCCCGGACACGTTCCGCCAACGACCGCAGCGGCGAACTCGCGGCCGGTCCCGCCTCGGCGGATGTGGCCGTTAACAGCGACGCCAGTTCGATCCGCGCGAACTCCCCGGCGATGAGCGAGCGTAACCGGGCGTCGAGCCGGGCCTCCGCCGTGGCCGCGTCCCCCAAGCCCCGGAAGTAGCGGACGACCGGGCGCTGGTCGAACGGTTCTCCCGCTCCGGGCGCGATGCGCCAACAGAGGTACGACGAGACGACGATGTTCTTCTTGTCCCCCGTGAACATTTCACGCCCGGGGGGATCGAACACCTGCAATCGCCGATCGAACCGCCGCGCCGTCCCCACGGGCCAAGGCCACTTGAAATGCAGCCCGCGGTCGGACTTCTCCTCCGAAACCTCGTCGTACACCGCCGAGACCCGTCCGAAGGTTTCGACGATGACGAACTCGGTTTCGTCGACGAACACCAAACACGACCAACCGAGCGCCGCGGCAACCAGCGCCAACCCCCATCGGAACATCGAGCGGCGCGCGGCGGGACCGATCAACGGTTCGTCGGCCAGGAGCGCGTCGGGGGAGGACATGGAGTGCTTTCGAGAAATCGAACGCCAAAAACACGGGGGTGGACGTCAGCGGGGACCGATCCGCGGAACGGACTGTTCCCAAGACCGGACATAACATACTCCCGCGCGGCGGGGACCGCGGGCAAGCGCCGGTGGACGCGGGTTTGCACGCGTCGGAAATCTTACGATTTCCGCTACTCACCCGCGTGCTGGTCCGACAAGATGCGGCGTCACGTTTCCCGGTTCTCGCGCAACAGGATTGTCGATGTCTCGCGTCTGGCAGTATCCCCAACACGACGAAAGCCTTGTCCGCGAGCTTTCCAACGGCCTGCGCGTCCCCGCCATCCTCGCGCAAATCATGACCTCCCGCGAAGTGCGTTCGCTCGACGAGGGGCGCGGCTTCCTCGAAGCCAAGCTCACCGAATTGCACGAACCCGATTTGCTCCCCGGTATCTCCGCTGCCGCCGACCGCGTGACGGCGGCTGTCCGGGATGGCCGCAAGATCACGATCTACGGCGATTACGATGTCGACGGCGTCACGGCGGTCTCCATTCTGTGGCACTGTCTGCGGTTGTCGGGGGCGAAGGTCGACTATTACATCCCGCACCGCCTCGACGAGGGTTACGGCCTCAACGACGATGCGGTCCGCAAATTGGCTGCGGAGGATCCCGGACAACTGGTGATCACGGTTGACTGCGGTGTCGCCAGCCCCGGCGAAGCGCGGTTGGCGGCTGAACTGGGTTTGGAACTGATCGTCACGGATCATCACCAATTCGCGGACGAACTGCCGTTGGCGGCGGCGGCAATCTGCCACCCGCGACTACCCGTTCCGGACGGGACTCCCGCCTACCCTTTCGGTGAACTGTGCGGCGCGGGAGTCGCGTTCAAGCTGGCGTGGGCGATCTGCCAGCGCATGGGGGACGGACGCAAGGCCTCTCCTCGCATGCGGGAATTCCTGATGACCGCGGTCGGCCTCGTCGCCATCGGCACTGTCGCCGACTGCGTGCCGTTGATCGGCGAGAATCGTGTGTTGGTGCGGTACGGTTTGGGCAGCCTCAAGGAACGGGCAACGGTCGGTCTTAAGGCGCTCATGCAGTGCGCGGGGTTGGCCGAAAAGGAGACTCTTCAAGCAGAGGACGTGGCGTTCACCATCGGCCCCCGCATCAATGCGGCGGGGCGCCTCGGCCAGGCTCGACTGGCGGTGGAACTGCTCACCACGGACCAACCGGACCGTGCGCACGCGTTGGCCGGCTACCTCGAAGAGCAGAACAAGATTCGCCAAACCGTCGAACGCCGCATCCTCAAGCAGGCGAAGGAACAGGTCGAGCAACATCCCGATTGGCTGGACGGGGGCGCACTCGTGCTGGCGGCTTCCGATTGGCACGCGGGAGTGATCGGCATCGTCGCCAGCCGCGTCGCGGAGGCGTATCAGAAGCCGACCGTGATGATCTCGATCAACGGCGAGGACGGCACCGGGCAAGGGAGCGCCCGCAGTTTCGCCGGGTACGACCTGCATGCGGGACTGACCGCCTGCGCCGCTCCCCTGATGACCTATGGCGGCCACCAGGCGGCGGCCGGCCTGCGTCTCAAGGCGGACCGGATTGACGAATTCCGCGAACTGTTCGCGGACCACGCGCGGCGCAACCACATGGTCACCGTCGACGACACCGCCATCCAGATCGACGCCGAAGTCCGCTTGGCCGACCTGACCGTCCGGGCGGTCCGCGACCTGGAGCGCTTGGGACCGTTCGGCCGTTCAAATCCGCGACCCGTGCTCTGTAGCACGCGAGTCGACCTCGCCGAACCTCCCCGCAAAATGGGAGAGGGGGAGCGGCACTTGTCGCTGACCGTCAGGCACCATGGCGCGCGGCTGCGAGCGGTAGCGTTCGGAGCCGGGGACTGGGCGGACGAGATCGCGGCGGCGGGGGGGCCGATCTCGATTTGCTTCGCCCCCCAGATCAACACCTATCGCGGCATGGAAAGCGTCGAACTGCGGCTGCTGGATTGGAAGGCGGCGGAAGTCCCGGCGGGGACGGGGGCGGCTTCGTGATCAGCACGGTTCCCGGACGGCCAGGTCGATCACTCAGCCTGTACGAGGCCTACCCGGTCGGCGCTCGGCACGGGCTGTCCAAGGGTCCTCGGGCCACGAGTGTTTCGGGTAGCGCCGCTTGAGTTCCTTGCGTACTTCTCCATAGGCGTTCGTCCAGAAGCTGCGCAGGTCGCTCGTCACCTGCTGCGGCCTCATGTTCGGCCCCAACAGATGCAACACCACGGCGACGCGCCCCGCCGCGACGCGCGGCGTGTCCAGGAGTCCGAACACCTCTTGAATGCGGACGGCCAACACCGGGGGTCGCCCCGGTTCGTAAGTCAGCGCGATGTGGCTGCCGCTGGGCACCTCGATCCGTTCCGGCGCTTCCCGTTCCAGCAGCCGCGTCTGTTCGGGACTCAATGCGGCACGGAGGTAGTCCAGCCACGGCGCGTCTCGCAATTCGGCGAATGACCGTCTTCCGTGACAAAGCTGCGCGAGCACCCCGTCCAGCCCCGCGTCGTCAAATGCAGGCAATTCCGCTTCGGGCATCCACTCCCGCAAGGACCGGACCCGCGCGAGAAAGCCGTTGAAGTCGTCCCCCTTGGGGAGCACCCGTTCGAGGTCCTCCCGCGCCGCTTCGAACAAACACGCGGCGACTTCCGGTGTGTCCATCACCCCCGTGTCGACGGCGTCCAAGACGAGGTCTTCCCACCGCGTCGAACGTGTCACCGCCACGCGCTCGCGAGCCGGATCGAATCGCGGCTCTTCGCGGATCGACATTCGCTCTCGCGGCAGCCATTCCCGTTCGACCGCGGAAGCCATTCGGACTTCGGCATCCGCCCCTCCATCGGCGATCTCCAGCGCGATGAACAACTCGGATTGCCCCACGGCCGAAGTCGGTGCCAGCCTGACCCCGCGCCCGCCAACCAGCAGCGCGCGCGGCGAACCCGCCTCACGCCGCTTTGCCAAGCGATCTGGAAACGCGGCCAACACTCCCCTCCCCAACGCGTCTTCGGTCGACATTCCGGTTCGCCGTTCCCCGCGCGGCAACACCGCGGCGACTTCCTGTTCGAGCTGCCGCGCGACTTGCTTGACGGTTTCGGCGGACCCGCGGTGGATCGTTCCGGCTTCTGTCGCGACACGTCCCGAGCGCGACCACTCCTCGAACGTTTCGACTCGGTCGCACAAGTCCGACCGGGACGTGTGACCCGCTGCGCGCCTGGCTCCGAAACCGGCCGACGATCTCTCGAACGGGTCCCGCTCCGACAACAGTGCCGCCGCCACACACGCGGCCCGCGCCTGACCGAGCGACGCCCCCGCGATCACCAGCCGCCCCAACCGCGGCGGCAAGGGCAACCGTGCCAATTGCCGTCCGATGGTGGTGACCGCACCATCCCGTACGGCCCCCAAACGTTCCAACAATGCCAGCGCGTTGGTCAACGCCGCGTCATCGGGACGTTCGATCCACGGGAAAGCGGACACATCCGCCTCGCCCCACGCCAGGAGCGACAGCGCCGGTCCCGACAAGTCGACGCGGCGGACTTCCGGAAGCGTCTCAGGAGCCAGCGACGCGTGATCGCGCTCCGTCCACAACCTCAAACACACACCTGGACGAACCCGTCCGGCCCGACCTGCACGCTGCTCCGCAGACGCGCGAGAGATCTTCGACAGTTCCAAACGGTCAAGGCCTGTCGCCGGATCGTGGCGGTTCACTCGTGCCAACCCCGTGTCGACCACCCCCGTCACGCCCGGCACGGTCACCGAGGCCTCGGCCACGTTCGTTGCCAGCACCACCCGGCGGCGTTTCCCCGGAACCAGCACCGCGTCCTGCTCTTCCGGTGGCAAATCGCCATACAGAGCGAGCACTTCGCCACCGGATTCTCGCACCCAACCGTCCAACAATTCCGCCGTGCGGCGAATCTCCCCCACTCCCGGAAGGAACACCAGCACGTCTCCATCGGTTTCGTCCAGCATTCGCCGCGTCCCGGTCGCGGCAGCGCGAGAGATCGCGCTGGGGTGCTTCGGGAACGGGGCGGAGTTCTCGAAGTACGCCCCGAGTTCAACCGGGGTCAGGTGGACGGTAGTCACCGGATAGGCCCGCCCGGAGGCTTCGATGATCGGCGCGGACCGATCTCCGTCACCCAGAAACCGGGCCACTCGTTCCGTGTCGAGCGTGGCGGACATCGCCACCAAACACAGATCGGGGCGGACTGTTTGACGTACGCGAAGGCACATCGCAAGTGCGAGATCGGCGTTGAGTCCCCGCTCGTGGAATTCGTCGAACACAACGGCCGCGACACCCTCCAAAAATGGATCGTCGCGCAGCTTCCGCAACAAGATGCCGTCGGTCATCACCACCAACCGGGTCGCGTCTGTCGCCCGGCGGTCGAAACGAACCTCGTAGCCGACCTCCTCCCCCAAGGGGACTCCCCGCTCGAAAGCGATGCGTCGCGCCGCCCCCCGTGCCGCCATGCGTCGGGGTTCGACGACAATCACTCGGCTGACCGCTCCCGCGCTTCCCCGGTTCGGGAACACCTCAAGCAGGGCGGGAGGCAGGCGCGTCGTTTTGCCCGACCCCGTCGGGGCGCGGACCACAAGGTTGTCGCCACGGCGAAGCACGGCAGCGCATTCGGCAAGGACCGCGTCGACGGGGAGCGGATCAATACGCGGCCCGCTCACTTTTTGCCGTCTTCGGAAACCGAGCCTGCGGATCCGTGGCGCAAGACCTTGCCCGCCAGCGCACCCGTCGGTTGACCACGCCACACGGCCGGCACGCCATTGACCAACACGTACCTCATTCCCGTCGAGTATTGGTGCGGATCGTCGAAGGTGGCACGGTCGCGGAATTCGGCGGGGTCGAACACCACCACGTCGGCCCAACTCCCCTCGACCAACGTGCCGCGGTCGGCCAGCCCCAGGATCTTCGCCGGAAGTCCGCTCGACGAATGGATCGCCTGCTCCAGTGGCACGACCGCTTCGGCAATGCTGTAGTGACCAATTTTGCGGGAAAACGTCCCGTAGCTGCGTGGATGGGGCTTATCGGCTCCCGGCAGATAGCCTCTGCCGTCCGACGCGGTCGCCACCCAAGGCAAGGCCATCGCGAACCGCACGTCCTCTTCGCTCATACTGAAGTTGACGATGGCCGCCCCCCCCATGCGCGTGATCTTGAGGACGATTTCCAGCGGCGTGGTCTCGTCGAGCTTTGCGATTTCGACAAGGTTCTTGCCGACCCATTCGGGACGCGGAGCGAACCGGGCGATCCGCACCGCCGCTCCCCCTTCCGTTCCTTCCAGCGATTTCGCGATCGCCTCCCGCACGCGCGGCCCCTGCTCGGCGTCTTCGATTCTTTTGACCAGTTCCTTCGAGCCGCCGGCTCGTGCCCAGGTCGGGATTAACGTCGCTTCGAGCGAAGTGCTGGAGGCGACATAGGGATATTGGTCGGCGGTCACCGGACGGCCCTCTCCACGCGCCGACTCGATCATCTTCGCCGCCTCGCGGATCAGTCCCCACGCGTCGCGGCCGCTCGCCTTGAAGTGCGACACGTGCACCGGTGCTCCGGTGTCGCGACCAATACGCAGCGCCTCGTCGATCGACTTGAGCAGCCCCGTCCCCTCGCCGCGAATATGGCTCGCGTACAAGCCTTTGTGTTCGGCGACCACCTTGGTGAGAGCGATCAGTTCGTCCGTGTCGGAATAACTGCTGGGCACATAAATCAGCCCGGTCGACATGCCCCACGCGCCGTCCTTCATTCCCGCACGCACGAGTTCGGCCATCCGCGCGAGTTCCTCGGGCGTGGCGGCCCGTTGTTCAGTGCCGAGGACCTTGTCACGGATCGACCCGTGCGGCAGCAGATGGGCGACGTTCGAACCGGCGCCGGTTTTCTCGATCTTTTCGTAGAACGCTCCGACATCGACCGGACCGGAACCGCAGTTGCCCGTGACGATCGTGGTGCAGCCCTGCAGCAGGTAGTTCGTGTTCGTCCGTGTACGGGGGTCGACGATCGAATCGTCGCTGTGCGTGTGCAGGTCGACGAATCCGGGTGCGATCACCAGGCCCTTGCATTCCAGCACCAAGCCGACTTTGCCCGGTTCGATGTGGCCTAGCGCTGCCGTCCCGACGGCCACAATCCTGCCGTCGCGGATCGCCACATCTCCCACGCGCGGAGGGGCGCCAGTGCCGTCGTGCAGCGTCCCCCCCTTCAGCAGGATGTCGCAATCGACCGGCGCGGCCCACGACGGGGCCACCACGAACAGCGGAACGATCATGCCCAGACAGACCCAAAATCGCCGCTGCATGCTGCATTCCCTTCAAGTCGGTCGCCAACGCTCTTCGGTTGGTTACCGCATGAAACCGGTTCGTGGCCAAACGCTCAGCGTTGATCCTCGGGCGCCGACTATCCCCGACCCAGCCCACACGCCTTTCGCACGCGGTCGAGAACTTCCCGCCCCTTCTCCCGCGCCCGCTTCGCGCCGGCGTCGAGGATCGCCTGCACGTCGTCGGGCCGCGCTTCCCATTCAACCCGACGAGCGCGAGCCGGGCCGAACATACCCTCCGCCGCCTCGAACAACGCTTGCTTGGCCTCTCCGTAACCCATGCCTCCCGCGCGGTAGCGAGCCGCCAACGCCGCTTGCTGCTCGGCTGTCGCGAACAGCTTGTACAACGCAAACACCGGACAGGCATCCGGGTCTTTCGGGGCTTCGACGGGGGTTGAGTCGGTCTTGATCCCCATGATCTTCTTGCGGAGCTTCTTCGACTCCTCGAAGACCTCGATGGTGTTGTCGTAACTCTTGGACATCTTCTCGCCGTCGATTCCGGGCACCTTCGCCGAATCGTCCAAGGTGCGGGCGCTGGGCAACACGAGCACTTCGCCGCAGTTGTTATTGATCCGCTGCGCGATGTCGCGAGCCACTTCGATATGCTGCACCTGATCGACCCCGACGGGAACAACATCGCTGTCGTACAGCAGGATGTCGGCGGCCATCAGCACCGGATACGTGAACAACCCCGCGTCAGCGGCCAAGCCCCGCGCCTTTTTGTCCTTGTACGCGTGGCATTTCTCCAACAGCCACATCGGAGTGACCGACATCAGAATCCAATTCAGCTCCGCCACCTCGGGCACGTCCGACTGGAAAAACAGCGTCGCGCGCTCGGGGTCGAGCCCCAGAGCCAGCAGATCGAGCGCCGCGGCGTATCGCAGCTCGCGCAGCCGCACACCGTCACGAATCGTGGTCAGCGCGTGCCAATCCGCGATGAAGTAAAACGACTGAGCTTCGCCCTGAAGCGCGATGTACTGGCGAATGGCACCGAAGTAGTTCCCCCAGTGGGGCCTTCCGGTGGGTTGAATCCCCGACAACACCCGCATGATTCGCCCGCACCGCTTTCCGCGAGAAGCCCTCGAGGCCAATGACCGATCAGAGACTCCGCATTGTAACCGCGCCGGGTTCCGCCTTGCAGCAGACACGCGCACGAACCCGCACCCATTCGCCGTCGGGCTTCGCCCGACGTGTCGCCCCCGGGACCAAGGCACGTCGGGGGAACCCCGACGGCGAACGGGTGGTTGCATGCTGGCAACCACCGTCCAAAGAACGCAGCAAGCCGCGTCACGAGGTGTGACGCGGCTTGGCGTTTGTATGCACAGGTTGGAGTGAGTGGAAAGGTCGGCGGGATGTGGGACGGTCTTCTTTTGGCCGGTGTAACCCCTCGCA
>JBIKMW010000083.1:0-31227 GCA_044359065.1 Planctomycetales bacterium | reverse complement strand
TGTTGAATACAGTGGACACGCTGTTGCCCCACAAGAAGTGGTGCCACCCAATCAACCGGCATCTCAGATACTTCACCACAAATGGTTGCCCTCAGAAACATCCATCGAAGCCATCCAACTCGAGATGCATCGACCGTAATCTCGCGCAGCAGGCCGCCGGAACTGAATCTTAGCGAGAATGACACCCATCGACTTGCTCCGAGACTCAACACAATCGGCGGAGCTGCGGTGTCCGTTTCGTTGTTGAGCGGCCAATTCGCCACTAAGGCTGGCGTGATCGTGTAAATGCTTGGAGTCGCGTATGCAATTAGGCACCCCTGTATGCTTGCCACCTGCTTCTGGATAAATGAATGTTGCCAACTCGAACCCGACAATGCGATCTGCAAACACCTTGATTCATTCGCCGAAAGATATCGGGATCGACCGAAAAGAAGTCGTGAGAGAGTCGTAAGCATTATTTATCTATTCTGCTGTATGATGGTGCAATGCAAGGTGGCTGAGCAGGGGGCATCCCTGCATTTGCATTCAAATACAAGCTGGGGTGAAAAAGAGGGGTGAAAAAGGGGACAGGTCCATTTGTTTGGCGCAGTTAGGCGAACTGGCCGCGTTGATCGATGCGATTTTTCGGGTGCCTGGCTTGTACCGCTTTGGGGGCAAGCAGGCCGGTCGCGATCCAGCGGCCGGACTTGCGACACATCTCCGTTCGATGCCCGGCGAGTTCTGCCGTGCGAGGGATGATCGCGCGCGTCGATGACACAGCCGCTCTCCCTTCCGCACAATTGTCGCGCTACCAGTATCCCTCCCCATTGCGCGCGCCGCCAGCCCTTCGCGCGCGACTCCCGTTTCCCCGCGCGCCGGCAATATATGACTGCGTCGCGCGCCATTCAAAAACGCGGTTTCACACGCGCGCGAAAAAATCGCGCTCGAATTTCCCACGTTTCGATTTTCCAAAACGTGGATTCCACGCAACCTCCCTCCCCAAAATCGGTCCGCAAACCGACCCCGGATTCCACGTTGAATTCGCGCCGGATTCCCCCGTTTTTTGCGATTTGCACCCCCGATTTTGTTTTCCCCGACGATTTCCGACCCCCCGAAAACGGGTCGGAAATCAAAACCGACGCTTTTCGCAATCCCATTGCGAATACCGCGCAACAAACCAGGGTCGGTTGAAGGGAGCGATTTCGAACGGTCTCCGCAGCCGGGCGATCCCGACGGCCGGGCACGTTGCAACACTTTTCATTCCAAGGGGTTACAACGCCTCCGTCGCGTACAACGAATTCCGATCCTCAACCGGTTGAGACGGCTTGTCCGAAATCGTTCCCACTCCACGGGATGTTGCGTGATGCGCCCACCCACTTTTCCGGACCCGAAAAACTCCACCTTCCAGCGGGTTTTTCTTGTTCGGGTGCGTGCGCGGGCGATACTGTGAAGGTTCGCTGTTCGACGGACGAAATCCGTTTCGAGGGTTGTCCGGACGACTCGCTCGGCCTTGGTCGACTCGAGTCTTGTCTCGATTCCGGCCGGACGCCGTCAGTTCCAAGGGAGGTTGGGTCCATGTTGCTCCGTCGCTCCGTTCGGCGATCCCTGTTGCTCGGGCTGTCGATGCTCGGGTTGGGCTTGTGTGTCGTTGCGGGCTTGTCCGCCGGCCCCGTCAAACGCCCGTCCAAGAAGCTGACTTACGATCCCTCCGCCGAGCAGGTCGAGCTGTTCGACGGAATCGATGCCGGCGACCTTGAGGCGCGCGTGATCCCCAAGGATTCGCTGCAAGCGACGGTGATCCTCGCCAACAAATCCAAGAAGCCGCTGACCGTGAAGCTGCCGAAGGCGGTCGCGGCTGTCCAGGTGCTGAAGCAAGGCTTCGGCGGGGCGGGTGGTGGTCTTGGTGGTGGCTTGGGCGGAGGGCAAGGCGGATTGGGTGGCGGTCAGGGTGGCGGCGGCCAAGCCACCGGCGGCGGTCTTGGTGGTGGCGGCGGCGGATTGGGCGGTGGTGGTGGCGGTTTGGGCGGTGGGCAAGGTGGTGGCGGCGGTGCCGGGTTCTTCTCGATCCCGCCCGAAGAGAGCGTGCAGCTCAACTACAAATCCCTCTGCCTGCAACACGGTTTGGCCGAACCCCGCGCCAACATGACGTACAAACTCGTTCGTCTCGACACGTGGACACAAGACCCCGTGCTGCAGGAAGTCGTCACGCACTATGCGTCGGGCAGCCTCGATGTCGGCGCGGCCCAAGCGGCGGCGTGGCACGTCTCGAACAAGATGTCGTGGCAGGAATTGGCGGCCAAGGGGGTCGATCACCTCGGCGGAGTCGGTCGGACGCCGTACTTCACCCCCGCGCAACTCGCGGCGGCGCAGTCGATCGTCGGCATCGCCCACGGCAAGGTTCAAGAACGCAACGCGACCCCCGAAGCCGTTCGCCGCGAAAAGAAGCTGTGAGACTGCGGGAAACCGACTGGGGGAAACCGCTCGCGGTTCTCGACTCGAAAAATCGCCACCGTCCGGATCAGTTTGGTCCGGACGGTTTCTTTTTTTTCGCACCCCCCGTCCATTCCCGCGCGAACAGCCCTCCCTCGCGGCCGCGCACCACATCGGCAACTTTCCGCGCGCTCGTCGACAGCGGGTAGTCGGCGAAATCCCGCGCGGAAACCCACGCGAATTCGCGCTCTCCCGCCGATGCGTCCCCCGACACATGCTCGGCGGAGTGACAGACCAGACGAATGCGGAACCGCGTCACGCCGTGCTTGAGCTCGTGAAACGGTTCCCCAGCGCGGACCGTCACCCCCGCGACCTCCCGGACCGCGCGCGCCAGCGTGTCGCCATCCGGCCCGCGCGAGGTGTTCCCGACCGCCGCGCCGAGCCGGTCGGTGCCGAATCGGACGAAATCCCAGAGACCGGCCCAGCGCTCCCCGGGCTGCCAGCGCATGAGGAGATACTTTTCGTCGCCGCGCCGGACGACAACCGTGTGCTCGACGACATCTTCGAATACCGTGGCCTTTTTGGCGAGCGGGATCTCGGCCTGCCGACCCTCCTCGAAGGCGCGGCACACCGTCTTGAGCGGACAGATCGGACAGATCGGACAGTCCGGCGCGGCTGGTCGGCAGACCTGCGACCCAAGTTCCATGAGTGCTTGATTGAAATTGCCCGCGTCCTCGGAGGGAAGTATTCGCTCGGCGAAGGACCACAACAAATCCGCACCGGCGGTCGAACGCGGGTCTTCGCCGAAGCCCATCAGCCGCGCGTACAACCGCAGCGTGTTGGCTTCGACGATCGGAGCGGGGCGGTCGTACGCGAACGAGACGATCGCCCCGGCAGTGTAGCGGCCGATGCCCGGCAGAGAGCGGAGTTCGTCGACCGTCTCGGGGAACCGGCCGCCGAACTCGTCGACCACGCGCCGCGCGGCGGCGCGCAGGTTGCGCGCGCGGCTGTAATAGCCGAGTCCTTGCCACAGCTTCAGGACGGAGGTTTCGTCGGCGTCGGCCAGCGCGGCGACATTCGGAAACGCCTCGAGAAAACGGCGAAAGTAGGGCTGCACGGCCGCCACCGTTGTCTGCTGGAGCATGATCTCGCTGATCCAGATGGCGTACGGATCGCGCGTGCCGCGCCACGGCAAGGGGCGTGCGGCCTCGGCGTACCAGCGGATCAGTTCGCGACGCAAGCGGCCCGATCGGCGCGCGTCGAACGGAGCCAGATACGCGGAATGGTCGGGACGATTCGCGCTCGCGCGGGAGCGGCTCACTTTCCGGGGAGCGCTCATGTCCGTCGACACTCCACTCGGAAGTTTCTCGTGCTGCCCCGCGTTCGGGCGGCGAACCTCACGCGGAGTTCCGGGGTTTCGCCCAAAGCGGTTCCAACCCCGGCCACGCGCCGACTGGCGACCCTCACAGCGCGACGGGCGTCGCCGGGCCAGATCCCGACGGAGGGGCTGCCGGCGCACCGCCACCGGGAACGCCCGGGTTCATGCCGGGCTGCGCCGCACCGAAGGGGCGGCTTGCCGCGGCGCGGCGTGTGGCGTAGCGGATGGGGAACGAACTCCACTCGCGCGATTCGGTCGTGCCGGGGGCCGTGTAGCGCGGTGCGTCGAACACCCTGCGGTTCCACAGGTTCTTCTCGGAGACGTACTGAGTGAAGGCGAGCCACTGGCGGTCGGGGGCGGCCACTTGCAGCAGGTTCTTGCGTTCGGGGGTGAAGCCGAGGAATTCCCGTGGCAGCGGGGCTGTGTGCAGCGCGGTACACAGCACGCACATGGTCACGTACCCAGCGCAGACGGCGAATCCCCAGCGGAGCGGTTCGTACAGCGTGCCGAAGACTTCGATCTGCACCGGCAGGATTTGCTCGGAACCGAGTCGAAACACCGTCACGAACACGGCGAACAAACCCACCAGCGCCACAAGGTCCATGTAGCGGTCGTAACCGGGAATGCTCGACGACAGCAGGTTGGCGGTCGGCTCGAAGAAGTTCATCGCCAACAGGCCACCCAGCACGGTGGAGACCAAAACGACGCCCGCGCCGTGCGCACCCTCGCCGCTGACCAGCCACGCGACCAAGGCGACCACACCGATGAGCAGAATGTCGATCATGATTTCCGCAACCCCGCCAAATCCAATTCCTAGTCCAACGCAATGCCCGTGTGGTGAAGGTTCAATTTGAACCACAGAGGACACCAAGTGACACAGAGACGCGCACGTCAGGCCGTGTCTGAAAAACTCTTTGAGAAACGTTCATCGACCATCCGTTTTCGGCGGCTGGTTCGCAGGTCAGGCACAGCCCGACCCACTTCACGGAGGGAGAAGCCATCCCGCCTCCAAGCCCTTCGTGCCACCTTCGTGAGCCCTTTGCGCCCTTTGTGGCCAAAGAGTCCTCCACGGCAGGCGTTCACTTCACGGTTGTTGTCAGTTCCTGCAGGGAGGTGAAGCCCTTCACCACCAGCCGCAAGCCTTCTTCCTTCAGATACAGCATGCCGTTCTTGCGGGCTTCGGCCTTGATGTCGGTCATCGAAGCGCCGTCGCGCACCATATCGCGGATGCGGTCGGTGATCTCGAACAGTTCGTACACGCCGATCCGTCCCTTGTAGCCCAGGCCGTTGCAGGACGGACACGTCGCCTCCGGCTTGGAGGGGGGACGGTACAACTGCTGGACCTTGTCGGTCCCCAGCCCCAATTGCTCGAGGATTTCGGGCTTGGGCTTGTACGGCTCCTTGCAGTCGTCGCACAGCTTGCGGACCAGTCGTTGACTCATGATGGCCGACAGCGCCGACGACAACAGGAACGGCTCGATCCCCAGATCGATGAGGCGGTACAGCGCGCTGATGCTGTCATTAGCGTGGATGGTCGAGAACACCATGTGCCCGGTGTTGGCCGCCTGGCAGCAGATGCGGGCGGTTTCCTCGTCCCGGATTTCGCCGATCATCACGATGTCGGGGTCCTGTCGCAGGATGCTGCGGAGCGACCCGGCGAACGTTTGACCCGCCTTGGTGTTGATCTCGATCTGCGTGACGTTGGCGATCTTGTATTCGACCGGGTCTTCGACCGTGATGATGTTTTGCTGGTACGAATCGAGTTCGTTGAGCATCGCGTACAGGCTGGTCGACTTCCCCGCACCGGTGGGGCCGCAGCAGAGGAACATGCCGTGTGGCTGGTGCGCCACTGCCAGCAGACGCTCGTGAACCTGCTTGCGCAGGTGGAGTTGGGCGAGGCTGCTGACCGACGAGGACTGGTCGAGAATACGCATGCTGAGCTTTTCGCCGTCGCGCGTCCCCTGCGTCGCGATACGGAAGTCGATCATGCGGCCTTCGAGTTCGGCCCGGAAGCTGCCGTCCTGCGGCTTGCGCTTCTCGGTGATGTCCATCGCGCCGAGCACTTTGAAGATGTTGATGATCGCGTCGCCGATCGTCTTGTCGAACGGCTCGGCGGCGTGCATGACACCGTCGATACGGTAGCGAACGGAAAGTTCGTCGGATTTGGGTTCGAGGTGCACGTCGGTTGCGCGGCGCAGAATGGCGTCGTACACCATCTCGCGGGCCCCCATGAAGCCCTTCGACTTTTCGGCCTGGCGCGAGCGGCTTTCGTCCTCACCCTTGCCGGAAGCGGACTTGCCGATGAACCGGATCGGGGGGCCCAAGGCCTTGTCGCGAGCCTCTTTGGACGGGGCCAGGTTCAGCCCCATCCTCGCCAAGGTGCGAATCACCACCGCCTGAATGTGTCGCGGCGTCAACAGACGGGACGACTCGGGCACGTGTTGGTTTCTCAAATTGACGTAGATTCCGGTCGGCGCCGCGTAGCTGGCGACCATCAGCAGGAATCCCAAGGCATACACCGGCACCAGCAACACGGCCGCGAACCCCGCCACTCCTGTGAGAAGCAGGATCGTGTTCCAGGAAGGAGCGTCCAATTTCAAACCGCGTGCATCTTCGTCCGCCCAACGGGCCGTGTAGACCCATAGGAAGAACAGGCCGATGACGGGAATCAAGCGCCCGAGGCTGAGGTAGAACCCCACACTGCGACCGGACTGGTCGTCGCCCCGCGCGAAGGGGAACGGGCTATCGGCATACTGGTCGGCGCGGCGACCCACTCCGCCCATCACCGGCGCGGCGGGGGCGGGGACTCCCCCTTGGGCGAACACTGCCGTGGTGAATCCCGGTTCGGCGACCAACGCCGGTTGGCAGCGCGAGGCAACCGTCCACAGCAAAAACGCGGCCGCCAGCATGCCCCAAGCGCGGACGACGCGGGACCGATTGGCCCAAAGGGTGGCTGTCGGTCGCGGGGGGACACTCGGCGCGGCGGTCTCCGGCGAATCCGCATCATTGGTAGGTGACGGCATGTCTCAACCCAGTTTGGCCCGCGAAACGCGCGAGCGAACAACCCGCCCTGTCGTGCGCCCGCTCGGGTAGGGACGAAAACGAGGGCGGTTCGGTTCAGGCGAATTGTCTGAACGGTCGGAAACTCCTGCCCGCCGACAAGATACGCTCGCGCGAACCCTTGAGTTTGGCGCTAAACAGCGGCGGAGGCAACCGCGAATCGGGTGTTTTGCGCTTCGGGGCCGGGAACCTCGAATCGCCTGCCGGTTTCCGACCCCGCAATTCCTGGGGCCGGGGGCTGCGTTCTCCGGGCGATCCGTATCGGAGATTTCGGCTCTTTGCTGAACGGTGCGGCTGTGTCGGGGAGGCCTGTGCCGGATGGAAACGGGGTCGGGTGACATGCGTGGCCCGGCTTTGAGGGACACGCATCGCACACAGCACCGAGCTGGAGTTTCGTTCCGCTTGCTCCTTGGGGAGAGTGGTGCGTGTGGATGGGCGTGGGCTTCGGGATTGAGAGCAAAAGGTGGGGCTTCTTGTCGCGGAGCCCATCGATTGAGGGAGGGCCGGCCACGAGTTGGCTGGGCCACCCACTTTTTGGCGATACCGAGAGTTGATCGACGCTCGCATGCTTGTCCCGCAAAGCCGGGCCAAGCATGGCACGCAACTCGGAGCACGAGTTGGCTGGGGCAGCCGCCACCCGCCATGATGGTTCCGCCGCTTTCTATCTCTCGAAGGGGGTGGGGGTTAGACTGGGGGAGTTGACAGCGACCGGCGACATTCGGGCGTGGCAATGCCGAGTGCTTGGTCACGACGGAAATCGGTGGTTGTGATCGTCGCAAGTCGTTCGCACTGCTGGACAAGCCAGCGGTGGCACCCTCGAATCCGACGGTGACAAAGAACGAGGGTCGTCCCGCGGTGTCGGCGCGGGCGGGTTCGGGGACAGCAGGCCACTCCGGGAGACGAACGTATGCAATCGGCGCGCGGAGCGGTTGGGTTTGGTGCCTTGGTCCTGGTGGCCGTGTTGTGGTTCGCCGGGGGGGGCTTCGCCCAGCCGGAGTCCGCAGCGAATGTCGAACAGCAGGTCACCCGTCGAGTCGAGGACTTCCTGCGGCAAGTGGCGGCTGGCGATATCGATATCGCCTTGAAGACGTTGTTGGCCTCCAGCCCGTTGGCGCGGGACACGGAGAAGATCGACCGGTTGAAAACTTCGCTGCCCCAGACGTTGCAGCGTTACGGATCGTTCATTCGCACCGAGAAACTCAAGCTCGAGCGGGTGGGGGACTCGTTGGTCCGCTGCACGTGGCTGTACCACGCGTCGACGTATCCAGTCGTCTGGCGGATCACGTTCTATCGGGGCGATTCGTCCGCGAACGGGGATTGGGCGGTGA
This sequence comes from Planctomycetales bacterium, assembly GCA_044359065.1. Classification (GTDB taxonomy): domain Bacteria; phylum Planctomycetota; class Planctomycetia; order Planctomycetales; family Planctomycetaceae; genus JAIXZD01. The sequence goes on along the minus strand of JBIKMW010000083.1, from coordinate 23,052 downwards.
TCGGCCTCGAATTCGACACCGACTACCATCGCCTGTCCCCCTCCACGGAGCCGCGCGCACCGTGACGGACCCCTCGGGAGAATCCACAAGTACGCCCTCGCCCGCGCGGGAATCGCTGCTTTTGGCGATGGACACGTCCGGCCCTGCCGGGACGGTCGCGTTGGCGCGGGGGGACACGCTGCTGGCGGAGCGTCGCTTCGATCTGCATCAGAAGCACGCGCAGGTGTTGCTGCCGGGCATTCGTGATCTTCTGGCGGAAGCGGGAGTGGCTGCGCGGGACGTGGACGTTGTGGGAGTCTCGGAAGGGCCGGGGAGCTTCACCGGGTTGCGTGTGGGGGTGATGTGCGCGAAGACGCTCGCGTACGCGACCGGAGCGCGGCTGGTGGCGATCGGCACGCTCGCGGCGATCTATCGCACGGTGTTGGGGGACGCCGCGGTGGATCGCGGGGTGTGGGTGGTCGAGAACGCGCAGCGGGGGGATGTGTTCGCGCTGCATGTGGCTTCGGGGACAGTTCCCGGCGGCGATGCCGGGCCGTTGCGGGTGATGTCGGCCGGCGATCTGAGAGCCACCCTGGAACCGGGCGACCTGGTTATCGGCCCCGGACGAAGCCTGTTGGAAGAACTGCCCGACCGCCCTTTGGAGGCGTGGACGCCGCTGGCGCCGACCGAGCTTCACCCGGCCTCGCGGCCGTCGGGACGGTCGCTGATCCGGATGGCGCGGGAACTGGTCGAGCAAGGGAAATTCGCGGACCCGTGGACGCTGGAGCCCGCCTATCTACGCCGCAGTGCGGCCGAAGACCAGTGGCTGGCGCGGAAGGGGAACACGGTTGGGTAGTGCGCTTGGGCTTCGGGGGTGTGATAGACGCGCGACGGGCCGTTGAATTTCGAGACGGAGTGTGCGGGTTCGGCCTCCACGCAGTTACGCCGGGATTCCGGTCCGTCGTAGGAGAACGGATCGCTTTCCGAACGACATTTTCGATGGGTCGGTGAGCGAGCGATTCCGCGCTCCTCGCAGGTCTCGATTTCCCGGCAGTTCACGCCGATTCCCTCGCTGACGCGTAGGGTTACCAGAGCAAACGCATCGACCGATTGAAAAAGTCACAACGTCGCTCCCCCGGTTCACCAGGGCTTTCGCTTTGTTGAACCTGGGGTGGCCGGGGCTGGACCGAAGCGAAGCCCCGGTCTTGCGATTGCGCGCAGTTTTCCGGGGTTTCGCCCAAAGCGGCTCCAACCCCGGCCACCCCTTGCTTCTTCGACAGATTGAAAAAGGCGAAAGCCCTGCCGCTTCACCGGTTTGCCCGCTGGGTGGTGCCGGGATGACGCGCAGAAAGTCCTCCGCGTCGTACGGCGTTCCAGGCCCAGCGAAGGCTCTGCGCCGCAAGACGTTGCGATTGCCGCGTGGCGGAGAAATGGCGTACCATCGCGGTCGTCGGCTTTCGCGGGATGCGGATTCGCGGCCGCTTGCCGCGCGGTGCGGTCTCGCGACGAACCGAGAGGCTCTTTCCACGGACGGGATGTCGACAGATGGCTTCGGATCGGCTGGGATTGCGCAGGTTTCGGTTCGACGGACCCCATCCGCCGGCGCGGGGGGCGGAGTCCGCGTGGAGCGACGCGGAAGGACGGAGCGAAGAGTTGTCGACCGATGAACGGGCCGCGTTGAATCAGGCGGAACCGGGAGGGAATCCCGTGGACGAAGGACGGCGGCTGCATCGGGGTATCGCCCTGACCCGCGACTTCCTGTTGGGGCGGCAGCATCCGGAAGGCTTCTGGGTGGCGGAACTCGAGGGGGACACGATCCTTGAGTCCGAGTACCTGTTGCTGTTGGCATACCTGGGCCGGCACGACGACGAGGCGGTCGGACTGCTCGCCAATTACATGGCGCGGCGGCAGCTTCCGGAGGGGGGCTGGGCGATTTATCCCGGCGGCCCGCTGGAGATCAGCGCGTCGGTGAAGGCGTATTGGGGACTGAAAATCGCGGGCCACGCGGTCGACGCGCCGCACATGGTCCGGGCGCGGGAGGCGATCCTGCGGGCCGGCGGAGCCGAGCGCGTCAACAGCTTCACGCGGTACTACATGGCGCTGTTGGGGGTGATCTCCTACGATCAGGTTCCGGCCGTGCCGCCGGAGATCGTGCTGTTGCCGCCGTGGGTGCCATTCAACATTTACGAGATGTCGGCGTGGTCGCGGACGATCGTCGTGCCGCTGAGCCTGTTGTGGGCGTTTCGTCCGCAGCACAAGCTCCCGGAATCGCACAACATCCGCGAGTTGTTCGTGCGGTCGCCCGAGGCGCTCCCGCTGTCGATGGGCAAATCGGCGCAGCTGGATTCGCTGAAGAAGAAGACGTGGATTCCGTGGGACGGACTGTTCCGCGGGCTCGACCGGGCGTGGAAGGGGATCGAGAAATCAGGAGTGTTGCCGTTGCGAAAGACGGCGATCGCGCGGGCTTCGACCTGGATGCGCGACCGGTTCGTCGACAGCGACGGATTGGGGGCAATCTTCCCGCCGATCGTGTGGAGCGTGGTCGCGCTGCGGTGCCTGGGCTATGCGGACGACTCGCCGGAAGTGCGCGGTCAGTTGCAGGAGTTGGAGAAGCTCTCGATTCGCGAAGGAACGACGATGCGGTTGGAGCCGTGCAAATCCCCTGTGTGGGACACGGCCATCGCGACGCTGGCGCTGCGCGAGGCGGGAGTGACCCCCGACCACCCCTCGATCCGCCGCTCGGTGAAGTGGATGCTGTCGAAGGAATGCCGTCGACCGGGGGATTGGTCGCTTCGCGCTCCAGCCGACCTGGAACCATCTGGCTGGTACTTCGAGTTCCGGAACGAGTTCTATCCGGATGTCGACGACACGTGCATGGTGCTGATGGCGCTGGCACGGACGCTTCCGGAAGAGGAGTGGCAGGCGTGGCGGGCGGACTTGCTGCTCCCCGCGGCCCCCGGCGCGTCGGACCGTGAGGCGTCGGTGGTGCTGAGCCGCCGCGACACCGATCCGCGACGCGTGCTGTCGGACCTGGCCGCGATGGAACCGGTCGTCGCCGCCATGCGCCGCGGCGCGCGGTGGATCATGGCGATGCAGAACCGGGACGGCGGGTGGGGGGCGTTCGACCGCGACAACACGCGGGAAGTGTTCACGCGCGTGCCGTTCGCGGACCACAACGCGATGATCGACCCGAGCACCGCCGACCTGACGGCCCGGATGCTCGAAATGTTCGCCGATTTGGGGATGACGGACGAGCACCCCGTGGCGCGACGGGCGCTGGCCTTCGTGAACGCCGAACAGGAGGCGGACGGTGCGTGGTTCGGCCGCTGGGGGGTGAACTACCTGTACGGCACGTGGCAGACGCTCGTGGGCTTGGCGGCGGTGGGGGTGGAGGCCTCCGACCCCCGCATGCGTCGCGGCGCGCAATGGCTGAAGTCGGTCCAACAGGAGTGTGGCGGCTGGGGGGAGACCCCCGAAACGTACGACAAGCCGGAACTGCGCGGGCAAGGCCCGGCCACGGCCTCGCAGACTGCATGGGCGCTGATGGGCCTGGTGGCGGCGGGGGAGGTGGATTCACCGGCGGTCGACGCGGGGGTGAAGTACCTGCTCGACACGCAACGGGACGACGGGACGTGGGACGAGGAACCGTGGACGGGGACGGGGTTTCCGCGCGTGTTCTATCTGAAGTACCACTATTATCGCATTTATTGGCCGTTGATGGCGCTGGCGCGGGTGGCCCGACAGCGTTCGGCGCTGCGGCCCGCGCCGTCGCGAGGCGAAGAAACATTCGACGAGTGAGGGGGCGAGCCGGCGTCGGCGGGTTCACGTGCGGCGGAGAACGCACGTTTTTCGCGACGAGGATGTGAGTTTTTGGGTACCCGAAGCGTGAGCGAGGGACTCCGCGTGGATTCCGGGGAATTCGTGACCTGCAGGGAGAGCGGGGTCCCTCGCTCACGCGTCGGGTTTCCATCGGGAATTCACCGGTGGTCCGAAAGAATCACATCCGCTTCGGGGGGTGCTCGTGCCGCTCCGGTACGAGTTCTGAGTTTCAAGGCCATACGCGGCACTGGGGCGAAACAGCATGGACGCTGTGCGGTTGGACGTGGCGATTTTTGGTGGTGGCGCGGCGGGGCTGTGGCTGGTCGACGAACTGCGCCGCGCGGGGCGGTCGGCGGTGCTGCTGGAAGCGGACCAGTTGGGACGTGGCCAGACGGTCTCGTCGCAGGGGATTCTGCACAGCGGATTGAAGTACTCGTTGCAGGGGCTGTTGACGAGCGCGGCGCGCGAGGCGCGCGAAATGCCCGCGCTGTGGCGGCGCTGCCTGGAGGGGGCCTGCGAGCCGAACCTGTCGGGGACGCGGGTGCTGTCGGACGGGTTCCATCTGTGGGGAACCGACTCGGCGGCGTCCAGGATCGGCTTGCTCGGGGCGAGGATGGGACTGCGCGTGACCCCCGAAGCGGTCGCACCGGAGCACGTTCCTGCGGCGCTCGCGGGATGCGGTGGAACGGTGTACCGCGTGCCCGAACAGGTGATCGCGCCGCAAAGTTTCCTGGAGTGTCTGGCGGACCGGAACGCCGACCGACTGCTGAAGATCGACCCGGAGGAGGGGCTGGAGTTCGCACGGGCGGGGGCAGCTCGAAGTTGGCGGATCCGACTGCGAGGCGCGTCGGAATTGGAGCTTGCCCCGCGGTGGATCGTGCTTGCGGCGGGGGCGGGGAACGAAGCGCTCCGCGTGCGGTTGGAGCTCCCCGCGCGGAAGATGCAACGGCGTCCGCTGCACATGGTGCTGGTGCGGGGGGCGCTGCCGGACTTCCACGGCCACTGCCTGGACGGTGCAAAAACCCGCGTGTCGATCACGTCGGGAGTCGACCGGGCGGGACGGGCCGTGTGGCAGGTCGGCGGGCAGGTGTCGGAGGACGGCGTGGGGATGGAGGCGGAGGCCTTGATCCAGCATGCGCGTGCGGAGTGCCGCGCCGCGTTGCCGGGCGTCGATTTCTCCGCGACGGAATGGTCCACCTACCGCGTCGATCGGGCGGAGGGGGGGACGCTCACCGGCGGACGTCCGGATTCGTTCCGCGTGATGCGCGAAGGGAACATCCTGACCGGGTGGCCCACGAAGCTGGTGCTCGCGCCACAACTGGCGGCGGCGCTCCTGGAAGAGATGCGCGCGGCGGAGGGACGGGAACCGGAGGGCGAAACAACAACGGCTTGGGACGCGTCGGCGTTCGCGGGCTGGCCGCGTCCGCAGGTGGCGTCGCCGCCGTGGGACGACGCGCGGGAATGGCGAACGGACGCGGGGCGGAAAGCGGCGTGACAGGGTGAGTGCGGTCGTCCGGCTGGAGGTCGGGCCGCACACAGGGGGCGGGGCTTTTGGAGGCGCGAGGTGTCGGCGTCTGCGGGTTCGCGCGCGGCGGAAATCATAAGACTTCCGCGACGAGGGTGTGACGTTTTGTCGCCCGGCCAGCGCAGATCACACCCCTTGCGCCGCCAGCACTTCCGCGAGGAAGTCGTGGTTCCAGCCGCGGATCTGCATCTTTCCGCGAGTGCTCTCCTTGAGCGGATGCCGCGTCAGCAGCGTGATCGTGAACTTCCGCAACCAGCTCAGGTTGTTGGCCAGTGTCCGCTCGCGCGTGCGACTGTCGTCCTCGCGAAACGCTGTCCGCTGATAAAGCGGCTCAGGATATACTCGCTTCCATCTTTGTGTTGTGTGCACCGCGCCGCCTACGAACCCAAACCCGGCGTTCTCCCAACGCGCTGTCGAGCGAGATGGCTGATTTCGGTGACCGGTTCCCTTCCGGCGGACGTCCTGTCGGATCTGTTGCTGAATCCGCATGCGGTCCACCCACGCGAGCGCTACCTCGTATAGCTCCGCCGCCGTCATCTGCGACGGATCGACCTCAATGACACGCGCCAGATGTCGCCAGGCGTCCAAATCCGTCCCCGGCGAATCGAACCCCAACCGCTGCAGTTCGAGATCGACTTCTCGTGTGCCGACCTGACGTTACGGGACATTAAATGCGTGCGAAAACGTGTGCCACTGGCTACGCCAGTGCGACCGGGAACACGTACACACGGCACTGGCAGAGCCAGTGGCACACAACCGATAAGGTCCCATCTGCGTGAATCACAACACTAGAAGTGGTTTCAAAACCCTCTGCCGGACAAATTCGCGCTGACCCCCTTTCGAGGTTTTCGCGCCAGCAACCGGGTTTTGAAACGGCTTGTACGATCCGCTGACGAACTTCTTTCAGACGATGCTGCATTCCCTCCGCTGCGCTGCGGACAACGTGGAAACCAGAACTCCCGCCAACGGCAAGTCGCGACACAAGCCGGTCCGCTCCTCCGTCACTTGAGCAACGGTGTCGGGTCCTTCAGGGCGTCGATTGCGGTGGTCAGATTCCATCACTCGTTTCGATCGCATCTCTGAGAGAGCCTCAGCATCGAGAGAATCTCCGAGGATCGGATGTGCCGGATCGCTCGTCTCTCCAATCAGAACCGCCGATGGACATCGTCGGGTACGGCGAGTAACATGTCAGACATGTGGACATTGTGACCAGAGGGGGGAGAGATGCGGATCGAAGCGATTGAGCCGCCGCAGACGACCGCGGACCTCGTTGTCGAGCGGATTGCGAGCGTCATCAAGTCGCGCAAGCTCGCGGCTGGGGAACGCTTGCCGGGCGAGCATGAACTGGTCGAGCAACTCCAGGTGAGCCGTCCGATCTTGCGGGAAGCACTCGCGCGGCTGCAGAGCATGGGACTCGTCGACATCCAGCGAGGTCGCGGGACGTTTGTCGGCAGTGCGACGAGTCTCGCGAATTGTGTGCGGTTGTTGCGGTCGGCGGTCGCGATCTCGCCCCAGGAACTGCTGTCGTATGCCGAGTTGCGGTCGGCGATCGAAGTGCAGGCGGCGCGGCAGGCTGCTGAGCGGGCTACCGACGAAGACCTCGCCGAGCTGTCCGGCATATTGAAGAAGCTCGACAGCGACGATCTGCCTTACCCCGAGGCGCTCGAGCTCGATTTCGCGTTTCATCGCAAGCTGATTGACATGGCGGGCAATCCGCTGATGCGCAACATGATGGAGGTGATCTACGAGTTCGTGCTGACGCAGATGGCGCGGACCACGCCGTCACAACGTGACAACCAATTGGGCCGCCGGTTACACAAGACGATTCTTCGGGCGGTGCGAGAGCACGATTCCGATGCCGCCGCCGACGCGATGCAGAAGCATATGCAAGCCGTGCTCGACCGGCTGTCGGTGAAGGGGGAGCGGGGATGAGTGCTTGTCATTCAGGGAATTTCGGCATGATTGTGCGTTCGCTCGCGTTCGTCGGCGTTGGCGTCTTGAGTCTGGCCACTTCGTTGGTCGCCGAAGAACAACCTGCGCCGACACAAGAGCAGTTGACGTTTTTTGAGACGAAGGTCCGGCCGGTGCTGGTGATGCACTGTTACGAGTGCCACGCGGCGGACTCGAAGATCGTGCAAGGCGGGTTGAAACTGGATTCGCGCGAAGGATTGCTCGAGGGTGGCGACACCGGACCGGCCCTCGTGCCGGGGAAGGTCGACGAGAGCCTGCTCATCAAAGCGTTGCGGCATGACGGGGTCGAGATGCCGCCCAAGGGGAAGCTCGCGGCGTCCGTCATCCAGGATTTTGAGACCTGGATCGCGATGGGAGCGCCCGATCCGCGTGTTGCCAAAGAACCAAAAGTGGCACGCACCATCGACATCGAAAAGGGACGCAAGCATTGGGCGTTTCAGCCGGTCGCCGATCCGCCGCTGCCTGAAGTGAAAGACGAAATGTGGCCGGTTGATCCGCTCGATCGATTCGTGTTGGCGCGACTGGAAGCAAGCGGACTTCGTCCGGTTAGCGATGCTGATCGCTACACATGGCTGCGGCGGGTGAGTCTGGATCTGACCGGACTGCCGCCGCCGCCCGGCGAGATCGCTTCGTTCATTCGCGATAACTCGCCACGAGCGTGTGAGACGGTCGTCGATCGACTGCTCGGCTCGCGCGCGTACGGTGAACGCTGGGCGCGGCATTGGCTCGATTTGACCGGCTATGCCGACATGATGGGGACGTCGAACAACGTCTTCGCCGAACATGCTTGGCGCTATCGCGATTACTTGATCGAGGCGTTCCACAAGGACAAACCGTTCGACCGGTTTGTGCGCGAACAGATCGCGGGCGACCTGCTCCCCGCCGCTTCGCCGGAGGAGCGGGCCGAGAACATCACGGCGACAGGCTTCTTGATGGTGGGTGATGTCGAGATCGTCGAGCCCGACAAAGCCAAGATGGAAGCCGACCACATCGACACGCAGGTCGCAAAAATCGGGACGGCGTTTCTCGGGATGACGCTGGGCTGCGTGCGGTGCCACGATCACAAGTTCGATCCCATCGGACTGCCCGACTATTACGGCATCGCAGGGATGCTGCGCAGTTCGCCGTCGACTCACAAGATTCCGTTCGGCGTCTGGAGTCTGCTCAACTCCACGGAACTGCCGGAGACGCCGGAACAACTCGTCGCGCGGCAGACGCTCGAAGCCGAACACGCCGAGAAGGTCGCGGCGATGAAAGCGGAGCGGGACAAGCTGGAGACGGAAAAGAAGGCGGTGATTGAACAACTCGCGCAGATCGAGAAGGCGGAGAAAAGCGCTCAGACCGATGGCGCGGCTCAACCACCAGCGGAACCCGTTGCTGCGATTCAGGAGAAGAAACAATCGCTCACCAGGCGGCGCGATGAACTCAATGAGCAAACACGGAAACTCGGCACGGCGATTCAGCACGCGGAGTTCTTTCAATCCAAAGTGCCGAAGGCGTTTGCCATGCGCGATGGCGATCAGCCGGCCGATATGCCGATCTACATTCGCGGCAATCCCTACGCGCCCGGCGCGCTGGTGCCGCGCGGAGCCATTCGCGTGGCCTCATGGGGAGCATTTCCGGAAATCCCCACGGGACAAAGCGGTCGATTGCAACTGGCCGACTGGCTGGCCGACAAACGCAACCCGATGACAGCGCGTGTCGCGGTCAATCGCATTTGGCAGAAACTGTTTGGTGAAGGCCTCGTTCGCAGCGTCGATTACTTCGGCACGCGCGGCGAAACGCCGTCGCACCCGGAACTGCTCGATCACCTCGCCACGCGCTTCATGGAAAACGGCTGGTCGCAGAAGCAACTCATTCGCTCACTTGTTCTCAGCCGGACCTATCGCTTGAGCAGCGCCAACGACGCAGCGGCCATGCAGGTCGATCCCGATAACCGGCTGTTGTGGCGGATGAACCGTCAGCGGCTCGATGCCGAAGCACTGCGTGACGGACTTCTGGCCATCAGTGGCGAATTGCAATTGAGCCAAGGTGGCCCGGGATTGGTGCTGGAAGAGGTCGAGAACTGCGGCGATCTGCGACAGTCTGGAGTCAACCCGCCGAACTATGCCCATCGAAAATCGCGCGCGGGTGAAGAGTTCGTACGCACGATCTACCTGCCGGTGATGCGGACCAACACCGCGACCAACGACCGCTTGCGATCGTTCTTCGATTTTGTGAACCCCGCCCAAATCGCTGGCCAAAGAAGTGAAACGGTTGTCCCGACGCAAGCGCTGTTCGTGATGAACAACGACCTCTTCCGCAAACGGGCGAAAGCCTTGGCTGATCGACTCCGCGCCGACTCGTCGCAGCCAGAAGCGAGGCTGCAACAACTCTGGCTGCGCGTCTTCAACCGCCCCATGACACCCGGCGAACGTGAGGATGCTCTGGAATTCCTCACGCAAGTCGATTCGACGCTCGAAACCGAGGCTGCTTCGGCGCGCGAGTCACTGCGGTGGCAAGAACTGTGTCACTCCCTATTGGCGTCGAACGAGTTTCTGTTCCGGTTTTGAGGGTGGACGCCTACATGAGACAGTACTTCCTGGCCTTGATGGTCATGGCCTCTCTGAAAGTCTCCGTGCTTCACGCAGGTGACGCAGAATTGCCTTCCGTGATCAAGAATCCCGGCCCCGCGTTCCATGATGAAGCGCGGCCAGGGGCGATGATCATCGGCATGGATCGCACGCCGAAGGGACGCATCTGGGGTTGCTGGACAGGGACCGGAGACAAGAAAGACGGCTATTTCCTGCTGGCGACGAGCGATGATGATGGCGTGACGTGGTCGAAGCCGCGTCTGGCGGTCGGTGCCCGCACGCGGCCTGAACAGAAACTCCACGGCGCACTGGTGGGGAATCTGTGGAGCGATCCCAAAGGACGCTTGTGGTTGTTTTTCGACCAGCAGCTCGGCGATCCCCAGGGCCGCATCACGAACTGGTTCATCCGCTGCGATGATCCCGATGCCGCGGAACCCCAGTGGTCCGAGCCAGTCCGTTTTGCGGAAGGTTGCACGTTGAACAAACCAACCGTGCTGAAGAATGGCGACTGGTTGCTGCCTGTTTCCGATTGGCAGAAGAAAACAGCGCGTCTGTTTGCCTCAATCGATGAAGGTGCTTCGTGGAAAGAGCGTGGCCGCTTGCAGTTCCCTGATTGGGAGTTCGACGAGCATATGACGGTCGAACTGGGCGATGGCCGCCTGTGGATGCTGGCCCGCACGAAGGGGCAGCCTCACGAGAGCTTTTCCAGCGATGGAGGCAAGACCTGGAGCGAGCCGCGTCAGGCCGAGACGGTGCAGAATGTGAACGCGCGGTTCTTTCTCCGCCGACTGAAGTCCGGTCGCATCCTGCTGGTGAAGAACGGCTCACCCTCCGAGCGTCTGCAAAGACGAACGCACATGACGGCGTGGCTTTCCGAGGATGATGGCCAGACATGGAAAGGGGGTCTGCTGCTCGATGAGCGCAACGCGGTCTCGTATCCGGATGGCTTCGAATCGCCCGACGGCCTCATCCACATCCTTTATGATTGGAACCGCCATACCGACGCGGAGATCCTGATGGCAAAGTTCCGCGAAGAGGATGTGATCGCGGGCAAGGTTGTCTCGCACGACGCGAAACTCCGCATGCTTGCCAACAAGGCCCGTCTGCCTGCATCCATCCGCCCGAGCGACAAGTGGGCCAAACAAGCGATTGAGGATGCGAAGCAGGATCGCACCAGCATTCCGTACGACGGAGTCACCCCCAACAAGATGGTGTGCGATACAACGCTGCGACTCATGCCGGACGAATCGTGGATCATCTCGATGCTGGCGGGCGACGACTTTGAACCATCGCCCAGGAACTACATCGGCATCGCTCGCAGCACGGATCAAGGCCGCACCTGGTCTCCGTTGTCGCCCGTCGAGACAACGTTTCCTCGCAACGGTGTGACGAGCGGTCAAGGTGCGACCGAGATCATGACGATCGGCTCGCGAACAACAATGTTCTTCAGCACACATTCGCAGACCTGGGGCCGCGATTGGCAATCGTGGCGCATGCACAGCGACGACAGCGGCAACACATGGAGCCAACCTGTCCCCATGCCAGGGCGCTTGGCGAAGTTCACGTTCATTCGCGGTCACATTGTCACGCGGGACGGCCGCATCGTGATCCCGTTTCAACATTACCTCGGGCCTCCGGATGGAACTCCGCAACCTGCGCCGGAGGAAAAGCCGTGGCACAAAACGCTCTTCCACTACGTCAGTAATCCCCGCAACGGAGTGCTCATCAGTCATGATGGTGGAAAGACATTTTCCGAGCACGGCAACATCCGCATCACCGACGACGACCGGTATCACGGCTGGGCTGAAAACAGTCTCGTCGAGTTGGCTGATGGACGCATCGCGATGGTCATCCGTGCCGACCGGTTGGGCGGAGTGCTCTACTATGCGGAATCGAAAGATGGTGGTCGAACCTGGCCGGACTTCGCGACGAAAACGACGATTCCCAACCCCGGTTCGAAGGCGACTCTCTACGGTTTGGGAGGCGACACGGTTGCGCTGCTGCACAATCCCAATGCGAAGCATCGCAGTCCAATGGCCCTGTGGATCAGTTTCGACGGCATGAAGACCTGGCCCTATCAGCGCGTGCTGCAAGCGGAATCGTGCGATGGTCCGCAAGGCCGCATGAACTATCCCGATGGTTTCGTGAGCGCGGATAGGCAATGGCTTCATTTTGCGTTCGACGATAACCGACACCGCTGTGTGCACTACAGCGCCAAACTGCCGCGTCATTCTGTCAACGCACCCTGACCCACTAGAACGGGTCTTTCCTGAGAAGGTCTTCGGCGTGACACCGAACATTGCACTGAGTCGTCGATTTCTCCTGAGAACCGCTTCCATCGGCTTTGGTGGACTGGCTCTGGCGGACATCTTGCAGGCTGCGTCCGGATCGCAGGCGGCTCGCGGTCCGGGGTTTGTCCCCAAGGCGAAGCGCGTGATCTTTCTGTTCATGGCCGGCGGGCCGTCGCAGCATGATCTGTTCGACCCCAAGGAATTCATCCGGCAGAAGCACGGACAAAAGATCGATTCACCGTTGCGGAAAGAGGTGCTCCAGGTCGGGACCGAGCAATACCTGGCACTCGCGGAAGCCGCGCCGGTGAAGCCGCGTGGTGAGTCGGGAATGATGATCTCCGACCTGTTGCCGCATCTGTCGAGCGTGGCGGATGACATCTGCTTGCTGCGCGGCGTGAATGCCGACAATCCGCAACATGCCAGTGCGACGAACCAGTTTCATACCGGTGTCTTCACCGAAGTGCGGCCCTCGATGGGCGCGTGGATCAGTTACGGTCTCGGGACCGAGAATCAGAACCTGCCGAGCTTCGTCAGCATTCACGCTCCCGGAGTGAGAACGTACACGTCCGGTTTTCTCCCGGCGCAACATCAAGGGACGCCGCTCACGGTGCCGCTTGATGACAAGACGTTGCCGATCGAGAACCTGCGCAACGCCTCGGCCACGGATGCCATTCAACGTCAACGGCTCGATCTGACGAAGCGACTCAACCAACGGCTGGTCGACGAACTGCACGGCGACGCGAACATGGAGGGAATGATCCAGAACATGGAGCTGGCCTTCCGGATGCAGACCACGACGCCGCAATTGGTTGATCTCTCGAAAGAATCGAAAGATACGCTCGAACTTTATGGCATTGGCGGTAAAGAGAGCGACAAGCACGGCCGCGCGTGCCTGCTGGCGCGCAAGCTGAGCGAGTCCGGCGTGCGGTTCGTGCAGGTGACGATGGATGGTTGGGACCATCACGGCGACATTCGTGGCAATCTGCCGCGACTCTGTCGGCAAACCGATCAACCGGTGGCTGGTCTGCTCAAAGATCTGAAGCAGCGTGGGTTGCTGGACGACACGCTGGTCCTTTGGAGCGGCGAATTCGGTCGCACGCCCTGGAGCCAGGATCTCAGCGGCACTGCACCGATCGAAAAGCACGGTCGCGAACATCAGCCGGAGAGTTTTTGCGCGTGGATGGCCGGTGGTGGCGTGAAGGGGGGCTTCACCTGGGGCGAGACCGACCACATGGGCTACAACGTCATTAACGGCAAGGTTCATATCCATGACCTGCACGCGACGATGCTGCACCTGCTGGGCGTCGACCACACGAAACTCACCTTCAACCAGGTCGGCCGCGACTTCCGTCTCACAGACGTGCATGGCTCGGTCGTGCAGGAGATTCTGGCGTGAAATGGTTGTTCAGTTCCGTTGTGACAATCGTTCCACTCGTCGCGAGTGCGAGTGAGTTGCCAACCGCAGCTTCCTTGATGCTCAAACAGACGTGCTATGACTGTCACAATCAAGAGAACACCGAGGGAGGGCTGGACCTCACGGCGTTGTCGTTTGATCTGACCAACCGAGCGGTGCGCGAACGCTGGGTGCGGATTCACGACCGCGTTGAGAATGGAGAGATGCCGCCACAGGCGGATGATCTGCCTGAGGACTCGCGAACGTCATTGGTGAAGTCGCTTCAGGGAGAGATTCACAACGCGGACTTGGCTGACATCAGGGCCCATGGTCGCGGACCGATGCGGCGACTCAATCGAGAAGAGTTCGAGCAGAACCTCCGCGATGTGCTGAAGCTGCCGCAATTGGATATTCGCGACATGCTTCCCGAAGACCGCGAAGGGCATCGCTTCAATAAAGCGACAGAAACGCTCGACATGTCGCGTGTGCAATTGGCGGCCTATCTTGATGCCGCCGATGCCGCGTTGCGGCAAGCGATGGCTAGCGGTCCCAAGCCGCCGCCAGTCAGCAAGTTTCGAGCCATCGGGACGAGCCTTTTCCCGGAACAATCCACCTTCGGCGAACGCGAGGCGATGTTCTTCGCCAAGGATAACAAGGCCATCGATGGCAAGCTCCTGGATGGGTTAAAAGACGATCCTTCGGTAGAACTCGCGCTGTTCCGGTCTGCCCATTGGCCGTACTACGGATATCCGCGTGGATTCGTCGCCCGGTTGTCGGGCGAGTATCGCGTGCGCTTCTCGGCCCGTGCCGTGTTGCAGTTGCCGGGCTACGAACTCAAGCCCGCCATTCAACCGGTCCCGATGACTTTTCGAGCCCGCAAGCCCTCCGGTCCCGACGTCTCGGGCGATGTCCGCGCGACGGGTGGTATCCTCGATATTCAGGCAGACGTTGCCACTTACGAGACCTCGATCCGGCTTCGGGAACGCGAGACCTTCGAATACAGCCTGCTCGGCCTTCCGGTCCCGCTGGCTCGCAACGTCAATGGCGGCCCGCCGACGTACCGCTATCCGCCATTCCCTGCGGATGGCCAGCCGGGTGTCGCGTTTCAGTGGTTGGAAGTGGAAGGCCCCATCTTCGCAGACGAATGGCCGCCGCCATCACATCGCGTGCTGTTTGATGAACGGAGTGGGATTGGCTTTCCGTCTGTCAACAAGCCAGCCGCGGACAGACCAAAGGCAGACGGGCTGGAAGCCGATCGTGCCGAAGCCACGCGGCTGCTCCGACGTTTCGTCAACTGTGCGGCGCGCGAACCTGTACCGGAAGAGGCGATCCAGAAATTCGAACGGCTGATCCAGGCACGTCTGGAGGCGCAGGATCCGTTCGTCGACGCAGTGTTGGCGGGCTACAAGGCGTTCTTGTGTTCGAGCCACTTTCTCTATCTGCGCGAACCCGAGCGGTCCGGCGATCACTACGCCATCGCTTCGCGGTTGTCGCACTTCCTCATCAACTCGCGTCCCGATACCGAATTGCTGGAGCTGGCTCGCACGCAGCGGCTAAGCGACGCAAAAGTTCTTCGCGACGAGGTCGACCGCCTGATCGCCAGCGCCGGCTTCGAGCGATTCATCCGCAGTTTCACCGACTACTGGCTGAGTCTGCGACATATCCGACGCGATGAGCCGGACATCCGCCTCTATCCCGAGTACCGATTCGACGATTATGTCGTCGAGTCGATGGAAATGGAGACGCGAGCCTTTGTCACGGCCATGATCCGCGAGAATCTGTGTTCGCGAGTGCTCGTCGATGCCGACTTCGCGTTCGTCAACGATCGACTCGCCCGGCACTACGGACATCCTGACGCATCAAACATCACCGGCTCAGCCATGCGCAAAATCGCGCTCCCCCCGGACAGTCCGTTCGGTGGTTTGTTGACCCAGGCGGCCATCCTCAAGGTCACGGCGAACGGCACATCCACTTCACCCGTGGTTCGCGGCGCCTGGATCATGGAACGCCTGATCGGGGAACCACCGCCGCCACCGCCGCCAAGTGTGCCTGCCGTCGAACCCGACATTCGTGGAGCCAAGACGATCCGCGATCTGCTGGCTCTCCATACGAAATCCGAGAGCTGCGCGGGATGTCACGCGAGGTTCGATCCGGTCGGTCTCGCCTTGGAGAATTTCGACATCTTCGGAGGTTGGCGGACACTGTATCGGGGTGTCGAGCAGGGGGAACGCATTACGGGCATCGACCGCGCGGGACACGACTTCGTCTACACGCTCGCCGAACCGGTTGATGCGACAGGACAACTGCGGGATGGTCGCCAGTTCCGGAACATTCGCGAACTGAAAGCCATCCTCGCCGCCAATCCTCGCCAGTTGGCTCGGAATCTGTTGCATCAATTCACGCTCTATGCGACCGGCACCCCCGTGCGATTCGCCGACCGGGTCGAAATCGATGCGATACTCGATGGCTGCGCCGCTGACGGCTACCGCGTACGCGATCTGTTGCATGCTTTTGTGCAGAGCCGGATTTTCCTCGGAGCGGAGCGGCCTCGTGATTGACCAACGACTCCATCGTCGCCGCTTTCTGCGCCGCGCGGGGGTGATCCTCGCCCTGCCGTTGCTCGATTCATTGTCGCCAAGATCACTTCGAGCTGTGGAGTCGGCAACTCCCCGACGCATGTTGCTCATCTCGAACAATCTCGGCGTGCTGCCGAAACCATTCTTTCCGCAGACATCCGGGCGCGACTACGAAATCTCCCCGTACCTCGCGCCTTTGGCTGAGTTCCGCAACGACTTCACGGTTTTCAGCGGCCTCTCGCATCCCGGCGTCGTTGGCGGGCACAGCACCGAGAACTGTTTCCTCACAGCGGCGCGTGGACCGACCAAGAGCGGCTTTCGCAATCAGATTTCGCTCGATCAATTCGCCGCCGAGAAGCTCGGTCCGGTCACGCGTTTTCCCACACTCAATCTGGGTGTGAACATCGACAAGGCCAATCGAAGCCTCGCCTGGACACGCGACGGAGTGCTGCTGCCGGCGGAAGACAAAGCCTCCGCTCTGTTCCAGAAAATGTTTGTGCAAGGGGATGCCGCCGCGGTTCAAACGCAACTCAAGAAGCTGGAAGAACGCGGCAGTATCCTCGACACGTTGCTGGATGACACGAAACAGGTCCGCGAAAGATTGGGCCGCGACGATCAATCGCGGCTCGATCAGTACCTGACCTCTGTCCGTGAGATCGAACAGCGATTACACACAGCACGCGAGTGGGAACTGCGGCCCAAGCCGACAACAACTCACACGCCGCCAACTGATATCCAAGATCAGAAGCTGTTTTTCGAGAAGTTCGACCTGATGCTGTCGATGGCGCAGCTCGCTTTGGAGTCGGACTCCACCCGCATCGTGACGCTGATGGTGGATGCGTTCGCAACGCCATCGTTCAAACTGGGCGACAACGAGAACTCGACGTCCGGTTACCACGATCTGAGTCATCACGGCCAGGCCGCAGACAAGGTGCGGCAACTCGAGGAAGCCGACCGCCGACAAATGGCGCTGCTGAAGAAGCTGCTGCACAACCTCGCCGACAAGCGAGACGGAGAAGGACGACTGCTCGACCACACGATGGTCCTCTTCGGCAGCAACATGGGCGACGCGAACACGCACGACAACTCCAACCTGCCCGTCCTGCTGGCTGGTGGCGGTCTGAAGCACGGCCAGCATCTCGCCTTTCCTCACGACAACAACCGGCCGCTCTGCAATCTCTTCGTCACCATGTTGCAGAACATGGGGCTGGAGACCGAAGCCTTTGGTTCGAGCACCGGAACTCTCAACGACATCACCAGGTAATATCCACCATGAAAGCCACACTTGCCGTTCTGTTCACGCTCGCCATGTGCCACTCGGCGTTGGGAGAAATCAGGACCGAGTCGGTCCGTGTCCCGGTGCGCGACGGCGTGAAACTCGCGACGGACGTTTATCGCGATGACGCCGTCGAGCGGGCTCCCGTCGTGCTGATGCGCACGCCGTATGATCGCACCAAGCAGAAAGCGACCGCTGAGCGTTGGGTTCAGGCGGGATATGTCTTCGTGGCCCAGGATTGTCGTGGCACGCGGGCCTCGGAAGGGGCGCTGGCACCGTACAACAACGAAGGACAAGACGGGTTCGACACCATCGAATGGATCACGCGGCAACCGTGGTGCAATGGACGCGTCGGGATGATCGGCGGCTCGTATGTCGGGGCCGTTCAATGGCAGGCGGCGGTCGAGAATCCGCCGGGGCTGGTTGTGATCGCACCGCAGGCGACTTGGAGCAGTTTTTACCGGAACCTCTATCTGGGTGGGGCGGTACGGTTGTCTTTGATCTCCGGATGGATTGCGGGCAATACACCGAAGCCCGACGGCGTCACACCCGCCGAAATGAACGATGCGCTCTTGAGGTTACCGCTCAGCGATGTGGACGAAGCGATCGGTTGGCCGATGCCGTGGCTCGACGCTTATCTCACGCACCCCGAGCCCAACGGCTTCTGGACGCGACTCGATCTCACAACGCAGCTGCCGGAATTGCATTTGCCCGTGCTGCATGTCGTCGGCTATCACGATTTCTTCTCGCGCGAGTCGGTCGACAACTTCGTCCTCATGCAGCAGCACGCCCGAGATCCAGCGACTCGCCGGCAACAGCGCCTCGTGCTTGGGCCGTGGGATCACGGCACGATCGGCAAGTCGAAAGTGGCCGACGTCGAATTCGGTGCGGAAGCGGCGCTCGATGTTGCTGCCATTCAGCTGGACTGGTTCGATCGCTACTTGAAGCAAGACGCCGGGGCGCAAGCCAAGCCATTTCCGCCTGTGAAGTACTTCTCGATGGGCGACAACGTGTGGCGCGATGCTCAGACATGGCCGCCCGAAGGGGTCGTCGCGACGTCATTCTTCCTACACTCGGACGGCCAGGCGAATACTCGCAAGGGCAATGGTCGGCTGAGTCGGCAAGCTCCGACGCAGGAGCAACCGGCCGACTCCTTCAAAGCCGATCCCGCGAATCCGACGCCGTCCAGTCCTGTGACCGAGACGCGACCGCTCAAGGCCGCTGTGTGGGGGCCGGTCGACCAACGCGCGACCGAGGACCGCGACGATGTGCTTGTCTACACCAGCGACGTGCTGACGGAGCCGCTGACCTTCGCAGGCAACGTCGAAGCCAAACTGCACGTGAGCACCGACACGCCCGACGCGGACTGGGTCGTGAAGCTCATTGACGTGCATCCCGACGGGTTCGCTCCACACTTCGCTCGCGGCATCCTGCGCGGTCGCTATTGTCGCTCGTTGCTCAAGCCCGAACTGATGCAGCCCGGTCAGGTCTACGAAATCACGGTCGACCTCGGCCCCGCCGCCGCCACGGTTGCGAAAGGACATCGCCTGCGAGTCGACATCAGCGGCGCGGACTTCCCCCTCTACGACCGCAACCCCAACACCGCCGAAGGGATTTTCGGCAAGCAGACAGCGATCGCTACCGAGCAGGTGCATCATCACCCGGGAGCGCCGTCACGGATTGTCCTTCCCGTTTCGATTCCTGAGGCCAGATGATTTCCGTGACAAGAATGCCAGTCGGACAGATCCCTGTTGGCAGGACCAAAGCCATGAAAATCAACCCGACACTTCTCATCGTCCTGCTGCTCGTGGCGGTGTGGCCATTACACGCTGCCGACCTCTCACTCCTCAGCGAAGGCAAGTCCGACTATCAGATCGTCGTGCCTGACACGCTGGAGACGCCGGCGCTGAGCGAGTGCCTCAATCAGACCGCGCGACTCGTGCAAACGACCTTCGCGGCCAATGGGGTGGAGGTCGCCGTTGTGACAGAATCCCAACGGGATGCCATGAAACCAGCGCTGTTGCTCGGCAACACGCGGTTCGCTCAACAGCACGGCGTGGACGTGACGAAGCTGCGAGACTGGAGCTACGTGCATCGCGTCAGTGGCCGGGACATCGTCATCGCCGGGCACGATCATGTTCCGAAGGCGCCGGCGACCGAGCCGCGCCGACCGAATTGGGATCGTGTCGGCACGGCGAAGGCGGCCGTGGACTTCTTGCGAGAATTCATGGGGGTGCGGTTTCTTTACCCGGAGCTGCCGGGTTATACGCCGGTGAGCGGCGCGGCGAGGATTGATCTGCGGAACTCGCCGGCGATCGAGTACCTGCCGATGAAGGCGATCACTGTCCCGGACTCGCTGGACGTGACCAAAACGCCTTTGCTGCGTGTGAACAGTTCACATCCGGCGGGTGGATCATTTTACGATCTTGCGCACAATCGCTTCCCGCGTGTGGATGAGCAGTTTGGCGGGCACACGTGGGAACGAGCGGTCCCGGCTGAATTGTTCGCGGAGCATCCGGAGTACTTCGCGCTCATTGGCGACGCGAGACTGCAACCGGTCGGCGGCGGGGCGCAGTACTGCCTGTCGAATCCCGACGTGCAGGAACGCATTTATCGCGATCTCGCCGGGCATTTTGATCGCGGTTTTGAGAGCGTCGATCTGGGCCAGCCGGACGGCTTCCGCGAGTGTCAGTGTTCGAAGTGCGAAGCGCTCTACGGCACCGGCAAAGACTGGTCGGAGAAGATCTGGCTCTTCAATCGCCATGTGGCCGAGCGACTGGACAAATCACATCCCGGACGGCAGGTCACGATGATGAGCTACATCCTCACCGCCGCGCCGCCGAAGAGCTTCAAGGCTTTCCCCGCGAACACCTGCATCATGCTTACGGGGACGAACGAGGAAGACATCGCCCCGTGGCGAGGCATCGATGTGCCGCGCGGCTTCACGGGCTACGTCTATAACTGGTGCCCGAACCTCGGCACGCGCTACACGCCGATGCGCACGCCGGGTTACATCGAGCTGCAGGTGCAACGGCTCGCCGCGAACCGCATCCAGTCGCTGTACCGCGACGGCCCCGGTCAACTGTTCGGCCTCGAAGGTCCGGTCTATTACACAATGGGTCGCATGTTCGACGACCCGCAGAACAGCCACGCCAAAGATCTTCTGCCAGAGTTTTGCGACGCGGCGTTCGAGAACAAGAGCATCGCCTTTTACATGCGGGCCTTTTACGACGAGCTTTACAACGCCATCGCGCTCTACTCGGACCACCTCGGCACGCGCAACGACGTGTGGACCTTCAAGCCGCTGCCGACCGACGCGCGCGCCCGCAAGACCGTCACCGATCCGTTTCAGCTGATCGCGTTCCTCTACACGCCGAAGGTGCTCGCGGCGATGGAGAGTCACCTCGCGCAATCCGAGAAGCTTGCCACGCTGCCGAAGGTCAGGACGCGCCTCGCGCTGGTGCGGACAGAGTTCGACTACTTAAAACACTTCGCCCGCGTCGCGCATCTGCATCAGGCCTGGCAGATCGTGCCGGACCAGCCGTCGCTCCAACGCTTGCTCGATGCCATCGACGCGCGGAATGCCTTCATTGCCACGCTGTTCGCCAAGGGCCATCAAAAGGAATGGAACCACGTGCTGTTTCCGTTCCCCGGCCACGATGCGAAGCATCTGCAACTCACCTACGACGGCTATCAGGAGCCGTATGCGAACACGTGCTTCAATTGGGACACGCAAGCGCTGCGCAACGCGCCACCGGTCGGCCTCAAGAAACTCATGGTCGCCAGAACGACGGCAAAGCTCACGCTCGACAGCGCCGAGTGGCAAAACGCTGCGGCGCACGAACTCACGCTCGTTCCGCCACTGCATGCCCTTCCGCGAAAGACCACGTTGCGGCTCCTGTACGACACAGCCGCCCTCCATATTCGCACCGAAGCGGAACTCGGTGCGGAGACTCAGTTCGCCCCCTTCAACCGCGATCGGATCTTGACCCATCAAGAAGCGATCGATGTGTACGTGGCCCCGAACCCATCGCAGCCGCTGGTCTATCGCTTCACCCAGGGAGCGAACGCCGCTTCGAAATACGACGCGGTCAATGGTCGGATCGCCGATCCGCTCGACCCGCGTTTCGGCAAAGACGACCCCACGTGGAACGGCGAATGGACGAGCGAAACGCGAGTCGATGCCGCCAACAAGCGCTGGTATGCGCATTTGGTCATCCCGTTCTCCACCCTCGGCGTCGAAGTTCCGGCCAAAGGCATCACCTGGAAAACCAATTTCGGCCGCAACCACGCCCTGCCGCGAGAAACCATCGACCGCGCCATCTGGTCCAGCTCACAGACGAGCACCCACATGGATGACACCGCTGTGATGGGCGAGATCGTTTTCGAATGAGTCGTTGAAAGAGGATCGGGGCCAGTGATTCTGAGAACCAGTCTTCAACAGAGTCAGGTTCTTCCCGGTTTTTCGTGGGTTACAAACACGGAACATACGGACAGAACGGAGAGTGCATGGCGATTACGCAGGAATCGCCATGCACCGAGGCATGTTTTGATCACGACACACAGAACTCCCCCGAGAACAGGGGTCGCCAGCCCCGTTTGCTGAGCCTGAACTGAGGTTCTCCGCATTTTTGAGCGGTCCCCACGGAGAACCCGGAGGGACCGAAATTCTCTGGAACGGACCGCGAGGAGACTGGTGCGCGTCGTAACGACCCCACCGCGGTCGAAATAGATGGGGAGCCACAAGTGGAGCTACGAATAACACGTGGCCAAACGTCGCCTCTATTGTCTTGGCGGCGACTGAATATGTTCCGCGGCCAGTCCAGGTAGGACCGGCTGACCGATTCGCCTGGTCGGAGATGATCGCGAGTTCAGGCGCCAGCCCGTACTCCCTCTTGCACCAACTCGAACCCCATCCTGCGAGCGATCCGCTCGAAGGCGTCGGCGGGGAGCATGAACCGCCCACAGCGGAAGTCGTCGAACGTCACGAAATCCACTCCTGACAGCGCCACCAATTCTGGCGTCGATACCACGTCGTCGCGCAAGATGGCCCGCAGCACCCGACCCACGAACGTGGGTTAAGCGGCGGCAATCTCGTGAAGCTTGAGCCGTTCGAGCATGTCGTCCTTGTCCTGCTCGGCGAGTTCGGCCAGACGGTCGAGGCGGGCCGCCTCTGCGGGAGTTGTGTTCAGGAGGATTCGGTCGGCCATCTGTCACCTCGCCTTAGTCTTCAATAGGAAAGGCGGTCACGATCAGAATCTGGACCGCGTCGATGTACTCGAACACCACGAAAATCAGATCGCCGGACGGCGTCCGCCCGACGTAGACTGGATTCCCGCTGGAGCGCGGGGGGACCGCACGCTGCCGGGTTTTCAGGACAGCAGACTCCACGTCCGCCTGGGTCAGGTCATGCTCCTCGATCTTCCGAAGCGCCGTCTCGGTCCACACGATTTCACGATCGGGCGTCGACGGCATCTCGATGGGGTGGAGAAACGGGCACAGGTGGGTGACACAGTCCAGGTAGGGCAGGCTCCTGCCCTACTCGACTCTTTTCCGACGCGACCGTCAAAGTGGTACGTCTTCTTCTCTTCCCGCAATTTCGTCGCACGGGCACAATCATGTCAGTTTGGGGGTCTTCTCCCAGAGCAG
>JBIKMW010000082.1:0-31472 GCA_044359065.1 Planctomycetales bacterium | reverse complement strand
GTCCGTGGATTTGCAGACGTTGAGCAGTCTCTGAATCTGCTTCTCGATCCCCCGGAGTGCTTCTTTTTCCTGATTCAGCTCTTTCGGGGTGCTGTGAGCCGAGCGCTCGAAGAGCTTCAGAAGTCCGGCATGAACGTCCTCCAGGAATCCGGTGTCGGTCACCAGTCGACGTCCGATCTCACCCAGGATCAATCGTTTGGCGACGTCGCGCCGGAAACCCGATCGTTGTGTACAGACCCCAATCACTCCGTTCGGGCAGCGGAAGTATTTTCCGCCATCCGAGTAGGTGTGAAGGAAACCGCTACAGTTGTCACACACCAACAATGAGCGGAAGCAGTGCTGACGTCCTGCCCGCTTGTGAGCGCCGTTGATTCGGCCGTTTTCGTCGCGAATGTGGTCCAGCGCCGCGCAGTCCGCGGCGTGACGTTCGGCCGCTTTCTCGAACAACTCGTCGGACACGATCCGCAGATGCTCGCGGCGCTGTACGACCAGCGCCGGGTCGTCATCAGCGCGCCGGACCACAGTCGTGCCACCAGACCCATCGCGCACGTTCTGACGATGTCCCCAACTCCACTCTCCGACGTATTTGCGGCAAGTGAGAATGCCGATGATCGCCGGATAGTTCCAGGTCCCCGACACCGATCGACGATCTCGGGGAACCTTTCGCCGGTTGAGTTCTCGCACGATCGCGGCGATCGCCTTCCCGTCTTCGGCGTACCAACGGAAGATCCGCCGCACCCACTTTGCTTGTTGACGACAGATCGCAAACACCCTTCGCCGCCGTACGATCCCGGCCTTGATCTTGGTCTCGCCGTTCGGTGAGAAGATGCGGCGGTAGCCATACCGCCCATCCGCGACGGCGAACCCCGCCGAGACACTGCTCCGTTGCCCGTTGAACACAAACTGGCTGAGCTGATGAACGAACTGTTCGTGCTGAATCGACATGAATCCGGACGACATGATCCAGCCGTTCAGATTCGAATCGATTCCTTCGGTGACCGACACGACCCGAACCCGATGTCGAAGCACGATCTTGCGGAGCAGCGTCTGCGAGATGACCGAATCCCTTGCCAAGCGGCTGAGGCTGAAGAAGTAGACGACTGAAATCAGCCCCTGCTCAACGTCTTGAAGCAGCTGGGAAAGACCTTCCCGGACCGACGTCGTTCCGGACACCGCCCGGTCCGAGTACCGACGGTCCGCCTCGATCTTCAGCCCATGCCGCTCCGCAGCGGCGGCGCAGGCGTCGTGCTGATCCTCGTTCGACTTTTCGTCCTGCAAGTTGGAGCTGAACCGGGCGTAGGACGCCGGTACACCGCGGGTGGCACTGGCGCAACGGGTGCTATTTTTCGGGAAGCCGCCCGATGTGATTGGTGTCTGACTCATGGAAATCCCTATCGAGAGATCGCGATCGGAAGTGGAGTGCGGGCCTGAAATCCGCGAGGAAATCCCGTGAAAGTGTTTGAGCAATCCGTGCAGATTCGACCCTGCGCTACTGGGTGGTGGGGCCGGACAACCGTTCAGCAGCGAGTTGCAACGACTCGGGCCAGAGCCGGACCGCGCGCTGGATTTCGGCGGCCTGCGTGGCGGGGCGGGAGTGCGAGTACACCGCCGTCATGCCGAGACCCCCGCCGGCTCCGGTGGGTTTGTGGCCAAGCGTGATTTGCCGAATCAGCGGATCGACGTTCGCATCCTGCAGCAGCGTTGCGAAGGTGTGTCGCCAGCTCTTCACGCAGGTGGCGTTCGGGAGCGGAGTCCGGTTGGCGACTCGGATGAACGACCGCCGGATCTGATCCGGGTCGAATGCCCCACAATCTGCCCAAAACTGACGGGCAACCCGAGCGTGCTCCTGCCGCGTCAGTTCACGACCAAATTCGCGTCGACGAACAGCCACCAATTCCCGAAGCGACTGGTCCATGGCCGCGCGGCCGAGGTCGGCGCCGGTTGGACGGAATTTCGGCCTGCGGAACACCACTCCGGCCGAGCGGTCGCCCACAAGAGCTCGCAACAACGCCCGCAACTCACCGACGAGCGGTACCGAGCGTTCATTACGTGTCTTCACCGACCAGGCGAGCTCGGGTTTGTTGCAGACCTGCAGCCAGCCTCCTGCGAGGTCGAGCTCCTCGACGAGCAAGTGACAGACTTCTCCGGGCCGCAATCCGGTTTTCGCGAGCGTGAAGTGGAACGTAAACTCCCACGGGAAGCAGGCTTGGAGGAACCGCAGTTCGGTCAACGCGTCAAACACGAAGATCGGCTTCGCGTCCTCGATCCGGAACCGGTCGAGCGGGAGATCCGCAAAAGGGTTGGGAACGTACGGTGGCAAGTGCCGACGGCGTTCGGCAAATCGGTAAAGCGACCGGCCGACTTCCAGCACGAATTGCCGACCCTTGTCTGTGAGCGGACGAGGCGCTGAATTGGGGTGTCCATTGGGAGCGACGGAACGCCCGCGAAGGAACCGAACGAAGCCCGACGCGTCCAATTCATGCGCGGGGAACCGCTCGCTCTTCTGCGCCGTGTAGTCAACGAGATGCCGCAGCGCGGTGCGATAACGTGCGACTGTCGCAATCGAGGAGCCGAGCACCCCCTCGTGGTGATCCAAGAACGCATGGACCAGGTCGGGAACGCCAACCGGCACGAACGACATCATCGACGGCGCGGCGGACAAAAGTTGGGCGTTGAGTTCGCCTGCCAACCGCTCGGCTGCGGCCTGATCGGGCCCGACCCGCTGCCGCACCTCGCGGCCGTCCTGACGATGCGACAGCCACCACGAGCCGTGATGGAGGAAGACCGACACCCTTCCGATCCGAATCCGCGACGACCGACGCCGCCGCGTCGGTTTTTTGAAACCGGCCACCATTGCCTCCCGCGCTCAAGTTGCGCACCAATTGCGCACCACGAACACGGGACAGGACAAAAAAGAAGCCGTAAGTGGTTACCAGGTAACCACTTACGGCATTCGACAAATCACTAAGCGGAGAGGCAGGGATTCGAACCCTGGGTAATGCCTAAACACTACGCCGAATTAGCAATCCGGTGCATTCGACCACTCTGCCACCTCTCCGAGTGTTTGTGACGTCACATCCTTCGTCAAAAAAACCAAAACGAGGTGGAAATACCCCGTGCATTGATGCGACAACAGCCGGCCGGACACGATTCGCCCGCCCGAAGTTCGCCTCACGACACGGTGGGCACCGCCCGTCGACACAAGGATATCGTCCCGCGAAAGGTCCGGCAACAGGCCGACGACCATCGGGAACCGCTCGATGTCGTGACCGGTTCAGGATGGGGGACCGATTCGGAGTGGGGGGAAGATGCCGGGAATGCCAAGGGCTCTCCGGTCGACGGGCGGGGAGTCGGCGAGAGCGATTCTTTTGGACATTCCGCGCGGCGGGGCCGTACAATCGTGTGGTCTCCCGCCGGATTTGAAACTCGATCTCTCGTGGTGTGCTCCGTGGCCTTCGATCTGCATCCCGATTCCCCGTTTCCCGCCGCGTCGATCGGCGCGGGGATGATTTCCCCGTGCGGGGACGATTTCGACGACGCCGATGCGTGCGTTGCCCGCATGCGGAGCGAGGGATCGAACGACGCGAACGGGCCGTCGCCCGTCGATTTGCCGCGCATCCAGCGGGCCGTGCGGGAGATTTTGGCGGCGGTGGGGGAAGACCCCGATCGGGACGGGCTCCGCGACACTCCCGCGCGCGTGGCCCGGATGTACGCGGAATTGTTCCGCGGACTGACGCTGCAACCGGGTCGACATTTGAAGCGGGTGTTCGAGGAGCGGTACGACGAGTTGGTGCTGGTTCGCGATATCACCTTCAACAGCATGTGCGAGCATCATTTGCTGCCGTTCATGGGGGTCGCGCATGTCGGCTATTTGCCGAACGGTCGCGTGGCGGGTCTCAGCAAACTGGCGCGGGTCGTCGAAGAGGTGGCGCTCCGTCCGCAGGTGCAGGAACGAATGACGCACCAGGTGGCCGACCTGCTCGAATCGGAATTGGATGCCAAGGGGGTCGTCGTGGTCGTCGAAGCGGCCCACACGTGCATGACGATTCGCGGGGTCCGCAAACCGGGCAGCCTGACCACGACCAGCGCGGTGCGCGGCTTGTTCAAAACGAACGCGTCCAGTCGCGCGGAAGCGATGGCGCTGATCAATCGTCGCGCGTGATGTCCGGATCGTTCGACGAACCGGCCGCCGTCCGGTTCCCAGCCCGCACCGCCGAGCGCACTTCATGTCGGATGTCCCCGTTTCCGCAGGCCTTGAAACCGAGGAAGCGGCGGCTCGCGTCGTCGACGACTTGCGCGACGAACTGGATGGCGAACTCTCCGCCGACCGGGTCCTCCGGGCCTTGTATGCTACCGACGCCGGTCTGCGTGACGCGCGGCCGCTCGTCGTGGTGTTCCCGCGACATCCCGCCGACGTGTCGGCCTGCGTGAGGTACGCGGCGTCCAAGGGATTGGCGGTCGCCGCGCGCGGAGCGGGGACATCGGCCGCGGGTCTGTTCGCCGAGAACACGCTGCTGCTCGATCTGTCGCGACACCTCCGCGAGATCTCCGCGCCGTCGTCCGGAACGGTGCACGTCCAGGCCGGGGCCGTTCTGGGACGGGTGAACGCGCGGGTCCGCGAACAACACCGCGTGTTTCCTCCCGATTCGCCCAGGGAACACCTCACGACCATCGGCGGGTTGATCGGCGTTGACGCCTGCGGTTCTCGGTCGCTGCGCTACGGCCGGACGCGCGATCATCTGGCATCCGTCGAAGTGGTATTGGCGGACGGCTCGATCCGGACGTTGCGGGCCGGGGAGGCGGCGGAATTGCCGCGACGAAATCCGACGAGCGCTTCCGATGCGGATGTTGCCGGGAGAGAGCCGTCCGGAGAATCGGCGTCGTCGGGCGATCCGCATCTGACCGCGCGTCTGTCGCATTTCTGGTCGCAAGTGGCCCAGGAGCGTTCCGAGCGCGCACTCGACGAGGCTCAAGGTCGGTCGACGCCAAGCGGTCGCACCTGGTCCGAAACGGGATTGGCCGGGACCGAAACCGACGCGCAGCGGTTTCCGGCCGGGACGGACGGATCGCTCGCGGTGGTGACCGGCGCGACACTGCACACACTGCCGATCCCCGCTGCGCGGGGCGTGGTGCTGGCGCTGTTTCCGCGACTGATCGACGCCGTGCACGCGGCCACGCGGTTGGCGGACCTCGAACCGAGCGCCTGCGACCTGCTCGACCGCCGCCTGCTCAGCCTCGCGCGGGAAGTCGACGACCGGTTCTTCCGCGATATCCCGGTGATCGCCGAGGCGGCGCTGCTCGTCGAGCACACGGCGGGGGATTCCGACGCGTGCCGCGATCGGATCGACCTGATCCGGCAGGCCTTGTCCGACCGCGAACTGAGAGCGCTCCGGGTGGTTTCGGCGCTGGACAACGCCGAAGTCGATTTCCTGTGGTCGCTCCCCGGCCGGACGTTGCCCCGGTTGGCCGGTCCGCACAGCCGCGAACGCCCGGTCCCCTTCGCGGACGATCTGGTCGTCCCGGTGCCCGCGATTCCGGATTTTCTGCTTGGCGTTCAACAGGTGTTTCAGCAACACCGGGTGTCGAGCACGTTGTACGGCCACCCCGTCGAGGGGCGGTTCTCGATCCAACCGCTGCTGGACCCCCGATCGCCCGAGTTCGACTCCGCCATCGAGCGGCTGACGGATGGACTCGGCGAACTCATGGACCGGTTCGGAGCGCGGCTGGGACGGCATCTGGGCCGGGGTGTGTTCCGCTCGCGCTTCTTGGTGTCGCGCGATGAAGGAATCTCGCGATGGGTGGGGCGACTGAAGGGGACGTTCGATCCGACGGGCGTGTTCGGTCCGGTGCCGGTCCCCACCCACCCGCGCGAGGAACGCGACGGTCGGCGCGGCGCGCGTGTCGCGGCGGCGGAAGACGGTCCGCCACTCAATCTGCGTTGGACGCTGCCCCAGGTCGTGGAGCAGGCGAGCGGCTGTCACGGTTGCGGCGAGTGCCGGACCCAGTCGGCCGAATTGCGTATGTGCCCGTTCTTCCGCATCGAACCGTCGGAATCGGCCAGTCCGCGCGCCAAAGCGAACCTGCTCCGAGGGCTGGGGACGGGGGCGGTGCGGAGGGAGGACCTCGTTGGAAGCGTGGCGAAGGAACTGACCTCGACATGTTTCAATTGCAAGCAGTGTGACGCGGAGTGCCCGTCGAAATTGCCGATATCGCGGATGATGACCGAGGCCCGCGCGATGCAGGTGGCGGAGCACGGCCTCAAGGCGTCGGATTGGGTGTTGTCGCGCGCGCACTCGTGGGGGGGATTGGGTGCGGCGACGTCGATGTTTTCGAACTGGCTGATCAAAACTCCGTCGGCCCGCTGGGTGATCGAGCGCGTGCTGGGGATCGCACGGAAGCGGAAGCTGCCGGAGTTCGCGCGGCGTCCGTTCGTCGCGTCGGCTCCGAGGGAATGGCGGACGCGACCCGGCCTCGACCGACGCGACCGCACGGTGGTGCTGTACGTCGA
This sequence comes from Planctomycetales bacterium, assembly GCA_044359065.1. Taxonomy (GTDB): domain Bacteria; phylum Planctomycetota; class Planctomycetia; order Planctomycetales; family Planctomycetaceae; genus JAIXZD01. The sequence continues at coordinate 24,964 of JBIKMW010000082.1, read as the reverse complement.
TCATTATGTGAATTACCACGACCCCGCGTTGGGGCGGGCGTGCGTGGCGCTGTTGAATCACTTGGGATGGGACGTTTATCTCCCCCCCGACCAGCGTCCCAGCGGCATGGCGATGATTTCGGCGGGGGACCTCGACGGCGCGCGGGACTTCGCGCTGGCGAACCTGCGGGCACTGGGGGAATGGGCTCGCGAGGGATATCGGATCGTGTGCGTCGAGCCGACCTCCGTCGTCTGTTTTCGGACGGAGTACCCGTACCTCGTCGACCATCCGGATGTCGAACCACTCGCGCGACAGGCGATCGAACTGGGAGCGTTCCTCCGCGACCTCGACCGCCACGGAAAACTTCCCAAGGACTTCCGCCCGCTCGACCTGGACCTTGGCTATCACACGCCCTGCCACCTCAAGGCGCTCCAGGGGGGGACCCCGTTCGCCGAGTTGCTGGAAGGAGTTCCCGGCGTGCGGTTGCGGCGCCTCGACCACGGTTGTTCGGGAATGGCTGGCGCGTTCGGGCTGACGCGCGAGAACTTCGCGACATCGCTGCGCATCGGCTGGCCGCTCATCACGCGGATGCGAACCGGCGACCTGACCGCCGGGACGACCGAGTGCAGCGCCTGCAAACTGCAAATGGAGCAGGGAACCCCCACCCCCACATTGCACCCGGCGCTGGTGCTGGCCTGGGCCTACGGCCTGTCGGACGAAACCCGCGACCGGCTGCATCGACCGCGGGCACCGTTGATCGTGTCGTGACGGGTGATCGTGACGGGCGCCTCAACCTTGCTGGGACGCGAGCCGAACAGTCCAGACTCGCACGCCACCGCTGCGCAATCCGGCTCGTTGGAGTTATCGCCGGGCGTTTGGAAGGGATGCCGGTTCGTGCCTCGGGGCATTCCGGCGCCTGGCCGCAGAAAGAGGTCTTTGGTCGTCGTGGCTGGAACGGTCGCGGTGTTTCAACCGCAAGGGCCCGTCGGCCCCAGCCAGCGGAGCAATTCGTCCCGCACGTGCCCGATCCGTTTGTACTCCAGCATTTCCTCCGTATGCGTCGCCAACTCGGCACGCACCCGGCTCGCATACTCCTCGTCCTCTCCCAGCGTTTCCCACGCCCGGTGTGTGATTCGGATGCCGAACAGGATCGCCCCCGTCTCCGGCAGCTTCATGAGAAGCTGATCCTCACGCCGCAGCCACACCCGGCCGCGAACCAGCGGACTCTCGACGAACGGGAGTGGACGATCCGGATGCTGGTCCAGTTCCGGCACCGCGCACACGCCCCAATTGTCGCGACCCAGGCACTTGCCCGGCGGCATGTTCGCCAGCAGCCGATCCATCGTCGGCCCCAGCGCCTCGTTGAGGCCCGGAACCGGTCCGTGCACCTCGGCCAGCGGCAGGCCGAACTTGTCCGCGATCCGCCAACGTGACGGAAACCGCACGCAGCCCGCCAGCACAACGGGACGCGGATCGTCACCGACCGCCCCCATCAGCACGAAGTCGGGGACGAGCTCCCGCCCCAGCGCCAGCAAACCCGGACAACCCGAAGAGTCGACGCCAACATCCAACCCCCATGCGGCGAGGCTGCGTAGAAATTCTTCCAGCGCCGGCGCAGCGCGATCGTCCCATGCCAGCGCCTCGTCGGGCGATGCGTCCAACCGACGCCGGCGCTCGGCCAACTGCGCCCCATCACCCGGCCATGTACCGAAGAACCGTGCGGGATCGATCGGCATCAGACCGAGATGGAACACGGATCACCCGATGCTCACTTCCGCTTCGCGATCGCTCGTTGCAGCGCCAGTCCCATATCCGCAGGGCTTTCGGCGATCTCGACACCCGCCGCCTTCAGCGCCGCGACCTTCCCTTCGGCGGTCCCGCCGCCACCGGAGATAATCGCTCCCGCGTGACCCATGCGTCGACCGGGGGGGGCCGTGCGGCCGGCGATGAACGCCGCCACGGGCTTCGTCACGTGCGCCTGGATGAACGCCGCGGCTTGCTCTTCGGCGGTACCGCCGATTTCCCCCATCATCAGGATCGATTCCGTGCCGGGGTCGTCCTGGAACATCCGCAACGTATCGAGGAAGCTCGTCCCGTTGACCGGGTCGCCACCGATCCCCACGCACGTCGATTGACCGATCCCCAGGCTGGTGAGTTGCCACACCGCTTCGTAGGTGAGCGTCCCCGAGCGGCTAACCAAGCCCGCCGTCCCCGCCTTGTGGATGTAGCCGGGCATGATGCCGATCTTGCACTGGTCGGGAGTGATGACCCCCGGACAGTTCGGGCCGATCAGACGGCACTTCTTGCCGACGAGCGCCTTCTTGACGCGGGCCATGTCGAGGACGGGGGTCCCCTCGGTGATCGCGATGATCACGCGAATGCCCGCGTCCGCCGCTTCGAGGATCGCGTCGCCGCAACCGGGGGGGGGGACGAAGATCATCGTCGCGTCGGCCCCGGTTTTGCGAACGGCCTCTTCGACGGTGTTGAACACCGCGAAGCCGTCGACCGTCGTTCCACCCTTGCCGGGAGTCACGCCGCCGACCATCTGGGTGCCATAATCGCGGCACTTTTGCGAATGGAACAGGCCCGATTTGCCGGTGATGCCCTGACAAATGACCTTCGTGTGCTTGTCGATCAGAATGCTCATGATGTCCAGATGTGGGACTGAGTTTGATTCGGGTGGGTTTTGTGCAGGAGGGTTCGTGCGCCACTGCTGGCTTGTCCAGCAGTGCGAGCGTGGAACGGACGTCGAGATCGCAGGTTGGTTTGGCCAAGTACGTCAGGCACAGCCTGACGTACGGCTCTTATCGATTGTGTGCCACTGGCTTTGCCAGTGCCGCGTGAGCGTGATCCCGTTCGCACTGGCGGAGCCAGTGGCACACGTTTTCGTGCAGACAGTTCGTCAAGCCCCCAGCGCCGCCACGACCTTCTTCGCGGCGTCAGTGAGATCGGTGGCGTTGATGATCGGACGGCCACTTTTCGCGAGCATCGCGCGGCCTTCCTCGACCTCGGTCCCTTCCAGTCGCACGACCAGCGGCACGCTGAAGCCGACCTTTTCGTAGGCGGTGAGCAGCGCCTCGGCGATCGTCGTGCAGCGCATGATGCCGCCGAAGATGTTGACCAGCACGGCCTTGGTGTTGGCGTCGGAGAGCAGAATCTGGAACGCCTCCGTCACCTGATCGGCGTTCGCTCCGCCACCCACATCGAGGAAGTTGGCCGGTTCGCCGCCGTGCAGCTTGATGAGGTCCATCGTGCTCATGGCGAGGCCGGCCCCGTTCACGAGGCAGCCGATATTGCCATCGAGCTTCACGAAGCTGAGGCCCGCCGCACCAGCCCGGACTTCCGCCGGGTCTTCCTCGGCGAGGTCGCGCAGCTCAAGGAAGTTCGCGTGACGGAACATCGCGTTGTCGTCGAACGTCACCTTGGCATCGAGAGCGACCATCTCGCCCGACTTGGTGATCACCAGCGGATTGATCTCCGCCATGCTGCAATCGGAGTCGAGGAAGAACCGCGCCAGCTTCTTCAGGAAGAACTCCGCGCTCTTCAGTTGCGGGCCGCCCAGCCCCAGTGCGAATGCCAGCTTCCGGGCCTGATAGCCGTGCAACCCGGCGTCGACGTCGATCGGTTCTTTGAGAATCTTCTCGGGCGAATGCTGGGCGACCTCTTCGATCTCGACGCCCCCTTCGGACGAGAGCATCATCACCGGGCCGCCGACATCACGGTCGACGACGATCCCCAGGTACAGCTCCCGTTCAAGTTCGAGGCCCCCCTCGACGTACACCGCCTGCACCTGCTTGCCCGCCGGGCCGGTCTGGATCGTCACCAGCGTCGACCCGAGCATTTTCGCGGCCACTTCGCGGGCTTCGGCGGCGGAGCGAACGAGCTTGACCCCGCCGAGATCGGGATGCTCCTTGAAGCGTCCCTTGCCACGTCCCCCCGCGTGAATCTGGGCCTTCACGACGGCCAGCGAACCGGCCAGATGATCGAACGCCTTGGCCGCCTCGTCACCCGAGCGGGCGACATGACCGGGGGGGACCGGAACCCCGGCCGCGCGGAACAGTTGCTTGGACTGATACTCGTGAATCTTCATGCCGACCCCGAAAACTCGCCTGAGGAGACAGTCACCCGCCGCGTCGAGCCAACGCCCCGACGGGAGGAGTCGCCATCGTAGGAAACGAATGAGTCGCGCGACAGCGAACCGGAAGGAAAGCGTGGACGCCCACCGAAGAGCGTTTGCCGAGCACCGCCAGGGACCGGGACGCCGAGCGGCACGAATCACGGCGGGGCGCGTACCGAGGGCTGGACAAAAACTTTTGCGAAAACGGGGTGGGGAGGGGGACACCGCAAGGTTTACCAGTTTTCACGATACGGACCGTCGCCCTGGAACCGTCGTTAAAGGCCGGAATTTCGTTCTTGGCCGCAAAAACAGTACGACGATACTTGAGTCGAAAGGCGTTGGGGCACCATTGCCTAGTCTGTGATTGCCTGCGTCTCAAAACTGTCTTGCAAGGTGTTTCACAGCAATGTCTTGCGGCGATTTCAAGAATCGCCAAACGAGTGCTTTTCCGAGAGTTTCTTCCGACAGCGACGACCGAGGCAGACCCGAACGGAGTTGGGGCATGTTCAAGTTTATGCGTCAGGTGGGGCTTGCGCTGTGCGTCGGCGTGGCTGTTGCGGTTGGCCTTGCGGTCGGAGGTTACTGCGTCGCAAGGTTCGACGTGAAGAGCCTGCTGAAGGGAGCACTGGCGGCGCTGGAGCCGGCGAATAACGCCGGTCAGGCCGTCGAAGTCGTGTCAGCCGACCAGGCTGCCTCCGATTCCGATCCGGACCCGTTGGTGGCGAAACGCCGGGATCGCGGCCCGGTGCTGCGGCCGGTGGTGCTGGAGGAAGAAGAGGTTGGGGAGGAACCGGTCGAGGCCGTGGTGGAGGAGTTCCCACGGTTGGCGGCGTTGCCGTTGCCGGTGCGAGAGCTGACGACGGCGGCGTTGGGAGACGCCTCCCCAACACCAACGCCGGTCGTCGCATCGGTGAAAGTCGGCGAGCGGACGTATCTCAAAGCGGATTTCGACAAGGACCCAAAGATTGAACCCGGCGCGACCGTTGCCGTGACATTCAAGGAAGACGTGGGCGCAATCGAAAAACTCACACTCAACGAAAAAACGGCAGCGGTGGCGACTGATCCAAAGGATTCCAAGAAGACCTTTCAACTCACCGTCGAACCGGGCAAGCAACACACCCTGAAGTATGACTCGGCGGTGGTGTTAAGCTTCGACACGGCGGCGAAGGCGTCATTTGGCGCTCCGGTCATCGATCAGGTTTCCAATGGCAAGTACGCGGACTTGGTGCCGTCGGGTTCGTTAAAGACGCCAATTGAGGTTATGGGTGGCTACCTCCGGACGCGTATGCAATTGCCCACTGTCGGTGAGGTTGACTTTCCGCTGTTCAAGAAGGAAGGGGCAGAATGGCGGTACCATAGCACGATTGAAAAGAGGGCCTTAGGGGCCAGTGGGTTGAAAAACGGTGACGAGTTTGTCCTTCGAATGGGTGGCTTCGCGGCGGGCGATTACCGGCTGTTCGCGCGAGTTCGCAGCTTGGGGGCCGAAGCTTGGTCGAAAGAGGTGGATTTCAAGGCGATCGCCACCGCTCTGGAAAACCCGGTGGTCGCCCAGCCCAAGCAAGAGCCGGAGAAGCGGTATGTCGAGAGCAATGGCTCGTTTTTCACAAGAAATCCGGAACTCAAAGTCTCGATCTCAATCCCGAAAGATACATCGCTGAAGGGCGAAGTGGCTGTGTTCTCGCGCGATGCGAGTGGAGTTCAGAGCGTTGAACCCGTGCATGTGTTCCCGGAGAACGAATGGACGAAGGGCGTGGCAACGATGCCGCTGGCGAAGGCGGGAGCCCAATCCGCATCGGCGAACCTGATGTTCCAACTGTTTCAGGGGGAGACGCCACTGGGCCATTCGACGCCGCTAAAGGTCGAATACCGGTCCGTTCCGCCTTCCGTGAAGCAGGTTGATGCATCAGACTTTGAAAACAGTGCTTCGGGAACCCGTATTCGGATTCAGTTCACGGACACCTGTCCCATCGACGAGGCTCGGGCCATCCTCCGCGAGAGCTACTTGCTGGAGTACAAGGGGGTCGATGCGCTCGCGACTCAGCCCGCTATTCAGAACGCGGTGTTTGACGCCGCGTCCAACTCGGTGGAGTTGACGGTGGCGAAGGCGTCGACACCCGGTCCCTACCTGTTGACATTGAAATCGGGCGGCTTAGAGAAGTTCGGTATCAAGGACATTCTTGAGAACCCGTTGGACGCCTCGACGACGGGGATTGGCCGGGACGCCACGTTTTCGCTGACGAAGCGAACCGCACCGCCAGCCACAACCTCACCGGTCGAACCCCCTCCCTCTGAATCTCGCGGCATCACGGGCGGACGGGCGACCAACGTCGAGTTCAATGAATTCGTCCCACGGAAGGAGAAGGGCGAGGGGTTCAATCCGTCCGACAAGGTCGTGACGCGCGTGGCCCGGTTGTATTACTTCCGCGACGCGCACCGTGTGGCACAGATCGTGAACCGCACTGCGATGTCGTACAACAAGACGAACGTCGAGATGGCCCAACAGTGGGCGGACCGCTCGTTGCGTCGGGCGGACGAAGCGACCGACTCGCGGAAGGCTCTGGAGGCGAAAGCGGTGCGGGCCGCGCAGGAATCCCGCGCGGTGGAGAACGCTTTGGCACAGGCCCAACAAGCGCTCGCCTCGGTGCGGTCGCGTCAAGCGGCGACCGCCACGGAGGCTGAGAAGTCAGAGGACGACCTGGCGGGACTCAAGGCGGACGAACAGGGGTTGGCGGCGGCGGTTGCGTCCCCCAAGGCCGACGAGGATTTGCAGGCCAAGCAGGAGAATCAGAAAAAGCTCGAGCAACTTCGCCGTACGATCTCGCAGGCTGAACGGACGAAGACGCGAATCACACAGGCGGCGACTGCCGACGTGAACGAGATCGACCGCCTCGAGAAAATGGTCAACAACCTGCTGGGTGAGGCGCAAGCCAAGCGGTCCGCCGAGGTGTTGGCAACGGAGGCCTCCGAGAAAGCTCAATTGGCCGAACAGCGGGCGCGGGAGGAGCAGTTCCGGCGCGAGGTGGCGGCGAAGACCGAGGACCCTGACACGTTCGCTGCGGGAAAACCCGAGTCGAACGACCCCGTGGCGCAAGTCTCGGTGTCGGTCATCGGCGAAGGGGTGATCCAGCTCCGCGGCCCGCTCAAGGGGGTGAACCTCATCCGCACGATGATCAATGAGATCGACTCGCCGGTCGGCCAGGTGCGGATCGCGCTGCACACGGTGCAGGTCAACGGCGAACACGGGAACCGCATGGAACCCGTCGTGGCCCAGATGCAGCGGTACATCGACCATTCGCGGTTCCTGACCAACCAATCCGCGCAGATGCTGCGCAACGCGGTCGTGAAGGTGGCGGGGCGCGTGGCGGAACAGGCGCAACGGGACTGCCCCGGCGGGACGCAGTTGCACCGCGACATGAAGTACCAGGAGGCGTTTTTCGGGGCGGACTTCATCGCCGAATTGCGAAACATGGATTCGGAGTTCCTGAAGACGGACAACAAAGTGTTGTCGCTGCACTCGATGGACACGACGAGCCTGTCGGGCGCGCTGTTCCTGATGGCGTTGGCCAAGAACGACGTGCGGCACGCGATCCTCGCGGAATTCGAGGCAATGGCGCGGGGCAAGCTGCCGCAGGACGAGATGGAGTACCTGCAAGCGTCGCTGACAGGAGCGTCGAAGCGGGAAATGAAGCGGTTCCTGCCGCTGGGGCAGAACGCGACGTTCAAATCGCTGCACGGGTTCTTCGACGCGGAGATCGGGGGATCGGACACGCTGTCGCCACTGCAACGGGAGTTCATCCGGCTGGCGCAGATCTTCAAGAGCCGGCTGCTGGCGGAGATTGAACTGCGGCAACGGGTGACGGAGCGTGCGCTGGTGGAGGATCGCTACGGAGGTGCGGAGTCCTACCAACAAGGAATCGAGGCCCAGAAGCAAGTTCGCGAAGAAGCGCGGCGAATATCGATTCGGATGCGTGCCAAGGTTGTCGACCAACAGTTGTTGGTGGCTTCGGCGATCGGCGAGATTGTTCGCAAGAGTGCAAGCCTTGCCGAAGAGAACCAGCAGGCCAAAGACGACATTCGCCGTGCGATTCAATCAACGGTTTTGGACACAACAGGCAACGCCGATGTCGAGAATGCGGCCGCGAAATCGGTGGTAGCTATAAGCCTCGAACCGAATTCAACTGTCGAAGTGCCGGTCTCTTTCATCAACGAACTCAGCGACGAGGTTGTCAAGGAAATCACGAAAGACGTGGTTGCCCTTGCGAGAGCAAAGCAAGCTATCGATCACGACGGCAAGGCATTGGAGAACGCCATCCGATCTGGCGTGACCACACTCGAATCGAAGTACAGCTCGACAAGATCGCGGATCGACATAATCAAAGGCGGCATAGCCGGCATATCACGGGACACAGCGAAATTGACTCTCAATGGCGTTGCATTTCACAGAGCGCTTTGGCGAATCAGGCATGTCGACGACATTCTCAGGCAATTCGACTTCCTTGCCGCCGATAAAATCGCCAAGGCAAAAAACACGGAGGACGAACGCTGGGCGGACTACGACGCCGTATGGAATGCTGTTTCTCCGACTCTCATTGCGTTTGGCAAGACAACTCCTGAGTCCACGAGCGACAAAGTCCCCATTGCGTTAACTCGGCAGATTGTTGGAATTTTGGGGGCCGCGCAGCGGTGCCTGCAGGGAATCGACGACCAGTCCAAGGAGTTTGTGGAGCAAGCCAAGCAAGTCAGGGCTGCGCTTCTCCTTTCCGTAACGGACGGTTCGGACGCTCCGTTTGACTATGGCTCAGTGGCCGCAGAGTGGACCCAACTCGAGAAGCAATTGAAGGCGGTATGGGACCCGTCCGGGAAATTCGCGCAAGACTTAGGGCCATCGATCGAGAACGTGTCAAAGTCGTTCCACGACCTCCTCGACGCATCGACGGAAATGCGAGCCGCGCTCACACGGCTCAATTCGACCCCTCGCGCACTCAACAACCGCAAGTTCCTCGACATGTTCATCGACGACGCCGAGGACAAGCTCATCGAACTGGTCGAGGGGACCCGTGCTCACATCGCCAACGTGGACAACTACATCGCCCGTATCGCTCAGGCTCTCGAAGACGACTTCAATACGCAGTTCTACAACCCCGCCTTCCGCTGTGTTCGCGAGACCAGCCGCACCTACGATGTGCAGGTTGGGCAGGTCGAGACGACGAGCATCCTGACGAACAACCGCACGTTCGCGAAGGTCTCGCCGCAGGCGACGATGGAGTTCGACCTGCCCAAACGAGACATCCTCGTCAACGAGGCGTTCCAATCGGCGTTGGCCGCTTACAACGACTACGGAGCGCTGGTCGCCGATCCGAACTTCCTGTCGCTCGCCAAGATGTACGGCGGGATTCCAGCAGCCCACACCTACGGCGGCGGACAGCCGGGGCCGCAGATACGAAACGTGTTGCCGGGGTTGCCGTCGTCCCCCGACGCGCGGTTCTTGACCGAGTCGGAGAACAACACACCCAAGATTGGTTCACAACTGGATGCGCTTGTTCCAGATCCAAGTGTGTATTCGTTTGAGACTGGAACGGGGTGGGAGGCGCGGCCAGTGATCCAGCCCGACGGCCAGGCCGTAGTGTTCCGGCTGCGGTACATGTACACGACCAACATCCGCGAACCGGTGCGAGCGGACGAGAAGCACCTGGGCCGGATCAAGCGACACTTTATCGACACCGACGTGCAGAGTGGAAACTACGAATTGCGGGAAGTGTCGAAATACACCGTGGCCCTCAAGGCCAGCAGGACATCCAGAGGCGTGCCGCTGCTCGAAGACGCGCCCGGTGTCGGAGTGCTGTTCCGCCCGCTGCCGTCGCAGGAGTCGTCCCTGCAACAGAACATCATCCTTTCACAGACGGTGATCTTCCCGACGCTTTTCGACTTGATGGGTCTCCGCTGGGCACCCGCTGTGGCGGACTTGGACAGCTACGGGGTGAAGGAGTTGGAACACACCGTGCGTGGCCGGGAACGACTACTGCGGAACCATGTGTTCGGAATCACCGGTGACGAGGTGGATGAGCATCTGGGAGTGACGCCGAAGAATCCGCGGTTCTATCACAGCAATCGGCGTCCGCCTGAGGAGCCATGCGAAGGGGATGTGCCTCCCAAGACGTGTCCGGATCATTGTCCGCCGGTGGGGGTTTATGAGGGGGTGCCGTTGGATGGGCAGTATTTCCCTTACCCTGGGATAGTTCCATCGCAACAGGCGACGTCCGTAAGCCCGATTCAACCGGTTCCTTCATCAGGCACTAGTTCTCCTGGAGGCAATCCACCTAATCAGGAACGGAAAAAGGAGAGTGAGCCAAATAGCGGGACGGGTGAAAAGGGAGGTATGGGACCCGATCTTGGTAGTCCTTCGCCAAGCAATTCTTCCTTCCGCCGCCCGGCTCCCTCCACAGCGATTCGCCCGGTGGGAGCCTCCGGTGGCGCTCGCCCGGTCGACCTCGAGCGTCCCGTGGAATCCCAACGCAAAGGCCTCTGGGACCGCTTGATCCCCGGCTCGCGGCCGAAGAATCCGGCGGCGGCGATGCCCTCGGCTTCGCCTCGGTTCGACACCCGGTCGGGTCGGCCCGTGACGCAGGTTCCGCCGACGGTCCCGTCGTGCAAGCCGCCGGTGCGTGAGGAGTCGCCGCGCGGTGCGGCCACCGTCGCGGTCGTGACGCCGGTGTCGGAGTCGGTCGAAGTTAAGAAGCCGGGTTGGGGCGCGCGACTGAAGGGACTCCCCGGCAAAGTGAAGGGTGTGTTCACCGGCAAGAAGGAGGCCGCGACCGACGCGACGACTGTCGAGACTGGGAGAGACGAGACGGGGGCGCGGTGAGGTTGTGGCGATCCCGTCCGGGCGGACGAAATGCGTCGACTCGGCGGGTTGCGAGCGGTGGAAAGAACTCGGGTTTTGGAGACTGTTATGCCGTCGTCGCGTCATCATTCGCTGTTGGCCCTGCTCGCCGTGCTGGCGGGGGGGGAGGCGGCCACCGCGGGTGGGAAGCGGGTCCGCGTCGTGCCCTCCTGCTCGTTGCATCCCTATGGGTATTGCGTCAGGCAACCGGGGGGGCGGGTCGTCGGGAATTCGCTGCCGACGCTGCTGTTGCCTCTCGATCGGGGCGCGAACGCCGGCGCGTCGCCGACCCCGGTGGCGGCTGACGGCGCAGGTGCGACGCCAGTCGTCGCGAGGTCGGTGAAAGTGTTTCAGCTCGATCACTCGGAGCTGCGCAACGACCATTGTGCGCTGTCGGACGTGGTTGCCACTGCGTTTCCAAACGGCGAATACATCCTGGAGATGACGGTGTCGCAGAGTCCGGACACGGTTCCCGCCGTGCAGCGGGCGGTGTTCGAGCGGTTCCTGCGAAATCGGTTTCACGTGACCGCGCGGTTCGCGGCGGGAGTGCCACATCGGCAAATCGCGGATGTCGTGGCAGTCGCGCGGCCGGGAATGGCGCAGTTGGATGTCTCACCGTTTTGGGTGGAAAAACGGGAAAGCCGTCGTCTGCGAATGACGGGCAAATGCGACGATCTGGAGAAACGGTTCGATCTGGTGGACCACTTTGAAATCGACTTGCGGTACGAGTGAAGGGCGGGGGCAGCGGAGTCGGGAAAGCCGCCGGTGAGCGGAAGAGTGCGCGTTGAGCGGCAAATCCGGGGGAGGGGATGATGCGAGAGTCAGCGAACATCGGTCTGTGTGTGCTGGCGGCGTGGCTGGCGGCATGGGGAAGCCGAGAGGCCGTCGCGCAAGAGGGCCCGCGATTGGCTGTCGCGCCGGTCGACGAGATCCTCGTGCTGGACCCGCGCACCGACCCGGAGGGGAAACCGAACCCGGTGTTCGTCAACGATCCGTCGGGGCAACCGCAGGTCGACGTGCCGCCGACGGTGATCGTGCATCGACACTACTACACGGGAGACCGCAACTTCCGGGGGCCTGCGTTTCCGGGAGGGCCGTCGACGGTGGTGGTCAATCATCCGTACTCTCTGGAGCGGATCTATCTGGACGTGGACATGCCGGCGGGGTCGCCGCGGGTGACTTATCGACAGCATTCGATCCACTACAACTTCGGGCGGGACAACGTCGAGATTCGATTTGCGGACCCGCTCCTGGGTTGGGGAAAGCGCGCGCCGCCGACGATCAAGTACACCCGCGGCAATCCGGTGAAGCTGGAGGCGGGGGCGAACTCGGGGGCGATGTCGCTGCCGGGAGCGGAGTTGGCGAGCCGCACGGGCATTCCGGGCGCGTTGGCGGCGACGGGACGTGGTTTGGGGCGGGCGGCGCGAGGCGCGGCGGACGCGATCCGCACGTCGGGGGAGACGGTCGGCAACGGGACGGCGACGGTGCTGAGGGCCACGCCGCTGAACCGGCTGGTCGACGAGCAGGTGGAGGACGACGCGCTGAACGCCCGCAACCGGGCGGTGCAACGTGCCGCCCGCCTTCGCGAGGAGCGGGACCGCTTCATTTCGACGAACCGTTAGGCGGGAGCGGGCCCATCGAACGGCGGACGCTCAGGTCTTGAGGCCGAGCTCCGCGTGCTGTTCCCGCGCCGAGGCCAGATAGCGGGCGTGTGCGGTTTCGTCCCGGCGACACGACACACCCCGGTAAACCATTGCGAACGAGCGGCGATGCCGCGTTTGCGACAAGTTGGCGTCGGCGCGGTGGATCGTCATGCCGTGGTGCGCGACAACATCTCCCGGCTGCAGGAGGGCGGCGGCTTCGCGGTTGAAGTCGTCCGCGCCGAAGTCGTCGATCCCCTGCGAGAACCCGAGGATCTTCGATTTCACGTGCCGTCGATAGCCACGCGTGTGCGACCCCTCGACGTAGCGCAGGCAACCGTTCTCGGCGTCGACGGCGTCGAGCGCCATCCAAAGCGTGACAACGTTCGACGGCTCCAGGCAGAAGTAGTAGTTGTCCTGATGAGGCGGGGTGACGTGCCGCGTGCGCGGGGGTTTGTTGAACCATTCCGGTTGGTCGACGGTGGTCGGTTCGCCGACCAGGGCTTCGGCCAGCGCGCGCCACTTGGGGTGCTCCGAGTAGTCGCGGAAAAACGGGTCGCGCCCCATGCGCTGGAGCTGCTTGAGCGTCTCGGGGCGGGAGCGGTCCTGGTAGAACGCTTCGGTGTCGGACAATGTCGGGACGACTTCGCGGACGTAGCGGTCGAGATTTTCGCGGAGCTCGGCGAACTCGGAGGGGTCGAGCAGGCCGCGCACGATCACGAAGCCGAATTCGTCGTAGAGCGCCTTTTCGGCTTCAAACGCCATTTCGAGTGTCCTTCCTGAAAACCGACGCCAGTGCGGAAACCGCCGAACCGACGCCGATTCCCGTGGCCAGCGAGCACGGGATGATCCACACGAAACTGATCGACAGCGGCAGACCAAGATCCTTCGCGTAGGCGATCCCGATCGCGACGCAGACGCTGGACACCAGTCCGCACCAGGCCCCGACGGCATTGGCCCACGGGACGAAAAGCGCGAGGAAGAACAGCACGAATAGCGGAGCCGTCAGCAAGTTGATCAGTTTGAAGCACCGTTCGAGCAGGTTCCCCTCGAACAACAGATTCAACATGCTCAGCGAGATCGCGATCCACGCGACGATCCACGTCAACCATTTCAACCGCCGAATCGCGGCGTCGGCCGTCTCGCCGGGCCGCCCTTCCCGCGTGAGAAAATCCCGTTCGAGCACCGCGCAGGCCGAGTTCACGCCGGACGACAGGCTCGACAGCGCGGCAGACAAGATCGCCGCCAACACCAATCCCGACAGTCCCGGCGGCATCTCCGTCATGATGAACAGCGGAAACAACTTGTCTGCCGCGGAGACCAGGGCCTCTCCCTCGGCCAGCTTCGGTGGCAGGACGCTGTAGAACCCCAGGATGGCGACCCCTGTGATGCCCAGCAGCAGTAGCACGAGCGCGTCGGTGAATTGCGACACGAACAAGGTTCGCCGAGCGGCCCGCGCGTCGCGCGTCGACAGGAACCGCTGGATCGACATCTGGTCCGATCCGTTCGTGCAGACGTACCACAGCGTGGTAGAGAGCATCAGCACGCCAAACGACACGCGGGCATCGGGATCGAAACCCCAGTTCGGGGACTGCCAGTGCTCGGGCCACACCGTCGGCCACCAGCCGTCGATCCCCCCGGTGCGACGGGTGACCACGACCAGCGTGACGACCGCACCCGCGAGCATCGTGATCGACTGGATCGCGTCGGTCATCACGACCGCCTTGAGTCCGCCGCTGGAAGAATAGACGGCGGTTAATACCCCCAGCAACACGCACAGCGGGGCCGTCCACGACGGGTCCAGCTTGAGCAGTGGGACCAGCACCAGCTTGCTGGTGGCGAACAGAATGGTCGCCATCCAACCCAGTCGCAGCAGCAGGAAAACTCCCGCGCCAGCCAGACGGATGCTCGTCCCCAACCGCGTTTCGAGCAATTCGTACGCGCTGGTGACCGGTTGTTTCATCAAGAGCGGGATCAGCCCGAAGCCGACGATCAGGAAGATCACGGGATGGGCGAAGACCATCGTGGCCATCATGGGGCCGTGGGCGATCATCTCCCCCGGATGCGCGAGATACGAGAGCGTGCTGACGAGCGTCGCGAACAGCGAGAGCCCCAACGCGATCGGGGAGAGCGTGCGCCCTCCGAGAAGATAGTCGTCGGCGGACTTGTTCGTCCGCGAATAGTACGCACCGACTCCCACCATGACGGCGGCGTAGAGGGCGAGGACGAGCAGGTCGGCGATATGCACGAGGCCGCATCCCGGCAAGGGAGGGGGACGGACACTTTTCGAGCGTGGCCACAAATGGTAGTATATCATCGCAGCGATTTTCAAGCGGCAAGGGCGTGTGTCGCACTTATGGGGTTTTGATTCATTAGAAGTGTGTCCGGATGCTGGGTTGGCGCCGAAGCTCGTTGTTAAATAGGGTTTTATGGCGGTGGCTTTCCTGACGCTTTCGGGTGGGGCGCATTTCGCCCAGGAGTCTTCGCATGAGATTCAGCCGCGTCAAAGCCAAGCTCCGTCGGGGGGAAGCGGCGCTCATCACCTGCTGCCATTTCTTCGATCCCAGCGTCTACGAACTCGTCAGCCTCATGGGGTTCGATGGCATCTGGCTGGACCTCGAGCACCACTCCACGAGCGACGAGACGGCGGCGACCTTGATGCGCGCCGCGCGGGTCGGCGCTTCGGACATCATCGCCCGTCCCGCCAAGGGGGAATTCCTGCGGATGGGGCGGCTGCTCGAAGCGGGGGCGCAGGGAATCATGTACCCCCGGTGCGAGTCGGGGGAAGAGGCGGCCGAGCTTGTCCGATGGGCGAAGTTCGCGCCGCTGGGTGAGCGGGGGGTCGACGGTGCCGGGGGGGACAACCCCTACTGCGCGATGCCGATGCCTCAATACCTCAAGGCTGCCAACGAACACACGTTGCTGATCGCGCAGCTGGAGTCGCCCCACGCGCTCGATCACGCGGCGGAGATCGCGCGGGTGCCGGGGATCGACGTGTTGATGCTCGGTCCGGGGGACCTCAGTGTGGTGGCGGGCATTCCCTATCAGTTCGATCACCCACTCATTGTCGACGCCCATCGCCGCGTGGCGGAGGCCGCGAAGAGCGCGGGCAAATGGTGGGGGACCGTCAGCGGCAGTCCCGAGCACACCCGCAAACTGTTCGACCTGGGGGCGAAGTTCGTGTGCCACGGCTGTGATCTGATCATGGTCAAGCAGGGGATGGAGCTGATTCAACAGCGGTATGCGCCGCTGGGGTTCACCTTCGACAACCGCTTGGCTGCCGAGGCGGCCCGGCTGACGGCGGAGTCGTAGTCCATCGCGGGTGAATGGCCGCCTGTGGACAGGGCGCCGGTGATCTTTCCGGGGAGTCTTCGTGTGCATACCGCGCCGGTGAGTTTCGCGACGACACGCACCGTCGGATTGGCGGGGTTGGGCCTGTTGGGGCGGGGGATCGCCGCGTGCCTGCTCGGGCGGGGCTTTCGCGTAGTGGCGGTGGTGCCGCACGAGGTCGAATTCGCCGCCGCGCGTCCGTCCATCGACCGCATGTTGGACGAACTCGTCGAGCGCGACGGACTTGACCCGAAGGTGCGGGGCACAGCGGCGGAGCGGCTGGTCTGTCGCACCGATTTCGAGTCGCTGGGGGATGCGGGCTTCGTGATCGAGAGTGTGACCGAGGACGTGTCGGTCAAGCGGGGGGTGTTCGACGCGCTCGAGCGAGTGGTGGGGGACGAGGTCGTGATCGCCAGCAACACGTCGGCGATTCCCATCGGCGTGCTGCAAGAGGGGCGGCGGCGACCCGAACGATTTCTCGGGATGCACTGGGCGGAGCCGGCGCACGCCACGCGGTTCCTCGAATTGGTGCGAGGGCCGTCGACTTCGGACGCCGCGATGGAGGCGGCGTTGCGGCTTGGGCGATTGTTGGGGAAGGACCCCACGATCTGCCGCCGGGACGTGCCAGGGTTTGTCGTGAACCGGATCGCCTACGCCATGTATCGAGAAGCGTTGCATTTGGTGGAGACCGGAGTCGCTGATTTCGAGACGATCGACCGCAGTCTGCGAAACACGTTGGGCTTGTGGGCGGCGTCGTGCGGGCCGTTCCGGTGGATCGATCTGACGGGTGGACCGGCGCTTTATGCGCGGGCGATGGAGCGGGTACTGCCGACGCTCGACGCAACGACGACGATCCCCGAGCCGCTGGCGAGCTTGGTGGGACGCGGGCGCGGGGATGCTCCCAGCACGCGGCTGTTTCACGAAACGACTCCCGCAGAGACCGAGCGTTGGGAGGAGCGGCAGCGCCGCCATGTCTGGTTGGTGAAGCGCTGGCTCGACGAGGAGTTTCCACTGGAGTCCGCCACCGAGGGGGATGCGACATGAGCCTGCCTCCCGTGAGGTTGCCACACCCCGTGAGGTTGCCACACACAGTGCTGGTCGTGGGGGCCGGTTCGATCGGCGAACGTCACCTGCGCTGTTTCCGTGAGACCGGCCGCGCCGACGTGTCGTTCGTCGAGATCCAGGAGCCGCTGCGAAGTATGATCGCCGCGCGTTACGCCGTGCGTGGCTTCGCCAGTCTCGACGAGGCGTTGTCCAACGACCTGTCGTCGACGACTCGCTCGCGGGTCGCGGTGATCGCCACCCCCGCGAACAGTCATCTGGAAATCGCCGCTCGCCTCGCCGCGGCGGGTTGGCACCTGTTGATCGAGAAGCCGCTCGACACGCGACTCGACGGCCTCGCCCCCCTGCGGGCCGCAGTCCGCAACAGCGATGTCGTCGTGGGAGTGGCGTACGTGTATCGGTGTTTCCCGGCGTTGGCCGCCATGCGGGGGGCACTCGTGGAAGGGCGGTTCGGACGCCCGGTGCAACTCGTCGCGGTCTGCGGACAAAACTTTCCCACGTATCGACCGGCGTATCGCGATACCTATTACACCCGGCATGCCACGGGTGGGGGCGCGATCCAGGACGCGTTGACGCACGTGCTCAACGCCGGCGAGTGGTTGGTCGGCCCGATCGACCGGTTGGTCGCCGACGCGGCGCATCGCGTGTTGGAGGGCTCCCTGTCGGCATCCGAAGCGGCGGGACTCGAACCTGTCGAAGACACCGTGCATCTGTTGGCTCGTCACGGCCATGTGTTGGCGAGCTACGCGCTCAATCAGCATCAGGCTCCCAACGAAACGTCGATCACCGTCGTCTGCGAGCGCGGCACGGTCCGCTGGGAAGCCCACACACAACGCTGGAAGTGGATGCTGCGGCCCGACGAATCGTGGCGGGAAGAGGCGTTCGAAGCCCGACCACGCGACGCCGCGTTCATCGATCAGGCGAACCGCTTTCTCGACGCGGTCGAAGGGGAATGTTCCCCCCTCTGTTCACTCGACGAGGCCGAGCAGACGCTGCGGGTCAACCTGACCGCACTGGAGAGTGCCCGGTCCGCAGGCTGGCGAACAATCGCGCGGAGCGACACATCCCAATCCATCGATCCACCAACCGGGGGTGCCGCACATGCCTGAAGCCTCGATGTCCGGAACGGCCTTCGCCGCCACGCCCGAACCGACCGTCGCGCGGTTGTTCGACTTGTCCGGGCGGACCGCACTGGTGACGGGGGGCTGCGGGCACTTGGGTCGGTCGCTGTGTCGCGCGTTGGCCGAGGCGGGGGCGTCGGTCCTGGTGGGAAGTCGCAACGAGGCGAAGGCCGCCGAGTTCGCCGACACGTTGCCGAGAAGCGGCGACGCGCGGCATCACGGTGTCGCGCTCGACCACATGCGCACGGACACTCTCGCGGAGGCGTTTGGCGCCGCGGTGTCGCGAACCGGTCGCGTCGACATCCTGGTCAACAACGGACACGAGGGATTGGGGGCCGATTGGTCGACCGTGACCGCCGACGAGTTCGCGCGGCAGTTGGGGAACGCGACGGGCTATTTCCTCCTAGCGCGACTGGTGCGGGATCACGCGGTCTCGCGCGGGGTGCCTGCCAGCGTGGTGCTGCTCGGCTCGATGTACGGCGTGGTCGGGTCCTATCCCGAGGCGTACGAGGGTCTCTGTGCCGCCAGCCCGGCGGCATATCACGCACTCAAGGGAAGCGTTGTGCATATGACGCGGCATTTGGCCGTGTATTGGGCGAAGGACGGCATCCGCGTGAACTGCCTGAGTCCGGGGCCGTTCCCCGGTGCGCAGGCGCCAGCCGCGCTCGTCGAACGCTTGAAAACGAAATCGCCGCTGGGACGCATGGGAGCCCCCGCCGAACTGAAGGGGGCGCTGCTCCTGCTGGCGTCGGACGCGGGAAGTTACATCACCGGGCAGAACTTGCTGGTGGATGGCGGGTGGACGGCTTGGTGATGGTCTCCCCTCGGGGACCGGGGCCTTGATCCGCGAATCGTTTCGGGAAACGCCGCATGCACGTGTCGATCAACGAATTCTCCGAGCATGACCAACGCATTTGGGACGAAGAGCTGGTCGACTTCGTCCCACAGCGCGTGTTCGACGCGCACATCCACCTGTTCAACCCCGCGCATCTTCCGGCGGGAAGTGGACCCTCGTGGAGCTACGCGGACCTGGCGACGCTCAGGCAGTGGGCGGAACGGTTGTATCCGGGACGCGAAACGCACTTCCTCGTGTTGGGGACGCCGGTGATCGGCATCGACGTGGCCGCCCACAACCGTTGGAGCACCGACCAGGTGCGGCAAGACCCGCGCTCGCGATTCAACCGGCTCGTCACCCCCGCGTGCCGGGTTGACGACATCGCGCGGGACGTGCGCGAGGCGGGTGTCATCGGCCTCAAGCCGTATCGGTTGTTCTCGACAACCGGCGACATCGCCCAATGCCGCATCCACGAGTTTCTGCCGCACGAGCAACTGGAGCTGGCAAACGAACTGGGGCTGTGGGTGACGCTGCACCTCTCGCGGTTCCACGGCTGCGCGGACGAGCACAACCTGGCCGACCTGCGCGAATTCACGCAGCGGCGCTATCCGAACATCCGCTGGATCCTGGCCCATTGCGCGCGGAGCTTCACGTACTGGCCGATCCGCCAGGCCATCGACCAGCTGCGGGACCTGCCCCACATCTGGTACGACGTTTCGGCGGTGACCGACGTGCGTCCCTTGATCACATTGTTCACGCGCGAGGATCGCCGGCGCATCTTCTACGGATCGGACGGCGTCGACGCGACGTACTTCCACGGTCAATACGCCGCGATGGGACGGGCGTGGCAGTACGTCGACACGTCGCGGTTCGACTTGAAGTTCCCGCATTGCGACGGTCGGCCGATCCTCGCGATCTACGAACAGTTGCTGTCGATGAAGCACGCGGCGGAGATCGCCTTGTGGTCGAAGGACGACATCGAGGACGTCTTCTGGCGCAACGCCGCGCGCGAGTTCGGCGTACGGTTCGGGGACCACGACACTTCTGACGAAGATGTCGCTTCCGAGAAAGACATCGCTTCCGACAAAGCGGCGACGGCGGGCGCGCGAACCGGAGCGCTCTACACCCGCGCCAAGCAGTTGATTCCAGGAGGGACGCAACTGCTCAGCAAGCGCCCCGAAATGTTCGCCCCCGGTTTGTGGCCCGCCTATGCGCGGGAAGCGCGCGGCTGCGAGGTGGTCGACCTCGACGGACGACGGTTTGTCGACATGACGATGTCGGGCATCGGGTCGTGCCTCTTGGGATACGCCGATCCGGACGTGGTCGACGCCGTGCGACGACGCGTCGAAAAGGGATCGATGTCGACGCTGAACGCCCCCGAGGAAGTGGAGTTGGCCGAACTGCTCGTCGAACTGCACCCCTGGTCCGAGCAAGCGCGCTTCGCGCGCTCGGGGGGAGAGTCGATGTCGATCGCCGTGCGGATCGCCCGCGCCGCGACCGGTCGCGACAAGGTTGCCTTCTGTGGCTATCACGGCTGGTCCGACTGGTACCTCGCCGCCAATCTTCCCGAACAGACGGATGGTGCGGCGGGTGGAGACGGGCTGCGCGGCCACTTGCTGCCGGGACTCGCCCCGGCGGGGGTGCCGCGAGGATTGGCCGGCACCGCCCTGCCATTCACCTACAACCGGTTGGACGAACTGGAACGGATCGTCGCGAAGCATGGCGATTCGTTGGCGGCGGTGGTGATGGAGCCGACCCGTTCGACCCACCCGCAACCGGGCTTTCTCGAAGGAGTCCGGAACCTGTGCGACCGGTGCGGGGCGGTGCTGGTGTTCGACGAAATCTCGGCGGGTTGGCGGATGCATCTGGGTGGCGCGCACCTCAAATACGGCGTCGACCCTGATGTGGCCGTGTTCGCCAAGGCCCTCGGGAACGGTCATCCGATGGCCGCCATTGTGGGTCGTCGGCGCGTCATGGAAGCCGCCCAATCCTCGTTCATTTCCAGCACCTATTGGACCGAGGGGGTCGGTCCCGCCGCCGCACTGGCCACCGTTCGCAAGTTGCGCCGCCTCAACCTGCCCGCGCACGCGGAGCGGATCGGCGGGCTGGTGCGCGAGGGGTGGCTGCGATTGGGTGAACGCTCCGGGGTTCCCGTAAAGACCTCGGGACACGCTGCGCTGTTGTCGCTGGGCTTCGACCACGAGCAGGCCCTCGCACTGACGACGCTGGTCACAACGCGGATGCTGGATCGGGGTTTCCTCGCGGGGGGCGGGTTCTATCCCAGCCTCGCGCACACGGAGCAGCACGTCGCGCGATATCTGGCCGAACTCGCGCCCGTCTTTGGCGAGTTGGCCGAAGCGATCGCTCGCGGCGATCTGACCGAGCGACTGCGCAGCGCGGGCGCCTCGGTCAAACACGCGGGCTTCGCCCGGCTGACGTGAGGAGCGGCAACGTCGACGAAGCACCTCCCTCTCCCGTCACCCCCCGTTCCGCCGCACCTTCGCCAGCATCTCCTTGAGCGCGGCGTAATCGTCCTTCTCGATCGCCCCTCGACCGCGCGGATACACCGGGTCGGTCAAAAAACCGACGATGTTCCCCAAATCGATCTGCCACTTCCTCATTCTCTGATAGAGCTCGAATTCGTCCTTTCCCCAATGGGCCACCTGGCGTTCCATCTCGTCGCACTCCCGTTTCCACGCTTCGACGTACGGCATGTAGCTGCTCAATCCCCCCAGCGAAGCCACGTCGTCGAGGAACACCGGCATCACCCGTTGCAGGAAGTCTTCTTTATTGCCGAGCGAACGTTCGTAGATGGAGTGCAACTCCCGCATGCAGTAGCGCGATTGAAAATACTTCTCGCTCAGAACCACGAGGATGTGCGCGCCTCGGCCAATCCGCTCCATGAACGTCGAGATCCAGTCCCCCGTTCGCATCTCCCTTTTGTCGCGCAGCATGCGGAATCCCTCCCGCTCGACCACTTCGCACAGTTTGTCCGCGATTTCCCCCCGCTGCCGCCCCGCCTCGTTCGTGTCGTCCCCCCACGCATACGAGATGTAAACCGTCGCCGGTTCGTTCGGCGGCGGCGGAGGCCACCCCCCCACGTCGAGTTGCTGCATCCCCTCCGCCGGGCCGGGCACTTCGTCGCCGGCGGCGATTTCCTCCACCGCGCTCTCCGGCTTCCGCCGTTTCGGTTTGCGTGGCGTTCGCGGCCTCGCCGCTCGCGGCACAGCCTCCAATTCCCACGAGCGCTCGACCGACGGAGGTTCCCCCACCTGCAACGACAGCAGTTCTTCCAGCAAGATCTCCAGAAGTTCACGCGGCCGTTCGCCGGTCGCTTCCAGCGTCACGCTCCCTTGCCCGGACGACTCCTCCAACTCGGACCGAATCAGCACCTGGCTTTCGGTCGACTTGTCGTAAAACCAACAGCCGTACTTCCAGTACTCGGCCGCCGTACTCGCCTTCCGTCCCACGCGCGACAGCAGCCCGCGCAGAATCCCTTCGTGGAGAAACCGATACCGTGCCGTGATCGTCCCCCGCTCTTTCCCCCCCTGCATCCGCCCCGGCAGCCACTCCTGGTTCGACGACCACGCGGGCAACAGCTCCGGTGCGACGTACTCCCATTCGCGTTTCCCCCGTTCGTCTCGGTCCAGTTCCCGCACGCGAAAACAAATCCCGCACTGCTCCATCAGGTCGAGAAACAGGCGTTGTTCGGCGACGGAAAACTCCTTCCAGACCAGGCATTCCAGCTCCGCGCGCGTGAACCGTCCGTGGCGATGCAACAGCGGCACGATCCGCTCCCGATCAAACAGCGTGTAGATCGCGGCCAGCGCCCAGTTCTGATCGAGCAGGATCCGGTCGTCGAACAATCCTTCGCGATGGAACAGCACCCCCGACCGGTGCAGGTATTCGAGCAGCGCGTCCGGGCTGCTCACTTTCCCGTTCGCCCGGCACAGTTCGTCAAACTCGGCCCGAGTCAACGTCCGATGGCGTCGTTCGGCCTCCAGGCGACGCTGGTCCTCGACGAGCATCGTCCGCAACTGGTTCCGCACCTCGACCCGCCCGCGCCCGATCGCGAGGGGGGGCTGTCGCGCGAAGAAGTCCCGCACCCCTTCTTCGAGTTCGCCGCGAAGCAACGTCAGGCCGAGGTCCGTTTTCGCGCTGAACCGCATCGTCCTCAGCCGACGAAAGTCGTGCGGGGGGAGCGGCGCCGCGCGTTCGTCAGCGGGACTGTCGCACTGGCATTGCACGACCAGCACCGGGACATTCGGTCCCGCCAAGCCGCGCACAAAGTCGAGCCAGTAAGAGAGCGGCCGGTTCCGAAACGTGGCTCCCCCGGCGTGCGACTCGCCCATTTCGTGCGAGGGACTCCACGCGATCACGAACATCCCCCGACCGCCGACGAACAGCGCGTGCGATCCGTGATAAATGTCCTGGCCGCCGAAGTCCCACAGATTGAGCCGCACGCTCCGCCCGTCGATCGTCACTTCCGTGTGCCCCAGTTCGATCCCGTGAGTCGTCCGGACAAGGGGATCGAACGGCTGTGGCGGGAGGGCCAAGCGGCGGCACATCTGCGTTTTGCCCACCCCGCCATTCCCGAGAATGCACACCTTGAGTTCGAGCTCGTCGACCGCGTCCCGTTCCAGATCGGCATAGTGCGCACGCACCTTGTCGATGACGTTTTCAACGATGCTTTCTCCGAACAACTCGTTCGGCAGGTCGTGCATCGCACAACCGTACAGCAAGAAGTGCTCAAGGTGCTTCAACAACGGTCTCAACGGCTCAAACCGATCGATTCTGGTGCATTCACGGAGATCGAGCGATCGCAAGCCGGACAGTCCCGCCAGCGGCCGCAGGTCCGTGACCGCTCGGCAAGCACGGAGATTGAGCGATTGCAGGCCGGACAGTCCCGCCAGCGGCTGCAGGTCCGAGATCGCTTGGAAAAAATTGAGATCGAGCGATTGCAGACGGGAGAGCCCCGCCAGTGGCCGCAGGTCCGTGACCGCTACGCAAAAGGCGAGGTTGAGCGATTGCAAGCCGGACAGTCCCGCCAGCGGCCGCAGGTCCGTGATCGCTTGGCAAGCACGGAGATTGAGCGATTGCAGGCCGGACAGTCCCGCCAGCGGCTGCAGGTCCGAGATCGCTTGGCAATAATGGAGATCGAGCGATTGCAGACGGGAGAGCCCCGCCAGTGGCCGCAGGTCCGTGACCGCTACGCAAAAGGCGAGGTTGAGCGATTGCAGGCCGGACAGTCCCGCCAGCGGCCGCAGGTCCGTGATCGCTTGGCAAGCACGGAGATTGAGCGATTGCAGGCCGGACAGTCCCGCCAGCGGCTGCAGGTCCGTGACCGCTCGGCAACCATCGAGATCGAGCGAATGCAGGCTGGACAGTCCCGCCAGCGGCTGCAGGTCCGTGACCGCATCGCAACCAGAGAGACCGAGCGAATGCAGGCCGGACAGCCCCGCCAGCGGCCGCAGGTCGACGAGCCGGGTCTGATAGGGCCGTTTGTTGTCCCAAGCCCAATCCCAACCCGACTCCGTTCGCCGAAGAGCCTTCCTGCCAAGCGCAAGGTGTCGCAGCGTCGTCAACCGGCTCAATTCCTCCGGCAACGCGGCCAGGAGCAGGTCCCCCAAGTCCAGCGCCTCCGCTCCCGTGCGCTCCGCCTCCCCAATCCGTCGCCGCGCCTCCTCGTACGCCTCGTCCGTCGTCATCGTTCCACCCCACCCCCCACGATCCCGCCGTGACCCCCTCCCCCCACCACACTAACCCCCCGCACTAAAAAAAGCCTGCTCCACGAACCAGATCCCGCCACCCATGAAACAGATCAGCACGAAACCTCGACCCTTCTCCCCCACAATCGATTCGGAAAAACAGCGCAAAACTCCACTGTGGGGGAGAAGGTGCCCGCGGTCAATTCTGTTCGGCACGCTTTTTGCGCATGGCCTCGGACATGGTATTCCACGCGAATCTTCTTCTTCACGGAGGTTCGCGATGGTGACCGG
>JBIKMW010000081.1:0-31652 GCA_044359065.1 Planctomycetales bacterium | reverse complement strand
GGGGCCGACGGCAAGGTCGTGTCCAAACTCCGCGGTTTCATGCGAAAATTCGAGAGAGCCTTCGATTTGCTCGGCATCTTGTAAAAGGCGAAAGCCCTGGAATTCCGCCGCAGGGCAGTGGCTTTGCTCCGTCAAGTCGTGCAGGCACCCGCCTGCCTTCCCGGATCGGCGCGCGGTTCCACGTGACAAGCTCGCCGCACCGGAACCGGCTCACTCCCGCGACCTCACGGACAAGGTCCGCCAAGCACCCCGCTAATCGCAATCGTGCCGGCTCATGCGGTGGGGAACGGCATCCGCCACGGGCGGATGCAGCTGGGCAAGCAGGAGCCTACCCAACGTAGCCGTTCAGGCTTCGTCGGCCTTCGCTTTACGTTCGGCTTGGAGTTTTTCGATGGCGGCGCGGATGTCGGCTTCCCAGGGGAATGGCTGGTCGCGCGCGGGGTCGTACGGAGGAAGACTCGGAATCGGGACCCCCAGTTCCCGCAGCAGTTCGGCAGATTTCGTCAGTTCGTAGCGATGCGCATACGGCTCTCCGTCTCCCCACGCCCACTCGTAGGCTTTGAGCGCGTGCTGTTTCGCCGAATCGAGTTCGCCGATGGCTTGCCACAACAAGGCCAGCAGCCGATGTGCGGGGTATCGCATCCCGGCGAGTCGTTCGGCCTCGGCGCGGGCCTCTTCTGCGGCGAGTCGCCCCAAGCGGACCTTGGCCAATGCGAGTCCTGCCTCCGAGTCTTCATCGACGAGCTTGCGTTCCCGCGCCATCGTCACCGCTCGCTCGAAGCTCTCGACGGCCAGCGACCATGCTTCCTCCTCCAACCGCCAGAGGCCGCGCAGCCGGTGGAGATTGCGCAGCGACGCTCGGTTGACGTGCAGTTCAGAGAGCTTTTCCGCAGTGTCAAGATGCTCCTCTCTCAGCCGTCCCTGCCAGAATTGAGACCGAGCGAACAAATGCTCGGCATCCCCCTGCCGATAACGGCTTCGCGACCAATCCCTGCCCATTGGATCGAGTAACGACCAAGCAGACTCCGCCTCCGACCAGTCTCCCACGGTGGAATGAATGACGTACAAATCCAGACGGCCAAGGAAAATCGACATCTCGTTCTTGTACGCGGTTGCCAGGTCGCGCACGAGACGGTTCACGCGAACAGCCATGGCCCGCTGGTTATGTTGCCACAAAATGGATGAGATGTTTCTGACTCTGCCGGCAACATTCGCCCACTTCTCACCCGAAAGACTCGCAAACTTCTCACCCGAAAGACTCGCAATGAGTGAAGCTCCAAACGCAACGAGTGCCTGCTGGTACTCGCCGCTACGGTTCATCGCAAGCGCCGCATCATTCGCGAGGTAAGCGGAATCCCAAGCGTACATATCGGTCGGCAACCGATCCCAACCCTTCGGGAACAACGGCCTCAACAGCGCCAAGATGTCGGAATAAGCTTCCAAGTTAAAAAGAAGTGCGGATGACAAATCCCCCCGATAAACTTCCGCCGCTCGCTGAAAATGGCCGAGTTTGATCAGCGTCCGCACAATGTGCAGACCGTCCTCGACGTCCTCCATCGACCGGGCGGCCTCATACGGGTCGTGCGGACGGGACGCGTAATAGTCCACCACGCGCAGCCCGTGTCGCTCCTTCTCCTCCGGGAGCATCCCGCCCGCGGCCACGCCTCGCACCACCGGATGGAGGTCGTACCGCTTCGCCCGCGAGTCGTACTGCAACAGGCCGCGATCTTCGAGGTCGGAGATCGTCTCGCCCAGTTTTCCCGGCGCCTCGCGGACCGCGTCCGACTCGCGCCACACACGCAGCGCCGTTTCGTAATCCTTGCGCCGCCCTGTCGCCGCTTCGTACTGCTGATGGGCCTCGGCCTTCTGTTCCTCGGTCATCGTTGGCCAATCCCAGAGCTCCTCTGGCGGGGTTGGCTCCTCCACTTCTTCCGGCTCGGGGGGGAGGTGCGGATTGAACGCGGCGACGGTCTCGTAATCCACCGCGCCCGACAGCAGCGCGAACATCGACAAGAGTTGACGGCTGGTCGGTTCGAGTGCCGCCAGCGCCGCTCGCAGGATGTGGTTTCGGCTCTGAATCAGGTCGAGGTTCGCCAGGTTCAGCCCGGCCCCATACGCCGGGTCGGCCGCCCACGCGTCGAAATCCCCCCGGTGCGGCCCCGGCGAATTGATGAGACCGGCCAGGACCCCGATCACCAGCGGATGATTCCCGCAATAGTTGGTGAGGTAGTAGCGGATATCGGCCGATGTTCCGTGAACGCAACAGGAACGGAGCAACTCCTCGGCGTCCGCCTCGTCCAGACCCGGCAGTTCGAGGGTCCGCACCCCCGGTAGCGGCAGGCCCGCCGGGTTGAGTAGTGCCCGTGGGACGAGCCGCGAACTGACGAGAATCTTTGACGGGGCCGCCCCGGCCAGCGCTCGCAGCAAATCCGTGTCCTCGTCGCGGATCGCGTCACAGGGGTTCCGGTCCAGCACCTTGTCGGTGGGCCGGTTCACTTCCTCGTCCCGCACCTCCGCCGCGTCGATCCGGTGATACGCGACCAGCACCCGTTCCAGCCCGTCCAGCACCAGCAGCCAAGGTCGCTGATGGAGCTGCGCGAGGAGCTTTTCGCGCAGTTCGTACATTGTCTGCTTTGCGTAATCTTCCAGCGGCTGGCCGGTCATGTAGGCGAGCGCCTGCTGACAGAACTGCCGCATGACGGCCCCCTTCTCGTAGAAGGAGTACCAGAACCGCCCGGCCCAGTCGCGCACGAGCGTCGCATGTTTCCCGCTCTCGTCCTTGGCCCATTCCCACGTCAGCATGCTCTTCCCGTTCCCACCGATCGCCTCGAAGAGAAGCAGGCTGGAAGGATCGCTCGCCCGCGCCCAATCGCTCAGTATTTTCAACTGCGCCGTGCGCCCGATGAAATCGTTCCGACCGATGTAGTCTGGGGACGCATGGAACGCGGGCGGCTTGGGAATCACCGAGGGGGAATACTTCACTGGCATGGCAGGAGGGGTGGCGTCCGTCCGGGCCAGGTGTTGACACAGTTCGTTCAGCGAACCTGCAATCTTCTTTTGGAAGTCCTCCAGGCTTTCAAAGACAGCGTAGACCCGGTGGACCTCGGAGTTGGCTGCTTTCTTAGCGCGCTCCCGGAAGTCGTTGAGTTTCTTCAATTTCGTCTTGTTCGTCTCGACATCCGCCCGCTTCACCGGATGGTCGTCCCCCATGATGAATAGCAAGATCGGTCGCCTGAGCCGCTCCGCTTCCTGGAACTCCAGTTCCGTGAGAGACAGATTCTGCGGGTTGCGATGCTTGTCTTTCGGGACCTGTCCGTACTTCTGGCTGATGACGCCGATGTAGGCGTGGCTGTCCCGCACCATTGCCAGCGACGACACCACAACATCGACAAGCCGCGCGGCATCGTGCTCCATCACGTTCGCATGCAGCTTGTGGGCGTGGATAGCATCGATGAGCGCTGCCCGATGCTCGACGAGATCGGTGAATGTGCTGGAGACCATCACCTGGGAAATCGCACGAGGTGAGTGAGTCGCAGTATCCGTCATCGGTTGTTGCCCGGGAGTTGTCGACGCTGGGAGCGGTGGCCGTCCGTCTCAGAAACAAGATCCATAGTAACGAGCGGGCGTTGTCCGAAGCCACATTGGGCGATGTTCGAAAGACTGGACTGTGTCCCTCGTGGATGGGTGGCCATGGCGGAGGCAGTTTCTCATGGAGTCACGTAGGTCAGACTCCGGCCCCTCGCCGTCGGGCAAGAGCGGCCGCTTCGCCCTGGGCTACGGAACGCTCTACTTCGACTACGTGAAAAAGTATGCGCTGGATGCCTACGCCTGACCGCCGGGTGTTATCGCCCGCCGTTCTATTTCCCAGGGGGGACGATAACCCCCCGGTTGTGCTTCTGGAGAGGCTCTCGACAGCGCGACATGAACGCAGCGGGGAGGTACCCTTCGACGAGGAGCGCCAGCGGAGGGAGTTCGTCGGCGGAGAGCGCCAAGGCCTTCGCCAGCCCGTCAGCGTTGCGGACGGTGTGCTCCTAGAACGCTTCGGCACTGCCGATCCCGTAGACCGTCTCCAGTGTCGTTCGCGCCTGGGCGGGGAACGTTTTGATTTCGGAGAGAGGTGTCATGGGAGGGTTACCGAGGGACGCTGACAGTGCCACTCGGACCAGGTCCAATTGTTTGGCGGGTGGCCCGGACGACGCTCTGGGCGTCTGGTTTGCGGAGCAGCGAGAGGGCCGATGAATCGGTGATGGGAAGGTTGGACCGTCGCGGCATCTGCCCGAGCCACGGATGCTGTGGGCGATCCCGCGACGACGTCACCCGAGCGCCCAAGGCAGTGGCTGGGTCAACCCCCCCAAGCGATCAAGGGTCCGTCCCGAACGCGGACGCGGGTTACTGACGGGCACGCTTGTACTCGGAGAGGAACAGAAACATTAACCCCCGAAAAATGTACCGGTTGACGATGCCGTTCGCCTCTCCGTTCGGCTTGTTGATGACCGCACCGCGATGGCGTGCGATCAGTGGGGATTCGCCGAGGCGGGCAGCATCAGAAGTTTGCGAACCGCGGCGAGCTTCGTCTGCGACGCTTTGAGAGCTTGGCGGGTCGGATTGTCGATGGTCGTCAGCCCTTGCAGGCTGAGGTGCGAGTTTCCATTGGCCAGTACCTCGACGACTTCCGGCGTCACTGTCGTGAGGCCATTCAGGTAGAGGCCTGACTGGCAAATGGCTCCGGAGAGATGTTGGGCCGAATCCAGCTCCAGTGAGGTCAGGCCGTTCAGGTCGAGCTTGTCGCCGTTGAAGCGTCCCAGCCCCGCCGCGACTTCCGGCGACAATGTGGACAGGCCATTCAGCGAGAGCCAGCCTTTGTGTTTGGCGAGCCGAGCGGCCGATTCGGGATCCATCGAAGTCAATAAATTCAAGCTCAGCCAGTGGTCGTGCAGGGACAACGCCTCGGCGACTTCCGGAGTGATCGACCTCAGACCGAGGCTCAGAGTCGCGTCGGTCTGCGCCAGGATCGCGGCAGTTTCGGGAGTGATCTCACGCACTCCTCCGAGATCGATGGCGCATTTTGCCGCCGCGAATTCCCGAGCGACTTCCCGCGGGATCTCCTCCAGGCCTGTCAGGGAAATCCACAAACTTTCCTTCTTGCCAACGAGAGCTTGGGTCACTTCCGGAGTGATCCGCTTGAGGGCCGGGAGGGCCAGATTCGCGGGATGGTTCCCCAGGATAACGGCCACGTCCGAAGAGAGTGTGGTCACCTTCGAGAACGTGACGTGCTCGGCGCGACCGATCAGTCGTTCCGCGAGATCCGGATTGAGTTCGCTCACATCGAACGTCGCGGTCTTTTGTATCTCGACCGGGACCGCGTCGGAAACAGGCTCCGGAAGCTTGCTGAACAGAGACGCGACGACCGCGAAGATCGCCATGGTCACCATGCCGGCTGCAAACTTGATCATTCTTCCGACTCCTCGGTGTGGGTGTGAATGTTGTTGGCGTTTCACACTCGGAATGCCTGGGAGCGGAACCCCGTTCGGTTGCTGCACGTGACCCAGGCAGGCTTCGAGCAACTTCTGGAGCTCGCTGGCGGACTGGAATCGATCGGCCTTGTCTTTCGCCATCAGCCGTTCGACGATCCTGCCGAACCAGTCGGGGATCTCCGCGTTGAGTTCCCGAACGGGAATCGGCGATTCATCGATGATTCGCCGCATGACTCCGTAGGAACTGTCGGCGCGATAAGGGGGACGACCGGTGCTCAGGGCGTACAACACGCTGCCGAGACTGAACAGGTCGCTCTGCTGATCGAGCTGATCGCCCCGAGCCTGTTCGGGGGACATGTACATCGGTGTGCCGGCAATCGTTCCCTGCTGCGTCACCGTGTTGTCATCGACGGCGCGTGCCAGACCGAAGTCGGTGATCGTCACACGTTCGACCCCTTCCTCCAGCAGGATGTTCTCGGGCTTGATGTCGCGATGCACCAGACCCTGATCGTGTGCGGCGGCCAAACCGGCGGCGATCTGTGAACCAATCCGGAGGACTTCGATCAGTGGCAGAGGGCCCTCTTTTTCCAGCCGTTTCTGCAACGACCCGCCACGGATGTAGGCCATGACCAGATAGGGGAGCGAACCCTGGCTGGAGACGCTGTGAATCGGAATGACGTTGGGGTGCAGCACGGCCGCCGCCGCCTTGGCCTCGCGGGCGAAACGCTTGCGGGCCATCTCGTTGTTGGCCAGCCGGGGAGCCATCACCTTGATGGCGACCACTCGGTCGAGCGAGGGATCGATCGCCTTCAGCACGACCCCCATCCCGCCGACACCAACCACGCCCGTCACTTCGTACGTCCCGATTCGCCCCAGACGATGCGGATCGTCGGTCGGTGCGAGAGCATCCAGCACGTCCTGAATGGCGGCGGGACGTTGCCCGGCCTGATGCGATGTGCGGTCCGCCGGGTACAGGGCGGTGCTGGTGCCGTCGTACTCGCTTGGCGCCAACAGTTTCCTCGCGTTGTCCCAGGTTGCACGATCGGCGGCGGACGTCTCCATGTACTCGCGACAACCGGGACACGAATCGAGATGGGTGATGAGTTCCCGGTCCTGGTCTTCGATTCGATAATGGTCGGACCGCAGAAACTGTTCGATGCGATGCAGATCGCATTCGGAATCGGTGGTTGCGCGACTCGGTTGGGGCGGTTTCATGGGTCGTCTCCCTGAATGAGTTCGACACGTTCGCGTAGTCGCTTGATGATCCGACTGCGTGCGGCGTAGACGGTGCCGACGGATTTCCCGATTGCAATCGCCGCCTCATCGCACGTGAGGCCCTTTAATGTGGTCAGTTCGAAGGCGAGCCAGGTTTCCGGATTCACTTCGGTGCGCACCACCTCGGCCGCGCGCAGGTAGATTTCGCGCAGGCACTCGCCGGACAGTTCGGCTTCCATGTCGGGCGAAATGTCGGGGTGCCCCGCGATGATCTCTTGGGCGTCCGTTCCACCCGCCCCCGGATCGCGCGGCCTGCGCTGCAAGGAGTTCAGGATCGCATTGGTGGCGACTCGTCTGAGCCAGTGCCGAAAGGGGACTCCCGACTGCGGCTCAAAGCGTTCCAGAGCCCGTGAGACACGGATGAGAATCTCTTGCACCACGTCCTGAGCGTCCGCATCCTGCATTCCGCGTCGCCGGGCCATGCGATAGATGACCGGTCGATATGTGACGACAAATTCCTCCCACGCCTCGCGATTTTCGGGCGATTTGACGCTGGCCAGCAGCGTCGAACGTGTTTCGGGGAATTCGGTCATCAGAGTGCTCCTGGCAGTTAAACCCGACTCCCGGGCCATTCTGACACGCTCTTCCAACAAAATGGCCTCCTCGGCGGAATCCGGAGGCCCCTTCCGCCGTCCGGGGCATCCGCTGTTGACCGAAGTTCTTCCTCCACGCGGCCTTGGGTTCGCGACCGGCATGCTTGTCCCGTAGAGCCGCGCCAAGCATGGCACGCGAAAATCTTCGAGACCCTGTCAACGGGGCGAGAGACTCCCTCCGCCTAAGATCGTCCTCACCCTCTCGCGGAGGTTGAGCGACTCGTCCCCTCCATATCGATCCCCTCGCGCGGTATCATTCATGCACGCTCGTTGATGATTGACCGCGAGGCTGTCGCGAAGGCCGCCTCACGCCGTGTCTGGGGACACTCCTATGCAACGCCGTTGTTCGTGGTTCGGGACGCTGGCCGGGGTGGTGGTGCTGGCGGGTTTGGCGGCGCACGCCCGAGCCGCCGAGAAATCCCCGTTGGCCGAGAAACCTCTGCCGGGCATCGTGTTCGTCGGCGGACCGGTCGTCGATGGCGAGCATGACGGCCATCCCGGCGCGTTCCACTGGCGCGACGGTTACGTCTATCCCAAGGGGGCGACGAACAACGCCTGGGAGCGGACGCATGCCGCCGCGCGACCGGGTCGCAACCTGTTCGCGCTGGTCCCCGCCACGCCCGACGGAAAGCTGTCGCAACTCACGTTTCTCAAGGAAGGGAACGTGTTCGATCCCGAGCCGTCGTTCGACGGGAAGACGGTGCTATTCTCGATGCGCCGCGACGGCGAGGACTGGTACCACCTGTACGAAATCGGCGTCGATGGGTCGGGGTTGAAGCAACTCACCGACGGGCCGTGGAACGATGTCTCGGGTGTGTATCTCCCCGACGGGCGGATCGTGTTCTGTTCGGACCGGGCGGGTTATCTCGACGAGTACCACGAGGAACGGAGCGAGTTCCTGCATCGGATGAACGCCGACGGGTCGGGGATCGAGCAGATCACGTTCACGCCGGGCAACTATTTCGAGCCGACGGTTTTGGCGAACGGCCTGATCCTGTGCTCGTTTTGGGACGCCTTCCACATTTCCGTCCCGCCGTTCATCAAGCACGAGACGTATCTGGTCACGCTCCGCCCCGACGGCACGGAAGAACGTCACCTGTTCGGGGCCGGACAATACAAGTTCTACAACCGCACGCGACATGCATCGGTCGGCTTGACCCGTGCCGGAGAAATGCCCGATGGACGCATCCTCGTGCAAAGTGAGATGGGGCCGTCGCTGTACGACCCCGACCTCGGGCAGGACCTCGCCACCGCGCTGGCTCCCGTGTTTCCGGGAACAGCGTCCGTACAAACCGGCGGCACGACGCACATGATCCACCTGTCTCCCGTGGGGACGCGGGCCTCGACCTATCCCCTGGCGGACGGGCGGTTCCTGATGGCGGCCACCTTGCCCGGCAGTCGCGACTTGGGTCTGTACTCGGTCGACCCCGCGACGCGCGAGCAACGGCTGGTGTTCGACCGGCCGAATCTCAGCGAGTGGGACGCGGTCCCCGTGCTGGTCGAAAAGGCCCGACCCCGCGCGGTTCCGGACACGCTGCCCAACGAGCAATCGCAACGGGGTGTGGCAACGTATGTCGTCGTGGCGGGACGGGACTCGGACACGCCCGAACGGAACGAACTCAACCGACGAGCGCGGTTCGTCCGCGTGTTGCAGGCGGAGCCGACGGAACTTGCGGTGTCCAGCCACACCAGCCTCGAAACCCGCGTGCTGGGTGTCGTGCCGCTGTTGCCAGACGGCTCGGTCGCGTTCGAAGGCCCCGCCGATACGCCGCTGTTTTTGGAGACTCTCGACGCCGCGGGGAAGCGGTTGGTGTTGCAGGCGGGGTATATGTCCGCCCGCGCGGGGGAAGTGAAGTCGTGCTACGGCTGCCACGCCTCGCAAAGCACGGCGGTGGCGAACGCTCCGCTGGAAGCTCTGAAGCGACCGCTCACGAAGATCGCGCGCGATTCAACCGATCTGAGTTATCGCCGCAACGATCCCGAGGAGTATCGCCGCCAGGCCACTTGGGGAACGAGCGACCTGCCGCGCGGGTGGTTGAAGTCGAGCAATCCGGAGGTCGTGCGGCGCGGCCTGGAACTGCTGCCGTATCACGCCGACGAGATTACGCCCGCCGACCGCGCGCGGTTCGTCGAACTGCTCACGCACGAAACGGCGGAGGTGCGTCGTCAGGCGGCGTTCGGGTTGGCGATGATCGGCACGATCGACGCCGTGCCGGCGTTGCTCCTGGCATTGAACGACTCCGACTGGCAAACCGCCCACTTCGCCAACATGGGATTGGAGGCGGTGAGTGGCGAAGCACTCGACACGCAGCGCACAGCCGCCCAATGGAAGACGTGGGGCGAAGAGATTGGGTCGGTCCACGGGCTGCGCGAGCAATTGATTCGGCGCGAGATATTGGCGGACAAGCCCCGCGAGCGCGATGCGTGGTTGGAGGCGATCGTCCGGCTGACTTGGCGCGGCGACGAGGCGGAGCGGCGTCGGGTGCGTGAGACCGTCGCCCCCAGAGTGTTGGAGTGGACGCGTACCGCTCCTCTCAGTCCCGAAGTCGTGCGCGCGGCGGGCTGGTTGAAGTTGGCGGATGCGCTGCCGGCGATCACGCCGTGGCTGATCGGGGGAGCGAATCCGCGCGCCGAGGAACCGGTTCCCGACGCGGACGACGCGCTCGAAAGGGAAGTGCGCGGCATGGCGCTCGCTCGCGAGGCCGCGCTGGCGTGCGGGCGTATCGGCACGCCGGAAGCGGTCGAGGCATTGTGGACCACGTTGGCGAAAGCCGTCCCCGTGCGCAATCCGGCTCCCTCGCGGCACTATCAGACGGGCCCGCGCCCGGAGGAATACACGTACCTGCGCGCGCTGCTCATTGCCGGAGCCAAGCCGACACTCGCGCACGTGCCGCACCTGATCGCGCTTTTGCCCAGCACGTTCGGCGAGAAGCCGCGCTTCGAGGACCGGACCAAGCCGCTCGCCTCGCAACGGACGCTTCTCGCGCAACGCTTGTTGGCGCGGACGGAGTTGCTCGACAAGACTTTGGCCGTCGCACGGAGCGTGCTGCGCGGGGATGCCGACACGCGCGATCCGCTGTACGTCGCGCTACTCCAGGGGAGCAACAACGATCGACCGTATTCGGAACACGGTCACCCCTTCGAGGTGTTGAAACAGATCGAACCCGAGCAAGCGTTGCAGTACCTCGCCTGCTTGGCCGACTCGTCCCAGGCCGCGCCGGAGTCGCTCGTCGCGCCGTTTTTGGCATCGAAGCATCATCGCGAGCGGATCGAGGCGGCCGTCGTGTTGCGGCGGGTGGGTTGGTCTCAACCAGCAACGGCGAAGCTGTTGGTCGACCAGGTTCGCCAGCCGTATCCGTTCCGCGAGATCTGGAGCATCGGCAAAGGTCGGTTCGAGCTGAACTTCCGCGACAAGGCGTACCTGCTGATCGCGCTCGCCGCGCACGCGCCGGATGTCGCGACGCTGCGCGAGTTCGCCGATTCGTCGACGTATCTCCGCGATATTCGACTGGGGTTGGGATTGGGATTGGGCCTGCGCTTCGCTGCCGATCCGGCGACGATCGAGCTGCTGAGCCTCCTGGAGCGAGATCCGATCTTCAGCGTGCGGCGGACGGCCCGCAACTCGCTGGGGCTGTTGGCGGACGCCGAGATGTTCGCCGGACGCAAAGCGCCGACCGTGTCCCCCGTCGCTCCGTTCGCGCATGTCAAACCGGTCATTCCCGCATGGACGTTCGCGGACACGCGGCCGGATGCGGCTCCGCCCGTCGCCGCGATCGAGTCGGGTGAGGAGGCGTTTGTCCGGGCACTCGCCGCGGCGGTCGATCCGAAAGGTTACGCCAACGTGGCCAACACGTTCGCTCGGAACGCGGAACGGATGCGGCTGGCCGATTCGCGACGCCTGGAAGAATGGGTCACGGAGCGAGCGCGGTCGGCACGCGAGTTGACGGACGCCGAAAGGTCGGGTCTGAGCGCGGCGATCGCATCGCCCTATCCTTTCGCCCACTATCTGGCTGCGCGATTCGCGATCGAGCGGAAGGACGCGGCCGTCGCACGGGAGATGCTGCCCCGGCTGGGGGCGTGGATCGACGCAGCCGACACGGTGGGCGTGCATTGGGGGGCGGAGGCGGCAGGAGTGTGCGGAGTTGTGGAGGCTCGCGCGGTCCTCACGGAGATCGCCGGACGGAAATCATTCGCCAAGGTCTACGGGTCTCCCGGAATGGCCTACGGGTACGCCGCGGCGCGGGGGTTGGGTCTGCTTGACGGCGCGGCCCGGTCGACCGAAGTCGACGCGGCACTGGCGACTTCCGAAAACGCGTGGCTTCGCGCCGGATACCTCGAAGGGCTGGCGCTGTCGAACCATCCGCGCGTCCGGGAGTTGCTCGAACGGACGCTGGCCGAAGCCCCGGGGGCGTTTCTCGAAGAGGAAGCGCGGTTTAGCCTGGAGCTGTTGCGATAGGCCGAAGGAATCGCCCGCTCATCCGCACATATTCGCGGACGAGAAGTCTTGGGATCGCGCATCGAACGGCCCATGCGGGACAATCCCGCTGGTGCATGTTTCAGATGAGGTTCCCTCGTGCCCCATCCCGGACGACTTGAACGGCCATGCACCGTTGATTCTCTTTCGGACTCCGGGATGGTCGATGAAGCGGGGGAATCGAGCGTTCCTCGAAGAAAACGGCCGGAGTGGTTGCGATGAAGCGGTGGCTGTTGTTCACAGCGGGGATGCTCGTTTCTTCGGCTGCGGTGGAAGTTTCGGCCCAGCAAACGATCATCAATGTCCCGTCCGATGCACTGACGCCTCGCGGACAAGGCTTTTATCTGCACGAATCGCAAGCCGCCCCGTGGACCGACAAGGCGGACTTCAACACGACCAACTTTCTCTGCTACGGCCTGACCGACCACACCGAACTGTGCCTGACACAGTACGGGGTCGACAACCGTGGATCGCACGGCGGGGCGGTGGGCATGGGGTTCAAGTCGGTGTACGACCTGTTTGAAGACCGGTGGCCGGAATGGGAGGTCAAGGGGACCTACGGCTTCATGCTGCCGATGTCGATGGGGACACAAGACGACAAGGTAGGCTATTTCCCCTACGCCCATTCGTCGTTCGAGATCCCCGAGACGAAACTGCGTCTGTTGGGCGGGGTCGCCGCAGGGTCGGAGAACCTGTTCGGTGAACAAGCGGTGAGTGCTATCGCCGGAGTCGAATACCCCTTCACCGACCATCTGTCCTTTACGGGGGAGTGGTTCTCGGGAGGGCACGACCTGAGCGGGCTGATCCCCGGACTGACGTACCACAAAGACCGGTTCATCCTCGTTGCGGGTTACAAGATCCCCAACAATTTCGAGATGCGTGACAGCGGGTTCGTTCTTGAAGCCGGCTTCTTCTTCGGTCCAGGGGCGGG
The DNA here is from genome assembly GCA_044359065.1 of Planctomycetales bacterium. Classification (GTDB taxonomy): domain Bacteria; phylum Planctomycetota; class Planctomycetia; order Planctomycetales; family Planctomycetaceae; genus JAIXZD01. The sequence goes on along the minus strand of JBIKMW010000081.1, from coordinate 18,905 downwards.
CAAGCACGGCGAAGAGGACGGGGAGCACTCGGAACCGCCGTCAATCTATCGGCACTACGGCGTACGCAGTCCGTGAACGATACGAACACCGCGGAATGCCGGGTTATGCGACCGGTTTCGCCTCACCGGCCCACCGGTCGCCCACCGACGAAATCCCGCGAATAGGCGTCCAGCACGAACAGGTCGACGCGGTCGATGTACTTCGGCTCGGAATCGGCTCCGCCCGAAATCGGCTCGGTGTCCGCGCTCGAGGCGATCCGCATCCGATCGGGGGAGATTCCCTGTTCGGCCAGCAGGTTGTACACGGCCCGCGCGCGGGCGTAGGCGAGGGCGTATTCGTCCTCAAAGCCGGAGTCGGCGGGGAGGGGGCCGCGCCCGGTGTGACCGCGGATTTCCACCTTGTGCGGTTTACCCGCCAGTTTGAGGGCCAACTGCGCGACCGCGGCGACCGCTTCCGGGGAAGGCTCCGCGCGTCCGGGTGCGAACACAAGCGCCCCCCCCAGGCTGATCGGCGTCCCCTCGCGCCCCTTCATGACGCGCAGCTCTTCGGCGGCGGGACCGGCCGTCTTCACCCCACCCTTGCCCTCCCCCTTTTTGATTTGCGCCCCCATCGTCTTGAGCTTCTGGATGGCGGAGTTCAGCGCGAAATTGTCGCCGGGGGTCACGTTCGGTCCGGTCGTGTAGCCCATGTGGCGCATGATCGATTCGACCATGGTCTGGTACTTCTTGTCCCCTTTGAGTTCGGAGAGGGAGACGAGCATGATGAAGAACGTGAGCAACAGCGACATCATGTCGCCATACGTCACGACCCATTCGGGGACGCCGGGTGGCGGGTCTTCTTCGATCATTCCCGTGGGCCTTGGTGCGGCGGATGGACGGGGAATTCGGTGCGGGAGCGGCACGCGCCGACCCGTATCAAAGGGATCGGTCGAAACGAGGGCGCGGGTTGAGCGGATTCTCGGGGCCGAAAGGCAACCCGCCGAATCTGGTCATGCCCTCCGACTGGATACGGAGCTCGACCCTTCGCGATGCTGTTGCCGCCGAAAGCCCCGACCACCAAGATTGTCGTCCGTCACTCCGGTGAACCCCCTGGACCACACCGACCGGTGACTTCACCGACGTGTCCGGTCCACCAGTTTCTTTTGGCCCGCCAGAGCCTTCACAAAGTCTCCCAACGTCCCACGTCAACCTTGAACGGGCCCACCCCCATGACCGACGTTCTCGAACGCTTCCTGCGGTATGTCCGCATTGATACCCAATCTCGCGAGGGAAGCGCCACCGTTCCCAGCACGCTCAAGCAACTCGACCTGTGCCGGTTGCTCGAACGCGAATGCCGCGAAATGGGACTGGTCGATGTCGAGCTGACCGCGCACGGCGTCGTGTTCGCGACCGTCCCGCCGAACGTCCCGCACACCGCGCCGGTCGTCGCCTTTAACGCGCATGTCGACACGTCCCCCGAAACCAGCGGCACCGACGTCAAGCCGCAAGTGATCCGCAACTATGCGGGGGGGGACATCGTGTTGCCGGGGGACCCGTCGCGCGTGATCCGGGTGTCGGAGAACCCGGACCTCACCAAGCTCGTCGGGGAGACGCTCGTCACCACCGACGGAACGACGCTCCTGGGGGCGGACGACAAGGCGGGGGTCGCTGCCATCATGTCGGCGGCGGCGTGGCTGGTCGCGCATCCGGAGATTCCTCGCGGACCGGTCCGGTTGTGTTTCACGTGCGACGAGGAGATCGGGCACGGCGTCGACCACGTCGACCTGGCCAAACTTGGCGCGGTCTGTGCCTACACGCTCGACGGCGACGGTGCGGGATCGATCGACTCGGAAACGTTCTCCGCCGACCAGGCGGTGGTGACGGTGACGGGAGTCAACATCCATCCGTCGATCGGCAAGGGGAAACTCGTCAACGCCATTCGCATCCTGGCCGAGTTCCTCGAACGCTTGCCGACTCAATCGCTCTGCCCCGAGACGACCGAGGGACGCGAAGGCTTCGTCCACCCGTACACACTCGAAGGGGGAGTCGCGCAAGCCCACGCGAAGCTGATTCTACGGGACTTCGACACGCCCAAACTGGCCGAGTACGCCGGGCTGTTGGAACGGATCGCCAACGAACTGCGGCCTCGGCACCCCAAAGCGAAAATCGACATCGCGATCCGCAAGCAATACCGCAACATGGGGGACGGGCTGAAGAAAGAGCCGCGGGCGCTCGCTTTCGCGGAGGCGGCGACGCGAGCCGCGGGAATCGAGCCGAGGCTCACGATCATTCGCGGCGGTACCGACGGCTCAAGGTTCACCGAGTTGGGGCTCCCCACGCCGAACCTGTCGACGGGCGAACACAACCCACACTCGCCGTTGGAATGGACGAGCGAGAAGGAGCTGGAGGCGGCAGTGCGCGTGATCGTCGAGTTGGCGAAGCTCTGGGGTCAGGAACGTGCGTGAGCGTGCAGGTGGCGTGGGTGTGTGGTCGAAGCGCTCGAGTGTTTCCGGTGGTGAGGAATTGTCGGCGGTCTCCGTCGCAGCACGCTCGTGCGTCGGGACGATCGGCGTGAAGCGTCGATGAAAATCGAACGCGGACTTGCGTCCAGTCCGTACCTGCCGAACAATCTCCCATAGACTTTGACCAATGACCGTTAGCGGCGGCGTTTGAGCGCCGTTCTTTTTTTGGCGGGGGGCGATGCTCATGGCCGGACTCAAGATTCTCGGCATTCACGGTCTGGGTGACCATCGCGGCGACCCGTGGGCGGCGAATTGGAAAAAGACGATCGAAGCACAATTGCCTCAAGGCTTCCCCGTCGATTTCAGTGACTTCAGCTACGACGACATCTTTGAACGCGTCGAGGTGAGTTCCTCCGAGGCGGCATTGGCCACGGCGAAACTGCTTGGCAGCGGAATCGTCACCGGCATCGGTTCGTGGTTCAGTCGCGAAGGAGCGCGGTCGTTTGGCCCCGCGCGGGAAGTTTCCCCCCGTGGCATGCTCGACGGACTCGACCATTGGATGAAGTGGTATCCGGGATACGTCGTCGGCTGGCTGGAGAACGACGAGTTCCGATCCGAAGTGCGGGGTCGGCTGCTTCGCGTTATCGGGGAGACTCAGCCCGACTTGATTCTCGCCCACAGCCTCGGATCGTTGATCTCGTACGACGCGCTCACCAGCCTGCCCGACCTGGTGAAGCATCCCAAGGCGAAAAGCCACCTGAAACACGTCAGCTACGTGACGCTGGGTTCGCAACTGGGCAACCCGTTCGTCGTTCGCAACCTGACCCCCGGACGAATCGTGAAGCCCGCCACGCTGCGATGGTGGCACTTGTACAATCCGAACGACCGCGTGTTCACCGCCCCCGTCCGATTGCCGGGGACTCCCGGCTTCGAGCAGGTCGTCACCCAGTTCGACATCGACGGTTTCGCCGATCACAAGGCCGAAGAGTATCTCGGCCACCCCGCCGCAAAGACTGCCGTTTGGGAACCTTTGGCGTTGGCCGGGGCGACAGGCGTGGCCGCTCCGGCGGCGCACGCCGCAGGAGTGCGGCGGCTCGCGCTGCAAATGGGAACGGGACCCGAATTGTTGGCGGAATCGACCCGCGCCTTGGGCGAGGGGCCCGACGCCGGAAAGGCCGCAAAAGCCACGCGAAAGCCGCGCCGCCGGGCGGTGTTGGTCGGAATCGACGAGTACGCCGACCCGTCCAACAACTTGGCGGGTTGCGTCAACGATGTGTTCAAGATCAGCCAGACGCTGCAGGAGCGCGGCTTCAAACCCGAAGAAATTCGGGTCGTGTTCAACAGCCGTGCCACCGCGAGAGCCTTGCGCGAACGGTGGGAGTGGCTCGTCGACGGGGCGGTCGGAGGGGACACGCTGGTCTTCTTCTTCAGCGGCCACGGCGCGCAATTGCCCGCCCGCAACGCGGCCGAAGCCGTCGACAGTCTGGACGAAACACTCGTGCCGCACGACTTCGACTGGTCGAACGAAACGGCGTTCACCGACGACGCCATTTTCGACCTGTACAGCCAATTGCCGTACGACACGCGCATGCTATTGATGTTCGACTGCTGTCACTCGGGGGGCATTCACCGGGACGGCGGCGCCAAGGCGCGGGGGCTGACCCCTCCGGACGATATTCGTCACCGGGCCCTCAAATGGGACAAAGCGTTGGGGATGTGGGTGCCCCGCGAACTCGCACCGTTCAACAAGGACTTCGACAAAAGCAAAGAGGTGCGTTCCCAATTCTTCGGCGAAACCGGAGCGGTCCGTCGGTTGGGGCGTGCCGCCGCGCTGCGCGGTCAGTCGCAGGCCGAGTACAAGAAGGCCAAAGCCGGAAGTAACTCGGGGCCCGTGGGACCGTATTTGCCATTGATCCTGGAAGCGTGCCAGGAGCAGCAATTGGCGTTCGAGTATCGTCACGGGGTGACCAGCTTCGGCGCGTTCACTTACACGCTGGTCGAGGCGCTTCGGCAAGACCCGCAGCTCTCCGTGGAAGACCTCATGCGGGAAGCGACCCGCCGCCTGAAACACCTCGGCTACGATCAAGTCCCCAACCTGCTGGGACCCGGTTCCGTGCTCGACCGACCGTTTCCATCCATCGACGAGTCGCAGCCAGACCTCCCTGTCGGCAAAGAATCCGCCTCCAAGCGGGCCGCCGCGAAGAAGTCGTCGACTCGCAAAACCGGGCGCTGACAGACGGTTGTTCCTCGACGGACGAGCGTTTCGTTTCCCCACGCGCGTTTGCCCTAGGACTTCGTCGTGCGATCGTCGTGAGGCTCAGTGACCGTGAGACTTCGCGGGTGCGTGGCCTTTCGCGGGGTGATTCCCCGCTTTGCCGTGCCCGTGGTCGGACGGTTCCGTGCCGTGCGACGATTTTCCATGCGACGGCTTGCCGGGGGCCGCGTGTTCGGAGTCCGTCGCGATGCCCGCTTCCTCCCCCTCCGCCGGAGTTTCTGCCGCAGGCAAATCGTCCGCGTCGACCAACCGTCCCACCCGTTCGCGCAGCGTCTCTTTGTGACCGTGCGTGTACTCGCTGACGGCGAAAACCTCGACGCGCGACGACAGTTCCTTGACCTCGTCGTCGCGCAGTTCGGCTCCGTATGGTTCCGAGTTCCCGTCCTGGCTCAGACGCAGACGATCCGGCTCGATCCCGTGCGAAATCAACAGGTCGCGTACCGCCGAGCAGCGGGCGAAGCACAGTTCCCACGCCGATTTGTACGGCGAGCCTTCCGGCAGCGGCAGCTTCGACGCATGGCCGCGAATCTCGATCTTGTTCGGCTTTCCCGCCACAAGGGGGACGAGACGCAGCAGTTGTTCGCGGGCGTCCGGTTGGATCGCGGCGTCCCGTTCGTCGAAAACCAGCAGGGTCCCGAGGCTGCGCGTCTTGTCGAGTCTTTCGAAGATGCGTTGCGGCGGAGGAGGGGCTTTCGAGGATTCGGCGTCCTTCGAGGGGTTCTCCGCCCCGACGCCGTCCTTCGTGGTGCCGTGCGGACCGGCCTGCTCCCCTTCCAGCGGCGCGTCGGCCGAGGCCCCTTCGATGCCATGCACGGAACTGGCCCGCGCCCCTTCGACCGTCCCCAGCGGATTCTCGAAATACTGGGCGACGGCCGACTTGGTCTCTTTGTTTTGGGCGGTGATCCACATCACCAGGAAGAACGCCATCATCGCGGTCACGAAGTCCGCGTAGGCGACTTTCCAGGCGCCTCCACCCTTGCCGGCCATGATCGAATTCCTTGTTCACGTTCGAGGAGTCGGGGCGAGCCGCGAAGCAACATTCGCGTACCCGGTGTGACTACGCCGCGTCGGCCCCACCCATCATTTTTTCCAGCGACGCCCGGTCGGGCCGGAATTCGGAACCGACTCCCCGCCGCGCCTGCTCCACCGCCACCTTCGGGGCACACTCCCCGGCGCACGACAGGATCAGCGACGAGGCCGTTTTATAGAACTCCATTTCGCACTCGCCCAGCAGTTCCATGCGCGCCGCCAGCGGTCCCAAAAACCCGTACGACGCCAGAATCCCCAGGAACGTCCCCACCAGTGCCGCGCCGACCTTGTGTCCGATCTCCTCGACCGGTCCGTCGATCGCCCCCATCGTGATCACGATCCCCAGCACTGCCGCCACGATGCCGAACCCTGGCAGTGCGTCGGCGGATTTCTGCAACACCCCCACCGCCATGTGGTGCTCGCGCTCCATCACGCCAATCTCGATTTCCAGCAGATGTGCGAGTTTGTCCCGGTCGGCACTGCCGTCGATGAGCGGGCCGAACCCGTCCGCCAGGAACTGCACGGCATGATGGTTCTTCATCAGCCGGGGATACTTCTTAAAGATCTCGCTCTTGTGCGGATCGCTCAAATGCGACTCGATCGCCAACAGCCCATCCTTGCGGGCCTTGCGGAGTATCTCGTAGCTGACTCCGAACAGCTCCGCATACGCCCGTTTGTCGTACGGGCTCCCCTTGATGGCGACGACGATGCCCCGGAAGAGGTCCACCAGCACCTTCTTCGACGACATCATCACCAGCGCCCCCAGCGACGCCCCGCCGATCGTCAGCACCTCCGACGGGTGGATCAGCGCGCCGACATGTCCGCCAGCCCAAGTGAACCCCCCCAGTACGGCTCCGATGACAATGATGCAACCAATAATAACGATCATGACGACGCGGCCGGGCGAAAGGGTGCGAACGTCGGGACGGAAAACCTCCGCCCCGCTCCCCAACCCTAGCTCGCGAGCGGCAACCCGGTCGGACCGACGTTGCGATTTTTCAACGCGGCAAGGCTACGGTGCGAGACAAGCATCGCACCGGGCGGACTTCCCGCCACCTCATTCCCAACCCGGTCTCAGCAGGTCCCACACAACCCGCGCCATGCGGTCGTGCCCCGCTTGCGACATGTGGACGCCGTCGACGCGCGCTCCCTCGGAGAATACGACCCCCGTCAGCACGCGTTTGGGAATCAGTTTTACGCTGTAACGTCGTGCGACGCGGCGTTGCGCCGCCGTGAACGATCCGTCCCAGGGGAGTGGCGGAAGTTCAAACAGGAACACTTCGCGACCGGGGGCCGCCACATGGGCCAGCAAGCGGTCGAGAGCCGCCTCGAAGTCGGCCGCCGTCGTGCTACCCAACAAGTCATTGCCTCCCAACTCAATCAGCACGATCGACGGTGGAATAGGACGGTGCCGGTTCCGCTCCAGCGCCGACTTCACCGTCTCCCCCATGCGCGACCAATCGTGAACCTCGATGTCGTGTGCCTTCGCGAGCAGTCGCGGCCATGTGACGGCTTCATTCTCCTCCATCCCCGCCGTGAGACTGTCGGCAAAGATTGTGAGCGCCCGCGGTTGACCGGGAGCGCACGTGGGCGCGATCTGTCGAGGCATCTCCCAAACCGCGAGCGCGATCCAGACACACCCAAGGCCGATCACGGCATTCGGACGGTGAGAGATTGGACGGCGCGAGGTTCGGTTGGCGTCGGTCAAAGCGCTCGGTGTCACCGCATTGAACCCCCGTCGCCGCCACCACAGGCCACCAACAACGAGATGCGCCGTCACGAGGGCGGTCGAAACGACGGCGTCGGTCCATCCACCGGCAAACGTGAACAAGATCGTCGCCAACACGTAGAGCCCGAACCCCGCGCGCCGCCACCGAGCCGAACCCGTCGTCGCCAACCACAAACCGCCGCATGCCAAACCGACCGCGGCGAAGTAAGCCTGCCCGGACAAGAGGAAGTGCAACACGGTCCGGAACTCCAGCGTGCGACGGATTGGCCGAGGTCAAGCCGCAGTCACGGTCGGCGAATGAACATGTCGCGGCCACACGGTGGCTTCCCCCCGGAACGAGCGGCGGAGCACGGCGTCCGCAATTCTATCCTGGGTCTCCCGTTCGTCGACCCCGACCACACGCCGTGACGCCACCCACAAACTCCCTTACACTTCCGGAGTCCCCCCGACACTGGACCCCACATCCGCCGGCCGAGCACCTATGTCCGCTCCACTCCGCGACATCCCGATCCTTCTCATCGACATCATCGATTTCTCGAAGGCGGGCAGCCTCGCCAACCAGCGCCAACTCCTCGAAACTCTCCAGCGGCTCGCCTCCGCCAGCGGCAAGTTTTTCATGCCCTATGGCGACCCCTGGAAAAAGTGGCAACGCCAGGGGACCGGCGACGGCTACTACCTCCTCTTCGACAACCTCGACGCCAGCGTCGCCCTCGAGTACCCCCTCCGCCTCGGACACGCCCGTCGAATTCGGCAGGTTGTGAGCGGAGGCCTCCGGGCATACCCAGTGGTACACCCTGACCGTATAGAACGGTGAGGGGAACACCTCCAAAGGATGGTTGATTCTCCGTGAGCGACGGGCTATCTCGGAAAACGGAGGTAATCACGTCTCGGCAACGGTTCCCGGCAAAGCCGCGTACCTACGCCAAATTGTTCCAGGGAGCCCATCGCGCCGATGCCCCACTCTCAACTCCTCGAAGCCCTGCCCGATGCCGCTATCCTGACCGATTCCAGCGGTGTGGTTCGTGGCTGGAACGACTCGGCCACTCAACTCTTCGGCTGGACTGCCTCTGAGATGATTGGCATCCCGCTCGTCGAGCGATTTCCGCTGAATTCGCGGGTAGAGGTCAACGAAGTTCTGAAAGAGGTCGCGGCCGGGGGCGCGTGGGACGGGGAGCTTCAGGACTTTCGTAAGGACGGCAGTCAAGTTTGGGTCGAGGCACACGTCCACCCGGTTCGCGATGCCTCGGGGGCGATCACCGGAATCCTCGGCGTGTCGCGGCCGATTTCACCCGACCGCTCGGCAAAGATCGAGCACGATCGGCACGCGGCCGACATCCTCAATTCCATGACCGCTCCCGTCGCCGTACTCGGCCCGGACGGGAGGATCCGCGAGGTGAACAGCGCGTGGGCGCGGTTCGCGTCGGACAATACCCCGGACGGGTGCGCTTCATCGTCTATCGGCGTCGGGACTGATTACCTGGGCGTGTGCCGCACGTGTACCGGCGAGAGGTCAGACGAGGCGGAGCTTGCCGCGACCGGGATCGAGGACGTGATGCGGAGGAGGCGGCCGCACTTCGTGTTGGAGTACCCCTGCGATTCGCCAACCGAAACCCGGTGGTTCGCCATGCAGGTCACGCCGCTGTCCAACAAGGAAGGCGGGGTGGTCATAGCCCACCTCAACATCACTGAGCGGAAGAACGCGGAAATGGCGTTGGCCGCCCAAAGCCGGCGGACGGAACTGGCCTTGAACGCCGCCCATATGGGGGTGTGGAGTTTAGATATCAAGTGTGGGCGAATCGATTGGTCATCCGAAGTGTACAAGATCGTTGGCGTGGCCGAGTTTGACGGCACACAGCAGGCGTGGACCCGCTTGGTTCACCCGGACGATTTGGCGGCGATGCAAGCGCGGTTCAACGAGGCCCTGGAGCGGCGAATGCCCTTCACCGGCGAGTTCCGCATCATCCGGCCGAACGGAGAGGTCCGCTGGCTGGCCAATGTCGCCCAGGTCGAATGCGACCCGTCGGGCGAAGCCGCTCGCATACTTGGGACCGTCCAGGACATCACGGCTCGGAAGCGTTCGGAATGGGCCTTGACGACCTACAACCAGATCCTCGAACTGATCGCCGCCGGGGCGGACCTGCGCAAGGTTCTGGATGAGGTTGTCCGGCTGGTTGAGGAGCAACTTCCCGGGTCGCTTTGCTCGGTATTGATCCTGGAAAAGGCTACCGGTCTCCTGCGGTCCGGGGCCGGGCGATCGCTCCCGGCCGAGTACTGCCGGGCGGTCGACGGCGTGCCCGTTGGGCCGAAGTCCGGGTCGTGCGGTACGGCCGCATTCCGGAAGGCGACGGTCACGGTCACCGACATTGCCACCGACCCGCTGTGGGACGACTACCGCGCATTGGCCCTCCGCCACGGGCTGAGGTCGTGCGTGTCGGTTCCGATCCTCTCCAGCGGCAACGTGCCGGGGCGCGAAAAAGGGGAAGTCATCGGGACGTTCGCCCTGTACAACCAAACGCCCGGCGATTTCGACCAGCTGACGTATGCAATCCTCACGGGTGCGGAGGAGTTGGTCCGTCGCGCCGTCCAGGCCGGGCAAGTGGAGAACGACGGATTCACAGCGCAATCGGTCCGGATCATCGAGGCTGCTCACCTTGCGGGCGTGGCGATTGAGCGAGAGCACGCCGGAAACGCGATCCGCGAGAGCGAGGAGCGGTTCCGGGCGGTTTTCGACTCCGCCCCGTCTGCGATCTATGTCAAAGATCTTGAGGGCCGCCACCTGTTCGTCAATCAAGCCACCGCGAAGTTCTTCGGGGTCGCGAAGAAGGACTGGATCGGGAAGCGCTCTCGGGAACTTCTCCCGGCACAACTTGCCGATCTGTGCGAACGCAGCGACCGGGCGGTGCTGGCCGCAGAGGGCCCGATCGAGGAGCGGCTCACGAGCCGGCTCCCGGACGGCCGCGAGGCAACAGTACTGGCGACGCACATGCTGCTGCGACAAACCAGCGGCACACCCTATGCAATTTGCGGGATGCTGAGGGACATCACCGATCTGGTGGTCGCCCAGCGGGAGTTCGAACGATTGTGGCTGTACGCTCCCGACCCGCTCTGCATTGCCGGATTCGACGGGTACTTCAAGCAGGTGAACCCCGCCTGGTCGCGACTGCTGGGCTGGACGGACGAGGAACTCCTCTCCAAACCATACTCGGAACTGATTCACCCGGACGACCGGGTAAGTATGGCGGCGGCTGAACAACGAATTTTCCGGGGTGAGACTGTGCGCGGGTACGAGAACCGCTACCGGTGTCGCGATGGGTCGTACCGGTGGTTCTCCTCAAACGCTATTCCGGTCGTGGAGAATCGGATCATCTACGGCATCGTTCGGGACGTGACCGAGGAAAAGCGACTGGCCGAACTGTTCCACCAAGCCCAGAAAATGGAAGCCATCGGGCAACTCGCCAGCGGGGTGGCTCACGACTTCAACAACCTGCTCACGGTGATCACCGGCTACACCGAAATCGTTCTCGCCGCGATGGCGGAGACCGACTCGCTCCGGGATTCCTTGACCGAGGTGCTGGAAGCTGGTCGGCGGGCCACCGAACTCACCTCCCAGCTGCTGGTGTTCAGCCGCAAGGCGATCATCGAGCCGAAGATTCTCGCGATCAATCACGCCATCGAGTCGTCGACGCGCATGCTTCGCCGACTCATTGGAGAGAATGTGAGGCTGGAAACGAGCTTGGGCTCGATCCCGCCGGTGAAGGTGGACCCTGGACAACTTGAGCAAGTGCTCATGAATCTGGCCGTGAACGCTCGAGACGCCATGCCCGACGGGGGTCGATTGTTGATTTCGACGGAGACCGTCGCAGCGCCCCGGGGGTTGCTGACCGACACGGGAGAAGTCATCCCCGGTCCGTTTGTGCGCCTCAGCGTGACCGACACCGGCACCGGAATCCCGCCAGAGGTCAAGGCCCGCATCTTCGAGCCGTTCTTCACGACCAAAGGGCCGGGTAAGGGAACGGGACTGGGCTTGGCAACCGTGTACGGAATCGTAAGGCAGGCGGGGGGCCTGATTACGGTTGAGAGCGAACCGGGAACCGGCACCACGTTCCACATCCTGCTCCCGGCTGTGACGGAACCGCCGACAGGCCAGACGTCAAATGTTTCCACGATCGCCCCGCGGGGAACCGAGACCATCCTCATCGCCGAGGACGAGGCCGGTGTCCGGGCCGTTACGACAATGATCCTCAAAAACTATGGGTACACGGTGCTGATCGCGGGGACCGGTGCCGAGGTCACTCAATTGCTGGACACGCACCCCGGCCCGATTCACCTGCTGCTAACCGACGTGATCATGCCGGACTTCGGCGGACGAGCTTTGGCCGAGATCGTTCGCAGCCGAAGGCCCGAAATCCGAGTGGTCTACATGAGCGGGTACACCGACGATGCGGTCATCCGGTCCGGGGTCGAGTCGTCGCAGGACCGGTTCATTCAGAAGCCGTTTACCCCACTCATGCTCGCTCAGCGGGTACGGGAGGTACTCGACGGTGCCGCTGACACTCCCGGCCGGTAGGTCAGGAGTTTGTCATTCGCCCCTCGACGTCAGGTCGGGAAGTCAGGTAGCCCGGGTGCGGGCTCCCGTTGGTCGACCCCAGCCACTCTGCCACCCGTCCCCGATTTCTCCGAAATCGGCGGAAGCAACGTCCAAGCAACAAAAGGCGGGGACGGATGCAACTATCGCCCCATGCGACGCGGTATCGGCTAGGGAGTGTCCCTAATTGCTCGCACGCCCCTCGGTATTCGGAGAAAACCGGGACAAAGCTTGGCGGATATCCCCGACGAAGGGAAAAAGGGGTCATTCAACTTAACCGCTGGTTCATGCCCACTCTTTAGGTTGACCTACAGGTTCCACCCGAACTCAGCCGTTGTTTTTGCCCGCCAACGTGTTTCTCCGAACCCGTCTGGCCCATCCGCCCCTCTCGCAATAAATACAGGTGTGCGGCAGCAAGCCCTCCCCAATGTAGACTGTTCCATCTACTTCTGCCTCAACCACAATTCGGCGCACAATAAAGCGATGGCGGCGAAATACGCCTGCCCGGAGAGAATGAAGTGCGGCACGGTACGAATCTCGGGCGAGCGGGGAAGCCAACCGTCGCTGCGAACTGCGGGTACGCCAAATAGCGCGGCACGTCGGGCAAGCCCGACGGCGAATGGGAGGTGCGCTCACACATCGTAATACAGCGCGAATTCGTACGGGTGGGGCCGTTGTTGCAGCGCCTCCACCTCGTTCTCGCGCTTGTACCAGATCCACGTGTCGATCACGTCCTCCGTGAACACGTCGCCGCGCAGCAGGTAATCGTGGTCCCGCTTGAGGGCGTCGAGCGCCTCGTCGAGCGACCGCGGTACCTGCGGGTAGTTCCCCAGTTCGTCGGGGACCAGGTCGTACATGTCCTTGTCGAGAGGGGCGCCGGGGTCGATCCGGTTCTGGATGCCGTCCAACGCCGCCATGAGGAGCGCGCTGAACGCGAGATAGCCGTTCGCCGACGGGTCCGGACAGCGGAACTCGAACCGCTTGCTCTGTGGCGAGGGGCTGTACACCGGAATCCGGATCGCCGCCGAACGATTGCGGCTGGAGTACGTGAGGTTCACCGGAGCCTCGTACCCGGACAGCAATCGCTTGTAGCTGTTCGTCGTCGGGCAGCAGAACGCCATCAGCGACGGCGCGTGCTTGAGCACGCCGCCGATCGCGTACATCGCCAGCGGACCCAACCCCGCGTAGCCGTTGCCGGCGAACAGCGGTTCACCCTTCTTCCACAACGACAGATGGATGTGCAGCCCCGATCCGTTGTCGTTCCACAGCGGCTTGGGCATGAACGTGGCCGTCCGACCGTTGCGCGCCGCCACGTTCTTGACGATGTATTTGTACAGCAGCAGGTGGTCGGCCATCTTGACCAGCGACTGATACCGCATGTCGATTTCACACTGGCCGCCGCTGGCCACTTCATGGTGCTGCGACTCGACCCCCACGCCGCAATCCTGCAACGTGAGCATCATTTCGGTGCGGAGGTCCTGCAGGCTGTCGGTGGGGGGGACGGGAAAGTACCCCTCGCGATGCCGGACCTGATAGCCGCGATTGCCGCGCGTCGGGGAACCGCCGGGTCGTCCCGGTTCCCCCCCGCGCCCGGCCGAGCGGCCGCGGGTCCATTGCCCCTCGGCGCTTTCGACGTGGTAATACGCTTCGTGCTCGTTTTGGTCGAAGCGGACGTCATCGAAAACGAAGAACTCCGCCTCCGCCCCGACGTTCGCCTCGTCGGCCACGCCGGTGGAACGCATGTAGGCTTCGGCCTTGCGCGCCACGTTGCGCGGGTCCTTGGGATAATCCTCCCGCGTGATCGGGTCCTGAATGTTGCACGTCACCGCCAGGGTTTGGCGCATGAACGGATCGACCATGGCCGTGTCCGCCTGGGGGACGACGAGCATGTCGCTCTCGTTGATCGCCTTCCAGCCGCGCATGGAGGACCCGTCGAAGCCGAGTCCGTCCTCGAACGACTCGACCGTGAGGGCCTGCACGGGGATGGTGAAATGCTTCTGCGTGCCGGGAAAATCCATGAACCGCAAATCCACGGCCAGGATTTCCTTCTCGCGGCACAAGGCCAAAACTTCACGCGGTGTCATGGGTGCCGGGGAGCGCGCTGGAGGAGGGTCGCGGACACGAGGAACTCGTCACCCACCCGTCCGGACGACAACCCGGGACCGATTCCACGCCAACTCGCGACGCCCGCATGCATCGGCACCAAAGCCGGCCGGGCGGGCAATGCGCGACGACGGGACGCCCGCTGCGGCAACGCCACAACGGAGGACCGGGCCGCGGTCGAGGAGGGAACGATCGACGGGGTTCGACCGAACTGACAGGGCATCGGTTCACCTTTCCGCCTGGACTGGGCAAGGTCGGTATGGACTGCCTGCGGTTCAAGCAGACTGACCACGTCGCATGCACGGCCCTTGATCGACGTTCTCCACCCGGGTCAAGCTCTTGCGGAAAACATCGCAAGTGCTTTTGCTCGTGTTATTTGCGACACGAGCATTGAGGGCGTGTCCCGTCCGAGACGGCTTCAGGCAGGCGACCTGGTGTGCTTTACAACCGGGCAGCGTGTGATTGTAGCCGAAGATAGCGAAGTGTGCGCCAACCGGCGAAAATCCAGCGCACGTCCCCGAAACGGAAGCGGGATCGCCGGACGCCAGGAACGCCTGGCCCGCGATTTTCCGCACGAACCGTCGTTCCGGCACCTCGAAGTTCCCCCCCCTTGGAAAGCCAGGGTCCCATGCCCCGTTTCGCGATTCTCGACCACGATTGGCCCGAGCCGCATGCGGACCTTCTGCTGGAAAACGAGGCAACCTTGCTCACTTGGCGACTGCCCCCGATCGCCGTCGAAGCCGTCGAGGGGGGGGCCGTCCCCTACACCGAGCCGGTTGTGGCGACTCGTCTGCCGGATCATCGCCGACTTTATCTGGAGTACGAAGGACCGGTGTCGGGAGATCGGGGGCGCGTGCGGCGCATCGACGAGGGAGTGTTCGAGTGGATTGAACGGGACGCCGCGCGATGGGTGATCGAACTGGCCGGTCGCCGCTTCGCGGGACGGATCGAGTTGACCGTCGAGGACGCGTCGACCGGTCGGGCGCGGCTGTCTTGGACGGGACGATGAGCGGCGCGGAGAAACGGGAGGCACACGTCGGCCTGAGGCCGACGGCGAACGAAGGCATTCATCAACCCCAGACGACCAGGTCGTCGCGATGGATGGCTTCGTCGGTTTCGACAGGCCCGAGGACATCGCGGACGCGGTCGGTTTTCTGACCGGCGATGCGCCGCAGGTCGTGGGCGGAAAAATTGACCAAACCGCGGCCGACTTCGAGTCCCGCCCGGTTGTCGAGCGCGACCACGTCTCCCTTCCCGAACTCTCCCTGAACGAGCACGATCCCTGCCGGCAGGAGCGAACGCCCCTGTTCGGCCACGGCCTTGCACGCTCCGTCGTCCAGCACCACCCGCCCTTTGGGGGACTGCGAGAAACCGATCCATCGCTTCCACGCCGGCAAGGGTTCGCGACGAGCGCGGAACAGAGTGCCGACTTGTTCGCCGCGCAGGATGGCGTCGATGATCGATGGATTCTTGCCGCCGGCGATGATGAGGTTCACGCCGACGGCCGTGGCGGTTCGCGCGGCATCGAGCTTGGTGTGCATGCCGCCGGTGCCGCGTTGGCTTTTGTCGTCGGTGGCCAGCCCGCGGAGGCTCTCGTTCCATTCGTCGACGAGGGGGATCACGCGGCTGGTCGGCAGTTTCGGATCGCCGTCGTACAGTCCGTCGATGACCGAGAGGATCGCCAGCAGGGGGGATTCGAGGAGGTGGCTGACGAGCGCCGCCAAGCGGTCGTTGTCACCGAATTTGATTTCCTGAATGCTGACGGTGTCGTTCTCGTTGATGATCGGCAGGACGTTGTAATCAAACAGCGCGTGCAGCGTGTTGCGCACGTTGAGGTATCGCGTGCGCGACCGGAAATCGTTGGCGGTGAGGAGCAATTGAGCGGCCCGCAGGCCGTGGGGACGCAGGGCTTCGTCGTAGCGGCGAATGAGGTGCGCCTGGCCGACGGAAGCGGCTGCTTGCAGGGTGGGCAGGTCGTCGGGCCGTTTGGGGAGTCCGAGCAGTCCCATCCCCGCGCCGATGGCCCCGCTCGAGACGAGCACGACCTTGCGACCGGTCTCACGGGCGCGGTGCAATTGCGCGGCCAAGTCGGCGAAGCGAGCGTCGTCGAGCGAATCGTCGCTGCGCGACAACACGCTCGTTCCCACCTTGACGACGAGGGTCCGCGCCGCTTCCACCACCTTTTGCCGCAGTTCCGAGACTTCCGCCATCCGCTCCGCTCCGTCCAAACGTTCCCAATCGTTCGCGCGTGCGACCGGGCACACTGATGCCGAGCCATGCCCGCGCTCGAGCAACTCTTCAGATTGGTTCGACGTCCCGAATGATAGGTTCGACCGCTGGAGAACTCGACGGAGTTCGGGGGCGTCCCGTCGGCAGGGACGCCCCTTGTTGCGAGACGCGACAAGCGCGAAAATGAATGCTGTACCGGGGTGCGCTGGATGTCAGCGGTCGAGTTTTTCCGAATGAAGGGCAATCATGCGAACGAACGGAATGTGGGCGTGGGCTGTGTTGGCGTTGGCCGGGTGCGGGGGTGGCGGCATGACGGGGGGAGGTGCTCCGTCCGCGAAAGCTCCCGCCCTCTCGGAGGCGGAGGTTCGCGCCGCCGAATTCGCCAAAATGGAGCCTGCGGAGCGTGCGGTGGCCGAGGCGCAAGGTTACTGCGTGGTGAGCGAGGAGCCGCTCGGTTCGATGGGGGTGCCGTACAAGGTGTCGATCGACACCGACCGCGCGGTTTATGTCTGCTGCAAGGGGTGCGAAGACCTCGTCAAGGAGAAGCCGGACGAGATGCTCGCGAAGGCGGACGAACTCCGCAAAAAGGTCGCGTCGGAAAAGGGGCAGACCCCCGCGGACTCCGCCCCCGACCAACCCGCCGCGGCGGAACAAGTCCCCGACCCGAACAAGCCTGCGGCCGATCAACCCCCCGCCGGCGCGTGACGCACACCTATCGCGTCTCTTCTTCGATCAGGTCACTTCTTCAGGCTGGGTGGCTTTTCGGGGAAGAGGCGGCTGACGCTGGTCCGCTCGTGGACGGAGCGGATCGCCTCGGCGAACACGCTGGCCACCGACACAACCTCGAGGTTGGGGGGCAGGGGGTCGACCCGGTGCTCGATCGTGTCGGTCATGAACATCTTCTTGATGACGCTCGCGCCGATCTTCGCTCCGGCCCCCTTGGAGAGTACGCCGTGCGAGACGGCGGCGTAAATGTCGCGCGCGCCGCGATCCTTCAGCGCCCCGGCCATCGCGATCAACGTGCCCCCCGTGATCGTGAAATCGTCCACGAGCAGCACGTTGCGGTCGCGCACGTCCCCGATCACCTCAAGAGCCACGCAAGTTTCGTCGTGACCGGTGCGGGCCTTGTTGCCGATGACCACCGGCGCGCCGAGCAAGGTTGCGAAGTTCGCCGCGTCCTTGGCGAAGCCGATGTCGGGACTGCACACGACCAGGTCGGGGATGTTGTACTTGCGGATGTGCTCGCACAGGATGTGCCGACCGTACATGTGGTCGACAGGGATGCGGAAGAAGCCCTGGATCTGCGGGCTGTGCAGGTCCATCGTCAACACGCGGTCGCACCCGGCCACCTCAAGGGCGTCGGCACAAACGCGGGCGCGGATCGACACGCGTGGTTCGTCCTTCTTGTCCCCCTTCGAGTAACTGAAAAAGGGGATCACCGCGGTAACCTGCTGGGCACTGGCGCGCTTGAGCGCGTCAATCCAGAACAACAGCTCCATGAAGTTGTCGTTGACGGGGTAGTGCACCCCCTGGATGACGAACACGTCCTTGCCGCGGACGTTTTCGAGCACGCGGACGAACACGTTACCCTCGCTGAAACGCTGCGACTCGGCGGGGCACAAGCGCACGCCGAGGGTGTCGGCGATGGCCCGCGACAACAGCGGATTGGCCGACCCGGCCATGAGCGTCAGGTCCCCGAAGGGAGGCTGGAAGGCCAAGGGGCGGGGACCGTCGAGGTTTTCGTCGGGCATGGGATGGCGGCGGGAAAGGACGCGCCAAAGGCGCTCGCGGGGCGGGACGCTTCCATCATAGCCCCCCTGCCTCCGTGGACAAAGCGGCGATTCGGCGTCGGACGAGGACGGGACGCAACAACCCCGCGCGGTCGATGCGACCGGCGCGATCCGCCCCGTCGGAATGGTCGGGGCCGACCGGGCCGTGTTTCGCAATTCAGTTTGTATGGTCCGGCGGACACACCATCAGGCGTCCGCGTTCTCATCGAACGGCTCCGCCGGCTCCAGGATCGCCCGCCATTCGCGGTCGAGAGCCAATTCGCAGACCCAACGATGAATGTAGGTCAGGTCGAGTCGATCCGCCTGCATTTCGTAGACACCGATCGCATCCAACAGGTGCTTTTCGCTGCCGCCCAGTTCGGAACACCACCGCAGCTTTTGCAGAATCGTGTCCTCCGGCGAACTGACGGAAATCGGGACCCCGCTCAATTCAACCCGGATTCGGCGACCAAATCGCTCGCGGTCGAAGGGAGTGTCCTTCAACACGAAAAAATCGATCTTGTTGCCAGTCGCGGGCTCAAGAACGTTGAACGTGCGGCGGTGCCGCACCGCTTCGTGAGCGGCGGTTTCGCTGACATAAAACCGTGGAGCGGGAAACGCGGCCAAAAGACGTGGCAGGAGGTACGGTTCCAACGCCACGACCAAGTCGATGTCGTGTGTCGACCGAGGCTCTCCCTGCAAACTGGACGCATGCGAACCTGTCAGCATGTAAGCGATGCCGAAG
>JBIKMW010000213.1:0-2672 GCA_044359065.1 Planctomycetales bacterium | reverse complement strand
CACCGTCACGACGCGGCCCACCCGAGCGAGGACCCGACGGACGACCCCCACGCTCACCGTAAGGCTTGCGCTCGCTCCGCTCACCGTAAGGCTTGCGCTCACTCCGCTCACCGTATGGTTTGCGCTCGCTCCGCTCACCGTATGGTTTGCGCTCGCTGCGCTCACCGTATGGTTTGCGCTCGCTGCGCTCACCGTATGGTTTGCGCTCGCTGCGCTCGCGACGCGGCGGGGAATCATCGCTGCGCGGGCTGCGACTGCGAGGCGCATCACCGTCACGACGCGGCCCACCCGAGCGAGGACCCGACGGACGATCGCCGTACTTCGTAAAACTGGTTCGAGCGCCACCTTCACGAGGCGGACGCCCGGCACCGCCTTCACGACGCGGGCCTCCGGAACGCGCTGCACCGCCGGAACGCGGTCCGCCCGCGCGTGGAGCGCCACCGGAACGCGGCGCACCGCCCGAACGTTGTCCTCCTGCGCGCGGCGTGCCACCACGAGCACCGGAACCTCGCGGAGCAGAACCACCCCGCGGCGCACTGGGACGGCGAGGGCGGTCGTTTGGCATAGGCGCACACTCTAAGGCGGGAAAGGTGCGAAAGGTTACGATGCCCGAATGAGCGACGCGAACACGCCACAACAAGCACAAGTTCGAATGGAAATACCTGACGAACTCAAGGCTGGTGTCTACGCCAATGTTGCAGCCATCTGG
The DNA here is from genome assembly GCA_044359065.1 of Planctomycetales bacterium. Classification (GTDB taxonomy): domain Bacteria; phylum Planctomycetota; class Planctomycetia; order Planctomycetales; family Planctomycetaceae; genus JAIXZD01. The sequence continues at coordinate 1,963 of JBIKMW010000213.1, read as the reverse complement.
CACGGACCGTACGAGTTCACTCTCGACTTTGGCGTCGCCGGAATGCCGGAGCACGACGCGAACGGCGAACTCGTGGTTCCCACTCCCGTCGTCGCGCGCGTCAAGGTACCCACATCGGTGATCTTCGAAATCGCGCGTGCGATCGCCGAAAACGTCGACCGATACGAAGCTTCATACGGGCCGATTCCGCAGGCGCCGCAACAACGCAGCTAATTCAGGCCGTTCTCACGAATTCGATCACCGAGTCGGCGATCATCTGCACAGCAATTGCGGCGAGCAACATGCCCGCCACCCGTGCCAAAAGGATCACGCCCATCGGACGCACGATCCGCTGCAAGATGCCAGCAAAACGCAAAGCGAGAAGCGTTCCTACAAGGGCAACACCGAGCCCGAAAACCACGCTGAACCACTCCCCGATGCCATCTGCCTCGGAGAAGAACACGATCGTCGCGACAATTGTTCCCGGACCCGCAAGCAAAGGTGTGCCCAAAGGAACCATCGCAACCGACGTCCTTTGCTCAATCGTTGCCTCGCCGTACTTGCCCTCTCCACCCTGCCCGTACAGCAACTGCAGGGCGACGAGCAACAACAACAGTCCCCCGGCACCACGCAGGGCCGGCACAGAGACATTCAGGTAATCCAGAACGGTCCGCCCGCCAACGGCAAACAGGGCGATGATGAAAAAGGCAGTCCCAACAGCGATGTAAGCCGCACGGTGGCGTTCTTTGTCTTTCAACTGCCGGGTGACCGCCAGGAAGATCGGCATGTTCCCGGGCGGGTCAAGCACCACAAGCATGGTGACCGCCACTTCACCGAACAACCGACCATTCATCGCTCCGACGCTAATCCCGGACGTGATAGAGATTGCCGATGGTCGATCTCTCGCTTGCCACAAATGACAACGAACTTCTGTGTCTGCGCCTCCTCGCCGCGATGGAGGACGGGACGTTTCGCTCGGTCGTCCACGAGTTGTGCACCCCCGACTTCACCTTTGAGAACTCGGGTCTACCGACAATTCACGGCCTCGACCATCTTGCATCGTTCTACGCAGAAGGTGGCTTTGCACGGCTGATTCCAATCATCCGCGACACCCGCCGGTTCACCGCCGACGTCTTGCACATTGCGAGCCGCGGAAACGTCGTTTTCACCGAGCGCTACGACCACTTTTGGGATGTCGATGGGCGCGACCTCATGACTCCACGCATTTGCGGAATCATGGAGATGCGCGACGGGCGGGTCGCTGCGATGCGCGAGTACTACGACACGGCTTGCTACTCGCAGAAACCAACTGAGCCGAATCCCGACTTCGCACAACGCTGAGTCGATGTAACGGGAATGCGAAAGGCCCCCCGCCGAAGCGAGGGGCCTTTCAATCGATTAATTCGGCGGCGTCCTACTCTCCCAGGAGGTCTACCTCCAAGTACCATTGGCGCTGGCGGGCTTAACTGCCGTGTTCGGGATGGGAACGGGTGTGACCCCACCGCTATGGCCACCGAAAATTGTTGTCAAGGGGATCCCCACAAAGGGGTGGTGTCCCTCAAAGACTCCAGAGCAAGCACGAGCGTTTCTACCAAGCCCTCGGCCGATTAGTACCGGTCAGCTGAACGTGTTACCACGCTTACACTTCCGGCCTATCAACGTGATGGTCTTGTCACGGGCCTTACTGCGTTGACCGCATGGGATTACTCATCTTCGAACGGGCTTCCCGCTTAGATGCTTTCAGCGGTTATCCCTTCCGCAGGTGGCTAACCAGCCGTGCCCTTGGCAGGACAACTGGCACACCAGAGCTGCGTCCGTCCCGGTCCTCTCGTACTAGGGACAGCATTCGTCAATAATCCTTCGGCTGCGGAGGATAGGGACCGAACTGTCTCACGACGTTCTGAACCCAGCTCGCGTACCGCTTTAATGGGCGAACAGCCCAACCCTTGGGACCTGCTTCAGCCCCAGGATGCGATGAGCCGAC
>JBIKMW010000080.1:0-32458 GCA_044359065.1 Planctomycetales bacterium | reverse complement strand
CCTTGTCGGAAACATTTTCGATTTAAGCGTCCACCCCAGCGCAAGAAGTTTCCCGACATCCCCAACGCCTCTTCTCTGTGAAACTCCGTGAACTCCGTGGTGAAAGTCTTTGACGTCTGGTTACGCGCGGGTGAGCGGCGAGTTTTTTGTACCACAGAGGACGCAGAGGACGCAGAGTCAGGCAGAAGAGTTTGGCGCGATACGAGGCCGGAGTCTGTCGAGTCCTTGGCGCGACACGTTGTCGGAATTGTTTTCGATTTAAGCGCCCACCCCAGCGCAAGAAGGTTCCCGACATCCCCAACGCCTCTTCTCTGTGAAACTCCGCGAACTCCGTGGTGAATGCCTTCAATGAGGCGAAAGTCTTCGGCGATCCGCGGTGGCGTCAGTCGAACAGGACCTTCAGCGGGACGGTGGGCTTCGCGAGCAAACCGTGGGGCAGGGCCTTATCGTCATCGGGATTGTGGGACGAATGCACCGAGCGCAGGCGCAACACTCTGTCGACCGATTCACCCGACGGGAGCTGGAACGGTTTCTCGAGCCGTGTGGCCGTCCACTGGTTGAGGTCGGGACCGGTCGACCACATCAGAGGTTGGTCTCCCCCCAACAGACCACGGACAGTCGGAGCGCTGGCGATGGTCCCCAATCCGGCGGGGGCATACTCGAACGGATTTCCGGTGAATACGTCGACAGGGACGAAATCGCCCACGGAGCGGATGTTCGGTGGGAGTCGCTCCGCCGTCGCCGGGATCCTCAGTCCATGCAGCGAACTCGGGAGTTCATCATGAACTTTCTGATGGTGGATGGCTGTGAGCGCGGTCAACAGCAGGCGGTATTGATTGTGGCGGCGGAGCGCTTGGATTGTTTCCTGGGGTCGGTTGCTCTCCCACAGGAAACCCTGCAACGGCGAAGGTGCTTGCATCAGTTCGTCACGGACGATTCCGGGCTCGGTTCCCAGAAAAGCCGGGGCGGAGAATTTCGCGTTGTAGACATCCAGTTCGCTCAGGTGGAATGACCGTTCCGTTCTCTTCAGGGAGTCGCCGGGCGAGCGTGACAGCCGTTCGATCACACTCAACTCGTACCAAGGCCCGATGCATGACGCCTCGTGCGCCCGCTCCAGCCGTTTCCGCCACAGGCCGCGCGGAGCCGCTCCATAGGCTTCGGCCAGGATCATGCCGTGCAGTTCGTGACTGGGCACGATGCGCGACAGCTGCGAGATGTTGTCCGCCAGGTACCACCGGGCCACCACATGCCGCGCCAGCCAACGTTCGTAGACCGGCGGCAGCCCTTGTTCTTCCGCGCGGAGTTGTTGGATCGCGGCGGTCAACCTATTTGGGTAAACCTGCTTGAGAGACGCCCAGTCGACAATGCGTTCCAGGACGCTCGCGTCCATGCGTTCCAAGATTTGGAACACGGCTTGCCACGGCTCCTGAGACTTCGCCAACCGCGCCCAGCGAAGCAGCCCAAGCAAGGCACGCCATTCCCGCTCCACGTCTCCCGACTCGCGCATCAGAGCCAGCGGCTTGGTGAACCGCGACCCGTCGGAAAGCAACAGCATTGTTTCGCCGGCAAAGCTGCTGCGGGTCCGGAACATGTGTGGATCCAACAGTGGTCGCCGACTCCCCGAAGCGTGCTTCTCCCCCGCCTCTGCCAAGCGGTCGAGCCAGCCCGCCACCGCCTCGACCTGTTTGATCCGATCCGCTTCCTGCTCCTCCTGGGGAACTGCGGGTTTCCGTTCACCCCCGGGGGCCATTTCCTGTCCGCGTGACTCTACCCCAAAGCTCAAGGCATTCAGCTCGTCGAACAACTGGCGATACGCCGTCGAAGCATCGAGGTCGGGCGACTTCATCCGCTCTTCGAGTTGCTCCATTTCCTTTCGCAAATCCGCCGGAAGCGGATCGGACGGCAGGCTCCAGTACCGTGCGTAGGCGAATCCTTGCGACAACAGCGCGCAGCCCCCCAACGCGCCGACGATCACGATCCCCCGTCCCCACGCCAGCGACCGCCGAGCCAGCCAACGCTCGGCCAGCAGTCCCGCCGCAACCAGCGTGCCGCCGGCGACTAGACTTCCGGTGAGCCACGTCGAGACCCCATTGAAACCGGCCTGCGACGAACTCCACGCAAACCACGCCACGGCTCCGACGAAGGTCGTCACCAGCACGAAGATCAACCGCACGGAGCACAGCGACGCCAGATGCCCGACGGCGTACAGGGACGCGGCCGCCGGCAACTCGCGTAGCGCCGCTTGCGTCAGTCGGGTCGCCAAGGGGTGCGTGTTGAGCGGCGCACCGGACAGGCTGTACTCGAGGGTCGACGTGGAGGCCGAGTGCCGAATCCCTTCGACCCACGCGTCGCACAGAAAACAGGGAAGCGTGAGTGTGAACGCACCCATCCCCCACACGACATGCTTCGACCACCAGACCGACGCCGACGGAATCCCTCGGTCCCCCAGAAACGCGTGGAACTCGCGCCGCTGTTCGCCTCGGAGCGACCACACCCCCGCCAGTGCCGCCGTTCCGTAACCCAACAGCATCCCCGACCGCATGTTGGCCGACCCGGTCAGCGTCAATATCAAAGCCGTGACCGCCAGCACCAGCCACCACAGCGCGAACGTCCGCAGACGCCGCAGTTCGTGCCACACCAACGACCGCCACATCCGCCGTGTCGGAGAGCCGTCGCACCACACGTCCCACCACGCCCGCTGTGCATAGGTGGTCGAACCCGTTCGCGCCATAACGAGCGCTTCCGGACGGGGCGCCGCGAAGTCGACCGAACCGCACCACGCGATTGTCCATCGTCGGCTGAGCCAACCGGTCAACGCGATCTGAGCCGCCAGCACACCCCAGGCGGGCGCTTCGTTCCAGTGCGACACCAGCGAACCCAGCCACGCGAACACGCCCGAAAGCAACGTCGTCGTCAGCACGGCCGCCAACACCCCGCGCAGCCGCACGCTGACCGCCGCCGCCAACAGCGGCGCGCCGAGCGAGAACCGCACCATTCGTTCGGCGTTGAAGTACTCGAAGGAGGGATCGTCGGGAGATCGGCTCATCGGTGGATGCGCGAGCCAGACCATGCCCCCCAAGACCAACAGCAGCGCCAGCGTCCCGCCAACGTTGACCACCGTCTTGGCGGACCACACGGTCCTCCCTTCCAGCGGTAACGTCCGCAGCCAGCCCGCCGTGCCGTCTTCGACTTCCCCCGCGTACTGCGTCGCGGCTGCGGCCAGTCCGAAACACCCCGCCAGCGCGATCGCCAGCGAGACCAGTGGCGCGGCGGAACCGGCGTGTTGCACCGATCCGATCCACACGACCAGACCAAGGCCCCCCGCGAACAGGCCCAGCCACAAGGGCAGGAGCGCGCGAAACTCTTTCCAAACCAGTCGCTGGAACATGGCGGCCACCGTGACGTGTTGGATCGTGTGCAATCGTGGTCTGGCAATCTTCGTCGATCAGGCTGTGCCTGAAGAACGGGCTTTCGTCAGGCACAGCCTGATCGACATTCGCCTCAGAGTTTCACCGGCTCCGCGGCCCGGACCGCGTCCCGCTTGCCGTCGCGGTCCTCCCGCAACAAGGCCAACAGGATCTCCTCGAGGTCCGGTTGGCGGACTTCCGCCACAACTCCTTCCGGAACCCGTTCCGCCAATCCCTGCTCGTCGAGACCCCGCACCAGCAACACCCGTTGCCGTTCGAGAACGCGTTCCGTCAGCACTTGTCCGGGCACATCCACCCCGGCCGCGGCCGACGGGGACGCTCCCGAGATCACGACCTCGCGCAACTTCCGTTTGAGTTCGTCCAACGGTTCGCAACAGACGAGTTGGCCTCGGAGCAGGATCGCCACCCGGTCCGCCACGCGCTCGACATCCGACACCTGGTGCGTCGAGACAAGCACCGTTCGCCCCTCGGCCGCTACGTCGATGAGGCTTTCCAGGAATTCCCGCCGAATCAGCGGGTCGAGGCCCGAGGTCGGCTCGTCGAGGATCAACACGTCGGGCCGATGGGCGAGCGTCCGGGCCAGCGCCACCTTCGAGTGATTTCCCTTGGAGAGCGCGCGAATCTTCTGTCCTCCGGGAATGCCGAAGTCCAACAAGCGGCGGCGGTACGCATCGAGATAGCCGGCGGGATAAAACCCCGAGGCAAACCAGCCGATCTCGTCGACCGTCATCCAATCGTACAGCGCGGGTTTGTCGGCCACATAGCCGACCCGGCGGCGGATGTTTTGACCGTCGGTGCGGCTGTCCATCCCGAGGACGCTCGCCGTGCCTGCGTCGGCGTCCTGCAGTCCGAGCAGGATACGGAGCGCGGTCGACTTGCCCGCGCCGTTCGCCCCCAGAAGGGCGCACACGGAACCGCGCGGCACGTCGAACGACACGTCGTCGAGCGCGACGACCGCCCCGAACCGCTTACGAATCCCCTGCAACCGAATGTCGGCGTCCATCATGCGTCTCCGCCCGTCGGTGTGTTGCGAATGTGTTTGTCAGACAAATGGTTCGAAGGATTCGCGTGTCAATCAGTCCCGTTTCACCACCCGCTTGCGCCCGTTGAGTCCCCCCGTGCGCTCCAGCTCCTCGCGGAACATCGTCCCCAGTTCGTCGGACGAAATGTCGTTGCCGACCGCTTCCTCGAGCACCGACCGCAACCGTTCGCGGATCAGCTCCAGTCGTTCGCGGCGGCACGGGACGGCCGCCCCCGCGCTGACCTCCAGCCCGGTCCCTCGCACCGGCACGAGCAACCCCGCCGCTTGCAGGTCTCGATAGGCGCGGGCGACCGTGTTGGGATTGACGGCCAATTGCAACGCGAGTTCCCGCACGGAGGGAACCAGTTCTCCGGCGACGAGCGTCCCCCGGGCCACGGCGAACTTCACCGCACGAACGATTTGCTCGTAGATGGCGATGCCGCTGGCGGGATCGATGCGGACATGCATGGGCTGCTCCTGTGTACTATCGACGTAGTACACTATGTCGGTCGGACACGGACCCGTCAAGAGGCGAATTTCGTTTTTCAGCAACATCCGGGCGATCGCGCGTCGATCACGCTTCCGGCGGGACGGGGAACACGCAGCGCAGCTTCACGGGTCCGCACGCGATGCCGTGCGCCACGCACTCCCGCAGGATGGACAGATACGTGCCGCGATGGCGGCTTGTCGCCGAAAACGGCAGGTCCGCGTGGACCAGCCACACGGTGTCGACATCCCCCAGCCATGCGAAGTCGCGCAGCGCCTCTTCGAGGGCGTCCCAGTTGTGGCCGCAATAACCGGGGAGCGCCAGCCCCTTGGCCAACGCGTGGAACAGCGGCTGTTTGCGACCGATGCCGGCGGGCATCCGCGCGACGTGCGCGCGGCTGTCGGCCGCGACCGACGCCGGAAGTTCGGAATCCCACCAGGGGGGAGGGGGCGAGTCGGTCATGGCGAACGAGTCCGGATGTTCCGAGGCGGGAGCGTGAGGGTCAGCGGATCTTGCGAAACGTGTCGTAGTGATCGTGGGTGTAATACGCTTCGCCGGACTTGCCGGTGACGATCCGCTGCGGTCCCGGACCGCCCACGCCGGGGGTAGGGTGGACCCACTCTCGGTAATGTCCGGAGGGCTTTTTCGGCAGCCGCCCTTCGCGATTCTGGAAGGTGATCCCGTCGTTGCGGTATTGGCTGAGCACGTCACCCCGGTCGATCCGCGCGAGCGTCGGCGCGACGTCGATATCACCCCGGTAAATGACACGTCCATCCTGGTTCTTCAACGTCACGTTGCGGAACAGTGTGGGGGGATCGGCCTTCGTCTTGGGGGTGCCGCCGGATTTGGGGGCGGACTTCGCGCCCCCCGTGGAGGGTGGGCCGCGCGGTTCGGAGGGCTTGGTGGCGGCTTCGGAACCGGCGGGCTTGTCGCGCGGCTTGGGGGGCGGCTCGTCGACGGCCAAGTCGTCCGCCGGTTTGCTCGGGGAAGCGGTCGCAACGTCCTCGCCGTGCGGAAGCTCTTTTCCCTTGGACGCGTTGGATTTCGGGGCGTCCGCCTTCGCGGGAGTGGACCGGGATTTCGTGCCCGCTTCGGCTTTGCGACGCGCGGCATCCGCCTTCTCTTCGGCTTTCCGAGCTTTCTCGGCGGCTTTGTGTTCGGCGACGGCGATCGCCTCCTCTTCCTGCACCCGCGCCTTGCGAGCCTCGCTCCAGGCGTTGAACACCAGGATTCCCACGACCACCAGCGCGAGGCCCGCCTGCCAATACAGCCGCTGTCGGTCGGCCGCTCCGCGGTGGTTGGTCGTCGGTCGCGACTCGGCGGGTTCGGTACTCATCGGCATGTCCGTGAAGGAAGTTCATCCGCGCGTCTCGATCGCACGACTGCTCGGGGCAGTATAGAGCGTACTTCGCGCGAACACAGGTTGATCGAGCGTGACGGGGGGGGCTTTGCCGACTCTCGTCCGGACCGGTGTGGCGGGGGGTGATTTGGAGCCCCCCGAATCGCACTCCGTCGTCGCACGGGGGCTTCCGCTGCGCGGTGCGCCCCCGCCACACAACGCGGTCTTGAACGCGCGAGCGCACTGACATACAGTGGCTAAGCCACCACTTGTGTCGAAGGGTGGGGCCGCGACGTGTCCCCCTTGGTCCGGAATCTGGAGTTCCCGTGGACGCGCCCCTGGTCCGCAGCCCCGTCTACCAGCAACTGCACGAGCGTCTGCGCGACTCGCTCGGGCGCGAGTTTCAACGCGGGCAACAATTCCTTACCGAACGGGAGATCGGCGACCGCTACGGCGTGAGCCGGGCCACAGCCAACAAGGCTCTCGCCAGCCTCGTGTCGCAGGGGTGGCTGGAGTTTCGCAAAGGTGTCGGGACGTTCGTGCGGCGGGACGCCATCGACTACGACGTGCGTTCGCTGGTCAGCTTCACGGAAAAGGCCCGCGCGGCTGGCAAACGTCCCTCCACCAAAGTGCTCGCGTTCGACCGTGCACCGGGTGCGGACCTCGACGAAGAGACCCGCGACGCACTGGGATTGGCGGCGGACGAGGACGTGTGGAGGCTGGATCGTCTGCGGTTGGCGGACGGGGTGCCGGTCATCCTCGAGCGACGGGTGATCGTGTGGCGACACTGCACGGGACTGTCGCGGGCCGACGTTTCGAGGTCGTTGTACGGGGCTTGGACGGATCGCCACAAACTGGCGATCGGCGGCGCGACGACGGTGATCCGCGCCGTTCCGCTGGAGCGGTCGGACGCCAGCCTGCTCGGTGTTCCGTCCCGTTCCCCCGCGCTGGAAGTTGTGTCGACGGGGTGTCTCGCGGACGGTGCGCCGTTGTGGCGGGAGCGGACGCTGTATCGCGGCGACCGGTACGAATTCCACACGCGTTCGGGGCCGATTTCCGAGAACGCCCCCGCGCGGGGCGTGTTGCGAAACGGAGGGGCATCGTGACGCACGCACCCGTCGCCGCCGTGGTGGGGACCGGATTCATCGGTCCCGTGCATGTCGAGGCGTTGCGCCGCGCGGGGGTCCGCGTGGCGGGCATTCTCGGTTCGACCCCCGCGAAGTCCCGCACCGCTGCCAACAAGCTGGGGCTGCCGCGCGGTTACGAAACCTTCGACGAGGTGTTGCGAGACCCCGAGGTCGACTGTGTCCATGTGACATCCCCCAACCGCTTCCATTTCGAGCAGGCGCGGGCCGCGCTGTTGGCGGGCAAGCGGGTGCTGTGCGAGAAGCCGTTGGCGACGAACCCGCGCGATTCGGCGGAGCTGGTGCGCGTTGCCAGCGAGACCGGGTTGGCAGCCGGGGTGGCGTACAACGTGAGGTTCTATCCGCTGTGTCACGAAGCGGCCGCGCGCCTGCGAAGTGGCGAGGCGGGGGAGCTGTTGCATGTGCACGGTGCGTACGTGCAGGACTGGTTGTTGTTTCCGGGAGATTTCAACTGGCGGGTGTTGGCGGACGAAGGGGGCGCGTTGCGGGCGGTGGCCGACATCGGGACGCATTGGCTCGATCTGATTCAGTTCGTCACCGGTCGGCGGGTCGTGTCGGTGTGTGCCGATCTGCGGACGGTTCATCCGGTGCGCACCCGCCCGCGCGGCGGGGTCGAGACGTTCGCCGGACCGTCGGCGACGCCGGTGGAATCCGAGTCGGTGACGATCGACACCGAGGATTGCGGTTCGGTGTTGTTGCGGTTCGACAACGGCGCGAACGGAGTGGTGTGGGTCTCGCAAACAACGGCCGGTCGCAAGAACCGCTTGTCGTTCGAAGTGGCCGGGTCGCGGCGCGCGTTGGCGTGGAACAGCGAAACCCCCGACGAGATGTGGATTGGCGCGCGCGACCGTCCCAACGAACTGGTCCTGCGCGATCCCGCGCTGCTCGATCCGTTCGCCGGGCGGTTCGCCCAATACCCGGCGGGGCATAACGAAGGCTTTCCCGACACGTTCAAGCAGTTGTTCCGGGCGTTCTACGGAGCGTGGAATCGCTCCGAATCCCGCGACGATTGTTCGGGCACCGCACCCTATCCCACGTTCGCCGACGGACATCGCGAGGTGCTGCTGTGCGAAGCGGTGCTCGGCAGCCATCGCAAGCGTGGCTGGGTCGATGTGGCGGAATGAAGTCGGCGCCACAGGGCGAGTTGCCCGCGCCGATGGACGAGGTTCAAGACTGTTCCCCGATGCTTCGTAAGGTCCAATTTCCAGACATCCCGAGGAAGCGCCCCATGCCCGACTTCAGCTACGCCGACATCGCCAAGATGATCGACCATTCGTTGCTCAATCCGACGCTGACTCCCGCCGACCTCGACGCGGGGATCGCCCTCGCGCGGGCGTACGATGTGGCCAGCGTGTGCATTCTTCCCTATGCGCTTCCCCGCTGCGTCGAAGGGCTCAAGGGTTCGACGGTACACCCCTCGACGACGATCGGTTTCCCGCACGGCGGACACGCCACGGCGATCAAACGAGCCGAGGCCGAGCGAGCGGTGGCGGAGGGGTGTCAGGAACTCGACATGGTGGTCAACATCAGCCAGGTCCTCGGAGGCCAATGGGACTACGTGCGGGCGGACATTGCCGCGGTTGTCGAAGTGGCGCACGCGGCGGGTCGCCATGTGAAGGTCATCTTCGAGAACTGTTACCTCAAGGACGAACACAAGATCGAGTTGTGCCGCATCTGCTCGGAGGTGGGTGCGGACTGGGTCAAGACATCGACCGGTTACGGCACCGGCGGCGCGACGCACGACGATCTGCGACTGATGCGGAAACACTCCGCGCCGGGCGTGCAGGTCAAGGCGGCGGGGGGCGTGCGCGACCTCGACTCGCTGTTGGCCGTGCGAGCACTTGGAGTGACCCGCTGTGGCGCCAGCCGCACGCGGGAAATGCTGGACGACTGCCGTCAACGACTGGGTTTGCCGGCCATCGTCACCGCGGGAGCAGGTTCGGTGGCCGGGTATTGAGGGCCGGGCAAAGTCATGACCCGTGTCACTCCGAGGGGGCGATTTCAAGTAGCCCGACGCGTGAGGGAGGGAATCGGCGTGAATTGTGGGGAGATCGTGACCTGCCGGGAAAGCGGGGTCCCTCGCTCACGCGTCGGGCTACACAAAAACGCACCCTCTTCCGCGAAAACCGCGGGGTGCGCTCATGCCCCGGTTGGTTCACGCGCGAGGCTTCGCATGCTGCGACCAACACGCCCTAACACCTCTTCTCAGAAGTCGTACCACAGCCCGACGCCGAGTTGCTCCTCGAAGTCTTGGAAGAACGACCACTGGGGGCTGCCACCGTTGTAGTAGTAGAGGCCGGTTCGCAGCAGCCCGCTGGCGGGGTCGTTGCCGCGCCAGGCCCAACCCGCTTGCGCGGCGATGTTGCCGCCGAAGTTCAGTTCCTGTCGCAAATGGGTGTTGAACGCGACGAACGGAGCGCCGCGCGGCCCCGTCGGCGCGGCGGGCGCCCAGTCGAACCCGAACAGGAACTCGATCGGCTTGGCATCCTCGTAGTTGAAGGCCGCGGCGACTTCGCCGTACACGCGGAAATCGGGCGTGAAGTAGTGCGAGTAGCCGGCCAACAGCGCGTCCCGGTGGAAATTGAGCCGGCGGAACCCAGGATTCTTCAACAGGAACTCGTCCCCCAGGTGCGAGCTGACGTGGTAGTAACCCACGCGCCAACGATGCCGACCCAGTCCCCAGTTGAGGGTCGAGCCGACCCGGTAATCGGTCGCTTGCACATCCAACTCGGTGTCGGGGTCCAGCCGGACCATCGCTGCGCCGTCGATATCCCACTGAAACCCCTCGGGCACATTCTCCGGTCCGAAGCGCAGCACTCCGAAGCGACCCCCCAGGGTGGAGTCGAACAACGAGGTGGCGTCGCGCTCGTTCACAATCTGTGCGCCCAGTCGGGATTCCTTCGCCGCCGCCAGATACGACTTGTAGACGATTCCCTTGGGCAGCACGTGCCAACCCCATTCGCCGGGGTCGCAGCCCCACGCATGGTCGTAGCGCGACGTTTCCTCCGCCGGGCCGGGCGTCGACGGGTCGATCCAACCTCTCCCGTCCGAGCCCGAGGAAGGTAGATCCCAACCCCCCGCAGCGTTCGGAACGGGACCCGCTCCGGCACTTCCCGGTTCGACCGTCGCACCTCCGAACAGCGCCGGGGGGAGGCCTCCGTCGTCGGCGACGGGGGGGCGACCGGTCTGTGCGAACAGCGGACCCGCTTCTCCAATCCCCAAGAACAAGGCCAACACCGCGCCGAACAGCGCGCCGCCTCGACGGGAACGAAGCCGACCTTGGGTACGGCTGGCAATCGATGCACGCATGGAAGACACCAAAACCGCGCGGTCGGGACATGCGGCCATCATCTCCAAGGGGGGAGACACAGCCACACGGACGCCGAAGGCGGAACGCACGCGACCCGCGCGTCGGCGACCAAGCCCACTGGGAACGGTTTGAAGGGAGGGATTCGTCGAGAGAGGTTTCGTGGAGCCGAGAACCGGCGTCCAAGAGGGGGTGGAATGCTAGGAGATTGTGGAAATCACGAAAAGATCGACTGTTCGCCTGCGAACGATTTTTTCGGCGTGACTCGTTTTATCGCAAGCCAAAACCGGGTAACGATTTGTGGTGATTTCTTTTCAATCTGCATGGCAGTCGGGAAAACTCGTTAATCGGCATAATCGTCAAAGTCGACCCGTTTTTGCTCAAGCAGAGACAAGCGGCTCGCCGATGGAATCCGATGCGGGGCGTGGTCCGACCGTCTGATTGCGACCCATCGGGGACGCCGTCGGAATGGCTGGTGCCCCAAGGTTTCGAGAGGCCGTCGGTAAAGGAATGCCATGTCGCTGTCGCGTACCACGTTGACGATGCGGGCCGTCTTGGCCTTGGCCGTGACGCTGATCGTCGGGCCGGTTCTCTCGATGGCGGGAATGTTCGACTCCTGCTGTGTGAAGTGCCGGAAGGTGCGGATGAAGTGCTGTTGCCCGCGCTTCTGTCCCCCGCCGATGCCGGTGCAGCCGAGCTATCGACTGGAACCGGTCACCGAGCAGGTGCCCGTGACAACGTACGACACCGTGTGCGTCGACGAGGGGAGCTACACGCAGGTGTGGGTGCCGAAGGTCGTCGCCAAACAAGTGCCGCGGACCGTGATGCAAACACGGGTCAGCTACCGTCGGGTGGCGGTCGACCCCTGTCCCCCCGCAACCTGTCCGCCGTCGTTCGGGGGTATTCCGGGAGCGGTGCCCGGCGCTGCTCCGTACAGCCCCTCTCAATACAACGCCGCTCCGGCGACCGGCGGGGCGACGCTGCAAGGGCCGCAGACGTTCTCGAACGAAACGTTCTCGACCCCTGGCCTGAGCGTGCCGACGCTGGGCGGGCCGTCCGCGACTCCGACCACGGTGACGCCGATGCCCTCGAACGGCACGGGAACGACCGACCGATTGGTTCCCATGCCGACCGACAGCGGCAACGCGACGCCGATCCTGCCCCGTAACGCAAGCGGTTCCGCCAGCGCGACGGGGAGTCCGATGCCGATTCTCCCCAAGACGGCCACCAAGGCCGGCAAGGGTGCGGCGGGTCAGTTTTCGGCTCCCCCCTCGGCGGCGATGGTGTGGCGCAGCCAATTGAACGCAACACGCTGACGGTCACGATCCTCGGGCGCCTCGAGTCGCAGGCCTCGACAAAACACGAGCGGCGGATTCCCGAACCGGGATCCGCCGCTCGCTTCGTTCTTGTTGACGGGATTTCGCCCGCTTCCTCGCGATCAGAAACCGTCGATCGGCTTGTTGCCCGCGGGCTTCGGCGCGGTCCCCGCCGCGCCGGGAGCGGCAGCGGCGGGTTGTTCCGGACCTGTCCCCGTCGCGCGAGCGACGAGCAACGCCTTGACCGGGGTGCCGTCCGCCAGCTCCTTCGAGGTGGCGGTGATGATTTCGTCCCCCTTGCGGAACTGACCGGAGATATACACCCGCTCGGTGCCGACACGACTGTGCACGGCGACGGAAATGTTGCGGACGATATTGTCGCGCAACACCTGCACGCGCCGCGTGCCGTCCGCCTGGTTGGCAAGGGTCGAAGCCGGGACTTCGGCGACCGGTGCCCACGGCACGAGTTCGATGGCCACCGCCTGGCCGACGAGCAGTTTGCCGCCGGGGTTCTCCACCTCCACGATGGCCGACGCGAGACCTTCGTGCAGTTCCCGCAACGGGGCGAAACGCTCGGCGAGAGGCACGACCGCCGCGACCTTGCCTTCGAGGTCGTTCCCTTCGACCTTGAACTTGACCGAGCCTCCCTCTTTCGTCGACGCCCGGTCGGCGGGGAGATCGAGTTGCAGTTTGGTCGCATCGTGGAGCACAGCCAGCACTTCGCCGCGCCGTACGAACTGACCCTCCCGCACGAACAGCCGCGACACATCCCCGGCGAACTTCGCCCGCAACGTGAGTTGTTGGGTTTCGGCGTCGACGATGGCGGCGTCCGCCTCGGCGGCTTCCAGACGCGCGGCGGCCAACTCGATGGCGTCGGCGTTCTTGGTCCCGTCGGCGATTCGTTTTTCGACCTTGGCGGCGTTGACCAACGCCTTCGCCCGTTTGGCGCGGAGTTCGGCGTGGGTGTCGTCGATCTGGATGATCGACGCTTCCTTGGCGACCTTCGCGCCGATCTTCGTCGAGACCGTGGCGACCACGCCATCAACCGGAGCGACCAGTTCCATCCGCTTGATCGGCTCAAGCAGGATCGGAATCCGGTAGGCCCGCCCGTCCGTAATTTGAAGCGCTTCGCGCTTGATAACGACTTCCTCGGCGGCGGGGGCGGCCGCCGCCGGAGCGGCTGCCGGAGCGTCTTCCTGGGCGGACGCGGTCGCCGCCATGAACCCTAGGGCCGCGGAAACGGTCCCGACCAAAACTCGATGTCGCGCGAACACGGATCGCCCTTTCAACGCCATGACGAATTCCCCCAAACGCCGGCAGGCCGCAGAATCGGACCACCCTGTGGGAGGACTCGGGACTTGCTCTTGAGTGAGTGTACCTTCAAAGGAGACGGTGTTTGCGCCACCCGGGAGATGTGGGGCCACCAAACAGACCGGTCAGAAACGACCTTGTGACACGGTCAACGCCGTTGCACCGCCTCCGGATTGTCATCTTTGACGAGGACAGCGTAAAGGATGCCGACACCACTCGGTATGACTCGCCGGGACGGCATTGTGCTCGATCCCCGTGAAGGCCGGATGAAGACCGGACCCGCCCGTGTGATCGCGTAGACGCATGCTGCGGGCGAGGACCCCGCATATCACGCGCGGCATGCCGGACTCGGCTTGAGAACAGTCCCGATGCGGACTGGAAATCCCCTCTCAAGGATGTGATCTTTCGTGGGATAGGCTTCCAGCCTGTCATTTTCTCCTTTGGGGCCTGTGAGCTCGACAGGCTGGACGCCTATCCGACCGGTTGGGGCGTTTGCCCCGATACACTCGGTTGCGGTTTCCGCGCGATGTCTCTGGGATCGGAAGCACGGACCGCCACGCCGATGGCACTCGGACGGCGGCCCGTCAGATCATCCCGACGGGCCGACACCTGGGTCCACGAAATCGGCTCGACGGTCGACCTTCCCCATTCCCCGGTACGTGGTCGAGGCCTCTCCACTCGCTCGAATCCCACGAATTGCTCGTCGGCAGGGATCGTGATCGTCATGAAGACCACCTCTCCGCGTCTTGCAGGAGGAGCGGTCTTCGGGTAGGGTCTTACCATGAGCAAATCATCTTCAAAACCCGCGAATGACGACCCTTGGGAATCCTTGGAAGAGGAGCTGTTCGGGATTCCGTACGGCAAGGAGCATTCCGCCCCAAGCTTTGATAAGCCAAGCACTTCCAGCGAGCCGCCGACCGTCGAGGTGACCTCCTTCGAGGACTTCGACGACGAAGACGACGAGCCCGGGGAAACCCCCGAGTCGGTCGCCGCCGGTTTGGACGACGCGTCCGAGGACCTGGTGGACGACTCTGACGAACCGTCCGACGCGGGCGTCCGCGCGGAATCGGAAACGCCCCCCAAAGCCGCCGAGCCGGTGGACGACTTCTGGAACGCGCTGGAAGGGTGGGACTGGTCCAAGCCGGTCCGCGAAATCAAGGGGGACGCCAACGTCAGTGCGGATGTGGCGGCCGACCCGTTTGAAGACACCGGAGCCTCGACCGAAGCGCCGCGCGAACGCGAGCGGGGCCGGGGGGGGCGACCGGGTGATCGTCGCGGGGGAGATCGCGCCGGTAGCAGCCGGGGCGGTCGCGATGGAGGAAGTCGTGATAGCGGGCGCGGGCGCAGTGAACGCCGCGATGCCGCACCGACGTCCGCACCGCGTGAAGAGGCTCGTCGCGAGGAACCCCGGCCTGCTCGGGACGAAGGCCGTCCGGCACCAACCCGAGGCGCTGTCGAAGAGCGTCGCCCCGAGCGTGGTGGCCGTCCGTCAGCGGACACCGCCCGATCAGAAGCGGGGCGAACAGACGCGGGCCGAGCGCCAGCGGCTGGTCCGGCGGATTCCGCCGCGCCCCGTCGGGAGCGATCGGATCGGGGTGGCGGGGACGGTCGCCGTCGCGGGGCCGAGGGGCCGCGTGGTCGCAGCGTGCCGGAACCGGCGTCGGACGATTTTGGCGGAGATGCGTTTGGTGCGGATGTGCCGGAACGTGCCCCGCGTGGTCCCGCTCCCGTGAAGTCGTCGGCCAAGCCCTCGGACGATGATTTCGGCGGCTTCGAGGAGGTCCTGTCGGACGACGAAGAGACCGGGGACGAACCTGCCGAATCGTCGAATGCCGCCGATGGAGAAGGGGGTGACGACCGTCCGCGCCGTCGCCGTCGGCGTCGCCGGGGTCGAGGCGGACGACCCGAAGGGGCGAATGTTGCCGCCGGAGACGATTTCGGTGGCCCCGCCGACGACGTTGAAGAGTCCGAGGAGTCGGACGACGTGGACGACGCGGTGGCCGAAGCGCCTCGCGTGGCTGAGGAACGTCCGCGCCGTGAACGGGGCGGACGTGGGCGTGGACGAGGTCGCGGGGATGATCGCGATCGACCGGCTCGCGACCCGGTGCCGGCCCGTGCCGCCGCGCCGCGACGAGTGGAAGAGGATGACGAGGACGAGCAAGACGACGACCTGTCGGCGTTTGGCGAAGACGAAAACGGGATCGACGCGGTGGAAACCGACGAATCCGAGGAGTCGGAGCCGGCCGAGGATTGGGGAGCCGTGCCCACGTGGGAAGAGGCCATCTCGTTCTTGCTGCACCCCGAGACTGTGGAAGTTGAGGGGGGGCAAGCTCCCAGGCCGACCGGGGCCGGTGGCGGCAGGCCGCCGCGCAGCCCGTCGGGCGACGGCCCCTCCGGACGCCCCCCGTCCCGGAATTACGGCGGTCGTCGTCCGCGCTGACGGACGCGTTTTCACGGGCGGGTTACACTTCCGGCGCGTGACGTGGTAGGTTGGGGAATCCGCCCCGATCCTCTTCGTTTGCGATCCGCAATGACGTGGCTGTGTCTGTGTCTTTTGGCCGGTTTGAGCGCGGCGGGCGAGGTGCCCGCCGAGTCGCTTGAAAAGCTGCGCGAACACCGCCAGCGCGGGCGATACGAGGAAGCGGTCGAGTTGGCCGAAACTCTCGTCGCGGCTCACCCCGAAGCCGACGCGGTGCGGAGCGAGCTGCTGCTGTGCCGCATCGAGACCGGTAACCGCGAAGAAGCGGAACGCGGGTTGGCTGCATGGCGGCAGGCGTCACCCAAATCGGCCTCCGCCGCGGCGTTCGCGGCGGAACTGGCCTTCGAGAAGGGAGACTTCGAGGCCGCCGACAAGGCCGTCGCCGAAGCGCTGTCGCGGGACGAGGATCACCTGCGGGCTCGATTGGTCGCCGCCCGGTTGTTGGCGGCGCGAGGCAAGCTCAAGGAGGCGGACGAGGCGTATCGCTGGTTTGTGCGGTATTACAACCGCAAGCAACCGAAGCGCGCCGACGATCTGGTGCTGGTGGCCGAAGGGGCCGCCGTGTACGCCGGTTGGAACGGCGTGCCGCAGATCTTCGAGTTCGTGGTGAACACGCTCTGCCCCGATGCGCTTGCCGACGATCCGAACTGTTGGACGGCCCACGCCATCGCGGGGGGGCTGCTTGTCGAAAAGTACAACGAGTCGCAGGGGGTCCCCGAACTGAAGAAGGGGTTGGCGCTCAACCCCCGCGCGGCGCGGGTCCACGCGCTGCTGGCCGCGGTGGCGGTCGACAACCACGACTTTGAAACCGCCGAGCGGGCGATCTCCCAAGCGCTGGAGACGCACCCCGCGCATGTCCCGTCGCTGTGCCTTCGAGCGCGCGTGCTTTTGGCGCTCGAAAAGCCGGAAGAGGCGCGGACCGTGCTCGACGAGGCCGTGCGTCACGCGCCCCGGTCCGAACAAGCGCGGGCGCTCCTGGCCATTGCGGACCTCGCTCGCGACGGGATTCCGGCGGACGACCAGTTGACCGAACTGCTCGACCATTTCGACAACATCGGCGCGGCGAAGTTCTCGGAACCGGTTCCGAGTTTCCTCGCACGCGGTCGCGAGATGGCGGCGCTCAACCCGCGCGCGGGAGAGTATCTGACGGTCGTCGGCGAGACGCTCGAGAGTTCGCGCAGGATGGCATTGGCGGAGAAATTTTACCTGGCCGCGTCGAACCTCGCGCCGCAGCGGGTTGACGCACGGACGCGGCTCGGCCTGTTGTACATGCAGATGGGACGCACCGACGACGCCCGCAAGGCGCTCGACGCCGCGATCCGCAAGGACCCCTACCACGTCCGCGCGAACAACATGCGGAAGGTGATCGGCCTGCTCGACGGCTACGAGACGTTGCAGACCGACCACTTCGTGGTGCGGTACGACTCGAAGACCGATGGAGTTATGGCCCGGCTGGCGGCGGAGTTCCTCGAGGCGGAGCACGGTCCCCTCGCCAAGCTGTACGGATACGAGCCACCCGAGCGGACGCAGTTCGAGATTTACAGCCGCGCGAAAGGCCGTTCGGCCCACGAGTGGTTCAGTACGCGCATGGTGGGGCTGCCGTGGATCCAGACGATCGGCGCGTCGACCGGCATGATGGTCGCGCTGGCCTCTCCCGCCTCGGCGGAACGGCACTACAACTGGACTCGTGTGCTGCGGCACGAATACGTGCACATCCTGACGCTGCGAAAAACCGCCTTCAACATCCCGCACTGGTACACCGAGGCACTGGCCGTCATCAGTGAGGACGCTCCCCGGCCCGAGAGCTGGGAGTTGCTCCTGGTGCGGCGGTCGGACGCGAAGAATCTCTTCAACCTCGACAGCGTCAACAACGGTTTTCAAAAGCCGAAGAATGCCGACGATTGGACGCAGGCGTACAGCCAATCCCATCTCTACGCCGAATACATGACAGCCACGTACGGTCCCGACGCCCTTGGCAAACTGCTCGAGGCGTACGTCGGCACGCGCGACACCACGCAGGCGCTCAAGGCGGCGTTCGGTGTTACGAAGAGCGCGTTCGAGGAGGGCTACGCGAAATTCGTGGCCGCCCGCGTGGACATCGCACGCGGTTGGGCGGACAGGGGCGGGGCGGACGACCTGGCGACGTTGGTCAAACGCCACGAAGAGAATCCGGACGACCTCGACACGGCCGGTCGATTGGCGCGGGCACAACTGCAAGCGGGCAATCGCCGTGTCGCGCGGGACTTGGCCAAACGCGTGCAGGAGAAATCCCCCACAGAACCGAACGCGGCGATCACGCTAGCGGCTCTCGCACGCCGCGCGGAGGAAACCGCGCAAGCGGTGGAGCTTCTGGAAAAAGCGTGGACGCCGGACCGTCCGCATCCGGAAACCGTGTCCGAGTTGGGAACCGCCCTGTTGTTGGAGAAGCGCCCCGCCGAGGCGGCGGAGGTGTACCGTGCGGGGCTCAAGGTCAGGCCGTGGCACCTGGAATGGCACAAGCGGCTGGCGCTGGCCGAGCTGCGCGCGGGGGAGACCGACCGCCTGAAGGGATCGCTCGAAACGATCTCGCGGTTGGACGGGGACGATTTCTCGGTACGGCTGAAGCGTGCCCAGATGGCATGGGACGACAAGGACTATCCGACTGCGACGAAGTACGCGCGGCTGGCCGTGGAGGCGAACGCGGCGCATGCGCCGGCGCACGCTCTTCAGGCGCGGGGGGAGCGTGCGCAACAGCGGTATGAGGCCTCGTTGGCGTGTTGGCGCAACGCGATCGACCTGGCTCCCAAGGATCTGGGCTGGGAGGTGGAGCGTGCCGAAACGGAGCTCGAAGCCGGTCGGCCCAAAGAGGCGCGAGAGCGGCTGGATCGCCTGCTGAGTCGACCCGAGAAGGACGTGCCACAGTCGATTCGCGACCGCGCCCGCAAGGTGCGGGAACAAGCGTCCGCTGGTCGATGAGTTCACGAGGAGTTCGAGTCGGGTCGGGTTGTCTTCGTCACCGGTCTCCCCCGCGCTGCTCCGTCCACCTGGCGTGAATTCACGCGTGCTTCCCGATGCTGACAAACCCTGCGCGAAAAAACATTCCCAAATCGACGGGGCTTCGGTACCATCCCAGACAGGCTGTCTGTTGCGACCGTTTGTCGCAGCCGCGTTCCACGCGGGTGCGGGGAGTCGTCTCATGTTCGCGAAAAGTTGTGCGTTGGCGTTGGTGTTGTTGGCCTCGGGGGCGGTCGCTTCCCCGGCGTTGGTGCGAGGCGCGGACGAGGACGAAGCGGTCCCCGATCTCGACAAAGCCACACACCCCTCGAGCCGCTTCATCAAAGTGGCCGGTTCCAAGGGGACGGGACTGCAAACGCTCACGATCCTGCCCGACGGGCACATCGTGGGGTTGGTCGCGCTGGGGCGGTACGAGGCGGTCGGCGGCGGCAAGAATGCGAAGAAGAAACCGCAACCGGAACTGCGCCTCTACGACGCCGACGGCACCGAGGTTCGCAAGTGGACGCTGCCGTTCAACGGGCACTCGGTCGCCGCCGCTCCCGATGGATCGATCCTGGTCGCGGGCGAAGCGAAGATCGCCCGTTACTCGGCCGAGGGGAATCTGCTCCGGGAAGCGGAGTTGTCGTATGTGGCCGACGTCTTGAAGAACAAGGAAAAACTGACCGAACTGGCCGAGGGACGTCGGGAGTCAATGGTCGAAATGTACGAGCGGTACGCCACGGAAGAGTTCAAAGAGCAAATTGACGAGTTCAAGAAGAAGGCCGCCGATCTCGACAAGCAGATCGAAGAGCTCAAGGCGAAGGAACCCGCCAAGAAGGTGGACGGTGAAGAAGCCAAGGACAAGGATGCGAAACCAGAACCCGCCAAAGACGCCGACTCCAAGCCGAAGACCGCCGCAGCCGCCAACCCGTTGTTGCAAGTCGTACAGGCGCTGTTCGGCGGCGCGGAGGAGGAACAGGATTTGATGCTGGAGGACGATTTCGCGCTCGACGTGGAAGAGGTCGATCCCAACGCCACCCCGCTGCAAAAGCTTGAGCGTCAACGCAAGATCGTCGGCAACAACCTGAAGTTCCTGGAGCAACAGTCTCAGGTGTACGCCAAGGAGGCCGAGTCCGCGAAAAACAGGCCCTTCCAGGAGTACGTCGACGAGATCGTGGAGGGAGCCAGCCGGGTTTACTCGATCGCCTGCAACGACAAGGAAGTGTTCGTCGCCTCCGGCGAGCTCACCGGCTACGGCTACTCGTTGTGGCGCATGGGAACGGAGTTCGACGAACCGACACGCGTCATCAAGAAACTCAGTGGCTGTTGCGGCCAGATCGACGTGCAGCCCAAGGGAGACGTGCTGTTCGTCGCGGACAACACGCAACACGCGGTGACGAAGTACGACCGTGAAGGGAAGAAGCTGGCGTCGTTCGGAGAGACCGGTCGTGTTAGCGAAGGGCTGAAGTTCGGCGGGTGCTGCAACCCCATGAACTGCCGTGTCGACAAACAGGGTTTCGTCTACACGGCGGAGTCCGAAGGGGTGGTCAAGAAGTTTTCGGAAGATGGCGCGTTCCTCGCGCTGGTGGGAGTCGCCAAGCTAAAGGGTGGCTGCAAGAACGTGGCGGTCGCCGTATCGCCGGACGCGAAACGAGTCTACTTCTGCGACCAGCCGGGGAGCCGAATCGTGATTCTCGAGCCGAAGGATGCGGACGAGAAGAAGTAGGCCAAGCGGTGCCTGACGTTTGTCTCACCCCGTTGGAGTGTCCACGATGACTGTTTTGCGACTCCATTTGATCGCTTCGCTCGTCGGGGCCGTCTGCGGCCTCGTGTTTGCAGGAGTCGCAAACGCCGCCGATCCCGCCCCACTGCGGATGGTCGTGATGGACCCGCTGGCGGCGCCGCTGTCGTGTCCGTGCGTGAAGGGTTACGCGCAGCGGGACTACGCGAAACTCGCCGAGTTCCTGAAACGGCGAATCGGTCGGGGCGTCGAAGTGACGTTCCACGATTCACTCGCCGAGGGGCTGAAAGAGGCTGGCACCAAGCGAGCGGATCTGGTGATCGGCAAGCATTCGGTGGTGTTGGCCGACGCGAAGTCGCTCGCACTGTCGCTGGAACCGGTCGTGGCGCTGACCGGCAAGAACGGCGATGTCCACATGACGGGCCTTGTCGTGGTGCCGAAGAACGACCCCGCGCAAGTGGCGGCGGACTTGAAGGGGTATCGGATCATCTTCGGTCCGACGATGTGCGACGAAAAGCACTCGGCGGCGATCGCCCTCTTACGGGAGGCCGGTGTGACGGTTCCCACCACTCCCGAAACATGTGAAGCGTGCAGCGACGGCGCCGAGACGATTCTGGGCCTCGGCAATGGCGTGCGCGCGGCGACGGTCATTTCCAGTTACGCGGCCCCGTTGTTGGAAGGGTGTGGCAAGATCGAGAAGGGAGACCTGCGCGTCGTCGCCACAACGGTCCCCGTCCCGTTCATCGAGGCGTTTGTGGCGGCCGACCTGCCCGAAACCGACCGCGCGAAACTCGTCGCCGCGCTGCTCGAAACCGGCGACGACGTGCCGATGCGGCTGGCGCTCGAATCGCGCCGCGGTTTTGTGGAACTGGCCGGAAAAAAAAAGAGCCGCTGAAGGACGGAGCGATCCTTCGGCATGGTTCGCGGACGCGGATGCTCGCGGGAGCGCGCGTCTTCCCCCTCTCCCCCGCTCGCGACATTCCCGACACGCTCCGTTTCCACTGCGGGGGAGAGGCCAGGGGTGAGGGGGAATGTGTTTCGCGAGGCCCCCTCATCCGCCCTTCGGGCACCTTCTCCCCCACAATCAAGCTCCCCGTACGGATGAAAGTCGAAGGTGGGGGAGAAGGGTCTCGATCGGCGCGGTTTCGACGAGGATCACGGTGTCGCGAATTCCGGTCGGGGTTTACGCGCCGGGTGGGTCTTGAAGACGTTCCCGGCGGTCACCTCACAAAGCCGTCGACGGACACACCGCCGGCATCCCCCCCCGACTGGTCCGGCTGGCGCGGCCCGCATCGCGATGGCCGCGTGCCGTGGCTCCCCGCACGGCTTCCCGAAAAGCTCGTGACGCGTTGGAAGGCGCGGATGGCCGATCAAGGGGTCGGCGGCGTGGCGGCGACGCGGGATGCGGTGCTCGTCACCGATCGCGAGTTCGACGACACGCGCGACGTGGTGCGGTGCCTGGACGCCGCCACCGGCAAGCCGCGCTGGACAAAGAGTTACGCCGCTCCCGGCAAGCTCGACTACGGCAACTCGGCCCGCGCTACGCCGCTGGTGGTCGGGGAGTTGGCGATCGTCATGGGAGCGCACGGGCACTTGCACGCGTACGACCTCGCCACGGGCGCGGTTCGCTGGAAGAAGGACCTCGCCAGGGAATTCGACCTGCGGGAGGAGATGAAGTGGGGCTTGTGCGCGTCGCCGCTGTTGGTCGACGGCCTGCTCGTCGTCTGTCCCGGCGGAGAGAAAGGGTGTCTGGCGGCGCTCGAGCCCGCGACGGGGGAGGTCCGATGGCGGTCGCCCGGCGGTCCGACCGGTTACGGTTCGCCGATCGTCGGCCTGTTTGGCGGAAAGCGGCAAATCCTCGGCCACGACAAGGAAACACTGGGGGGCTGGGACCCCGCGACGGGCGCGCGGCTGTGGTCCGTCCGCCCCGATCAACCGGGCGACTTCAACGTCCCCACGCCGCTGTTGTGGAAGGACCGTCTCGTCGTCGCCACGGAAGGGAACGGACTGCGTCTGTTTGAGGCGGGAACCGAGGGTGCGGCGAAATCTCCTCCCACGGCCCTCAACCGCCGCCTCAAACCCGACACCCACACACCGGTGATCGTTGGCGACCGCCTGTTCGCCGTCCATCGCGAACTCGTTTGCGTGAACCTTGCCGAAGGCCTCAAGCCTCTCTGGTCCGGTCGCGACGAGGCCTATCGCGACCACGCCAGCCTGATCGCCTCGACCGACCGCGTGCTGGTGCAAACCTCCACGACCGAACTGATCCTCGTCGACGCTTTGGCGGACGAGTACCGCGAACTGGGGCGACTCCGCGTGCTCGACGACGAAGACGGCCTGCTCGCCCATCCGGCGCTGGTGGGTCGGTGGCTGTATGTGCGCGGCGCGGCGTCGCTGGTGTGCGTCGATTTGCTGGGGGAAGGGGAGTAGCGTTCGTCCCGTAGTGGCGGTGATGCTTTCGGGCAACCATGGAATTCTCGATGGAAACCCGATGCGTCAGCGAGGGACCCAGCGTGGATTCCGGGGAGGTTTTGACCTGCGGGGAGCGCGGGGTCGCTCGCTCATCGACCGGCTGACTTTTCTGGCATGTCACGACCTGCGTCCCCGCGTCGTCCGGCGAATTCTCCGAATTCGCCCGTGAAACGCGGGAGTTGGAGTTGGTCAACGGTTCGCAATCGCCGTCTCAACCCGCTTCGAGACGAGGTTTGCAACAGACCCTCACGCTTCGGGTTTCCAGGAACTCGAATTCTCGAACCGGCAACTCCTCTTTCCTCAGCGCGACCCCCTTCGGTAAGACTCCGTCGTGGCGACTCGCCCCGTTCTTCCACCCTCACGCTCCGCCGCCGAAGGCCCGATATGAGTGACGAACCGGTTTCCGGCGATTCCGCAGCCCCTTCCTCCGAACCGCCGATCCGCGAGCCGGTCTCGCGACGCGGGTTGCTGGTGGGGGCCGGATTGGCCGCCGGGGGATTCGTTGCCTATCCGCTGGCGCGGCGGATGTTGTCCCCCGCCAGTCCGGTGTTCATCGCCGCGAATCAGAAGTACGACGGCGACCTCGTCCGCACCATTCGCGACGGCCTGACTGCCACCGGACTCGACCCCGCGAAGTTCGCCGGGAAGCGGGTGCTCCTCAAGCCGAACATGGTCGAACCGACCCGCGAGCGGCCCCACATGACGACGCATCCGGCGATGGTCCGGGCGGCCAACGAGGTGTTTCGACAATGGGGCGCGACCGTTTCGGTGGGGGAGGCCCCCGGCCACGTGCGCGACACGGAATGGGCGCTCTACGAATCCCGCATCGGCGAGGCGCTCGAGGCGGACCGCATTCCGTTCGCCGACCTCAACTACGAGGAGGTCGGCTTCGTGTCGAACAAGGGGAAGATATCCCCTCTGCCGGGCCTGTTTTTTCCGCGGAGCGTCCTCGAAGCGGACTTCGTCGTCTCGATGCCCAAAATGAAAACCCACCATTGGGTGGGGCTGACGGTGTCGATGAAAAACCTGTACGGGACGTTGCCCGGGATCAAGTACGGCTGGCCGAAGAACGTGCTGCACCACGCGGGCATCCCCGAAACCGTCGTGGACATCAATGCCTCGCTGCCGAAGACGCTGGCGATCGTCGACGCCATCACCTGTATGGAGGGGGACGGACCGATCCTCGGCAGCCCCAAGGAAATGGGGCTGGTGCTCATCGGTCCGGACCCGGTTTCCGTCGACGCCACCGCCGCGCGGATCATGGGGCTGGAACCGTCGCGGGTGAGTTACCTCGCGATGGCGC
This sequence comes from Planctomycetales bacterium, assembly GCA_044359065.1. Lineage (GTDB taxonomy): Bacteria > Planctomycetota > Planctomycetia > Planctomycetales > Planctomycetaceae > JAIXZD01. The sequence goes on along the minus strand of JBIKMW010000080.1, from coordinate 8,136 downwards.
GGCGAGTGTTGGGGCCGTTGGACGAATCGCGGATCGACCAGCGGGGCGAGCGTTGGAAGCCGTTGCTTTCCCCGTTCGCGGTGCTCGACGAACCGCACCTGAACAAGCTCAAGGCGGGGCACACGGGCGTCTTGACGAGTTAGCCCAGCGGCGCTCCCCCCGGCGTTGATTCGCGAAGCGCGTCGCGGCGATCATCATGCGTCCGCCGGTCGCGTGTGTCCCCCGGCAACGCGGGCCGGCACGAGCCCTCCGCGCGGCGGGACAAGTGCGGTCGACGCGGGAGCGAGGCATGGCGGGATCGCGGCGACGGAAACATCCACCGAACCAATCACAGGCGCGCGACGCTCCCGCTCCGCGCGCTCCGGGGCGGCGCTGGTTCTCTTTGGTGGCGCTGGCCGCGGGGGTCGCCGCGCTGGTCCTTGGCGCGACCTTTTGGTGGCCGCACGAAGATGCGGATATCCCCGAGGACCTCGCGGCTCCCGGCGAGGTTTCGCACCCGTTGTCGGACGAGGCCGAGTCGCTCGTGCTGGCGGCGGAGGGGGCGGTCCGCGCGGGTGACGCCGAGCAAGGGCTGGCGCTGTTCCTCAAGGTCCCCCCGTCGGCGGGGGACGCTTGGGTCGCGGCACGCTTCGCGGCGGCGGACCTCTTGAGATTGGCGGACCGCTTGGACGAGTCGATCGACCTGCTTGTCGAGATCTCGCGCGCGCGACCCGATGCCGTCCCCCCGCGCGAACGACTCGCCCTGCTGTTCAAATTGACCGGTCGTCGGCACGCGGCACGCGGCGAACTGCTGGCGTTGCTCGAGACCGATGCGGTACCCGGTGGCATTCAACCCAACCACTTATTGTGGCTGGCGCATCCCGAGCGTTGGGTGCAGTCGGGAGACTTTCTCGAGCGGGCGGTACGACGAGATCCACACAGCCGGTCCGGTCGACTGGGACTTGCGATGCGGGCTTGGTCGCGGGGCGAACCGCTCCTCGCCCGTACCGAACTCGCCAAATCGGGCATGGCCCGGTCCGGCAAAAGCCTTCCAGCCGACCCCGACGCCATCGCGTTGGAAGGAGCCTTGCTCCGCGAGGCGGGGGATGCGGATGCGGCCGACGAGTGGTTGTCGCGAGTGGCCGAAGCGAGTCGTGAGCATCCCGATGTCTGGCGAATTGTCGGAGAGATTTGCGAGGATCGCGGGTTGGTCGAAGCGGCGCTCGGCGCGTACCTGGAAGCCTTGACCCACGGCCCCGACAACCGCGTGTCGGCCCACAAGGCAGGGCGTTTGCTGGTGGCGCGCGGGTTGACGGAGGCGGGAGCGTCGCTCGGGGAGCATGCCGAACGCCTGCGAAAGCTGTCGGAGCTTGCGGACGCTTTGCGCCCGGACGGCCTCGAGGCGCGGAGCGGGGCGGCCATCGCCGAGCTGTTGGTCGAGCTGGGTCGCATGCGGGAAGCCGCACGGTGGCTCGCGCTCCTTCCTCCTTCGACCGATCCGTCCCTCGACCGCCGGTTGTCGGCGCTGAGACAACGCATGGCGTCGGTTGGTCCGGATTCGCCGGACGTCCCCCTGGAACGCCTGATCCCCGCGCTTGCATCGCTGCGACAACAGTTTCCCGTCCCGTCCGGCGCGAAACTCCCGCATCGTCCGTCCTCTCTGACAACCTTCAGTCCGAAGCCGTCCACTACGGATCGACCGTCCCCCGCCTTCGTGGACGAGTCGCGGTCTCTCGGCATCGACTTCACCTACATCGAGGGACGCCAACCCGGGGTCGAAGGACGACGGATGCCGGAATTCACGGGTGGCGGTGTGGCCGTGCTCGACTTCGACCTCGACGGGTACGCCGACCTGTTCTTCACTCAGGGAGGCGAGGTCCCCGCCGCCGTCGACGCCCCAGCTCCCGTCCCGACCGAAACGACACCTCGCGACCGGCTCTTCGCTGGGGGGAGCGTCCAACGTTTCCGGGATGTCACGCCGTCCTGCGGCATTCCGGACTCCGGTTACGGGCAAGGTGTCGCCGCCGGGGACGTGAACAACGACGGGTTTCCCGATCTCTACGTGGCGAACTTCGGCCCGAACCGGTTGTTCCTCAACCAGGGGGACGGCACGTTCGTCACCTCGCCCGATCCCGTGTTCGACGTTCCCGCATGGACGACCAGCGTCGCCATTGCCGACCTGAACAGCGACGGCCACCCCGACTTGTACGATGTCAACTACGTGCGCGGTCTGCACGTCGCCACCCTGCGTTGTCCGACCCCCGCCGGCCCGCGCGTGTGCGAGCCTCGGGCCTTCGAGGCGGAGGACGACCGGTTGCTTGTGTCCAACGGCGACGGGACGTTCCGCGATCCCACGGCCCCGGCCCGTATTCTTCCCCCCGGTGGCAAGGGCCTCGGCCTGTTGATCGGCCCTCTTTGCGAGTCCGCGTCGGCGGGCGACAACCCGACCCGCTTGCCGCCGCGTCGCCCCGACGTGTTCGTCGCCAACGACACCGAAGCCAACTTCCTGTTGGTGGCGGAGGATTCCTCCCCGACGGATGCGGCCGGGACCGCCGGCCTTGCGTACGAGGACCGAGCGATATCGCACGGCGCGGCCTTCGGGAGCGACGGCCGCGCGCAGGCCTGCATGGGGGTCGCCTCCGCCGACTTCAACGGCGACGGGCGGATCGATCTGTTCGTCACGAATTTTTTCAACGAGCCGAACGCGCTATATCTCGGCCAACCGGGAGGTCTGTTCGACGACCGTGCCCACGCCGCGGGGCTGGCTGGCCCCAGCCTGCCCATGCTCGGGTTCGGCACGCAAGCGCTTGATGTCGATCTCGACGGCGATGCCGACCTTGTCGTGGCCAACGGCGATCTGGACGACTTCACGCACGAAGGACGCGAACTCCGCATGCGCCCGCAGTTGTTCCTCAACGACGGGGCAGGGCGTTTCGCCGAGTTTCGCGATGCCGTCGACGGAGACTACTTCGCAATGGCCGCGCGGCATCGGGGGCGTGGCTTGGCGCGGCTGGATTGGAACCGCGACGGCCGCGAGGACTTCGTGGTGTCGCATCTCGACGAGCCCGCGGCGCTCGTCGTCAATCGCACGCAGGCCGAGGGCGGGATCGGCCTGCGAATTGTGGGGACCACCTCGGCGCGCGACGCGATCGGCGCCACGTTCGATCTGCTCGACGCCGCGACAGGCCGACGCATCTCGCGAAGTTGGCTCGTGGCGGGAGATGGTTATCAGGCGTCGAACGAACGCCGCCTGGTGCTCGGTGTCGGCGCGCGGACCGGTCCGTTCGTCGTCGAAGTGCGGTTTCCAGGCGGGGCGGCAGCCACGCTGCGCGGAGTTTCGCCGCGCGCCGAACTCGTCGTCGTCGAAGGCCGCTCCGATGCTTCCCGTTTGCCCCGGCCCCTATGATTTCTCATTGTTCGGGAGCGGCTCTTCCAGGTTCGGAGGCGACGGCCCCGAATGTCGGAGCCTCGCATGTCCGCCCAACTCGATTCGACACCCCGCTCTTCGTCGGTTGCTCCGCCCGGGACCGCTCTCTCCGAGGCCGTGCGGATCGGTCGCCACCCGTCGCGCCGAGGGGCCTACCTGCTCGAGACCGAGCAGTGGTTTCCGAAACCGCCCGCCGACGTGTTCGACTTCTTCGCGGACGCGGGGAACCTCGAAACCATCACCCCGCCGTTCCTGCAATTTCGGATCGTCACCCCTCGTCCCATCGACATGCGGGCAGGGCGGCTGATCGACTATCGGCTGCGGTTGCACGGGATTCCGATCCGCTGGCGGACCGAGATCGAGGTGTGGGAACCCCCCGTGCGATTCGTCGACCGGCAACTCCGCGGCCCCTATCGCCTATGGCACCACGAGCACACGTTTACCCCCCTCGATGGCGGGACGCTCGTCAAGGACGCGGTGACGTACATGGTGCCGGGTGGACCGCTCGTGCACGCCCTGTTCGTGAAGGGGGATGTGCGGCGGATCTTCGAATATCGCCGCCAAATCCTCCGCAGCGTGCTAGGCCACTGAACGCGACGCACATCACGCAATCGCGTCCGTTCGCCGACGGGCTTGCCCGCCGTGCGGCACTTGTGAAGCCAGCCGCAACACCCCATTCACAGCATGGCCCAAAGTCCACCACCAACCGCTTGGTGGTTCGAACAGGCGCCAGGTCTCTGAGCACGCGTCGGGCAAGCCCGTCGGCGAACGGGAATAAAAACAACACCGGCCCGATGGCGACAGAGCACCATCGGGCCGGTGAGAGTGACTTCCAGGTCGATCGGCGAAGCGATCAGTATCCCGCATCGCTGAGCGGGGCTTGGCCGCGACGTTGCGTCGCGCCGCCGGAGGTCAGCAAGCGGGCGTAGACCGATTGGTCGACCTTCTCGCTGAGCGTTCCGCCGTGGCCGTCGCAGTACATCACGTTGACCGAACCGGGGTGACCCGAGCTGAGGCCGGGGTATCCACCACGGTTGGCACCCTTGTTCGCGTTGATCTTGCTGTAGGTGAGGTTGACCGACGCGAGCGACAGGGAGTTGTCGCCGCCGGTGCCGATCGTGCCGAACGTGATTTCGGAGGCGAGGGGAGAGGCGGGGGCCGTCGGCGTGCCACGATAGGCATTGATGCCGAACGCGGTGTCGAGCACCGCGTTGCTGGCGGTCCCGTAGGCCGCGGCACGGGCGTCGGTCGCAAGGACCGAAGTCGCACCGTCATAAACTTCCGACACGGCCCAGTTCCGGGCATTCAGGTTCTCGCCGAACATCAGCGTCTGCGTCGTGCCGTCCCGTTGGGAAATCCGGTCGATGGTCAGACCCGAGGCGGTGTTTGCCAGCGGACGGAGGAACACGCCGGTGTCCTGGGCGACGGCAAGGCTCGTCGAGCTTGTGGCCGAGGCACCGTCCCAGGCGATGTTGTTGCCGTGGTGGGCGCCCCCTTCGGAGCCGCCGATGTTCGGTGCCGTCCCGCCGAGCAACGCACCATAACCGACGTTCGCCACGTAGCTGAGGCCACCGGCGACCTTGAAGTTGTTCGTGTCGGACGGGCAGGTCAACACGGCGACCTGGATGTTCGTGCGGTCGATCACCGTCGTCGTGTTCGGGTTGTAGGTGTTGTCGACCAGGTCGTTCCGTTCGAGGTAACCCAGCAACTGGTACGCCCAGTTGAACCGGACCAAGTACAGCGTGGCCTGGGTACCGGCCGGTGTTTCATCGACCGTCAGCGTCGGCAGCGGGCCGCCACGACCGGTCGAGAAGTTGGCCGCCGCCAAACCCAACTGCTTCAGGTTGTTCAGGCATTGGGCGCGGCGGGCCGCTTCGCGGGCGTTCTGCACCGCCGGAGCGATCAGCGACACCAGCGTCGCGATGATCGAAATCACCACGAGCAACTCGATGAGCGTAAACCCGCGGCGAACGGGCGTTCCCCGCGACGTGAGCGGAACCGACAACTTGCGCATGGCTGGGAAACTCCCTCGAAGACACGAACCAGAACCCGGAGAGTCGCCCCCCGGAAAATTGCCCGCAGACGCGGCCCGCTCGGGCAGAGAACAGCCTTCGGGGAATCCCCAAGGCCGAGATCCAACGAATTCCTTGTGACACACTCGAAACGTGACACACTCGAAACGCCCGGCCCCGAAGAACCTGATCGGGAGGCAGAACCCGGTCGGCTGGATGAACCCGCCGCACGAAAACCGTTTCACAGCCAAGCGTTGCAATCAACACCCGCCGCGTGGAAGGCCGCTGCAAACGCAAGCCCTCACGCTTCAAGGCATTGTTCAGAATTATGACTCATCCCACCGGGCATTGCCATTGCAAACCCCCGTTGGTCTCGAAAACGAATTTTCTCCCGCACTCTCAACAACCCCCGCGAAAATTTTCCCGGGACGGTCCGTCAGCCACGGTCTCGACCGCCCCTGTCACAGGTCCTTCCGGTATTTGATGAACTTCCGGAAGTTGAACGCCCCCGTTCGCGGGTCGTACGCCTCTTCCAGTTGCGACCGATCCAGTACGAAAAAAGCCCGCTCGGCGGGGAAGTCCCCCGTCGTGTCGTCGAGGTTTGCCGAACCATCCAACCGACCGCCAATCCGGTACGTCCCGGTCGTCTTGTCCCACACCATTTCACAACGGGTTGTCGTGACCCACACGATAAACACGTTGCTGCGGGTTGTGCTGTTGTTGGCGATTTTGTGGAGCAACCGGTGCCGCGTGTGGGGGTCGACGCTGTTCGGTCCCCCTTCCGATGCCAGATCGGCCACCGTGCGCGCCTCAAACAAGTTGCGGCGGTCGGCCCGTTGGTCGGCGAACGACAACGTGGAGTCGCCGCTGATGTCGTTGTTCATGTCGATGTCGGTGTAGGGGCTGCCACCCACCGCCGGGGGGTACGTGACCTGGTTCGTCAGGTTCGCGGCCAACGACCGTAGCATCGTTCGTTCCAACCCGCTTTCCGGTCGAGACAGGTGATTCGGCAGCGTGTTGAACCCGATGAACGGCCGCGAGGCGGGAGTTCCCGGGAGATACAACCCCGTCACCGGGTCGCGCTGGTCGCGGGCCTTCACGAATTGCAGCCACCAGTAGCGGGATCCCGCTTCGTAACCATTGCCGTCCAGGAACTGGTTGTAACCCTGAATCATGTTCGGATCATCGACCAACCCCGCGAACACTGCCGCATCGCGGATCGTGTTCAGGTTGAGCCTCCCCGGCGTGCGCGGCGACTTCACGAACTGCTGCACCTGCGAGTTCCGACCGTTCGGTACTTCCAGGAACTCGAACAACCGATACCACGCGTTGTCGTACAGCGGGTTCGCCGCCGCGCTGGTCGTATCGGATCCGCCATCGGTGAGGGAGTAGTTGGGCCGCATGAACTTCTTGCCAGCCGTGTACTCCGTTCCGGTCAGGTTGCCGGAGCCATCGCGCGGCTGGTTGTTCGTGTTGGCCAGCAGCGCGGTCCGGCGCGTCACGTCGCGCGGGCCAAACAACGGGAGCGACAGCAATTCCATCGTGGACGCAAAGTCGCGGTCGAAGTGGTTCTGAATCAGCGTGAACGTCGCCGGGCTGACCGAGTTCTTCACCGTCGCCGAAACCGCTCCATTGGAACCATCCAACGTGTTGCGGACCGTCGTGACGCCGATGCCATTCGAGTTGGGGGTCCCCGTCGCGCGGTTGAGGGGCTGATCTCGTTCGCGGCTGCGGAGGTTGGCGAGCTTGGTCGACAACGCGGCCACGTCGTCGCCGTCCGCTGCGGTGTATTCCACAAAGGCGTTGTTGACAACGAGTTCGTCGACGATCACCCACGCGTTGTCTTTGGCGTTCGCCCCTTGGTTCCGCGTCGGGTTTGCGCGGCGTTCCAGGACGAACCGCAGCGTGTCGGTCGTGGTGCCACTGTCGACCCAGGTCCCGATGCCGAGGTTGGTTCCCCCCGCGTCGGTCAACGTGAATCGCGAATTGTGCGGACTCCACCGCAGGTCCAGGTAGCTCGGCAAGTGAAGGTTCATTTCCGCCTGGGTGACTTCGTCCGAAGTGGCGTCGGAGAGTCTCAACGCCCCGTTGTTGTAACCGCAGCCGGGGGCGAGGCACTCGAATGTGCCGTCGAACGTACTGTTCCCGTCCTGGTCGACATCGATGCGGAACAGACTCGGTCGTCCCGAAGTGCTCACGCCCGTCGGATCGTTCTCCAGGTCCGACCGGTTTCCGATGACGAACTGACCCCCGGCCGGAACGGCATTGGATGTGTTCGCGGCCGCCGTCTCGTCCAGCGTCAGGATCGACAGCGTCGACGCCGCCAGATACGGGTCTGTTGCCGCCGGATTGATCCGCCGGATCCGCCAACCGCGATTGGCGAGGCTGACGGATTGCGGGCTGGCGTTCTTCAGTTCCAGGTACGTGAAGTAACGCGCGGTTCCGACGGTGCCGCGGTCGTCCCACGTGGTGTGACGGGCGTTGGTTTCCGTCGAATCGATGTACGGTGCGCGGATCGCCAGCAGTTCGCTGAGCGTCAACGTCTGCTGTTCGACGCCAAACACCAGGCCCCGGTCGGCCGCCGCCACCCCCCCGTCGTCCGCCGACGGCGAAAACACATCCGAAGTCCCGGTCGGGTCGTACGGGTTGTCGTCCAGACGCCAGCCGTTCGACAGGTCGCGCATGTACTCGAACGGAGTGATCGAGTCGTCCGGATCG
>JBIKMW010000009.1:0-108529 GCA_044359065.1 Planctomycetales bacterium | reverse complement strand
CTAGGGACGGAAGCGGCCCCCAATCACGTCCTTCCGCCACTCTGTCCGACGAACACGTCGTCGAGCGTCGGCGAGGTCTCGTCCACCAGACTGGCGGACTGCTCGCCCGCAAGTTCGGCGAGTTCCCGCCCATCTCCGCGGGCGAGGTACTTCCATTCCGCCCCGCCGCCGGTCAACGGGAAGCAGCCTTCCAGTGTCGGCGCCCGGTCGTGGCTCGCGGGAAAGCGAATCGTCACCACCCGATGCGTCGCCTTGATGTTCTCGACCGTGTCGTCGAGCACCACGCGTCCGGCGTGCAGCATGCAGACGCGGTCGGCGACTCGTTCCACCTCATCCAACAGGTGCGACGAGAACAACACCGTGCGACCTTCGTCCGCCACCGTCCGGATCACTGCCGCGAGGATGTCCCGCCGCACGACGGGGTCGAGCCCCGACGACGGTTCGTCGAGGACCAACAGTTCGGGGCGATGAGCCAACGCCAGCAGCAGCCCCAGCCGCGCCAGTTGCCCCCGCGACAGCGATTTCACCTTCTGCGTCGTCGGCAGATCGAACGCGGCGGTCAATTCGTCGGCGTAAGCGGGATCCCAATCCGGATAGAACGCACGCGTGTACCGCACGAGTTCGTCGACCCGCATCCATTGGGGAAGGTCGCGATCCTCGCTGAGGTAGCCGATCTTCGCCAGCACCCGCTCCGGAGCCGCGCAAGGATCGAGGCCGAACACCCGGACCGTGCCGAACTGCGGCTGGAACAGCCCCAGGATGTGCCGGATCAGCGTGGTTTTTCCCGCGCCGTTCCCGCCGACCAGCCCGTAGACGCCGCCCCGCGGAATCTTCAGGCTCACGCTGCGCAGGGCCACTTTTTCGCGGAACTCGCGACGCAAGAGGGAGATCTCGACCAGCGGCTCGTTCATACCGGTCTCCTGGGATTTCGGGGATGCGTGTCTCAAACAACGATCGTGCGGCGGCCGATCACGGCGGTTTTTCGATCACTCTGCGGGTTTGGAAGCGGATCGAGTCGACCCTTTGCGCCGTTGGCGCATCAACTGTTGGATGTCTTCATGGGTCAGTTCGAGGTCGTCCGCCACGCGGAGGAGTTCGTCGAGTTGCTCGACGAATCGCGAGTGCTGTTCCCGCCGCGAGATTTGCGGGGCCGATTCCGACACATACACCCCCGCCCCCGGACGGGTCACCAGGACCCCCGCCAATTCCAATTCCCGGTACGCGCGGACGATCGTGTTCGGGTTGACGACGAGCTGTTCCGACAGCTTGCGAACCGACGGCAACTGGTCGCCGGGATTCAACCGACCGGCGGCGACCTGGTATCGAATCTGCCGCAACAGTTGCAGGTAGAGAGGGACTCCACTGGCGGCGGAGAGTTCGACGATCACGATAGACCCCGCGAAACGAAGACGCTGGTCGAAACGGCCACAGCCGAGGAAGCGAGGAACCCGCCAGCCGATTGACTGTGTCGATACAGCATAACAGTTGTGGTCGGCATCGCAAGGGGGCGGCCACGTTTTTTCGACCTGTCCCATAGAATGGTGGGGCGGCTCCAAACCGAGGCGCGGGAATTGTGGCAGGCGAGGGCGAGGTGCGTGCGTGGGGCAGCCGTTTCTGTTTTACACCGACGAGTTCGTGCTGCCGCTGCCCGACGGACATCGCTTCCCGATGGAGAAGTATCGTTTGCTGAGGGAACGATTGACCCTGGCGGGTCAGGACGGGACTTTGATCGCCGCCGTGGACGATCTCGCCATTCCCGATGCCGCCACCGACGATCAACTGCTGCGAGCACACACTCCGGATTATTTGTCGCGCGTCGTCGAGGGACGATTGACGCGCTCGGAAGTGTTGCGAATCGGCTTTCCGTGGAGCGTCCCGATGGTCGAACGCTGCCGCCGTTCGACGGGTGCGACGATCGCGGCTTGCGAGGCTGCGCTGGAGACCGGATTTGGCGCGAATCTGGCCGGTGGCACGCATCACGCCTTTGCCGACGCGGGCGAGGGGTTCTGCGTGTTCAACGACAGTGTCGTCGCGGCGAGAGAGTTGCAGGCGTCGGGCCACGCACGGCGCGTGCTCGTCGTCGATTGCGACGTTCACCAGGGGAACGGCACCGCCTCCCTCACGCGGGACGATCCTTCGATCTTCGCGTTCTCCATCCACGGGGCCTCGAACTTCCCCTTCCGCAAGGAGATCGGCGACCTCGACATCGGCTTGGCCGACGGGACCGAAGGGACGCGATATCTGGAGGAACTCGAGGGGGGCTTGTCGGCAGCCTTCGGGAAGTCGGACCCCAACTTCGTGATTTATGTGTCGGGAGCGGATCCATTTCGCGACGACCGTTTCGGTCGATTGTCGCTCGACTTCGCCGATCTGCGCGCACGGGACGAAATGGTGTTCGACGCGTGTCGACGCCGCGGGTTGCCCGTGGCTGTCAGTATGGCGGGGGGTTATGCCCGCAAAGTGGACGACACGGTTGCGATCCACCTCGCGACAATCGGCGCGGGCATGCGTTGCGCTGGGCTCCGCCGAATTTGAGATCGCGTGCGTCTCAAGCCGAATTCATAGCCCTCGGTTTCACTTCCGGTTGGGATCGCGACGCAGCGGAACTCCCGAACCGAACTGCGCGATCGCCACCATCACCAACACTCCGAAGAGGCACGCCACCTGCGTCGGTGTCACCGATTCGCGGTCGTACCACCCCCACGCCAGCGCGATCAGGGGGACCAGGTAGGTCGCCATTCCGGCGAACAGCGGACCTTTCGCCTGAATCAAACCGTTGAACACCAGCGTCCCCCAGCCGGTGCCAAGCACCCCCAGGACGAACACCGACATCCACGCCAAACGGACTTCTTCGGCGGTCGCGTCCGCCGGACTGGGACACCACAGCGCCGCCGGGGCGAGAGCCAGCGTCCCGATGCCCAAGATGGCAACGCTCAATTGGAGGCTCGGCACGTTGTTCATCGACTTCCGGACGAGGGTGTTCACGATGGCGTAGGCAGTCGGCACCGAGAACGCCGCGAGCAAGTCGAGCGGCGGAACATTGCGGTCGAGTCCGTCCCACATCAAGCCGGCGATGCACGCCAGCGCACCCAGCACGCCCACCACTTGTTGAGGCGTGGGCCACACGCGCAGCAACGGGATCGACACCAATATGGTGAGCAGCGGCACGAAGGCGACGGACAAACCAATAAACGCCCCGCCGTGCCTGGCCACCAACACCGGTTGGATGAAGTACGGCCACACGTACCCCAGCAGCGTGCAGAACGTGATCAGTCGCCACGGCAGGCGGCGCCATTCCCAGGCTTTGCCGCGCCACGCGAGCACCGCCGCCAACACCAGCGCTCCGCCAAGCACGCGCCCGAACGCAACCTCCAGGGCGTGGAACGCGTCGGTTCCGCGCTTCATCAGGATGAAGTTGCTCCCCCACACCAACACGAGAGTCAGAAAGTTGAGGTGGTGCATGGGGACCGACGCGCGACCGGTTTCCGGAAGTTGGCCGAGCGCGACCGGTTCCGGCGGGACGCACAGCCTAACGCCCGGCTTCCACAAAACGGAGGGGGAACGGAAGCGAGTTCCGGCGGGGTCGGCTATCCTAAAGACGTTGGGGAGGGGTCACCCCTTCCACGCACACCATCGTTCCGAGTCGAGACGAGGACTTTTCACCGCCGTGAGCGACGACCCACACGACAACACGCCTCCCGACGACGAGATCCCCCGCGAGCCGGGGAGCGACCAGCCTCCGCCGGGCGAACAGCAATCCCAGGAATTGCAGCACTCCCAACTCAGCGCGCGGGTCCCGGAAAGCGTGGGGCCGGGCGTGTTCAGCACGGGGGTGATCGTCATGCACGGTCAGCACGAGTTCGTGCTCGACTTCCTGATGAGTCTGTCTCCACCCCGTCGTCTTGCCGCGCGGGTTGTGTTGCCCCCGACGGTCGTGCCGCTGTTCATTGGAGCGCTGCGCGACAATTTGCAGAAGTTCCACCAGGCGTTCGGCCCTCCCCCGAAGCTGCCCAGCCCGCCGGCCGGCGCGGTGGCTCCCCCGATCAACGAGGTGTACGAACAGATCAAGATCCCGGACGACGTTATGTCGGGCATCTACGCCAACACGGTCATGGTCGTGCATTCCCCCGCTGAATTCGGGTTCGACTTCATCACCAGTTTCTATCCCCGCTCTGCCGTGGCTTCGCGGATCTTCATGGCGGCGGCGCATGTGCCGCAGTTTTACGACTCGTTGTTCCGCAGTTGGGAACAATTTCGGCAGAAGCACCGCCCGCCCAGCCCCGACATTCCGCCCGAGGCCGCCGATTCTTCGCCCGACGAATGACGTTCGAGAAGGAACGACGTTTCGCGAAGAGCAACAAACGGCGACTTGGCTTGTGGCACCACTCAGAACCCCGTGGTGGTGGTCGACGCGCGGTCGCCCACGGCCACCTTCGACAGCGGCGTGCCGCCGACGGGGCGAACCGTCACGATTCCGGCGCGGGCGGCTGTCACTTCCACTTCCCCCATCGAGCTGAGTTTTCCCAGCGGGTAGCGGTGGACAACCACGAAGCGAGTTCCCACCGGCACGCTCGTCGCCGATCCGTAGAGTCGGATCTCGGCGGTTCCGCCGACGGTGTCCACCCGGCACACCACCCCCTTGGCGGCGACGTAGGGAACCTCCGACGGCTCATCCCTCTCGCCGATGGGGGTGATCGTCGCTTTGGTTGCGACGGCATCCCCCGGAGAGCGGATTTCGACCGTTTTGCGAGGCACGGCAACACGCTCCGGAGTCTCCGTCGGAGCGACGTGTTTTGAGGGCGCTCCAACGTCCACGGTTGTGGAGTTCGCCTTCGGATTGGTTTCGGGGACCTTCTCGATGGCGGGGACCTGTTCGACGGACGGCGTCGCAGCATCCGGCGAAGGGACAACACCCTCCGAAGACATAACGTCCGCATCCAACGGAATGGTTTTCCGAGCCGTTTCCGCTTCGGTGGGAGACTTCATCCTCGGTTCGTCGGTGGCCACGCTCCCTTCGGAGTTCCCCGGTGCCGCAGGTGCGGCTTCCGCCGATTCGCCGATCGATTCCGTCCCGCTGTTGTCGACGGCTGTCGCGGCCATATCCGCACTTTCGAGCGGGCCAGCGTCGGTCGTGACCTCAGGCGACGTTTCCGCCACGGCCGGTTCGCTCGCAGGAGCTTCGTTCAGCTCGGGAAGCTGGTCCCCGTCCGCGAGCGGGCGACGCGGCGCGGACCGGATGACCATTTCGTCGTTCGAGCTTTCCAGCGACTGCGGTTCGGCAGGCTCTGTCGGTTCGGTCGCCGTCGGCGTTTGGGTCACCGGGCTTTCGTCGGCGGGGACGCTGTCCACCCGAGCCAATTCTTCAAAACCGGCCGCCGTCTCGCTCTGTTCTTCGTCGGACGGAATCGTCTTCGGGGTAATCACGGGAGAGTCACGCAGTTCCCGCAGTTCGCCACTCTCCAGGCGTGCCACCGACCCCTCGGGCAACTCCTGGGCTGCGGTCGACTCGGGTTCGGAGGCCGCAGAGGCTTCCTCCGACGCGTTGCCCTCCTTGGGGAACGCATCTTGCGAGTCCGCGGTCAGAACTTCCGCCGCCTGGGCCGGCAGCAGCGCGTCGTCGATGCAGAACGGTCGGTTGAACGCGATGTTCGCGGGGTCCGCTTCCGCGACGGCCGCCATCGCCGCCGCACGAATGGCGTCCACAGGCTCGACCCACGTGCCATCCTTCTCGTAGCCGTACGCCATCCAGCGCAACGTCATCAACAGATTGACCCCTTCCGTGTCGGGGGTGTCCGCCACGAAGTCGAACCCGTCCTTCACCGCGTCGCGAATGACCTGCAACGTCGCGAGTCGCAGTTCGGCGTCATCGGAAAGCAAGTTGTCCACGAGCGGATTGCGTCCGCGCACGATTTCCCCGTCAACCGGAATCACGCGCGACGGAGCGTCGGCTGGCGTCCGGAGATCTCCCGCGACAACCGCCGCGATGTTGGTCGGAGCCGGCGGAGCGGCGAACGCCCCCTCGAGCGGGACCTCCCTGAGGATGCGGGTCTTTCCGGGGACTCCGTCGCGGGCGGGGGTTTGCGCCGTGATCGTCGAGGTGGCGGCGGAACTCGCCGCCGTGGAAGATGTCGAAGAGCGGCCCGGTTGTTCGGCGACGAACGAACCGCGCTGTCGCGCTCCGGCGCAACCGGTCGCGGCGGCCAGGACCAAGGCGATGCGGACGATCTTCCAAGGCGATTTCGTCATCGTGACCTCGGTCTGGCTCGCACATCGAAACTGGCCCCGACTCGTTCCCCGGCGGGAACTGCCCCGAGGCGGTCGCCAATCGTTGCCCGGCCCGGTGGGCCGCAACGTATCCACTCGCCCCCAATCAGCCGGGCGCGAGCGAACACTTCGTGCAAGTTGATATCGTCGTCACAACTGTTGAATCACAGCCTCCTCGGAACGCTCGGAGCATCCGGCAGAATCCGAAAAGTTTGACAATCCGCTGCAAGCGAGTGTTGTCACTCCCGGCCCAGCGTCACCCGCCCGCCCCGTCACTTACGCAAAACCCATGTCCTTCAACGAGTTGCGTCGGCGAATCTCCGTCGCATTCCACCTTCCGCCACCGGTCCAGGAGATACCCCCCGAACTGCGGGGACTGGTCGATCGGCTGTGCGCGGAGGTGCATCGCCGCGGATTGGCGGCTCCCGCCCTCCTTTTCCTCGAGTCGAGCGTCCCGTTGCAGTACGTCGCCGGGCAAATGTGCTCGTTTTTCGCGCCGGTTTTGGCGGGACTGGGACTTGAGTCCCGCGCCGTCGAATTGGGCGAATTCCTCGACCGACCCGGCGCGATCGAAGCCGTTTGCCGTCGCCTCGAAGAATCCGCCCGCCCCGTCGGTCAGACTTTGCCAGACGAATCCGCCGATCGACACAATTCACGAGATGCGTCCGGCACAGCTTGACCCACCGGTCTGTTCGACGGACTTCCGCGACAAAACGCCCTTCCCGAAGACTTCACGGCGTCCCACCACCCGTCCAGACCGAAAAATCCGACCCGGTTTGCCCGGCCCGCACCGAACGCGCTTCTAAAACTCAATACGAGTTTTCCACATGGCGATACTAGGTGGTGTGGGAGAAATGAGCGGACCTTGCGGGCGTGACAACCCACCGCCACGCACGGCTTCAGCAAGCCGAAGAGAACCGCTCCCGGGAGGGTGATACCTTGAACATGTCCGGGAATGCGTATGATCGCGACGGCGACGCGGGCGTTGTTTCGCCAGTTGAACGCCACACTTTGGTGTGGGGCATCTTCGTCGTGGGGATGGTGGTCGGGTTCGTCAGCGTCTATTGCCTTGTGGCACAACCGCTGATCGCCCGTATCGACGCCATGCGGGGGGAGATGGTCGCTCTGCAACGGGACATGGAGGGACTGGTCGGGGCCAAGGATCAGGTCTTTGAAACCAACAATCTGATGTCCGCTTTGTCCGCCCAGCGTCGCCAATTGGTGGACGCCCAGGCGACGGTGGTGGACCTCAAAAAGCTCCGCAAGGAGATTCAGGCCGAAGCCGCCGAAACCGCGTCCGCCTTCGCCGCGGTGTCCGACATGGGTCGGTTGCAAGACCGACTGCTGTCGCAACGCGACGCCACGATCGCCGCCCGCCGCTCGAGCGAGGACATGATCGCCGTCATGTCGCGGTTCATCGACGAGCAAGGGACCGCCGTGAAAGGGGAAGCCGCTCTCGCCGAATTGGCGACCGTCCGCCAAGGTCTCGACGCGCTCGTCCGCCTCAAGGAATCGGTCCTCGCCACCACCGGCGACGCCGATTCGGCGAACACCGCCGCCGAAGGCCTGATCGCCCTGAAGAACAAGGTCCTCGCCCAATCGGCCGACACGTCCGTGGCTCAAAGCGCCGCGGAGAACCTCATCACCCTGAAGGACGACCTGGCCTCGAACACGAACAACGTCGACGCCGCCCGCATCCGCGCCAACAAGCTGATGCTGCTGCAAGACGATCTGTCCAACGACCAGGGGGACCTCACCGTCGCCTTCACCAACCTCGATTCGCTGATCGACATCAAGGGGAAACTGGCCGCCCAGACCGACTCCGTCGGCGACGCGGTCCAGAACCTCGAACTCCTCAGCGACTTCCAGGACGAGTTCGCCCAGCGGATCGCCTCGCTCGGCGGGATGCGTCAAAGCCTGATGGAATTCGTGATGCTCGAAACCACGATCGGCCGCGTCGCCCAGACGCTGCACCCGCTCGTGCAACTGGGGAACGTCCGCCGTCTGGGGGACAAGGAACTCCGCGAAGCGGCCCGCGTGATCCTCGAACAACGTTCGACCCGCGTGACGCACAAAACCGACGCCGACACCCACGTGGCGGCTCCGGGAAGCGCGGCGAGCGAAGTCCCGGTTCCCACGAAGGACGAACTGTCGTCGCCCGTTCCGGTGCCGATCGACTGACGGCTTCGAGTGCTGGAGAGTTGAATCGCCGATAACGAAACAACCCCGCGTTCCCTCCCGGAGAACGCGGGGTTGTTCCTTTTGTGGATGGCGCTATTCGACTCGTTCTTTTAGAAGTCCGAGGCCTGTCGCTCTCCGCCATCGCGAGTGGCGATGTTATGCATGACATCGGAAGAAATGTTCTTGGCGATCCCACGAGCGGACCCGTCGCACATCAGAAAATTCGCGACATCCTCATGCCAACTGCCGAAGCTCATGCGGAGAATGCCCGCCGCCGGAAGGTCGTAGAAATCGAAATTGGGACGCCCGGTTTCGCGCGGTGCCGGTGCGGGAGGGGAGTGGGTAACCCGCGCACAGTTCGACATCGCGTCCGCCCACAAACCGTATTGCGCCTCCCCCAACATCAACGTATTGGACATGCCGTCACGAATGGTTCGTTCCGACGACACGCTGTTCCCGTACATCACGCCGTTGGGAGTAGGGGGCGTTGCCTGACCGGGAAACGGTTGGGTTCCCACCACACCACGATAAGTCAGGTAAGCGAAACCGCCGTAGTTCACCGTACCCGCAATGAACGGCTTCAGCTGCGGCAAACTGGACGACGGACAGACATAACTCGGAACGTTGAGCTGACACGCACCCAGGTTTCCACCTGCCGCCGGTCCGCCGACAGCCCCCGGATCCTGCTTGGCGAGCGTGAAATTAATGCCCGCCGTCGTCGTGTCCATTTGAGACAGGATCAACGAAGCCCAACCCCAATCGGCACTCGCCGACAACGCGGTCAACGTCGTCAACTCCACTGTCAGCTTGTTCGGGTCCTTCACTTTGATTGGTTCTGGGAGCGTCAGGCTTTGCCACCCAGGCGTCGGAGCAAACGGTGTCAACGTGGTGTTGTTGGCGTCATAGATCCAACCGCTCGGGAACGAGCGGTGGGTCGACATGTAGTTGTGGCAGGCCAAGCCGATCTGCTTGAGGTTGTTCAGGCATTGCGTTTTGCGGGCGCTTTCGCGCGCTTGCTGGACGGCGGGCAGCAGAAGGGCGACCAGAATGCCGATGATCGCCATGACCACCAGCAGTTCGATCAGCGTGAATCCGCGCTCGGCCGCGGACGGATTGGGCGTGGTTGTGAGGACGCCGCGGCGAGCAACCGAGCGCGTGTGTGCGGACATGAATTCTCTCCCGGCGAACCGTTGGGACCGTCTATCAACCCGTGGCAACCAACCCCTGCCTGACCAACTTCGCATGCAAGCCATTCGCGGATACGAAACACCCGCTGCGCAATCAACACCATCGCAGGCAAATCGTCTCGGCCGACCGGCAAAGATCAACGGCCCGCCAACTCCCTCGCGACCAAGCAGACTCTTGGAAAATTAACACCCCCGTGGCGCGGATTCAATTCGAGTTGACGCAAACGTTGACGCACCCGACATTTCCGTCGCGTTCAAGGTCTCGCCTGCAGGGACCAAATCCGCTCACAATCCGACCGGCCTCCCCCCCTTGGTCTGTGTCTGCCGATAACCAGGAAACAACCCCGTTTTTCCCAATCCGACCTTCAGCCCTGCCACGTCCGCGCCGATCGGCTTGCCATCCGCCCACTGGTGGGCCCGACACGACTTGGCTACTTCAAACGCGCTCGGTTCCAGTCTTGCCCGGTCGGCGGCCGCCAGATCTCCGTCGAGAATCACCTCGGTGGCCCCGCGAAGAGCCAGCGTCAACCGCTCGCTCCCCCAAGCGTTTTCCCATTCGGGCCAACCCAACGATTCCTTCGCGCCGTTGTCCCGGAGCATGGCGCTGTTCCATTCGGCGGAGTAGCCGCAACGGTCCTCGAACCATGCGAGCTGCCGCTCGGTCAGCACTGGACCGTTGGCGACGAACACGACGGGGGTTTGCTTTCCGGGGGACTGCCGCACCAGCGGGGGGGCGAACAGAGTCCGTTCATGACGGAACACGTGCGGCTTGTCCGCCTCGGTCACTCCCGCTTCCCCGGTCACCCGATACAGGCTTTCCGAACCCGACAGCGTCGACGATCGACAATCCCACACGCCGGGGCGCTTTCCGGCCGCCCCGCGGATCGACAACTCGCACACATCCCCGCGCGACACCAGCACCGAATTCCTCACAAACATCCCGCTGTCGGGAACATCCGCCTCGACGATCGTGCGGAATCCCGACAAGTACGAATCCGCGATCAGCATCGCACGCGCGGGTTGCGAACGGTCCGCAACGTCGACCCCCGGCCGCGCGGGAGGCACACCTGCGGAACCGGCAACCGATTGCACCAGGACCTGATTCCGCGTCGAACTTGCCAACGGGGACTGGACCCGGCACGACCGCAGCACCAGGTCGGAACCCGTTGCCTGGATGTATGTTTTCGGAACAGTGTTGCGGTCCCCCTGCGGCACCACCAGCGCGACCTGGCTCAGCTCCAACCCGCCGTCGAGCACCGTGAACCACGCCTCGTCGACTCCCTTCGGAGCGAGCGTCAACAGGCGACCGTCGGGGGTTTCGAACCGCACCCGCAGCCAGTTTTTCCGAATCACCACGGGGCCGACCGGCCAAGCCTGCGTCCCCGCTCCGCGCGCCACAATCAGCGTGCCGGGAGGCAGGTCCGGACGCATCAGTGTCTTGGCGAGGTCGTCCTTCGCCAGGTCGATCTCGATGGTTTGGGGTGGAGACGCCATCTGCGAGATCCAGTCCGGGATCGTCGGCTTACGCGATTCGCGTGCCACTTGTTCGGCTGTCCCCGAGGCAGGAAACACTCGCTCCGAAAGCGTGTAACCCGGGCTCCGCGCTTCGGCGCCGCCGCCCGTCTCAAAGGCGTCCAATCGCAGTTCGTGCGCCGATCCGGGGGGCGACGCGGGCCACGGTGCCGCCGAGAACGCCAGCGCATCCGGAGTGTCTTCCCCGCGCCACCGTTCCTTCCATTCCGCCACGTTGGACGCGACAGCCGCCGTTTCCTCGCCGCGGAGCTGAATGAGCGCCGCAAACCCCTGGCACTGCGATCCCGCCTGACTCCATTTGAGCGTGCGACCCAAGGCGCCGCGGGCATGGGCGACGTTCCATCCCGCCAAGGCCACAAGCGCCGCATCCGCGCCACCCGCCGCCGATGCGAGCCATGTCGTCCGCACGTCCATCAAGGTGGCGACTGGGCGTGCCGGGTCCCCCGCAAACTCCACAGGCGCGCCGGCGTTGCCCGCCAAAGTCGACCTCCGCACCCGGACGAATCGTTGCGTCTCGGGCGAATCGTCCGATGCGCGGCCACTCATGCGCAAGGCCGGTCCGTCACCGCTCCACACGAAGACGCGTCGCAACACGGCTTCAAGCTTCGGTGTTTCGAATTCCGCCAACGTGAACCGGTCGCCGCGCGCCAAGCAGCGGTCCATGCAAACTCGCGTCCCCGCCGGTTCGCGCTTCGAGTCCTCGACGGATGGCGGGACGACCCGCACTGCCGTGGTGGGGATTCGGGCCGAGGTGGTGCCGCACATTGAGAGAGTGCAATTCCGCAAATCCAGGTCGGCACCCGCAACCTCCAACCAGGTCAACGAGGTCGCATTGGCGAACAGGGCGGGATCGGCGACCACATCGATGTCGCGAAACGCGACCCAGTGATCCGACTTGACGAGAGTGACTGGACCGCTGGGCGCCTCTCCCGTTGCGGGGAGCGCCACGATCGTCGGGGGGGCATCGGGATTCTCTCCGATCAACATCAACGGCCCGCGCCCGGCAAGGCTGACAGGACGTAGCGAGAACGGCCCCGAACCGCGCAGCCGCAAAATGCCCCCCGATTTGCCCAGCCTGTCGATGTGCGGATTGAGGGGCGTGTGGCTGGATTCCGCGAGCGGACGATGATCGACGTTGACAATCGTCAACCCCCCTTGAGGCAACGGTTCCCCCGGCCATCGAGGCAGTTCGTCCTTTTCCCATTCCCCTGGTTCCGGTTTCGTCGACCGGTCGGACGTTGGATTTCGTGACAGGTCGGGAAGATTCTTCGTCTTGGCTGTGAGGGGTTCGTCCGCCTTCTTCTTCTCGGCGGCTTGCTCCTCGCCGACGGCGATGGCCGCCTGTCCCGCGCCAGCCTCGCCAAACGGACCGACCACTACGTTGTTGCCTTCCGCCCCGCGGTTCATCCGCACGACCAGATAGATGGCTCCCCAAACAAAGGCCGCGCCGAGCGCGGCTGTCACCACGTAAAAGCCGACCGCCCGCAGTTTGTCGGGGTCGAGAGACAGCTTCGCCGCCAAACCCCCCGCCGATTTGGAGGGGGCTTCTTCCTCGGTGGCCTTTGACCGTTTCTTTTTTCGTTTTCGGGGTGCTTCCAACTCTTCGAGGGCGTCCGGCTCGGACGACTTGGTCTTCTTCCGTTTGGCAGTCCCGGAGACTTCCTCGACCTCTGGTTCCGTGCGGGACTTTTTGCGAGGCGAGGGCTCGTCTTCGTCGGCATAAAGATCGACATCCGCGACTGCGGCGACACGATTGCCGCGCTCCGGCGTGACATCGCTCTCGAACTCGTCGGACGGGGGAACCGGCGCTCCCCGCTTCTTTGCCTTCCGAGAGTCCGCGGGGTCGTCCTGCGGTTCCTCGTCCACCACGGGGGCGGGGCGGGACTTGCGTTTCGGTGGCGCCTCAGCCGGTTCCGCGTCTTCCTCCGGATCGGGTTCGGCACGCGACTTCTTGCGCCGGACCTGCGGCGGCTCGTCACCTTCGTCCACCTCGTCCCGCGAAGGAGTTCGCTTCGACTTCGGTGCGACTTTCGGCTCGTCGGGGACTTCGGCCTCGTGGTCCGATTCGTCCAGATACCGTCCGCCCGAACCCGCGAACGCGGCCACCGGCCCCACCACGATCTCCGACGACGAATCGTTGTCGAGGATCGCGCGGGTGACGTTTTGTTTCACCTCCGAACCGCGATCCAGGTCGGCGATCAGGTCGCGCGGGTGCTGATAGCGGTCCTTGGGCTGCTTGGCCATCATTCGGTTGAGGACGGCCACGACGGTTTCGGGAACCTTATTGTTTTTCAGCCGCGGATCGGGGCACGGCTTTTCCGCGTGGGCGCGCAGCTTGTTCGTCAGCGCCCCCTCGGGGAACGGCGGTTCGCCGGTCAGCAGGAAGTACCACGTACAGCCGAGCGAGTAGAGGTCGCTGCGGATGTCGGCGGCTTTGCTGTCGCGGGCCTGCTCGGGAGACATGTAGTCAACGGTGCCGACGGTCGTCCCCGCGCGGGTGATGCCGGTGTCGAGCGTTTCGTCGACGATCCTCGCCAACCCCATGTCGGCGAGTTTCACCACGCCGTCGCGGCGGATCAACAGGTTCGCCGGCTTGATGTCGCGATGGACCACCCCCTGTTGCTGGGCGTGGTCCAACGCGATGGCCACCTGTTTGATGATCTCGGTCGACCGCCGCACCGGAAGGATGCCGCGTGTGTTGATCAGCCGTGCGGCGTCGGTGCCGTCGACATATTCCAGCGAGATGTAGTCGTAGCCGTCGGCCTGCCCGTTTTCGTAGAGCATGACGATATTGTCATGTCTCAAAGCGGCCGCTGAACGCGCTTCCGCGTGAAACCGTTTGACCAGCGTGGGGTTTTTGGCCTTGTCCTTGGGCAGCACCTTCAGCGCGACCATCCGCTTGAGCAGCGTGTCCTGCGCGAGGTACACCGCCCCCATGCCCCCTTTGCCAAGCATGCGTTGGATTTCGTACTTCCCCAAGCGCTTCAGGGGCGTCGGTCCCGGTTCGGGAGCGGACTTTCCGGCGGCGGGTGAAGCGTCGGACATCCGGACAAATCCTCGGCAAACGTGGCGACGGTCCGCCACGCTGAACGTTTCCGTTCGTCAGTTCCAATCACACGATTTCAAAAGTCGAGAATTTCCCGCTCGATCGAGCGCGATCCACCTTCGTGCACTGCCACAGCCTGATTTGGGGGTGCCACCGCTGGCTTGTCCAGCCGTGCGATCAACTGGCGACGATCACAATCCCCCAATTTCCGTCGTGACAAAGCCTTCGTATGCGGCACCTTCGTCAACAGACTCCCGCCGACGAACCCGGCGAACGCGCGGTGGCGGAAAGCACGCCTTCATCGGCACCCCATCAACCTGCCCGATGGCAGCGCAGTGGAACCGATGACGGATCGACACTCCCTCACCAGTATAACCGCCGACGCCGACCAACGTCAAAAAGCGACCGCCGATCCTGTCATTGGCCAGATTCCGGAACCGTTTACCCGTCATGGGCGTTCATCCGGACAGTCGCCTCCAGGGAGGGAGCCCGAAGCACGGCGGTGTACGCCTATCGCGGGTGACGGGCCTTTCCGCGCGAGGGATGTTATTGACCCATTCCTCGGGATCGGCCTATCCTCGCAGCCGTCGTGGGTCCGTCGCGGGCGGCCCGACCGTGATCGTCTCGTCAGAACGCCAAGCCGGCTGCTTGGGATTGCGTCGGAGTGGACACCCTTTCACCCGACTTCCACGAGGGGATCCGCGCTCGATCCGCCCCGCCTGTTGAAGGAAGCTCGCTGTGGTCGATCCCGCCCCGGACTTCGTCGCCGATCCGGATGACGTCGCCCACGGCGGGTTGCCATCCCGATCGCGGTTCCTGTGCGTCGGAGCGCTCGAGCCGTCGTGGGTGACGCTCACGCTCCAACTCGACGCGGTCGGTTGCCACGAACCCTCGTTTCGTTGGCTGGACGATCCGGGAGAAGCGCTCGGACTGCTCCGCGAGGAAAGTTTCGACTGCCTGCTGCTCGAAGCGGGGACCGTTGATGCCGGACGACGGACTTCGGGGGCGGGACCTCACTTCCGATTTCGCCCGCCCGGACTCGGCGACGACGATGGCTTCCGTGGCGACTCGTTCCGCGAAGCGTCCGCCGATCCAGACGAATGGCACGCACCGGGGGCCGTGACGTTGCTTCGCGCCATTCGCGCCAGCGGTTGCGACGATCCCGTGGTGCTCCTCTCGTCGTCGGTCGACGACGCGTTGGTGCTCGAAGCCGAGTCGCACCAGGCCGAGTTGTTGGTGTCGACCGCCCTGTGGAATTCGCGAGCGCTGTCAACCGTCGTCAGCCGCGCTGTCTCGCGCGTCCGGCTTGCGAGGGAGCATCACCGACTGTCGGTGTCCGAACGTCGCCGTTCGCTGCGGGAGCGGGACGAAGCGACCTACCTGCTCGATCAACAACGCCTGATTCTCGACGAACTTCTGGCGGACACTCCGCGAGGCCGCGCGGCCTCGCTCGGACCATTCGACAATCTTCGCGAGCCGAGTCGCCCGGATAGGGTCAATCAGTCCGCCCCCCATGAGATCGACATTCCCCAAGCGACCTTGGGCAGGTCGCCGGCGCGGCGTCCGGTCGAGCTCCCGACCGAGGTGAACGCCTATTACCAGGAATTGTTGCGCACGTTCGTCATCATCGGTTCGGGGACTCTGGCGAGCGACATCCGCAAGCTGGCGGATTTGTTGGCCGCCGCCGACCTGACACCCCGCGAGGCGATGGGACTGCATCTCGACCACGTCGAGAATCTCGTACGCGGTCTGGGAAGTCGCAGCACGCGGCATGTGATGGCTCGGGCCGACCTGCTCGCGCTCGAGGTGATGATCCATCTCGCCGAAAGCTATCGATCCCGGTCGCGCGAACGAGGCCGCGATGACGCCTGAATCCGCCCCGATCCGGTCCGAACCGGAATCGCCGTCGCCGGGATTGTCCGATGCGTCGACGACGGTGTCCGAACTCCGCCTCGCGATGGCGAGATTCGTCGACGAGCGGGATTGGTCCCGCTTTCATCGCCCGAAGCACTTGGCCATGTCGGTCGCGATCGAGGCCGCCGAACTGATGGAACACTTCCAATGGTTCGATGCCGGTCAAGCGCCGGCTGAAACCGGCGATCCCGCCGCTTTGGTGGCGGTGGGCGAAGAGATGGCGGATGTGCTGGCCTACCTCTTGAGCCTGGCCAACTCGCTGGACATCGACCTCGCGGCCACGTTCGAGCGCAAGATGGTGCGCAACCGCGAGAAGTATCCCGCCGAACAGTTTCGCGGCCGGGCCACGCGGTAAGCGCCGGTCGATTGACCGATACCAACGCGCGGGTCGCCTGCCCGAGGAACTCGGCCCGATCCGCCGTTCAAGCCGCCTTTCGCCCAATCCCTTCGCCGCCGAACTCGGGCTGTTGACCCGAGGCGGGTCCGCTTGAGAACGGCTCGACCGTTTGTGATTCGCCACTATTCGATTCGACCGGGAACCGGATTGAATCGGGACGCGACAGGAAGTGCGGCTTGCGAACGGTCGTTTGCGGCCCGTGCGAGGTGTAGTCGTACAAGTCGGGGTGCGTTTCGCGATCCCCCACGGGGCCGCTGCCGCAGAACAGTCCGAACAGATCCAGCAGCTCGTTGACGCGGAGCGCCTGCGGCGTTTCGGGCATGACTCCCGTGGCGACGAGGCTCGCCAAGACCCCGTCCGGCCTTGGAACCGCGAGACTGACCTCCCAGGTCGCCGCCTCGTCCCCCTTCGGTGAGGTGCTCAACCACGTGAGAGCTGCCAGTTCGCGATGCGACGCGAGATCGACCGCGGTGAACTCCAGTGAGATGCCGTTCAGGCACGCCATCCGCTGCACGAGGTATTTCCACAATTGAAGCTGCCGCTCTTCGGCATCGTGGCTCAGCCTCGCCAGCAGGAATTGGACCTCGAGCGAAGCCGGGATCGACTGGATGAACAGGCCGATACCCCGGATGTAGCGGGTCAATAGCGCGATTTCGGCGAATCCGAACACCCGTGCTCCGACCAGCATCGTCAGCACCGCGCCGCACAGCAGGATCGCCACGGCGTCGTTCTTGAATACGGTCGAAACCACCGCGGCGGATGCCATCGCGATGCACAGGAAGCCGATGGCCAGCAAAGTCTGGGCGGGGGTCAATCCGCGATCCCGCAGGATGTGGTGGATGTGTTGCCGATCGCCTTGTCCGATACGTCGTCCGTTGAGCTTCCGCCGCAGGATGGCCATCGAGGTGTCGAACATAGGGATGCTCAACAGCACGATCGGCACCGCGAAGGTCAAGCCGGCCGCTTTTTTGACGCTCGCTTCCACCGCCAACGCCCCCACCAGGAAACCGAGCGGAAGGCTGCCGGAATCCCCGAGGAAAATCCGTGCGGGGGGCCAGTTGAAGACGAGGAAACCCGCCAACGACCCCGCGAGGATCATGGCCAGATAGAACACGCCGTACATGCCCTGCAGGTATGCCAGCACCGCGACGGTGGAGGCGACGATCATCGCCACCGATGTCGCCAGGCCGTCCAACCCGTCGATCAGGTTCACGAAATTTGTGCAGGCGACCAGCCAGAGGAGCATCAGCAGCCCCCCCGAGGTCGACAATTCCCACTCAAACCCGAACACGTTCACCATCGTCGCGCTCCGTCCCCACAGGACGTACGGGACGATACACAACGTTTGCAGAACGAGTTTGGTGCGGGCGTTCATCCCGAACTTGTCGTCCCACAGCCCCACGAGGCTGAGCATTGCGGCGCAACCGGTCAGCATGAACGTCAGCCGTTCGAACCGGAAGTCGGCTTCGATCGCGTCGACTCCCAGCCAGCGGCACTGCCACAAGCCCAGCGCGAAGGCGCACACCACGGCGACGCCCCCCATCAGCGGGGTCGCGCGGCGGTGCAATTTGCGGTGCTTGTCCGGGTAATCGAGTATCCGCAGCTTCCTCGCAGCCACGAGGGCGAGGCCCGTGAGCAAAGCGCTCTCGGCCATCGCCAGCGCGACGAGAAATGCAACGAACGCGATGCCGTTCAGACCGGCCGGCATGAAGGCGGTTCCGGTGGTGGTGGCGGGGGGAAATCGACGAGGAAAATCGAGACAGCTTCGTGGCCGGGACGGAGTTCGAGCGGAGACCGTTCCGAGTGCCCCGGAGTTCCCGACAAGCGCGGTGGACGAACGCGTCCCCACACGCCCGGACCTCCGGCGCGGCGGGAAGGTACAGGACCGCGAGAATCACCGCCAGACCTGTTTTCCGACGACGCTTCCATGCGCCCGTGGGGTGGACTGCGGCTTGTGTCGTGTCGGGTTCGTTGCCGAAAACCTCACGATTTGAATTCGGGGACTCCGTGATAGGCTGCGGGGGTTTTGGGCGTTTGGAGAACGCACGGTCCTTGTTCGAAGAGAGGTCAAGGACGACCCGCAATCCGCGTTGCACGAGAGATTGGCGGAATGTTTGACCGCCGGCGCGGTTGGAGGCGCTGGTGAAGGTTATCTCTACGGTACGTGCCCGACGCGACTGGGGCTGTTGAATTTCGAGACGGAGAGTGCGGGTTCGGCCTTCAACCTGTGCGATTTTCCGTCCGTCGCCCGACAGGCCGCAAAACCGACGGCCTGGAAGTCTGTCGTACGCGAACATCCTGCTCTCCGATCGACATCTTCACCACGCCGTCACGCGTCGGGCTACCGGAGCGAACGCATCGGCCAACCGAAGAAATCGCATCCGCTACGGAGCATGTCGCCGTAGACCGCGGTGGCAAGCTGCGGTTCCAGGCGTGACGCGGCATTGGTCGCCCGAGTTTCCTCGTTCGCCCTGCGTCACTCGCCCAACGCCTCCAGCATTCCCTTCATGAATGCCGGCAGATCGTCCGGTTTGCGGCTGGTGATCAGGTTCCGATCCCGCACGACTTCCGCGTCGACCCATTCGGCTCCGGCGTTGGTCATGTCGTCCTTGATGGCGAAGAACGACGTCACCTTGCGCCCCTTGAGCGCGCCGGGCGTCGAGCACAACAACCAACCCGCGTGGCAGATCGCCCCCACGACCTTGTTGGTGGCCATGGCGTCGGAGGCGATCTTGATCACCGCCGGATTGCGGCGCAGATAATCGGGCGCATATCCGCCGGGAATCACCAGCGCGTCGTAATCCGCCATCGAAACGTCCGCGGCGGCCTTGTCGCTGGTGGCGGGGTACCCCAGTTTCGACGGGTAGGTCTGCCCGGCGACCGGCCCCACGAGGACCGCCTCGACCCCGGCTTCCCGCAATCGGTACAGCGGGTACCAGACTTCCATCTCCTGATAGGCGTTGTCCACCAGGACGATCGCCCGCTTGCCCGCCAATCCCATGCTCGTTTCTCCGTCTTCGGAATATGCCAACGTTTCTTGTGCGGTTCTGTGCAAAGAGGACGCACGGCGGACGCCCTCACCGCGCTACCGCGTTGCCGCCCGTTCCGCACGCCGCCTCGCGGCACGCATGAGAATCCATCCGACCAGGCCTGTCCACCACCGGGCCTCACCCTTCGACGGATTCCAATCCGTAGTCGGCGATCTTTTTGTGCAGGGTGTTGCGGTTGATCCCCAATCGCGACGCCGCCCGCGTCTGCACTCCGCCGCACGAACGCAACACCTGCCCGATCACCTCTTTCTCCACCATCATCACGATGCGATCGTACAAGTTGTTGTCCGCTTCGCCGGCGCTCATCAGTCCCATCGAGACCAATTCCCGCGTCAGTTGTTCGGGAGTGCGGGCGACTTGCCGCGATGTCCGCTGGGGTGCCAACCCACGCACATGAGCCGGCATCAGATCGAGCGTCATCCCTCCGTTTTGCGACAGCACGATCGCCCGCTCGACATAGTTCTGTAGCTCGCGCACGTTCCCCGGCCACGAGTACCGCTTCAGCGCTTCGAGCACATCGGGGGTCACGCCCGGAATCGGCTTCTTGTTGATTTCGGCGTATTTCCGCAAGAAGAACTCGACAAGCAGCGGTACGTCGTCGGTTCGCTCGCGCAACGCGGGCAGGTAAATGGGGACCACGTTGAGCCGGTAGTACAAGTCGTCTCGAAACCGCCCCGCTTCGATCTCTTCGAGCAAATCGCGGTTCGTGGCTGCGACGACCCGACAATCGACCCGGATCGTCTTGGTGTCCCCCACCCGCTCGAACTCCTGCTCCTGCAGAACCCGTAGCAACTTCACCTGGAGCGTGTAGCTGACGGAATTGATCTCGTCGAGGAAGATCGTTCCGCCGTGGGCCGCCTCGAACCGTCCGGTTCGATTCTCGTTCGCGCTGGTGAAGGCCCCCTTCACGTGCCCGAACAGTTCGCTTTCCAACAGGCTTTCCGACAGCGCTCCGCAGTTGACCCGAATGAACGGGCCGCTGCCACGCGGACTAAGCTCATGGATGGCCCGCGCGATCAGTTCCTTGCCGGTCCCCGTCTCCCCCGTGAGCAGCACGGTCGCTTGCGACGCGGCCACTTGGCGCGTGATGCGATACACGTCCTGCATGGCCAGGCTCGTGCCGACCAAACCAGGCAACAGCGAGCCGTTGGCCGTCCCTCCGGTGTTGGAACTCGCGTTCATATCCCCGTCGCACCCGCAGTGTCAGTCGTGGAAGCAATCGTCGACAAATTCGAGCGGTCGGGCCAACGCCCGGTCCGAAAAGTCCATCTTGGAAACTCAATTCAAACACGGAGTGCTCGTTTTCTGCGCTCACGTGCCTCGTTTGTGGGCATTTGCTTTTGGTTGGCGTGCCCGGCTCGTTGGTATTGTAGCCAAATTCGCCACAATCACGAGCCTTGCCGGTCACAACCCACCACATCTCAGCAAAACCGACTCCGGTTGCCGACAAATCGCACACATCCTTCATGAAGCTGAGCAAAAAGTGGGCGGAGCGACGACTTGTTCGGACGTGTACGATTTCGTCGAATGAGTCCCGCCTCTACCGTCATCGATATCGCTCGCTGCGAGCCTTGCCCCCCGCTCTTCATCAGACCGCCCCCCAACCGAGATGCCTGACATGGGTCGACGATTCTCTTTGGCCTTCCTTGTCGTGGTGCTCGTGGTGACAGCAGGTCTCGCCCGCGCGGAACCGCGACCGCTGGAACCGGCCCCGTCCCCGGTCGACAACCCACTCAAAGGGCTGGTGCCCTACGCGCGGCCGACCCCCGGTCGGTTCCCGCACAGCATGGAGTTCGGCTATCTCCCGCTCAGCGGAATGATGCGCGGGCCGGACGAATTTGATTGGCGACCGCTCGAAACCCTCCTGGACGACATTGCCTCGCGAGGGAATCAAACCGTGTTCCGCGTGTACCTGGAGTATCCCGGGAAGAAGGAAGGCATCCCCGAATTCCTGATTCGGGAGGGATTGAAGGTTCACGTCTACAAGAACACGAACACCGCACCCCTTCCTCCGGCCGAAAGCCGTACTCCGGACTACTCCAATCCCCAACTGCGCAAGGCCTTGCGCTCGTTCATCGCGGCCTTGGGGGCGAAATACGACGGCGACCCGCGCGTGGCCTACATCACCGCGGGTTTGTTGGGCACCTGGGGGGAGTGGCATACCTATCCCCGAGACGACCTGTGGGCCGAGAAATCGGTCCAGGCCGAGGTCCTCGACGCCTATGCCGCCGCATTCCGACAGACGCCGATCCTGCTGAGATACCCGGCGGGACCGGACACGTGGGCGCAAGCATCCAACGCCGACCGACCGTTCGGCTATCACGACGACTCGTTTGCTTGGGCCACGCTCAAGACCAAGCGCAAACAGGATGACTGGTTCTTCGTCCCCTCGTTGGAGTCGGCCGGGCCGAACGCGGTCGACAAGTGGAAAACCCAACCGATCGGCGGCGAGATCCGCCCCGAGGTGTGGGGCCGCATCTTCGACGAAGAGCCGAAGCACAAGCAGGCACAGGACTTCGCCGAGTGCGTCCGCCAAACACACGCCACATGGCTGATGGACAGCGGCATGTTTCGCGAGCAGGCCAAGCCGGAACGTCTCGCGCGAGCCGTCGAGCGCGTGCGCCGCATGGGGTACGACTTCCGCGTGACCACGGCCGACATCCGCCCCGGCGCCAATGTCGTCGATGTCGCGCTCCAGGTCGTCAACGAGGGGGTCGCCCCTTTCTATCGCGATTGGCCCGTCGAGGTTGGGGTGCTTTCCTCCGAGGGCCGCGTGCTGGTGTCGCACCGCCCCGACTGGAAGCTGACCGGACTGTTGCCGGGAGACGCTGCACGCAAGTGGGAGTTCTCGCTGTCGACGAAGGACCTTCCTGCGGGAACGCACTCGCTGGCGATCCGCGTCTCCAACCCGCTCCCGAACGGAAGACCTTTGCGGTTCGCCAACAAGGATCAAGACCGGCATGCCGCCGGTTGGCTGACCGTCGGCGAAGTCGAGTCGCGCTAACGACGCCGCGACCACGTGATCAACACGTTTCGACGGATTGCACCACGTCGCCGCGCGGCTCGCGTCGGACGGTGTTCACCAGGGTCGCCGAGAAATCGGGCGCCGCGATTCGGATTTCGTCCCCATCGTCGTAAACCCAGTCGCGCTCGCCGTAGCTGAGTCGGCTGGTGCCGAAGAAGTGCAGGTGGACATCTCCCGGCGTGCGATGCCCGGCGAATTTGAAGTGGTGGTCCTCCAGGTTCGCCAGCGAATGGCACATGTGCCGCTCTCCCGTCATGAGTGGCCCGCTGTCGTAAATCGTCCGCCCCGCCCGCGTTACCGTGCAGCGCAATTCGATCTCTTGGAAGTCGTGACCGACGACGAGTTCCGGGCCGATCGCGCAGGCTCGCAGTTTGGAGGGGGCGAGGTACAGGTAATTCCGCTTCTCGAACGCGTGGTCCGACCATTCATTCCCCACCGCGAATCCCGCGCGGCGCGGCTTGCCGCGCGGATCGATCCAATAGCAGCCGACGATCTCCGGTTCTTCCCCGCCATCTTCGGCGAAGGCGGGAATCGTGAGCGGACCGTTCGGCCCGCTCACGGCATGGCCGTTCCCCTTGTAAAACCACTCCGGCGGCGTCCCCCTCGCTCCGGTGGCCGGACGCCCTCCCGCGCAACCCCACTCGAACATCCGTTGCGAATCGGTGACCGGCGCGGCCTTCGCCGCATCGCTCGCCACCGCGTGCATCGCGTCGCGCGATTTGACGCTGCCCAGATGCGTGAGCCCTGTCCCGGAGACCATCACCCGCGATGGCTCGAGGTGATCGAACGGTGCACGCAAGACCGGTCCGTCCGCCAAGTCCGTGGTGTCGAGGAGCGATGCGTAGGCGTACTTGTGCGGCGAGCGACTCGCCCAATCCAGCAGTCGCTCCGCCAGTGGCGAGTTGTCGGCGCAGGCGATCGCACACGCGTCGACCACGCGAGTCACCCGCGGCTCGGTCGAAGTCACGTCCCGCACCGACCACCCTTCCACGACGCCGACACGACGTCCGAACACCGTCTCGAACTGAATCACACGGACGGACGTAGACATGGGGTGGCTCCGGCAGGGAAGAGGAATCGGAGGGGTAGTCGAACGCTGATCACCGATTGTCGCGAACAGACAGGCCTCGCGAAACCCGCGCTGACGAATGGGGAGTGCGTGTTATCATGGGCAGTCATAAGTTCTCCCTCCAGTAGCCCGACGCGTGAGCGAGGGGGATCAACCGGCGACGTTCCGGCAAACATGGCTCCTCCGCCCAATTGTTTCGGCGAGATCCGCCATCGCTCAAGCACCGAATACACCCCACCGCGCCCCCAGCAGCCCGCCCCATGTACCTCCGCTCGCTGACCCTGAAGAACGTCAAACGCTTCCGCGACCTGACGCTCAGCTTCGAGCGCCCCGACGGTTCGCCGCGACTTTGGACGGTCGTCATCGGCGAGAACGGAACGGGAAAGACGACGCTGCTGCAGGCGATTGCGATGGCGGCGGTCGGCAGGGACCACACGATTCAGCTAGTGGCCAACGCGTCTCGATTCAGGTCGATCGGCGCGGACGAGTCGACCGTGGAGATCGACGGAGCCTTTAGGCATGAATACCGAGTCGAAGCTGATTCTATTCCAACCGCGCTGAAGCAGGGTGTGGAGATTCGCTACGCTCTAAAACTTACTCGCGATGACGACTACTTCCAGGGGCAGACGGGATTTAAGTTCGAAAGAAGTCAGTTTGCGAACTCCCCATCATTTCCATTCCGACTGAACAAGGACGACAGGAGCATCGTCGCCGGCTATGGAGTTCGCAGGTTCCTCCCTCCTTACGAACGACAGTTCACACTCGACAATCCCTTAACCCAGCGGCTTGAGACGCTTTTCGATAGGGGGGAGTTGATTGCCACGAAGTTCAATGAAATCCTCGGAAAACACGGTTGGGGTGAAGACTTTCTTTACCTGCTGATGAAATCGCTTTCCCGGACCCACGATTTGCTTCCCGGTGTCGTCGGACTCGAACTCAATGGAGTCGGCCAACCTTTCTCCGCGAAGTCGATAAGCGAGTCGCACAAGGCGGTAATGCGACACGGGAACAGGGAAGTTCGCGTTCCTGCCACATCCTTGTCCCAAGGCTATCAGGCCATCATCGCCTGGATCACCGATCTGCTCGGCCATGCCGCACTCGATGCGGAAAAGCTGGTCCCACCGGAAGAGCTTCGCGGCCTCGTCCTCATCGACGAACTGGACCTGTTTCTCCATCCGCGTTGGCAAGTGACGTTGGTCAAATCTCTCAAGGCCCTGTTCCCACAGGTCCAATTCGTGACGACCACGCACTCCCCGCTGGTACTGACCGGCCTTGAGCCCGACGAGATCGTCCGCCTCGTTGAAGACGAAGGGGGCAACATCGTCGAAAGCCCCGACAAGCGCCATCCCGCCCTGATGACCGGCAGTCAGTTGTACGAGACGTTTTTCGGGGTTGATCGCGACTTCCCCGAAGAACTGGCCAGAAAGCTCCGCCGGTACTCCTACCTGTCGTCAGATCCGTATCGTTCGGATGACGAAGATGCCGAGATGCGGTCCATTGGGGAACTGTTGAAGCAGCGCGACCTGATCCCCGAATGGCAGCCGGTCGATCGCGAACCCGTCTCCCGGTGAAAGCGCCGACGCGTGATTCGTATCACCTACATCCCCGAGCCGGCCTCGCTTCCCCCTTTGCGACAGGCAGAACTGGCACGCCTCGCCAGCCGCACGACGGCCAATCCGCCGACTTCGAGCGAAGTGGGAGATCGGTATCGCATCGTCGCGGGGGATTTGTGGCGGATGCAGTTCTTCAAGTGCTGCTATTGCGAGCAAAAGATTCGGACTTCATTCAACGATGTCGAGCACTTCCGACCGAAAGGGGAGGCTCTTAGGCAGCCCGGGTCGGATGAAACCTATGGCTACTGGTGGCTGGCGTGGACGTGGGAAAACCTGCTGTTCTCCTGCCCGCAGTGCAATCGAAGCGGGAAAAACAACGCGTTTCCACTGGCCGTTGGCGACACGCCGTTGTCACCCGGTGATTTGCCCCCGGGCGGCGAACACCCAATCTTGATCCATCCCGGTCTCGAAAACCCCCTCGAACACATCGTGTACCGCCCCGTCCGGCAAGCTTCGGACGGACGCGAGTTGTGGGTTCCGCTCCCTCGCAACGGCAGCGAACGGGGCGTCGTGTGCATTCGTGTGCTGGGGTTGGACAACCCGGAACTGCTTGAGTTGTACACAGAACATGTCGTGGACAATCTGACAATCGATGTGCAGCGGCTTGAGAACCTGCGCTCCGCCGGAGACACAAAGGAATTCGAGAGGGATTGGGCCGCAACAACCCGACACCGCCTGCGGGGGAGTTTGCCGTTTGCCGGGCTGGCTCATTCCGTGTTCGAGCACTACTTTCCGGAGCCGATCCGAAACGCTTTCGGCGTTGGATTGCCCTTTCCGGGTATCGAACTTTGACTTTGTCTGCCCTCGGTCGCTGCCAAACGCGTTCGAGATTCGACTTTACTCTCCCCAAAGAACGCATTCGGGCGGCGGGTTCGGGGCTTTCGCCCTTCCCCCGCCGCCCGCGCGCTTCCTCGAACAGTCACCGATTCCGACACGGCGCCGTGCCGCAAGTCCGGGCGGTCCCGTTCGTGAAGTTTTCCTTCGTAGTCATGTCATCCCGCAGGCCGGCTGCGGTGCGCGGTCAGCTCGCCGGAGCCAGCTTCATCAACTGATCCTTCAACCGGTTCCGCGCGGTGTGCAGACGGCGCTTGATCGTTCCCACCGGGCTTCGGAAATCGACCGCCATTTCCTGCAGCGACCGACCTTCGAAGTAGAACGCCTCCAGCGTCCGCCGGTCCATCGCCCGGAGCTTCGACAGCCCCGACCGCACCTGACCGGCTTGCTCGTTCCGCAGGATTCCCTCCAGCGGGACCGGCGCGGCGAACCCCGCCGCCCCGAGCGTGTCTTCTTCTCCGTGCGACTCGCGCGGCCGACGGACAGCCCGGTTGATCGACAGCCGGATCGCGATCCGCTTGAGCCAACCGACGAACCGTTCGGGTTCGCGCAGTTGTCCGATCTTCCGGAGCATCTGCACGAACACGTCCTGCGTCACTTCGGCCGCTTCGGCGGTGTTCCGCAACCGACGGAAGACGATCGCGTGCACGGTCCGCTCGTACTCTTCGACGAGCAAGCCGAACGCTTCGCGGTCGCCACCCTGCGCCAAACGCACCAATTCCAAGGTTCGAGATTCGTCCATGGTCGCCAGATCCCCGCCGGTGTCGTTCCGGCGTTGAAGCGCGGTTCCCGAGTCAGCACGGGGGCCGCGATATTTCCAGGGGGAAAGGCGAACGGAAGTCGGCCTGTTTCGGGACTCCGGGAAGCGCGGCTTCACCGGGATCGGAATCGGACCGGGCGCTCGTGCGAACCCTCCGCGATTTCCGGTCGCGGGGCTGTGTTGTTCGCATCGGTCGCCGATTTGCGGTTGAATTGTGCCATGCCGTCGGGGGCCGGGCCGGTGGGCTTGGCGGACTGTCACGTTCCGCCGCGTCCGGGAGCCGTCACACGCTCCCTCCGTGTCCCGCCACCCGCATCGGGGTCGCGCACACCGCAAATCCTCACATTCGCCACATCGTCAACGCGTCAGGCTCGGGCTGCCAGAATGAGGCTGGCCCAAATCTGGGGCCGCATGCCCTGCATCTCGCCAACCGTCTGACGACGGTGGGAGGGGGTCGCACATGGCAGCCCGGAAAGTCGCAAACTTTCCGGCTGCCGTCCGTACGACCCGCGACCATGCGGTGTCGGGACGCTATGCGGGCGTTTACCCGCCTCGCCGTCCTCCGATACCGCGCGTTGACCGCCGCCGCGCCCGCATTCGCACGGGCGCGTCGAGGCCGCGTTCGCCGAGACCAGGGCATCCACATCCTGCGTGAGCAGGTTGAGGGACGACACAAACTGGTTTTGGTGAATCAACGACATCATGCACCTCCGCGAATGCTCGCAGCGACACCCTGTCGATCCGGAACCAACCGGACCCGACGACAACTTCGGACCGTCGGGGAAACGGAACGGCCTTCGAAGCCGATTCCGCCGTTTCCACCGCCCGACCCGAAGTCGAAACGAATGTCCCATCAAGCATCTGGCGTCCCGTCATGGGGGACGCGACGTGAGACGTACCCTTGGCTTCGTTCGACCGGTTTCAATCTTGAACCCGGTACTTCATTCCTTCGGACACAGTTCCTGCACTCACACTCCGTTTTCCACCGACCATTGCCGCCGAACCGAGGCTTTCGTCCGGTCCGCCGAGAGGTCAACGGAGAGTGAGACCTATTCTTACGCGGCAAATTCTGTTTTCGACAGGTCGAAATCCGAAATCCCCGCACGCCTCAATGACGGCGGATTCGGGAAAAAGGTTCATACTTTTTCCAAGGAAATTCGGAAATCTCCCCCAAGCCCGTCGTAAATGATTGTCCCGTCAATGTTTGTGCATACCGTAAACATTCGGCGAATTCGCGGTGTGAGCGGCCCCGCGGCGCGGTTCGTCGTCGCCTGAATCAATCAAGAAAATCGCCCGAATCCTCCGGTGGCACCTCGGTCATCAAGATTTCCCGTTGCCATCCCGGTTCGTCGACCGCCCAGCCCCTCACGATCCACCCCTCCCCTTCGCATCGCGCGGGAACCCGCGCGGCGCACACGGCGGCCCGGCATTCCCGCTCCCGTTCGGCGAGTCCGCCCGTACGCCTGCCGTTCGCCCCGACGCGACGCGTCATGCGGCCTTGATCGAACACGGTCACGATTCCCGTCGGCGAAAAGTCGAGCCAGCGCGTCGCCACCAACTCGTGGCTGGCGTTGGTAAAACGCTGTTTGAGGTCCGGCAACTCGCCGTTGAATTCGTCCCAAGCCGCCCGAAACGGTCGCGAAGGCAAGAGAAAACGAGTGGCGAACAAATTGGCCACCGTCTCGCGCGAGCGTCCTTCCTCGACGGCCGCACTCGCCCCTGTTCGCCGTACCAGATCGGCCATCAACGCTTCGCCCAATTCGTGAGCCAACGTCCATGCGGACCGCTCCGGACGATCCTCTGGTTTGACGACCAGCACCGTTCGCCCCGCCAAACGGACGTGTCTTCCACGCCCACCTTGCGAAGCGTCCGTCAAGACCTCGAATCCCAGCCGACGCGCTGCCGTTCTCGGCTCGAACGGAGGGGCCGTCAGTGCCAGGGAATCGAGAAGTTCGGCGACGTAGTCGTCAATCCCCCCTACAAGCGCCTCGACATCCAAACCGTCCATCGCCGCACCAGTCGCCTATTGAGTGTTCATTTGTACACATTATGGCGAGCATTCTGTTTTCGATCAAGCGTGCGCGTCGGATTTCGCGAAGTCCAGCACGCCGTTGTGCTCGGACGTGTGTGTATGGTTCGTGGTGGCATGGTTCCTGGTTGCATGGTTCCTGGTTGCGGGATGGTTCCGGCGGAGCGTGTCGCGGAATAGACTCGGGGTCGCGTCTCCGCCTTCGGTCCGGGAAACCCGCGCATGAATCCGCTCGCCGAGCTCGACAAATTGCTCCGCATGTTCGACGGCGGACAATCTCTGTTGGCGGATGTACGGCACGTTCCGGCCGCGCTGTTGCCCGAACCGTATCGACGGTTGTTGGCCCACGATCAACACATGACCGTCACCATGGAGGCGTACCACGGCTCGCCGGTGCGGGTCGAGGTCCTCAACCGTTCGCAACGTGGATTGCTGTATTGTCGTGAGATTCTGTTGCGGTTGGACGAGGACGGGCGGTTGCCGAAAGGGACGGTCGTCCAATACGGCTTGGTACGGTTCGATTTGCAGTACGTGACGGAGATGGTCCGCAAGGACCTGCTCGAAGAGCGCATTCCGCTGGGGCGCGTGCTCATTTCGCACAATGTGCTGCGACACATCGACCCGGGCGCGCTGCTCGAAGTCCGCTGCGGAGCACCGCTCGCGGCGCATTTCGGGGTGGAACCGGGTGCCTTGACCCACGGGCGAATGGCGACGATCTTCTGCAACCGCGAGCCGGCGGTGGACCTGTTGGAGATTTCGCGGCCTCTGGACGCTGTCTGAGACCTTTCCCCCGCCCCGCTCTGGCCCCCGCCGTACCATCCCCGCCGCGAGAACATTCGGAACATGCTGCCTGCCGGCCCACCCCAGTTCGTGTATCGACGACGCGTCGAATTCGCAGAGACGGACATGGCCGGGATCGTCCATTTTTCGTACTTCTGCCGGTACATGGAGGAGGCCGAGCATGCGTGGTTTCGCAGCCTCGGCCTCAAGATCATGCAGCCGCGTCCCGATGGCGCGGTGGTGGGCTGGCCGCGCGTGCGGGCGTCGTGCGTGTTCGTCTCTCCCGCCTTTTACGAGGACGAACTTGAGGTGGGGCTGAGGCTGGCGCGGCGGGGCGTGAAGTCGCTGACCCTCGCCTTCGACATCGTCCGCGGAGCCGACCGCGTCGCCACTGGCGAGGTGAAGACCGTGTGTTGCCTGCATC
Source organism: Planctomycetales bacterium (assembly GCA_044359065.1). Classification (GTDB taxonomy): domain Bacteria; phylum Planctomycetota; class Planctomycetia; order Planctomycetales; family Planctomycetaceae; genus JAIXZD01. The sequence goes on along the minus strand of JBIKMW010000009.1, from coordinate 78,423 downwards.
CGCCGGGCCAGCCGTTCCACTCCATCGCCATTCCGCCCGAGTACGAGGCGGTGCTGGTGGAAGCGCCGTCGGCCCCCGCGGGTTGAGCGACGATTGTTCGTCGCGGGAGACGCTCACCGAATGTCGACCATGCCCCCGCCCCCCGCAGACATAGATGTGCAACCCGCGCCGGAAGACACCCCGGCGCCGACCGCCCCGGCGAGGTCTGGTTGGTGGGCACGCGTCGCGCGATGGTGCGGCGTGTTTTTGTTGATCGCGATCGTGCTGGGCTGGTGGTGGACTCGCCCCCAGCCACCCCCGAGTGACGTGGCGCGGCGACTACGAGTGGAATCGAACTTCCGATCCAATGCGATGTTCTCGATCAATGGGGAACACTTGGCGGTCGGTTCGGGGACGGGGGCGGTCGACTTTTGGCGGACCCGCGATTGGACCCCATCGTTCGCGGCCCCCTTGACGCAACAGCCGATCACGTGCCTCGCGACCACACCCGACGGGCATCTGTTGGCGGGGACGTTGGGGGAACGGGCCATCGTCTGGAAGTGGAAATCGCTGGAAGCGCGGATGATCTCCCCGCTGCCGGAGATTCCCACTTCGATGGCGGCGCATCCCACCAAAACGCAAATCGCTGTCGGACTGAAGAACGGCAAGATCTGGCGGCTGGACACCTCCGACGGGGTGTCGTCAATGGTGGACGCGGGGCATGTGGGCGCGGTGACCGGTTTGGCTTTCGGGGCGGACGGAGCGTGGCTGGCTTCGACGGGTGCGGACGGAACCGTGCGGGTGCGGTGGGACGGCCCCGAGAAGAAATCGATCGTCAAAACGGAGCATGGGGCCAGCGCGGCGGGGCTGGCTGTGTCCGGAGAGAGAGCACTGACCGTCGACTGGCAAGGCGAAATCCGCCTGTGGAACACGCGGGATTGGTCGGTGTTGCGACGGGACTCGGTGACCGGGGGAAAGGAACCGGATGCCAGGGCCGCGGACGGACGCGCGCGTTCGCAAGACTCCGGCTCGCAAGTGGCGCTCACGGACAAGATCGCGGCGGTGGGGACGTTTGCGGGACGGGTGCTCTTGCTCTCTCCCGCGACGGGTGAACGGATCCGCGAGATTGCGTGCGGGTATCCGGTGCAAGCGCTGGCGCTGAGTCGCGATTCGCGATATCTCGTCACGGCGGGACCAGAGGCGTTCGTGGATGTGCGGGAGTTGTCGGAGCCAAAATAGGAAGATTATCAGGCACAGACTGACCACCATTTGTTGAGGTGCGGCCATGGGTGTTTCGCGATTCGTCCCGGTTGTTCGGGGGTGTCTGTTCCTTGCGCTGATGGCGTTGGGAGGAGGGGGCGACTTGCACGCGGCGGATGCTCCGGCGGGATTCCGCGCGGGAGCGGCGACGAGCAACATCACGCCGGAAATCGGCGGGCCGATCATTGGGGGGTTCGCCGACATCCCTTCGACCCACATTCACGATGAGTTGAATGCCCGCTGTCTGGTGCTGGACGACGGGAGCACGAAGCTCGCGCTGGTGGTCGTCGATTTGCTGGGGATTCACCGGCGGGTCAGCGAAGAGGCGCGGCGGTTGATTCAGGAGTCGACCGGCATTCCCCGCGAATGCGTGATGATCTCCGCCACGCACACGCACTCGGCCACGAGCGCCCTCGGCAAGGAGCGGTGGACCGCCGAACCGCCGCTGTCGGACTATCAACTGTTCGTGGCTCGGCGCGTCGCCGAGGGGGTGCGACGGGCCTTGAACAACGCGCGCCCTGCGGAATTCGCGTTCACCTCGATCGATGTCCCGGAGCATGTGTTCAACCGCCGCTGGCGGATGCGGCCGGGCACGATGCCCCCCAATCCGTTTGGAACGGTGGACCTTGTCAAAATGAATCCTGGCTCGGGGCCGAATCTTGATGAACCGGCCGGGCCCGTCGACCCCGCGGTTTCGATCCTCGCCGTGCGCGAACCGAATGGAGCACCGATCTCGGTCTTCGCCGCATACTCGCTGCATTACGTGGGGGGGGTGAAGGGGAGCGACATTTCCTCCGACTATTACGGGATGTATTGCGAGCGGCTGCGCGAGCTGGTCGAGAAGGACTTCCCTCAGGGGATGTCGATCGCGGGGGACCGTCCGGACGCCCCCAAGACTCCCGCGATCGACCGTCCGCCGTTCGTCGCGCTGATGGCCAATGCCACGAGTGGCGACATCAACAACATCAACTTCAAGAACCCGCGCCCGTCGACCCCTCCCTATGCGCAGATGCGGTTCGTCGCGGACGACCTGGCGACGAAGGTGCACACCGCGCTGCGGGACCTGAAGTGGAACACCGCTCCGAAGTTGGCGGCCCGCTACGCCGAACCGGAATTGAAATGGCGCAAGCCGACTGCGGCCGAACGTGAGTGGGCCACGAAGACTTTGGAAAAGCCGGTCGATGATCCGAACAAGGTGGACTTGTCGCGAATTTACGCGCGGCGGGCGATGGCGCTGGCCGAGTACCCCGAGACGACACCCATTCCCGTGCAGGTGCTTTCCATTGGCGGAGTGGTGATCGGCACGCTGCCGTGCGAAGTGTTGTGCGAAATTGGGCTGGAGTTCAAGGACCGGTCGGCGATCCAACCGGCATTCATGGTGGAACTGGCGCACGGGTACTACGGCTACCTCCCTCCGCCCCGCCAGCACGACCTCGGTGGCTACGAAACGTGGATCGGCACGAACCGCCTGGAGCGCGAGGCGTCGGTGAAGCTGTTGGATGTGCTGTTGAAGCTGGTGGAGGAAATCAAGGTCGCGGGGGAGAAGCCATGAGGGGTGGCGGAGCCTGTCTGGATTGGGGGCGTTAAAGACCTTCGTCGAGAGCCATGTGTGACGAGGGGAGTCGAACGTGAGGAGCGCGATCTCCCGCGTTTCGTTGCGTTCGGCGGAGCGAACGCGTACCAAGCGCGAGTCGGTTGTCGAGCCTGGTCGCTGTTTCGATGCGAGGTTGTGTGTTCGATTCGTTTCTACGTTTCTGGTCGTTGCAGGACGCGTCCGTCAGGACGGCGCTCGCCGGTGTCGCGCTGTTGGGTGGCGCGTTCGGCCTGCTGGGGCCGTTCATCGTGTTGCGGCGGCTGTCGTTGATCGGCGACTGCCTGGGGCACGCGGTTCTCCCCGGAGTGTGTGTCGGTTTCCTGATCACTCGGCAGAAGGACCCTTTTTGGCTTTTCGCCGGCGCGGTCGGGGCGTCGTTGTTGGCGGTCTGGATCGTGGGGCTGGTCACGCGGCACAGCCGACTGAAAACCGATGTGGCGTTGGGATTGGTCTTGTCGGGTTTCTTTTCGGCGGGGGCGGTGCTGCTGAGCGCGATCCAGAACATTCCTTCGGGCAGTCAAAGCGGCCTGCAGCATGTGTTGTTCGGGCAGGCGGCGGCGATTCTCGAAGAGGATTTGTGGTTGATCGCCGGTGTCACACTCTTACTGGCGGTCGCCGTGGCGTTGACGTGGAAAGAGTTGTCGTTGACCACGTTCGACGAACCGTTCGCGGCGACGCTGGGGCTGCCGGTCTCGGGGATTCACTACGGACTGATGGTGTTGGTGAGCCTCGCCGTAGCGATCGGATTGCAGGCGGTGGGTGTGGTGCTGCTGTCGGCGTTGTTGGTGATCCCGGCATCGACAGCCCGGTTGTTGACGCGTCGCTTCGCGCCACTGACGGCACTTTCGGTGGTGATTTCGGTCGTCGGTTCCGTGGCTGGTTTGAATCTGGGCTATCTGGATCGGACACGTCCCACCGGGCCGTACATCGTGTTGGTGTTGGGGGGCCTGTTCGTCACGGCGCTCTTGTTCGCTCCGAAATCGGGCGTGATCCCGCGGCGGTTGAGACGCATTCGCCTGCGTCGTCGCACTGCGCGTGAAAATCTGCTGAAACGATTGCCGTCCGGGGACTCGCCGACCGGCGCGCAGGAGTGGCGGACGTGGGACGAGATCGGCCGGGAATCAGGGCTGTCGCAGCGGGAGTGGGAACGCTCGGGGCGCGAGCTTGTGAGGTCGGGGGACGCCGAACGGCGCGGCTCGGCCCTCCGACTGACGGAACGGGGACTGGCCCGGGCGAGGGAATTGGAGCGCAACTTCCGTCTGTGGGAAGCGTTCCTGCAATCCGAAGTGAATCTCCCCGCCGACCACACGGAGGCCGGGGCCGAAGAGTTGGAACACGTGCTGGAACCGGAACTGGTGCGACGACTCGAGGAGTCGATGGCCGGTCGACGGCGCGACGAATAACGCGCGGTGTCGCGAGCTACCGCCGTGTTTTGTCGGTCGCGGCTGGGCGGGCCGATTCCAACGGAACGGCCGCGGCGGGGGCCGCTGCCGCAGGCACGACGCGTTGATAGCGTTCGTACGACGTGCTGAATCCTCGCGGTTCCCACGTCACGGCATTCGGGCTGACGCAGCCCCCCAACAACGCCAGGAGGGCGAATGCGGAGCATGGCGGGAGGTGGGCGCTCGTGCGTTGCATGGGGAGTGCCGGGTCGCGCCGGGTGATGTGAGGTCGCCGGTCGTGACGACGGAAGTCGCTTGTGGAGTTCGGTTTCGACCGCGTTTTCGCCGCGTTTCGCGGAGCGGGACGATGGGCGATTTCCGCTACGAGGCTGTGAGGTAATGAAAACCCGAAGCGTGAGCGAGGACCCCGCTTTCCACGCAGGTCACGTTTTCCCCGGAATCCACGTGAGGTCCATCGCTCACGCTTCGAGTTTCCAGTGAGAATTCACCGGTCGCCCGAAAGAACCACAGCCTCTACGGGTAACTTCGGTCATGAGGGAGACCGAGCCACGGGATAATCGGTGCGACCGCCACAAAGCCCCCAGTCGCCCCAGCTTTTTGGAGACGGGCGCTTGTGGATCGCGAGCGAATCGCGGGGTTGGGGTGACTTGGTCTCGCGCACCGTGAGTGCATCGTGCGATACAATGCCGCATCGGTCGCCTCTCGTTCGGGCGTCCCCTTGTGAGGAAGGAGCCTGCCAATCATGGTCGACAGCACGGAACCGTCGTCGGACACAGGAGATGCGGCGACGCCACCCCCCCCGTCGGCTCTTCCTGGTGCAATCCTGACCCAAGACCTGATGTTCCTGAGCAAGGTGTCGGGGACGGCGGCAGCGCTGGGATACAAGGTCTTGTCGGTGATGTCGCCAGGAGCGCTGTCCCACGGCCTCGCCGAAGGGAAGTATCGCTGCGTGTTCATCGATCTCGACATGCACGGAATCCCGCTCGCGCACTTGGCGACGCACCGTGGTCCCGCTTCCCCAAAGCTGATCGCCTTCGGTCCGCACGTGGCCACGCATCGCCTGGACGAGGCCCGTGCCGCGGGGTGCGACCTGGTCCTGCCGCGCAGTCGGTTCTCAAGTCACCTGCCGGAGATTTTGCGCGACGCGTTCGAGCCCGCGCCGGACAGTCCTTCGGTGTAGAATGGCGAGGTCGACCGATGACGATGTTGAGCGATTCACCAGGTTCTCTGGACGGACGCCGTGGTCCGTCGCGGTGAAGCATCGCCGATCGTTGGTTCCAAGAGAGTGAAGTCAGAGATGTCCGCGCCGCCCACGACGCCTGTTCCGGTCAGCCTCAAAGGGGACGCCGAAGGATTGTCCATCGCCTGGTCGGACGAACTGACACAGCGCTGGACGTGGCGGCGCTTGCGCGACGCCTGCCCCTGTGCGAGTTGCCGCGCCGCTCGCGAGCAACCGCCAAAGCCGGCACCCTTGTTCGCGATCCTCAAGCCCGAGGAGACGTTGCCGCTGAAGGCGACCGAGATGCGCCCCTTGGGAAACTATGGGTACAATATCCACTTCACCGACGGCCACAACACGGGCATTTACTCGATCGAATTTCTGCGCGGATTGTCGCCGTGAACGGACCGTCGACGACGTTTGAAAACACGCTCCGATCCGGGGCGGGGGTGTTTCGGGACCGTTGCCGCGCCGGGGAATGGACCGGTCAGACCTCCGGGCAGGCGCCGGGTTTCGCGCAGGGAAATCTCGTCATCCTCCCGCGCGAGGATGCGACCGACTTCCTGTTGTTTTGCCAGCGGAATCCAAAACCCTGCCCGCTCCTGGATGTGACCTCTCCCGGAGATCCGCATCCGCGCCGTGCCGCGCCGGACGCGGATTTGCGAACCGACCTGCCCCGGTACCGTGTCTGGCGCGACGGTGAGTTGGTGGATGAACCGACGGATATCGGACACTTGTGGCGTGACGACCTGGTGTCGTTCGTGATCGGGTGCTCGTTCACTTTCGAAGATGCGCTGTTGCGGGCGGGAGTGCCGGTCCGACATGTCGAATTGGGTTGCAACGTACCGATGTACCGCACTTCGATTCCGACCGTTCCGGCAGGTCGGTTTCACGGTCCTCTCGTGGTGTCGATGCGACCGATGTTGGCCTCGGACGCGATCCGGTCGGTGCAGATCACGTCCCGATTTCCGGCGGTGCACGGAGCGCCCGTGCATTTGGGGGACCCCGCGCTGATCGGAATTTTCGATCTGTCGCGGCCGGATTTTGGCGACGCGGTGCCGCTGCGAGGCGGAGAAATCCCGGTGTTTTGGGCGTGCGGGGTGACTCCCCAAGCCGCAGTGATGGCGGCCAAGCCGAAGTTCTGCATCACACACAGCCCGGGGTGTATGCTGGTGACGGACTTGAGGGACGAAGAGTTGGCGGGTTGATGCAAGGGGCGGCGGGGAATTGTCGTTGAGTGGATTTGTCGTCGCACGACTTCGGCGGACTGGTGCAAGGTATGGCGCGGGTGGTGTTGGCGATGAGCGGGGGGGTGGACAGCTCCGCCTCGGCCGTGCTCCTCAAGGAGCAGGGGCACGAGGTGATCGGGCTTTTCATGCGTTCGGGGGCCGTCGAGGAGACGGCGTGCCGCATGGATGGGAACCTGTTGCCGATCGTGGGGGAGTCCCACAAGCAAGGTTGCTGTGGCGCGAGCGATGCCGCCGACGCCCGTCGGGTCGCCGACCATCTGGACATCCCGTTCCATGCGCTGAACTTCCAGGACTCGTTCGGCCGGATCAAGGATTACTTCGCCGACGAGTATTTGGCGGGGCGGACTCCCAACCCCTGCGTGATGTGCAACAACTGGCTGAAATTCGGCAAGTTGTGGGACTTCGCCAAGCAAGTGGGAGCGGACCACATCGCCAGCGGACACTACGCCCGGACCGCGCCGATCGGCGACGCGGGGGAATACGCGCTGCTGCGCGGCGTCGATCCCAACAAGGACCAGTCGTACGTGTTGTTCGGAGTCGAACGGGAGTTGTTGCCGAAAATCCTGTTCCCGGTGGGGGGCTTCGACAAGCCGGCGATTCGCGCGCTTGCGGCGCGGGCCGGGCTGGCACGCGTGGCGGGCAAGCCGGACAGCCAGGAGATTTGCTTCGTTCCCGACCAGGATTACGCCGGGTTCCTGCGCCGGTATCGGGGCGAGTTTTCGACGGCGGGGAACATCGTCGACACCTCGGGCAAGGTGTGGGGGACGCACGACGGGTACGAACAGTTCACGATCGGTCAGCGCAAGGGGCTCAACCTTGCGTTCGGGACGCCGCGATATGTGGTGCGGATCGACGCGGAAACCCACGAGGTTGTGATCGGCACGCGGGAAGAACTGGCCTGTGCGGGCCTGATCGCCGACCGACTCAACTGGCTCGTCGACGCCCCGACCGGGCCGCTTCGCTGCCGGGCGAAAATCCGGTACCTGCATGGCGGGGTCGAGGCGTGGGCGCGTCCCGAGGGGGACAAGCTGATCGTCGACTTCGACGAGCCGCAGTCGGGTGTGGCTCCGGGTCAGGCGTGTGTGCTGTATGACGGAGACCGGGTGCTCGGGGGGGGATGGATCGCGAGTTCGATTCCCGTGGAGGCTCGTGTGGCGGTGGAAGGGGCTGCGGAGTGAATGGGGATGGCTCGCGACGCGGGGTTCGAGTCCTTTCCGATCCGAGACCGTTTCCCGATCCGGCGAAAAGTGCGACCGTGCGGTTCAAATGTGGTTGAACGCGAAAGGTGTGGAGTCTTGTCGCTGCGCGACCCGGCCACGAGTTGGCTGGGCCAGCCACCCGTGGAATCGGGGGCGGCGGCTACCGTGGGGCAAGGCCGAACGAACCTCCCAACCCACTTGCGTCGCGCGTTCGCTCTCCGTAGGCTGAATTTGTCGACACTGGCCCTTCCGCCGCGCTCCCGGCAATGGCCTCCCCCCGTCGATGTTCGGTATCGCACCGAACATCGCATGGCAGGAGTCCGCACATGTCCGAGGGAGCACCCGAAGTCGCCGCAGCGCCCGTTGTGGAGTCGGCTGCCGGCGAAGCGCTCGATATGGGAACCGCGTCGCTCGAAGGGCGGCACGTTCTCGACATTGCCACGCTGCGCTCGCTGAGCCGCCGGTCCAACGTGTCGGGAGGATTGCGCGCGGCGACCCATCTGGGCCTCAGCGTCTGCACCGGCGCGCTCGTCTGGTTCGTCCGCGACGACTGGCGGCTGCTCATTCCGGCGATGCTCGCGCATGGCTTCACGCTGGTGACGATGTTCGCGCCCATGCACGAATGCGTTCACAAAACGGTGTTCGCCAATCCGCGTGCGAACGAGCTGTACGGTTGGCTGGCCGGGCTCCTGTCGTTCTACAACTTCACCTACTACCGCCACTACCACACGTGGCACCACCGTTACACGCAGGACCCCAAGCGCGATCCCGAATTGATGGACCCCAAGCCCGCGTCATTTGCGGGTTATTTGTGGGAGATTTCGGCGATCGGGTTTTGGCTGAGTCGTCCCGTGACGTTCCTGAAATTGGCCTTCACCGGGGGGCGGTCCTACCCGTTCGTGCCGGAATCGGCCCTCGGCAAGATCAAAATCTCGGCCGGGTTGCAATTGGCGATCTACGTCGCCGCCCTGGCGAGCGTCGCTTACGGGTTCCCGCACGCGTGGTTGCTGTTCTTCGGACCGTCGCTGTTGGCACAGCCACTGCTGCGGGCGATCCTGATCTGCGAACACACCGGCTGTACGCTCGGCGAAAACGGGCTGACGAACACCCGTACAACGCTGACGAATCCGCTCGTGCGGTTGTTCATGTGGAACATGCCGTACCACACCGAGCATCACTTGTATCCGTCGATACCCTTCCATCAGTTGCCGGCGGCCCATCGCCATATCCGGGACCGGCTGGCGCACCTGGCATCGAGCTACGTCGCGGCGAATCGCGAGGTGATCGCCTCGTGCGGACGGCAGTCCGCCAGGGAGGGATCATGACGGTTGCCGCACCCGCGCGCGAGTTCGTGCTGCGCGATTTTCGACTGGCCTCCGGGTGGACGCTTCCCGAGGCGAAGCTGGTCTACCGCACGCACGGGGAGTTGGCACTCGATAAATCGAACGTCGTGCTGTATCCCACGTCGTACGGGGCGCAGCACACGGATATCGAGTGGCTGGTCGGTCCCGGAGGCATCCTCGATTCCACCCGGTGGTTCGTGGTGATCCCGAACCAGTTCGGCAACGGGCTGTCGAGTTCGCCGAGCAATTTGGCCGAACCGCACGGGCCGGCAAGGCGGCCGCCGTTTTCGCACCGCGACAATGTAGCGGCCCAAAGGCGTTTGCTTCGCGAGGAACTGGGGGTCGAGCGAATCGCGCTGGCATACGGCTGGTCGATGGGGGCGCAACAGGCACTGCATTGGGGCGTGTTGCATCCGGACGAAGTCGATCGGATCGTGGCGGTGTGCGGCACCGCACGGACTTCTCCTCACAACAAGGTGTTTCTGGAGGGGCTGCGGGCCGCGCTGACATGCGACCCCACCTGGACCGGCTCGCACTTCGAGGGGCGTCCGGAGCGCGGGTTGCGGGCGTTCGCGCGGGTCTACGCCGGTTGGGCGCTCTCGCAACGGTTCTACCGCGAGGAATTGCCGGCGAAGCTGGGCTACGGTTCGCTCGAGGACTATTTGATCCGCGATTGGGAAGCGAGCTTCCTGAAGCGGGACCCGCACAACCTGCTGTCGATGCTCGACACCTGGTACCGCTCGGATGTGTCCGACAACGACCGGCATCGGGGAGATCTGGCCGCAGCACTCGGTTCGATTCGTGCGAAAACGCTCGTCGTCCCGTGTGATCACGATCTCTACTTCACCGTCGATGACTGCCGAGCCGAAGCCGCGTTGATCCCCGGCGCGGAACTGCGCGTGCTGTCATCGTTGTGGGGGCACCGCGCGGGCAACCCTTCGCGCAGCCCGGCTGACGCGGAGTTCCTGAAAGAAGCTGTCGCGCAACTGCTCGCCACTCCGGTCTAGCGCTTTGTCACAGCCTGATTCGGGTGAGCCACTTCTGGACGAGCCAGCAGCGGCACACCAGAGCGGTTGTGAAAATCGTTGGACGGTGCCACTCAAGAAGCCGTCAGGCACAGCCTGACCTACAAAAATCGAGGCCGTGTATGTCGCTGTCAGCCACCGCCCGCGAACGCGGGATCAAATACTTCCTGGTCTCGTTTTGCGATCTGGCCGGCACCACGCGGGCCAAACTGGTTCCCGCCGCCGCGATCGACGCCATCCACGAAGAGGGGGCATCGTTTGCGGGGTTCGCCACCTGGCTCGACCTCACTCCCGCCGATCCCGATGTGTTCGCGATCGCCGATCCGGCCAGCCTGATCCAACTGCCGTGGAAGCCGGAGGTCGGTTGGTTGGCCGCCGACCTGATGCTGCGCGGTCAGCCGCTCGAACAGGCGCCCCGGTATGTGCTCAAACGGACGTTGGCACGCTTTGCCGACATGGGCTTCGAGGCGCGCACGGGTGTCGAGTGCGAGTTCTTCGTGCTCTCCCCCGATGGCCATTCCGTCGCCGATCCTCGCGACACTCAACCCAAACCGTGTTACGACCAGATCGCGCTCGTCCGGCGTTACGACCTGATCGCCGAAATCTGCGACGCGATGACGCTCCTGGGTTGGGAGCCGTATCAGAACGACCACGAGGACGCGAACGGCCAGTTCGAAATGAATTGGAAGTACGCCGACGCCCTGACGACTGCCGACCGACAGGTGTTCTTCAAATACATGGTGAAATCGCTGGCCGAAAAGCATGGCTTGCGGGCGACGTTCATGCCCAAGCCGTTCACGAACCTGACCGGCAACGGGTGTCATATTCACATTTCGCTGTGGAATCGGGAGACGGGGAAGAGCGCGTTCCTTGCCAGGTCGGGGGCGACGGGCGAATTGGCGGACGCCGGTGAGGGGCTCACGTCGCTGGGCCATCGCTGCATCGCGGGGGTGTTGGACTCCGCCGCCCCGCTGTGCGCGCTGATCGCGCCGACGGTCAATTCGTATCGCCGCCTCAACGCGGCGGGCACGCTGTCGGGGGCGACGTGGTCGCCGCGTACGGCGAGCGTGTCGGGGAACAACCGGACGCACATGGTGCGGATTCCGGGGCCGGGCCGGTTCGAAGTGCGGGTTGCGGACGGCTCGGCGAACCCGTACTTGCTACCGGCGGCCGTGCTTGAGGCATGCCGACACGGGATCGAGCGGCAATTGACGGCCGGGGCAGTGTCGGACATCAACGTCTACGAGCGCGGCGAAGCGGCGTCGGACCTGAAGCCGCTCCCCACGACGCTGCTCGACGCGCTCCGCGCTTTCGAGACCGAGCCGCCGCTACGCGCCGCGCTCGGCGAACCGTTCGCGACCGCGTACCTCAAGCACAAGCACGCCGAGTGGCTGGAGTCGCTGCGGCACGTCTCGGACTGGGAGCGGGAGAAGACGCTGGATTGTTGAGAGGCCCCTTGGATTTTTGAGAGGCCGTTGTGCCGGGCCGAAGCGATCGCAGGTGCAAGGAACGGCCACTCCGCGGTCAGTTACCCGCTCAGTCGTCCAGATGATGCCGTGCCCAGCCGGCCAGCATCGTGAGTGCCCACAGCTCTTTGTAGTGATTGGCACGACCTTCAACGTGCTCGTCGAGCAAGCGTTCGACTTCCCACGGCGAAATCATCGGCAACCGCGACGCGGGCCAGTCGTCGACCAACCATTCGCGGAAGCGGTCGCGGGCTTCGTGGCGGATCCAACGAGCGACCGGCAGGCCGAACCCCTTCTTCGGACGGGTGACGATCTCGCGCGGAATCCCCAACCGTTCCGCGTTCCGTCTCAGCGCCCGTTTCAGCAGGTACTTCGTCGTGCCGCCGCGCAGTTTGAGATCGAGCGGCAACTCGTTGACGAACTCGGCCACCCGGGTGTCGAGAAACGGCGAGCGGAGTTCCAGGCCGTGGAACATGCTCGCGCGGTCCGCCTTCACGAGGATGTCGTCGGTCAGGTAGAAACGCTGGAAGTAGTCGAGCACGTGCGCGAGCGTCCCTCCTTCGTCCGGAGAGAGGCCGCGATAGGCCGCGAGAATCGGGGCATAGACCTCGGCGGCCGTCGAATCGGCGGCGAATTCGGGCATGAGTCGCCGCACCCGCGCGACCGTGCAGGCCCCCATCCATGCGGCGGGACGCAGGCGGGGGTCGATCCGCAGCCCGCGCAGGAATCGTTCGACCTTCACTTGGAGCGGCAAATTGGCGGTGGACTGCGGCAACACCTTCGACAGGGGAACAACCAGACCGTCATGCACCGCGGCGGGGACGTACCTTTCGTAGGCGCGGGCGGACCGCACCGCGCGGAAGGGGTCGTACCCGGCCAGAATTTCGTCGCCGCCGTCCCCCGTGAGGGCGACCGTCACCCGTTCCCGTGCGAATTCGCAGAGCAGCGATGTCGGCAACAAGGAAGGATCGGCCAACGGCTCGTCCGACCATTCGAACACGCGGGGCAGCCGTGCGGCCAATTCCTCGGGAGTGCAGACGCGCACGTGATGCCGGGTGCCGAACGCGCGGGCGACGAGGGCTGCATGCGACGATTCGTCGAACGCCGTCTCCCGGAACCCGATCGAGAACGTGTCGATCCCCGTCGCCGGGCGCAGCCGCGCCATCAGCGCCAGCACGGTCGTCGAATCCACCCCTCCCGACAACAGCACCCCCAGCGGGACGTCGGATAGCAATCGCCGCTCGACCGCCTCTTCGAGACGTTCCAGCAACTCGGTTTCCAACTCCCGTTCCAGTTCTGCGACGGTCGTCCCCGGTACGCGATAACGTGCGTCGCGCGACAGCGATTCCTCGCCGGATACTCGAAAATCCCAATACTTCCACGACACGAAGCCGGGGGAGTCGGAACCAGGTAACCCGTACAGGAACGCCGAACCGGCCCCGAGTCGCGAGACGTTCTCGTACAGCGACTCCGTGCCGACCGGGTAATCGTTGAGCAGGTACGACCGGACTCCGGTCGACGAGACCGTCATGCGGCGACGGAGGTCCGGATGTTGGCGTAGCGCGCGCGGTTCGGAGGCGAACGCGAAACGGAGGTCATTGGCTCCGCCCCGCGCGTCGTCGTCGAGCGCGTAATAGAACGGCTTTTTCCCGAAGCGGTCCCGCGCGCCGAACAGCACGCGCCGGCTCCGGTCGAACAGCACGAAGGCGAACATGCCGTCCAGGTGCTCGACGCACTTCGGTCCCCAGACCGTCCAGGCGTGGACGATCGATTCGGTATCACTGCGGGTCCTGTAGCGGCAGCCCAGGTCGGTCAACTCCCGCCGCAATGCGGGGTGGTTGTAGATCTCGCCGTTGAACACGACGACGACGGAATCGTCCACGTTGGAGAACGGCTGTGCGCCCCCCTCGCGATCGAGGATCGCCAGACGCCGGTGCCCGAGTGCGACGCGTCCGTTCGTCCACACCCCACGGCCGTCCGGACCGCGGTGCGCGAGCGAATCCGTCATGCGGTCCAGGACCGCCGGATCGACCGCGCCGACGTAACCGACAAAGCCGCACATGTCGAAGATTTCAGAGGACGAATACTTTGACCACGAAGGGCACAAAGAGTGAAGACACAAAGGACAAACACCGAGTCGTGTCTCACATCGATGATGTGACCTTTGTGAGACCCTGTGCGGTGAATGCACCGATCAGTTGGATTCCGCCTCGCCGCGGACCACTTCGCGGACGACATAGGTGCGTTTGCCCTGGGACTCGAAGTAAGTCCGCATGAGCATTTCGGCCAACAAGCCCATCAGCAGGCCGAGGAAGCCGACCAGGATCATGACCGAGGCGATGACCGGCAGCGGCGTTTCGACGAAGTCCTTCTGCCAGGACTCCGTCGGCGAGAGCTTGAACAGCACCGCCAGCCCGATCGGCAGCGAGCTGAGGGCCAGGCACAACAGGCCGAATCCGCCGAAGACGTACATCGGCTTGGCTGACCACGCGGCCAGAAACTTCACCAGCATCAGGTCGAGCACCACCTTGAAGACGCGGTTCAACCCGTATTTGCTGCGACCGAACTTGCGAGCGCGGTGGTTGACGACCATCTCCGTAATGGCTCCCCCCTGCATGTGGGCGTAGATGGGGATGAAGCGGTGCATCTCGCCGTACAGCCGCACCCCCTCGATGACCTCGCGGCGGTACGCTTTGAGCGTGCAGCCGTAATCGTGCAGCGACACGCCGGAGATCGCGCTGATCAAGCGGTTGGCGCACCAGGACGGAAGCTTCCGCGTGACGGCCTTGTCCTGACGGTCGCGACGCCAGCCGCTGACGACATCGAAGCCTTTGCCGAGTTCCGCCACCAGCCGCGGGATGTCGGCGGGGTCGTTTTGCAGGTCGCCGTCAATGGGGACGAGCACGTCCCCCAACGCGTGATCGATGCCAGCGGCCATCGCCGCGGTTTGGCCGAAATTGCGGCGCAGATGGACCACTCGAACGCGGTCGTCGAGGGACGCCACCGCGTTCAGTTCTTCGGTCGTACCGTCGCGCGAGCCGTCGTTGACAAACAGCAGTTCCCAGTCGTGCGGCCATTCGGCGAGGGCGTCGCGAACCTCGCCGAGCATCGGGCGGATCGACTCGCGCTCGTTGTATACCGGCACGATGATCGACACGAAGTCCGACCGGGTCTCCCGTCGCCGGGAAACCGTCGCCGAACGAGGGATGTCCGCCACCGCCATGAATCGCACTCCCAACCCGCACCAACGTGGTTAGCCATGCCTGTTTCCGTCTGGAAACAGGCTGTCACCCAGCGGGCGCGCTCCGCGCCCCGTTCGACCGACGGTCGGCAAGCCGACCTCAACTCCCAAGGTCTCGATGCAAGTTTCACGCCGCCCTGAGCGGGGAAAACCGGCGGGAAGCGAGTGGGGTCGTCGACGAGGAGAGGCTGTCGGTGCCGGGGAGTCGCTGGCGTCTGTAGCGATTACAACGGTTATCACGGTCGCGAATTGGGCTCCGAATCGGGAGGGAACGGGAATCGCTTTGGAGTGGGAGAAGCGACTGCCACGGGGGCTTCCGCGGCGAGGCTGTAAGCCTTGGAAACCCGAAACGTGAGCGAGGGACCCCGCTCTCCACGGCGGTCACGATTTCCCCGGAATCCACGCGGGGTCCCTCGCTCACGCTTCGGGTTTCCGTCGGGATTTACCGGTCGCCCGAATAAATCACAGCCTCTGCGCGGTGCGCCCCCGCCACACTCGCCCAATCTGACGCTCGGCCTGCCATCAGGAACCTTGAATGTCGACGACGGCTTCTCCCGAAACTCGATTTCCGGTGTTGGTGCCGGTGCTTTCCGAGCGATATGCGGCGTCCTATCGCGCGCTGGGACTGTGCGCGGTGTGGTCGATGGCCTTCATGTATCTCAGTTACGTGCCGCTGTTCTACAGCGACATTTGGGGACATGTGAATTACGGCCGATGGATGTTGGAGCACCGCGCTCTACCGACCGAGGACCCGTTCACGCCGCTCGCCGAAGGGGTGCCGGTGGTATGCACCGCCTGGGGGGGACAAGTGTTGTTCGCCTTGGCGGAGCGGGCCTACGGAGCGGCGGGGATCTCGAACCTCTTCGCGGTCACCGTGTTCGCTACGATTCTGCTGCTGGTTCGCGCGTATCACCACCGCTCGGCGAGTTTGGTCGCGGCGCACGCGGGATTGGGGCTGGCGTTTCTTTTAATCCTGGGGCGGCATGCGATCGTCCGTCCGGAAATTTTTGGCGGCTTGTGCCTGGCGATCCTGCTTTGGCTGATCGCGCGCAGCCCCGGTTGGTCGTGCTTGCCCGGACGGGATGGCGAATCACGTACAGGACGCGACGTGCCCTGGAGCCTTTGGCTGGGGGTGCCGGTGCTGTTTGTCTGCTGGGCGAATCTGCACGGTTCGTGGATCGTTGGCCTGGCGGTGCTGGGCTGCCTGTTCGCGGGCCGGGTGATCGAGGTCGCCGCCCGCGACGGTTTCGCCGAAGTTTGGAACGATCGACAAACGTGGCGCTGGTTCCTGTTGGGGGAACTCGGGGCCGCGGCGGTGCTGGTCAATCCGTACGGGATCGAGCTGTACGTCAATGTGTTGACGTTTGGAAAGAACGCCAACCTCAAGGACATCCTCGAGTGGTACGCCCTGAAGATGGTGGACCTCGAAGGGCTGTGCATGATCGGGGGCTTGCTGGCGCTGCTGGTGTCGTGGCGGCTGTCGCGGACGCCAATTCGTCCCGCGGAGGCGCTGCTATTGGCTCTGTTCGCGTGGTCGGTCTGTTCGTCGATCCGCATGATCAACTGGCTGGCGCCCATTTTCGGCTTCGCCCTCGCGCCGCACCTGGCGGACTTGTGGCGACAAGCGTCAAATCGGATGCGCGAACTCGACGAATGGGACGCGCTGCTGTCGACCCGCTCGTTTCGAACGACGGCGCTGTGTGGTTTCGCGGTGTGGGTAGCATTCGCGTTCTGTCCGTTCAGTGATTTCCTCCTGGCGTCAAAACCTCGTGCGGACCGGCATCTCTATGCCGAGGGGACCCCGCTGGGAGTGACGAAATTCTTCCGCGAAAACCCGCCGTCAAAGGGGATGGTGCTGGCCCCGCAGTGGTGGGGCGATTGGATGGTGTGGGACGGGCCCAAAGAGTTGCGGGTGGTGATGAACACCAACGCCGTGCACGTCGCACCGCGGCGCGTGTGGAAGGATTACATGGCCCTGGCGGACGGAAGACCCGAATACGAGCGGACGCTGGACCGCTACGGGATCGACACGGTCGTCTTGCACAAGGAGCGGCAGTCGACGCTCTGGGCGGGGATGCGCAAGCAGGGAGGCTGGCGCGTCGTGTATCAAGACGCCGATGCCGTTGTCTTCGGTCGCAAATCGGTTTGGCCCGCGAAGGGAACGGCCCCCTCCGTGCCGGTGGCGCCGGTCGAAGACCCGGTGGCATCCGAGAGTCGCGAGAGTCACGCCGAATAGTCGGCGCTACGAGTCCGTTACTTCCAAAACACACGATCATCGAGTCACGCGGGACAACAGACATGTCAGAAACGGAAGCCGGCGCGGCCGAGAACATGCGGGCGAACTCGGTGCCCGTCGACACCGGAACTCCAGCTGGCGGCGTCGAGAAAGCCGTTACCGAGCACGCCGACGACCAACCGCTGCCGTGGAGAATGCTGCTGTTCGTGGCGGCGCAGGTGTTGGTGCTGGCCGCCGGGGGGGCGTGGGCGGGATACCATATCCAGCAGGATCGTGCGGCCCACGCGCTTCCGAAGTTTCAGAAGACGCCGTTCCGCGTGGGGCCGATCCACGATGATCCTGCAGTGATCGCCGACGACAAGTTGGGCGAGATCCTGTGGAAGCTGCGCCCCCGCTTTCGGGACTCCAAGCTGCAACTCAATCACGTAGACCATGCGCTGCGGTTCTGGGGTGTCGAGGCGGCGTTCGACGACCCGCAATGTTTCTCGGGGGCCGAGATGCGGGACATGCTTCTCGACCATCGCCGGTTCGAAGGGGCGTGGGGCAAGGATTCGCCTCCGTTTCTGCTGCGGGGGGAGGTCGGCGTGCGGACGCGCGTCGCCGAAGGGGCGGCCAGCGCCAGCCACGTCGATCACACGTTGGCGACGATGGCGGAAGTCGGCACGCCGCTCGATTACCCGGTGGTCACCGCGCGCGGGGATTCGACGATGTCCGCGGTGCTGTCGGCTGCGATGCGCGATTTCAGCCTGAATCAGGCCGAGTACGAGTGGTCGACCCTCGCGTTTGCCTTGTACGGTCCGTCGTCGAACGAATGGTTCACAACGGAGAATCAGAAGGTCGATTTTTCGCGTCTCGCCCGCCGCATCATGCGGCAAGAGTTGCCTCAGGGGACGTGTTACGGCAATCATCGGTTGTACACGTTGGCGGCACTGCTCCGCTTGCAGGAGACCCGTCCGTACTTGAGCGACGAAGCACGCGCCGAAGTCGTCGCTTACCTCAAGGATGTGACTGGGCGACTCGTGAAGCATCAGAAGGAAGACGGTTCCTGGGACGGTCGGTGGTCGGGAAATCCGGTGCCGACGTACGCCGACCTGCAACACAATCCGTTGGGGAACCGAATTCTGGCGACGGGACATGCGCTGGAGTGGTGGGCCATTGCCCCGGCGGAGTTGCTGCCGCCGCGCGAGACCCTGCACAAGGCGTCGAAGTGGTTGGTGGCGACGATCGACGGCTTGTCGGACGGGGATGTCGAACGGAACTACACGTTTCTTTCGCACGCGGGGCGGGCGCTGTCGTTGTGGCGGAAGCAGTGGCCGGCAGATGTGGTGGCGGCGCGGAAGCCGAGGGAAGCTTCCGACGACGGGAAGTAAACCGCTCGGGAGTCCATGCCTCGGGCAGTGAAACGGGACTGTGGCTCGCTGTCAGACGCGGGGCTGTTGTCAGGAGTGAGGAGGCGGGCTCGGCAGGGCGATCGTGAATCGCGTGCCGCGCCCCGATTCGCTCTCGACCGAGATCGTTCCGCCGTGTCGCTCGACGATCTTGCGGACGGTGGGCAGACCCAAACCGCTCCCACCCGGCTTCGTCGAAAAGAACGTGTCCCACACGCGTGCGAGTGTTTCGGGGGACATCCCCACGCCGGTGTCGATCAGACGAAGTTCGACGCCGTGGGCTGTTTTGGCGGTTTGGAGTTCGAGCAGTCCGCCCGCGGGCATCGCCTCGCGCGCGTTGCGGGCGAGATTCACCAACACCTGACGAAACCGGTCGCGGTCCAACCGCACGTGCGGAAGGTCGGCGGCCAAGCGGGGGGAGAGTTCGACGCGGGCGGCGCGGGCCTCCGCCTGGAAGAACTCGACGAAACGTTCGACCTCACTATTGAGGTCGGTCTCCTCGAATTCCAGCGCTCCGGCCCGCGCGAACCGCAGGAAGTCCTCCAGCAATTGCTCGAGGCGTTCGCACTCGCGCTGGACGGTCTTCACCTTGCGCAACATCCGCTGTTCACGCGGTTGATCCCCACCCAGGTCCTCCGCCAGCAGCTCCAGGTTGAGGCTGATCGTCGAGAGGGGATTCTTGATCTCGTGGGCCAAGCCTCCGGCCAACGTCGCGATTTCGGCGTACTGCGATTGCAGCCAACGCCGTTCGTCTTCGCCGACGAACGGCGAAATCGGGGGTGGGACGGCGGACGAATCGGAGCTGTTCGACACGCGATGAGGCCGGGCGAGAGTATCGGGAGCGCGAGCATCCGACCGGCGAGGTGTGGGGCGGACTGCATCCGGATCATGGTCGGCCGAGCCGAATTTCGAAAGTCAAACGGGCGGGCGATGCGGACGGTGGCTCCGATCGGGGTGAGACCGCTTGGCCACATCGGAAGCCGGGGAGTGCGATGGTCGCGCGGATCGGCAATGTCGGCACAATCGTGCTCCGCCGGGGCATTTGCGCAATTGAAAGCTTCGACCGCGGGGCGGTGTGTGGAAAAAAAGCTACGTTTCGGACAGGTCGCGGTTCTCGGAACACATGGTGGAGGAAGTCTCCACTTCCGAGCCGATCCGGACCACACACAAGTTCAGGCTCCCTCGCCCGTCTTCGACGCATTCGTTCACATCATCGGCGGTTCCTTCCCATGGCAGCCACCCTCGCCCCCAACGTCGCGATCGGCTCTCCGATCGTTCCGAACCTTCCGACGGCCAACACGGCGTGCCCCGGCGCGGCGGCTTTGCCGTCGCAAGCGACAGACACTTCGCGATTGCTGTTGGGCATGCTCCGGCTGTCCTGCCGATCCGAGGCCGAAGGCCCCGAAGACATCGCGCTGGAGGGAGTGGTCCGGTCGCACACGCTGAGGAGTTTGCTGTCGGGCTTGCACGTGCGGGATTTGGCGACAGTGCAGCATTCGCGGCGCGTCGCCCAGTTGGCCACGGGGTTGTCGCAATTCCTGGGTTGGGAGAAACGGCACCTGAAGCTCATCGAGATCGCCGGACTGCTGCACGACATCGGCAAGATCGGCGTGCCCGACACGATCCTCAACAAGCCGGGCATCCTCGGGCCGGACGAATCGGCTTTGATGAGCCTGCACCACAACATTTGCGTCGACATCCTGCAGGCGGCGGGGGTCGACCACGAAATCATCGAGATCGTCGGGCAATCTCGCGAGAAGTTTGGCTCGACGTTGACGACCTACCGCCGTCCGGGTGTCCCCATGCACATGGGGGCGCGGATTTTGGCCGTGGCGGACGCGTACGACGCCATCCGTTGCAATTGGGTGTACCGCCACGCGAAGACCCACGAGGAAACCCTGCACATCCTGCGGGAGAACTCCGGATCGCAGTTCGACGGCAACATCGTCGCCGCGCTACAGCGCTGGACCAAAGAGAGCGGCGACCCACTCGGCGCGCGGATCGAGACCGACCTCGCGCAGGCGACCGGCGCGCTGGGGGCGCCGACCACCGACGACGCTCGCGATTCGGCGTTCCTCGTGCAGGTGTGCAACTACCTGTACATGCTCGAAAGCCTCTACGACGGGTTCTACATCGTCGATTCCGACATGCGTGTCCGCGTATGGAATTGTGGCGAGGAACGTCTGTTGGGCTTTCCCGCGACGGACATGGTCGACCGCGTGTGGACCGGCCGCGTGCTGGGCTATGCCGACCACATGGACAAGCCGCTCAAGGACTCCGAGACGCCCATCGCACAAGCCTTGGCCAGCGGACGCGCGGCAACCCACGAAACCAAGATCCAGCACGCCGACGGACGCTGGCTCCGGGTCGAGGCGTACACTGTTCCGCTCGTCGACGACGAAGGTCGCGTGTTGGGGGTCGCCGAAATCCATCGCGACCTGGGACGGACCAGCCGCCGTCCGCTCGAAAACCACCAGTTGCACACGGCCGCCACCCGCGACGCCCTCACGGGGGTTTGCAACCGTGGCGAGCTGGAAACGCAATTGGCGCTGCTGCTGTCGGACTGCTCGAAGACCAACTTCCACGAACCGTTCAGCGTGATCTTCGCCGACGTGGACCACTTCAAGAGCATCAACGACACGTTCGGACACACCACGGGGGACAAAGTCCTCGTGGAGTTCGCCAAGTTGCTGCAACATGAAACGTATTCGGCGGAGATCGTGGGACGATACGGTGGCGAGGAATTCGTGATCCTCTGCCCGTCGACCGACATCGCCCAGGCGGTCAAACGGGCCGACCGTGTTCGGCTCAGCATCGGCCGCATGGAGGTCGATGGACTGCACGCCCGCAAGGTGACCAGTTCGTTCGGCGTCACCCAGGCCGAACCGGGGGACTCGCTCGAAAGCGTGCTCCGCCGGGCGGACGAAGGCCTCTACGAAGCGAAACGGACGGGCCGCAACAAGGTGTGCTCGCGGACGCGGTCGGAATCCGACAGCCACGCCAAGAAGGTGGTTCCGGATGTCAAGACCGCCCGCTTCTGCCACGAGGGGGTGTTTCACGCGGTCATCACCTCCGACATGGTCGTGTACAAACTCGGCGGATTCGTCTGTGACGAAAACGGCAAGCTGTTGGAAGTCACGCCCAATCGCGCGCTGATCCGTGTCGGTCGCTGCGGATTGTTCCGCTGGTGGGGCAGTTCGGAGGAGAAGCAACCCGTCGACATCGAATTGCAGTTCGCCGACAAGCAGATCGTGCGGGACGTCAACGGCCGCAAAGTCCGTTCGTCGCAAGTCGAAATCACAGCCCGCGTCCGCCCGTACGGACACGTGAACAGCAAGGATGTCTTCGAAGCGCGTGCCAAGAAGGTGCTCAAGCGGCTGTCGTCGTACTTCGTGGCGGACGCGAGTCAAGACCACGGCTGAGCGGGACGGATGCGTCCCGCGCGGGGCCTTCGCTTGGCGCAATTCGCATGTCCGGCGGAAACCGACGCGTGTCGCGACGGCTTGATGATATGCCACCGGGAACATCGGCCGGCGGTCGGGCACCGACGAGTCGCTGTCCCTGTCACCCCTCAACAAGGGGCGATCGGAACAGCACCACGCATCTCGCGTGGACCGAGTACGTTTCCCCCAGGCTGTACGTCTGCGACCGCACGAGGTTGTGCCGCGTGTCGAACAACAGTTCCCACGGCCGCCCGTCCTGATGGTCGGGGAGTTGGAACGTCACGATGTGGTCGTGGGCGTTGAGCAGGATCAGGATCGTGTCGCCAACGACGCGGTTCCCCTCTTCGTCCAGTTCGTCGATCGCGTTGCCGTTGAGCAGCACCCCCAGGCAACGGACATGTCCGGCGTTCCAGTCGTCGTTCGTCATCTCGTGGCCGGAGGGTTCCAGCCACACGATGTCCTTCACCTCGGTCCCGCGGATCGAGCGTCCCTGGAAGAACTTGCGACGACTCAGGGCTGGCTGCGTCTGCGCGATTTTGATCGCACGGCGGCAAAACTCGAGGAATTCCCGCTGTTTGGCATTGAGCTTCCAGCTCATCCAGCCGACTTCGTTGTCCTGACAATAGGCATTGTTGTTGCCGTGCTGGGTTCGTGAGAGTTCGTCCCCCGCGCAAATCATCGGCACGCCTTGCGAGGCGAGCAGCGTCGCGAACAGGCTGCGCCGCTGGCGGTCGCGCAGGTCGAGAATCGCCGGGTCGTCGGTCGGTCCCTCCGCTCCGCAGTTCCACGACAGGTTGTCGTTCGTCCCGTCGCGATTGTCCTCGCCGTTCGCTTCGTTGTGCTTGTGGTTGTAGCTGACGAGGTCCGACAGCGTGAAGCCATCGTGACAGGTGATGAAGTTGATACTCGCATACGGACGGCGGCCGCTCTGTTCGTACAGGTCGCTGCTGCCGGTGAGTCGCGTGGCGAACTCGGAGACGGTTCCGCCGTCGCCGCGCCAAAAGCGCCGCACGCAGTCCCGATAGCGCCCGTTCCATTCGGTCCACAGCACCGGGAAATTGCCGACCTGATAGC
Organism: Planctomycetales bacterium; assembly: GCA_044359065.1. Lineage (GTDB taxonomy): Bacteria > Planctomycetota > Planctomycetia > Planctomycetales > Planctomycetaceae > JAIXZD01. The sequence goes on along the minus strand of JBIKMW010000009.1, from coordinate 55,303 downwards.
CACCTTCCCCCAAGTCCCACGGCTCGGCGATCAGCTTTACCTGCGACAGGACGGGGTCCTGGTGGACGATGTCGAAGAATGCGCCGAGCTTGTCGACTTCGTGCAGTTCCCGCGCCAGCGTGCTCGCCAGGTCGAACCGGAACCCGTCGACGTGCATTTCGAGGACCCAGTACCGCAGGCTGTCCATGATGAGCTGCAACACGCGCGGATGCCGCATGTTGAGCGAGTTTCCGCAGCCGGTGTAGTCCATGTAATACCGGGGGTGGTGATGCACCAGGCGGTAATAGGCCGAGTTGTCGATCCCCCGCAGCGACAGCGTGGGCCCCATGTGGTTCCCCTCGGCGGTGTGGTTGTAGACCACATCGAGGATCACCTCGAGCCCCGCCGCGTGGAGCGACTTCACCATCGCCTTGAACTCCCGCACCGAGTCGCGCGGTCCGCGCGAGCAGTACGAGATTTCCGGAGCGAAGAAGCCGACGGTGTTGTACCCCCAGTAATTCGTGAGTCCCTTTTCGACCAGGAACCGGTCCTGCAGGAAGTAATGCACCGGCATCAGTTCGACAGCCGTCACACCCAGTTCCACCAGGTGCCGGATCGCCGCCTTCGAGGCCAGCCCCGCGTAGGTTCCCCGCAGTCGCTCGGGCACGTCGGGATGCTGCTTGGTGAATCCCTTCACGTGCAACTCATAAATCACCGTCTTGTGCCAGGGGGTCTTTGGCGCGCGGTCGTTCCCCCAGTTGAAGGTGGTGTCGGGGACGACAGCGAGCGGACACAGATGGGCGTTGTCCCGGTCGTCGAAACTGGCGTCTCCGTGATGGTGACCGATCTGAAATCCAAAGTTCTCGTCCCCCCAGCGAAGTTGCCGCCCGATCATCTTGGCATAGGGGTCAAGCACCACTTTGTTCGCGTTGAAGCGGTGGCCGCGGTCGGGGTCGTGCGGGCCGTGGACGCGGTAGCCATACAACTGGCCGGGGCGCAGGCCCGGCACGTACGCGTGCCACACCATGTCGGTGTGTTCGGGGAGCGGAATGCGTTCGCTCTCCCGCTTGGACCGGATGCTGTCGAACAGGCAGAGTTCGACTTTGGAGGCGTGTTCGGAAAAGAGGGCGAAATTGACCCCGTTCCCGTCCCACACCGCTCCCAGAGGGGAGGGACTCCCCGGACAGACTTTGCGTTGCACTGCGGCCGCGATGCTCCCGACAGCGAGGTCCCCCGACTGGGTGGGCGGCGCCGGGGCGCGCGGGCCGCGATTCGCGGGACGGGGGTGGCTCGCGCCGCCCGTCAACCAAACGACCGGCGGCATTGCCCCGCGAACGGGACGGATCGTAGTCGGCATCTGCTCAGGGAACAACGGCGTCGGCTCTGCATGAGCACGAGTGGTTCGCACGCTGTTGACACGATATCGCAAGTCGTGTTGACACAGTGCCTTACGACCCATTTGGTTGGAGTTCAGCAGGCGGCGGACTGCGAGCACGCCAGAAAATGGCCGCGCGGTGCGCCGCTCTCCACAAAAAACGGACAACCCCAAAGTGGCCTGGCATGCGGCTGCAACACGCGGACATCAGCCGGGACCGCAGTTCGGGCGTCCAGCGGACCCGCAGCTTCAGGAATGCCTGATAGGACACCTTCTGCGGCGACGAGCCCACCACCAATCGCCCGACCAGTCGTCGGGGCTGCACCCAACGAATCATGCACGGGCGCTCCTGCAAGCCGGCCCTTCCGGACCATTCCCTGGCGTGGTAACCAAGAGAATGACCGCAAACTCCTTTCGCATCGAGACTTCTTTCGATTCACTCAAAAAAGGTTAACGCCGTAGCGTGCCATGCTTGGCCCGGCTTTGCGGGACAAGCATGTGAACGGCCAAAATCTTGCAATTTCCACGACGAGGCGGTGATTCATCCGTGGGTTAGGCTTCCAGCCTGACGGTACTCCAAGCTTTCCCTAAAGGAGTCGACAGGCTGGAAGCCTATCCCACTGGATTCTTTGACACCCGCGACAGGCCGCCGCTCACCCTCGGGACCGTCGAGGGGCCGTCACTTCGCCATGGGCGTGTTGCGCCGACTCGATCACGGCGCATGTCGAGTCGTCGTCCAACAGACGGCGCAGCTCCCGTTCATGCGAGAGGGGAGTCATGAACAGGTCTTCGACGAGGCGTTCTTCCAACCCGCTCAGGCAATAGACCCGCGCCCAGCGGGTGGCTTCCGCGATTTGCATCGCGGACAGCAAATCAGGGGGTTGGGCTTCGCGCAAGGGAGCCAGAGCGTCTTGCGGGTCCTTGTACTTTCTGAGCAATTCCAAACCGGGCGTCGGTGCCTCGGCCAATCGACTTACAAGGACGATACGCCCTCCTTTGACCACCAGATTCCGCGCGACCGCCAGCGCCGTCGCCGCTTGCGACCACGTCTCGTCCGAGTCCCCCGCGTCGATCGCCACCACGACCGTCGCCACTCGCTTCGGAACAGCCAATCGCCACTGCTTGGCCAGCATTTCGCGTCCGGCCCTCAGCACCGCCTCGCCCGCCCCCGCCAACACATCGAACGCCCCGCCGGACCGCGACGGCACCACTTGTACCGAGAACATGCTCCCCATCAACCAGGCGATTTCGTCGACCTCTTGCCGCAACGGCCTGTCGTCGTCGGGAGACAGTTCGCCGTGGCCGGAACCGAGCGCCCGCTTGAACGCCTCGACAGACGAAAGCCCCGGATAGAACACGCTCGACGTGCCCCGGTACCCGAGGACGGGATCGAAACCGATCCAGCCAACCGACACGACAACATCCGAGTCGAGCACCCGCCGCGACAGATAAACCCGCTCACCGCGAGAAGTCGACGCGAGGTAGCCCTGGCGATCGGCGTCGGTCGCGTCGTGAACTTCCCAGACGACAGCAGCGCGCGCTTCATCGGGAAGTAACGCACGGGGGTCGGGAAGCGGGCCCGGTTCGAGGCCGGCGGGTTGCACGATGACGATGTCTTCGTCCCGCACGCCGCACTCGACGAGCACGCCGCGGATTTCGCGGATCAGGACCGCCGCGCCGGGGGTTCGCCGGTCGAGCGCCAACGCGACCTTGTCGCCGGGGACGAAAAACCGTCGAAACGGCGGCAACTCCAGCGGGTTCTCCAACCGGTCCCGCAATCGTTCGGCCAAATCCGGCACGGGGGCCGGCGCCGCCAGGCGGGCCGCCAGGCGATCTTCCGAAAACGAGAGGTCGACCCGGCTGTCGCGGCCGAAATGGACGGGAAACGACATCGACATGACAATCCACCCGCGCTGCGTGGGAGGCGGCGGGATGGTTGACACCGGAGACCGCGACCTCGACGACTCCGTGAATGGGACCACGGCTGAAGGAACACTCGAACTTGGGGGATTGTAACACAACCGACCACTCCGCGGACCGTGCGCGGAAGCAATCCACGCGGCATTGGGAACGGTGATTTCAGGGGGAACGCATGAGTACGCTTTGTTTTTTCGTGGGATAGGCTTCCAGCCTGTCGTTCCTTTTTCGGAGAGATCGGAGACCCGACAAGCTGGATGCCTATCCCACCGAGTTGCCCACAGCCTCGGAGCGAAACGGGACCATGGGCGAGTCCGTCGCCGAGGTAGCCACCGCGGACTCGCGTAGACAACGAAAACGCCCGCGTTCGGAGTCTCCGAACGCGGGCGTCGTGTGACGGCTGTAGAATTGGTGACCGGAGTGACGGTCAGACCGACGGGCTGATCGTCGCTGGGGCCGCCGGGGCGGCACCCGGAGCGGCGGGAGCCGCCGCCGGGCTTTCCGGAATGGCAGGCGCGGCCGGAGCGGCGGGCGTCGGCTCGGGGCCGACCGGCTTTGCCACGCTCTGGGTTTCCCCTTCGGTGGCCGTCACGCCGGGAGCCGCTTGCGGGGCCACGGCGCCGGGAACAGCCGCGCCGGGAACCGGTGTTCCCGGAATCACGGTGCCGCACGAACCGTCGGCACAGGCCGAAAGTCCGCAAGCACCGCCGCACGGATCAACCACCGGGCAAACCGTCTGCGGGACGATCACGCAGCGTTCGTAGGGCACTTGGCGACAGACGGTCCGCGGTACGTAACGGGTGACGGTCGTTTGCTCGACCCGCGGCACACAGCGGGCCACGCGGTGGTTGACGGTGTAGGCCACTTGCTTCGGCACGCAGAACGCCACGCGTCGCGAGCAGGTTTCCGGAACCATGCGGCAGACCGTGTAGGGGATCTGTCGGACTTGTTCCTCGGAAACCATGCGGCAAACCTGATACTGAACCTGGCGGGGGACGACTTCCTCGACCCAGCGACACGTCCTGACCGGCACTTGCGACACGACTTCCTCGGGAACCATCCGGCAAACTTGCACCGGAATCTGTTGCACGACCACTTCGGGGACCATCCGACAGACCTGCACCGGACATTGTTCGCGAACGACTTCCGAGACCATCGTCGTGCAGGGAATCTGACGTTCGACAATGTTTGGACAGTACTGACGACGGCAGCGGTAGATGCCGGGGCACTGCACCATGCAGACCCGCGGACCGCAGCAGGGATCGCACACCACGCGGGGGACGACTGGACCCGGACAGTAAACGCGTTGGACGGTCCATTGGCCGCAGTCCTGGCGGACGGTGCGGTAGGTGGTGACGGGGCGGCAAACGGTGCGGCAGCGTTCCTGCATCACGGTTTCGGTGACCGGGCGGAGCACGGTCCGGCGACATTCGCGGGTGATGGTTTCCGTCACCGGACGCATCACGGTGCGGCGACACTCCTGCATGTGAGTGTCCCAAATCGGCTTGCGGACGGTGTAGCTGCAATCGCGGGTCATGGTCTCGTAGACGGGGCGGCAGACCGTGTAACGTTGTTCGCGGACGCACTGTTCGTAGACGGGACGTTGGACGGTGTACTGTTCGTCGCGGTAGGCCGTCTCGACGACCGTGCGATAACAGGTCTGCGGCACGTCCTGGTAGACGGTGTCGAGAACAGTCCGATTGACGACACACTGTTGCGGTTCGCAGACAGTTTCGTAGACGGAGCGGAAGCAGGTCTGTCGCTCAACGCGACAGGCGGTGTAGCACGCCACCGGCTGGCAAGCGACCGGAGGGCAGCAGGCGAACGTCGCCCCCCCGCAATATTGAGCTTGGGCCGAGGCCGACCACCCGCACAGGGCGAAGGCGGCGACCCACAGGCCGACCAAACAACGACTCATTGGCGAACTCCTCATGATGCAAGTGTTGGGGGTGTCGCTCCGTCGTGCCGGGACAAAACATCATTCTCCCGGATGGTCCCCAACTTCGAGCTTCCGTTATGCCCGACGATTTTCCTTTTTTCAAAGAAAATCGAGGACGGAAACCCAGGGACCGGACGGAAGCGCTCGTGTCGCTCCGATCTGCGGGGAAGCATAAACCCCGGGATTGGAAGCGGTCGGGCAAGGTGGACCGAACGGAGCGGATTTCCGCCGTTGCCTCGGGGTTCTGTACGCTCCCTGCGGCTTCCGGCGGATGCTCCCGTTGGCGCGGGTGTGCCTGTTGACGGAACGCTGCCCTCCAGGCGAATCGGAGGGGTTTGTGGTCTGGACACAACGTGCCGTGTGGTGAAAGAGCAACGAGTGTGCCAGTCCCGCCGGCGGACCTCGTTCCAGAGCGCGCAGACCGAGCCATCACTCCTTCTGGCGGCGCGCTCCTGTCCCGCGCCGAAAGGTTGCTCCGACGAAATCGACTGGAAACCGAATGCGAGCCTGTTATCATTTCGCACTCGCGCTTGTCACCGAAGTGACACGGCGACGCGAAGTGATAATCGAGGTGACAACAGATGGTCGGCACCAAATGGTTGAATTGGGGCGATCTGCCTTGGCTGGCCCGTGGCAGTCAGGCGGTTGAGTTGGACCTGTGCCTGCCGCTGCTGGACCGGCTTCGTGAGGTCCACGGAGTGCAGGCCTACCTGAAAGACAGCCTGCCGGAGTTGGCGGCGGAATTTGCCGCCAACTGGTTGGCGGTGTTGCAGCGAACGACCGATTGGCAGCGCGTGCAGGAGTTCGGGCGTCCGCCGATCGATCCGCTGCCGACCTCGCTGTTGGCGGACGTGCTGGATCGGGACGCGGGTTGCTTCGTGACGGTGGACAGTGCGGCGGGGGTCCCCGTCGGGCTGGTGGCGGTCCCCGTGCGGCGGGCGGGAGCGCCCGAATTGTTCGTGATCGCCGGAAAGGGGGTCCACGACAGTGTGTTGCCGCTGGCCATGGCGGCGGCGCGGACGCTCGGTTTGGGCCTGGACGTGATCCGGCGGGTTGAGGGCAGCACGCGGCGGATCGAGCGGCTCCGTTCGACGCTGACGATCGCGTCTCAACTGACCATCGCGCGGGAAACGCGCGCGCTGCTCGATCTCATCGCCAGCGAGGCCGCGCGGCTGCTCGAGTGCGACCGCACAAGCATTTTCATCTGGGACAAAGACCAGAAGGAAATGGTCGCCTGCCCGGCGCTGGGGGTCGAGGACAACATGCTGCGGATTCCCGACACCGTGGGGATCGTCGGGGAGTCGCTGCAGGACGGGAAGGTGATTCGCGTCGACGACGCGTACCTCGACCCGCGGTTCAACAAGAAGGTCGACGTCGAAACCGGCTACCGCACGCGGAACCTGTTGTGCGTTCCGATCACCGATGTCGACGGACAGCGGATCGGAGTGTTCGAGGGGATCAACAAGCTGCAGGGAGCGTTCACGTCGGAAGACGAGGAGAGCCTTCGGGACATCGGGTTGCAGGTGGCGACCGCCCTGCAAAACACGCAGGAGCGGGAACGCCTGACGCGACGGAACAAACAACTCACCGAGGAAGTCACCAAGGGAGTGCGGATCATCGGCGAGAGCCAGGCGATCACCGCGATGCGGATGACGATCGACCGTCTGGCCACAACCGATCTGCCCGTACTGGTACTGGGGGAAAGCGGGACGGGGAAAGAGGTCGTTGCACAATCGTTGCATTACCTCGGCCCGCGGCGCGACCAACCGTTCGTCGCCGTCAACTGCGCGGCGATCGCCGAGACACTGCTCGAAAGCGAACTGTTCGGGCATGAGAAGGGAGCCTTCACCGACGCGCGGGAAGCGCGGCAGGGGAAGTTCGAGTTGGCCGAGGGGGGGACGCTGTTCCTAGACGAAATCGGCGACATGAGCCCCGGTGGACAGGCCAAACTGCTCCGCGTGCTCGAGCAAAAGGTCGTCACACGCGTGGGAGGGGCGCAATTGATCCGTACGAATGTGCGGATCGTCGCCGCCACCAACGCCAATCTGGCGCAGAAAGTGCGCGACCGCAAATTCCGCGAGGACCTTTACTATCGGCTGAGCGTGGTGGCGCTGGAACTGCCGCCGCTCCGCGACCGTCCCGAGGACATCCTCCCCTTGGCGGAATTCTTTCTGGACCGCTTCGCGCGGCAGGCGGGACGGACGCGGTTGGGGCTGACCCCCGACGCGAAGCGGCGATTGCAGGGACACGGTTGGCCGGGGAACGTCCGCGAATTGCGGAATCTCATGGAACGTGTGGCGTTCCTGTGCGCGCGGGACCGGGTCGATGCCGACGATCTGGCGTTCATTCTCAGTCCGGATAAGGACCCGCTCGACGACGGCAGCACCGACATGGGGCTGTCGGACGCGACGGCGCGGTTCCAGCGGGAGTACATTCGCCGCATGATCAAGCGGGCGCGGGGCAACATGAGCCAGGCGGCGGAGCTCCTGGGTCTGCACCGGTCGAACCTTTACCGGAAGATGCGCCTCTTGAAGATGCACGAAGTGGAAGGACAGGAAGAGGACGTGGACGATTTGATTTGAAGACCGGGGGGGCCGCGCGTGAATTCGCAGGAAACCCCGACCTGCGGGGAACGCGGGGTCCCTCGCTGACGCGTCGGGTTTCCAAAGAATCGCGGCGTCGAAGCGAACGCGGACAATGGTCGAGTGGAGTGCGGGACGGCGATGGCGAGCGAGACGGACAAATTGAAACCGCGACTCGCCGAGGCATGGGGCGTCGACAGGCATCGTTTGACGCGGCGCTGTGCGGAGCTCGAGTCCGCCGAACGGGCCGGACGACCGATCGACCGGTCGCTCGAACGCTTCCGCGCCGAATTGGACGTCTCGATCGCCCGTCGCGCGGCTCGTCTGGCGTCCGTCCCCACGAAGATCGACTACGACGAACTGCTCCCCATCGCCGCACATCGGAAAACGATCGTCGACGCTTTGAGCGACAGCCAGGTGCTGATCGTGTGTGGCGAAACCGGTTCAGGGAAATCGACGCAGTTGCCGCTCATTTGCCTCGAGGCGGGGCGGGGCGTCGACGGCATGATTGGCCACACCCAGCCGCGCCGCATCGCCGCCCGATCGATCGCCACCCGTGTTGCGCAAGAAATGAAGGTGCCGCTCGGGAAACAGGTCGGGTTCCAGGTCCGCTTCACCGACGCGACCGGGCCCGACACTCTCGTGAAACTGATGACCGACGGCATCCTGCTCACGGAAATTCAATCGGACCGGTTCCTCAATCGTTACGACACCCTCATCCTCGACGAAGCGCACGAGCGCTCGCTCAACGTCGACTTTCTGATTGGCTATCTGCGAAACCTGCTGCCGCGGCGACGCGATCTGAAGGTGATCCTCACCTCGGCCACGATCGACGCGCAGCGATTCAGCGCCCACTTCGGCGCGGCGGGCCTCCGCGCTCCGATTCTGGAAGTCTCCGGCCGGTCGTATCCGGTCGAGGTCCGCCACCGTCCGCCGCAGGTGTTCGACGAAGACGAGGAGCCCGATTGGACGGTCGCCATCCTGTCGGGCATTGAAGAGGCGGTGACCGACGGACCCGGTGACATCCTCGTCTTCCTGCCGACCGAGCGCGACATTCACGAATTGTCGAAGATTCTGCGCAAGCACCCCACGATTCACAGCGGCACCGCCATCGACGTTTTGCCACTGTACGCGCGGTTGCCCACGGCCGAGCAGAACCGCGTGTTTTCCACCGGCGGGAAGCGGCGGATTGTATTGGCCACGAACGTGGCCGAGTCCTCGCTGACGGTGCCGGGGATCCGCTACGTGATCGATCCGGGGACCGCGCGCATCAGTCGCTACGCGCCGAAATCAAAGGTGCAGCGGCTGCCCGTCGAGCCGATTTCGCGAGCCTCGGCCGATCAGCGCGCCGGACGATGCGGCCGGGTCGGGCCGGGTGTGTGCATCCGGTTGTTCTCGCGCGACGACTACGCCCAGCGCGACGCGTATACGCTCCCGGAGATCCAGCGAACAAACCTCGCCGCCGTGATTCTGCGGGGTTTGGTGCTCAAGTTCGGACGGATCGACGAATTCCCATTCCTCGACCCGCCGCGGCCCGAGGCGATTCGTGACGGCTACAAGACATTGTTCGAGCTGGGAGCGGTCGACGATTCGCAACAGCTCACGCCGCTGGGGACGAAGCTGTCAAAGTTGCCGGTCGACCCGCGTATCGGAAGGATCATCCTGGCGGGGGACCAGGAAAACTGTCTGCACGAGGTGTTGATCCTCGCGGCGGCCCTGGAACTTCAAGATCCGCGTGAACGTCCCTTCGACAAGCAGCAAGCTGCCGACCAGGCGCACGAACAGTTCCTCGACGAGGAATCCGACTTCTTCAGCCTGCTGAAGGTCTGGGACTTTCACCACGTCCAGCGCGACGCGGTGTCGCGCAGCCAACTCAAAAAGGTGTGTCAGAAGAACTACCTCTCGTACAACCGGATGCGCGAGTGGATCGACCTGCATCAGCAGTTGTTGCGATTGGTCACCGAGGCCGGGCTGAAGACGCGTCCACGCCGAGACGACCGCATCGCCATCCACCGCGCGCTGGTGACGGGGCTGGTCTCGAACATCGCCTATCGCCCGGAAGGGAACGACTACGCCGTGGCTGGCGGGGGGCAGGCGGTGCTGTGGCCCGGCTCCGGCTGTTATGCGCGGCGGCCCAAGTGGATCGTCGCGGCGGAGCAGGTCGAAACCAGTCGCCGCTATTTGCGCACGGTCGCCGACATCGACCCCGGCTGGATCGAACGGCTCGCGCCGCACTTGATCCAGAAGAGCTACTCCGAAGCGCATTGGGACCGCAAAACGCAATCGCCGCGCGCGTTCGAGAAGGTCACGCTGTTCGGTCTGACGATCGTGCCGCGCCGCAAAGTGCACTACGGCCCCATCGACCCCAAGCTTTCGCGCGAACTGTTCATCCGCTGCGCACTCATCGACGGGGACTGCGACCTCACCGCCCCGTTTTACGTGCACAACCGCCAGTTGCTCGCCCAACTGCAGGAAATGCAGACGCGGTCCCGCCGCGGCGGGCTGCTGCTGGGAGACGACGCGCAATTTGCGTTCTACGACAGCCGCTTGCCTCCCGATATCTACGACGTGCCCCGGCTGGAGAAGTTTCGCCGTGAAGCGGAGCGGACCGACCCCCGCAAGCTGTACTTCCGGGCCGAAGACCTGCTCTCGCCCGATGTCGCTCTGGCCGGGGAAGAGAGCTTTCCGGCACATCTCAGCTTCGGGGGGTTGGACCTGTCGCTGTCGTACACGTTCGATCCGTCGTCGAGCGAGGACGGCATCACCGTGCGGATCGCTCCCGCGGCCCTCAACCAAATTGATTCGCGTCGGCTGGGGTGGCTGGTGCCCGGGCTGCTCGACGAAAAAGTGACGGCGGTGCTGCGGGGGTTGCCCAAGGCGCTGCGTGTTCGCTTCGTGCCGATTCCCGACACGGCCCGCAAAGTAGCGGGTCTGCTCAAGTTCGGCGTCGGCGATTTCGCGGAGGAATTGGCGACAGGTGTGCGGTTGGTGTCGGGGATCGACATCCCGCGCGAGACGATCGCGGCGGTGGACCTCCCCACGCACCTGCGGATTCACATCGCCATCGTCGACGAATCGGGCAAGGTCTTGGTACGCGGCCAAAACCTCGACGAACTTCGGCGGGAGTGGAATCAGAAAGCGGCGGCGCAGTTCGAGCAACTCAGCGCGACGCACCGGCAATGGCATCGCGACGGGGTGCTGGCGTGGGACTTTGGCGACCTGCCGGACGACGTTCCGCTGCGCAACGGACCGCTGACGTTGCGCGGGCATGTGGCCATACAAGACACGCACGACGCGGCGCGGTTGAGGTTGGTCGACACGGCTGAGCGGGCCAAACGGGAATCGAGGGCCGGCGTGCGACGCCTCTTGCAATTGGCCTGCCGCAAAGAGATCCAGCGTCAATTAGACTACTTCCCGGAACTGAAGAAACACCTCGTCGTCGCCGCCGCACTCCCGGACAAGGCGGCGCAGTTTCGCGAGGACCTGGGCCTGCTGGTGCTGGATCGCGCGGCGGGAGGCCTCGAACGTGTGCCGCGGCGCGCGGCGGACTTCGCCGAACTGGTCGAGTCGACGCGCCGCCGCCTCGGCGAAGGGGTGCAGGACGTGGTCCCGCTGGTGGGACCGCTGTTGGCGGGGTACCAGGCGGCCATTGGCGCGGTCGAACGGTTGACCGGTTCGCTGTTCGCGGAGAGTCGGGCCGACCTGCGGGACCAGATCAACGAATTGGTCGCACCCCATTTTCTGGTGCGAGTGCCGTACGCGTGGTTAGCGCAGTACCCCCGCTACTTCCAGGCGATGCAGGTGCGGGCCTTGAAGATTCAGCGGGGGGGGCTGGACCGCGACCTCTCCATGATCGACCGTCTCAAGCTGCGCCGCGCGGAATTCGCCGCGCGGGTGACGGCCCACGAGCGGCGGGGCGTCGTCGACCCGGAACTGCAAGGGTTCCGGTGGCTGCTCGAGGAGTATCGGGTGTCGCTGTTTGCGCAGGAACTACGTACGGCGGTGCCGGTGTCCGAGAAGCGACTGGACGAGCAATGGGCGCGGGTGCAACCCGCCTTGTGAGGCTCGGTGGGCGTTCGCTCCGCCGAACGCAACTTCACGCGTCCGGTCGCCGTAAGTCCTCCCCTTGGCGAACCCGCCCCCGCACTGAGCCGCGCCGTTTCGCGACGGAAACCTTGTTCGACCCTCGCAACCGTCTCCCCGTTTCGACGGAGCGAAACGGCACACTGGTCAAGGATTGACCGTCGCGATGCGCACGAGTTGCCTCGCGTTCGTCGCGCAACTGTCGCGGGCGAAGGCGCGGCCACGCACGGTGTACGGCCCAAACGCTTGGCCGAGAAACGACTGAAACAGGCTGGGGAACGCGTGAGCCGCCTGAGCGCCAACGCCGAAGTCGGTAACTCCGCAGTTGGGATTGCCACTCAGATTGAACGCAAGGTTTGCGTCGGGCCCCGTCACGCTGCCGGTGAGGATGTCCCCGTTGGCGGCGTTGCCGCCGTTGAGGGCGATGGCGACGGGCACTCCCCCCGAGAGATTCGCCGCCGCGTACTGTTGCGCCACGTTGCGGGCCTGCGACGCGTCCCCCGTGGCACGGTAAGTCTGAACCCCTGCCAGCGCTGCACCCTCGAGCGCGCTCTGCAACTCGATCCGCGCCAGCCAAACGCGTCCGGCGTCGGCGATGAACAGCAGACTCCCCACCAGCGCCGGGACAACGATCAACGTCCACAACGCCGCCGCGCCGCCGCGTTGTCGGGTCCGGACTCTCGTACCGTGGTGTACCGCTCTCATCGCCCCGCCTCATGTTCCGCCGTAGGTCAGGCTGTGCCTGACGAAACGGGAATACGCTCACTCACATGCATCCGGCATAGCCCGACCCACGCGACCTACAACTCCCGCCGAAACGTTGTGGAGTGCGTCAAGGCCCGGTCGGCGATGCTGAACCCGTACAGCCCCAACAGGTCGGGGGTGAAGTCCGTCAACCGGGCACAGACGGTGACCCGCACGAAAGTGGCAGTGTTCGGACCGTCCACTCCGGGAGGGGCACAATTGCAGGGAATCGCTCCATCGTCGCTGACCGTCGTGTAGGTGTTACCGCTGCCGAATTCGGCAATCACTCGACACGCGCCGGGTGAACCCGCCGCCAGCAAGTGTCGGTCGACCGCCGCCCGCAACCCACCCCCCATCACGAAATTCGACACGTCCCCCGTCTCCGCCGCCGCCTTCGCGCCGAGCCGACTCGCCAGCGCGACCTGTTTGGCCGCCGCGAACACCAGCGAGAACTCGATGACGGCGAGGATCATTACGACCGCCACCGGAACCGCAATCAACAGCTCCAGCGCAACGGCCCCCGACCGGGTGGGGCGGGAGACGACGTGCGGGGGATGTCGGCGGAGGGAGAGCATAAGAACCGGAGACGCGGAGGCACGGACGGAGTTTCAGCGAGGGGGGAGAAAAGCAAAGTTCGCGCCCCACTGTGGGTTTGGCGGATGTCGCGGGGGGGCGGAGCACTCGGTCCTTGTCGGTCGTAGCGACTGTGCGGAACACGGTCGTTGAACCAGAGCGAACAGGCGGTCAGGTCCGTCGCGCGGCCTCTGATCGGCACCCAACCTGCAATTCCGACGGAAGACGGTGGGGACGGATCGCTTTCTCAAGGCCCGATCCTCGGCGGGCGCGCGGACTGTGGACCATCGACCACGGGAACGGAATCATCATTGAGAGTTCCAGTCGGGAGCGCCTGTGTCCGTCTGTTAACAGGCGATGTCGCGGATGCGGTCGATCGGTGACGTTGTTTCTTGGGCGGGGTTTGAAATGCGGAGATTTTCCGAGTCCGATGGTTCACGCGCGGGGCAATTGCGTCGTCGACACGCTCGGTCCGCATCGATCCTGCTGGAACTGATCGTCACCATTCCTGTGCTGTTTTTGGGAACGCTGGCGGTGTTCGAGTTCGCCCTGTTGGGGCTCGCGCTGCAGTTGGTGTCGACCGCCGCCATCGAGGGGGTGCGGAGCGGAGCGCTCGTGGGGGGCTCGACCACCTCGGTTCAGGCGACGGTCGAACAGATTCTCGGCGTGCAGGGGATCTCGCTGGCGAATGGTGCGGCGGTGCGGATCGAAGGCGTGTCGCTGGTCGGAACGGCAACGACCTTTGGCGATGGAACGGTCACCCCGCTCACGGTCACCGGTCCCGCGGAAGGGGACTTGGCTGCGAACGAGGTGCGGGTGACCGTGGCCGTCAAGGCCCTGATCGCCAACAACCGACCCGTTCCGAACTGGCTCAACGGCATGGGCTTCAACCTCGGCAACCGGGTGATCCATCACAGCGCGCTGTTGACGATTGAGTAGCAACCGAGTGCCGCCGACGCTCTTGCCGGGGGAAAACCAACGATGCCCGTGACGCTCGATTCGCTGTTGCGCGAGATGATCCTCTGGTCGGCCGGATTCGTGGCCGTCGCGACCGTGTTGCTCCTGGCCCCATCCTTCTTCCGCCGACGGAAGCCGGTGCCGCAACCGGTTATCGCAGCCGACTCCCACGCACGTAGACCGCTTCCACCGAACCGGGGAACGTGACCCCCTCGAACGGGCTCCAGCCACATTTTGTTCCCAATCCCGCACGCGTCACGGTGTGCGGCTTGCGGAGATTCAGAACCGTGAGCGAGGCCGTGTAGCCCGCTTCGAGTCGTCCGAACTTCAGCGGGGCGACGAACGGGTTGACGAACTCCCCCGGATTGGCCGCGCAGAACGTCGCCACCTGTTGCGGCGTGAATTTCTGCTCCACCATCAGCCACGTCGCGAACGCCCCGAACGTGTCGAGGTGCGGTTGTCCCGAGATGCCCCGCTCGTTCTCTTCGAGCGAGTGGGGAGCGTGGTCTGTCGCGAGGTAGTCGAGCAGTCCCTCGCGCAGGGCCGCCAGCATCGCCGCGCGGTCGGACCCCGCACGGAGCGGTGGATTCATCTGCATCCAACCCCGGTTGCCGGGCGTGATGTGCGAATCGTCGAAGTACAGGTGGTGCGGAGTCACTTCGCACGTGACCCGCAGGCCGCGCCCCCGTGCCGCCCGAATCAAGGGGATTCCCTCTCCCACGCTGTAGTGACACAGCTTCCCGGTCAGGTCGTGCTTCTCGATCATCTCGAGCGCAAACCGCGTCGCGGAGACTTCGCACTCGGGAGGCCGCTTCTGTTCGTGGGTCGGAGCGTCCTTGTGCAGTTCGAGGAGGATGGGGTCCTCGCAATGGAAGCTGACGTGGCAACCGCGGTAGCGGGCCAGTGCCGCATCGAGTTGTGCAAGCGTGGTGAAGAACAGATCGCCGACGCTGTGCCCCATGTAGGCCTTGTACGGGACCAGTTTGGTGAGGGGCTGCGTGTCAGGTCCGATTCCCGCGTACAGCGTGATCTGGACCGGCACACCCCGTTTCGCGAGGTGCGCTTGTTTGGCTGCGTAGCTCTCGTCGTCGATCGGGGGGACCGGATTGTTCGGCATGTCGGCCACATGGACGACGCCACCGTTGAGAGCCGCTTCCGATGCCGTACGGAAATCCTCTTTGTAAATCTGGGATTCGCCGACATCGTCCCGCGCGTGGATGTGGATGTCGCCGAATCCAGCGAAGACCAGGCACCCATCGTCGAACGACACGTCCGGCGCGCCGAGGGACTCCCCCACCTCGACGATCCGCTCCCCCTCGATGCGAACCTGCCCCGCCTGCACACCCGTGGGATGTGCCAATCGTCCCGCGATGATCATCGTCGCCCGCTCTCTCGAAAACAGATCCGACCCCGCTTCTCGATAACGGCCATACCGGTCCCGCGTCAACGGAAGCGATCCACCCAAAGACGCGGGGTGAGGTTGCGAATCCTGCCAACATCGTCATATGAGCATCCACGCGAACGTTGTCGGGTACAAAAACGGTACGACTCTCCCTGAAACCTCGCCCATGTTCGTGGCGCGCGACGCAAGGTTGGCGCGGATTGGCTGTTGAGACCACGGTCCGAAAGAAACCAGCCAACAATCGACTTCGAGCCTTGGTGGACAGCGAGGGCCGCGGTTCCCAAAGTTCGTCGTAGGTTCGGCCGTTGCCATCCCCTGGTCCCTCGTCCGCGAATCGACACAAATGTCCGCTCCTTCACCAGCCCCTCCCCAACCCACCGGTTTGAGTCGCACACGCGTAGCGGTGCTGGCGGGGGGTTGCTTGGCCATCGCCGGGGGGACGTGGATGTGGGCTCCCGAACAAGACGCGATGATCGCCGCGTTTTGGCGCATCGGATTGGTGCTGTGCGCGCTCTGGCTGGCACTGCCCGAGGGTGAGGCACGTGTGGCATGGAGCATTGCGACTCCGCTCATCGTGGGAACGGCCTTGACGGTAGGGCTCTCACGGAACTCGAAGGCGCTGATCGTCGTGCTGCCGTTGGTGCTGGTAATCGCGTTTTTGGCGTTGGCGTTTCGAAAACCTCGCGGGCGGGGCCCACGCAGGCGACGATAGCCCTTATGAAAACTGAGTTTACGCCCTACGGTGAGAGTGGCGCCCACGTTGATGGGTGGAAGTGCGTAGTGTTCGGCGAGGTTCGCCACATCGGGTTCGCCCATCTCGCGAACGCGATGCAAAATCTCCCCCAATCGTCCCGAACGGTCCCGAGTCGCAAGAAGTCGTTCCCGGGAGTGAACTCCGACGCGGGTGGAAGATGTACATCGGGGGAAGCGGTGGGTAGATTTGAGGGGATGTAAACTCCGCTGTGGCGGGGTGTTGCGTGTGCCGGTGGACAATTTCGGGCGGGTACGATCAAGCCCTGCGGTTGTCAGTCATCGCGGACATGCGGCGAAGCCAAGGCGTGAGACATTGATTTTTCTTCCGGGCGATTGCCCGGCGATGGTATCCCAGTCCGTTTCGAGATCGGCGTGATGTCATGGGGAGTGCGTTTCCGCACCTGAAACTGTTGGTGTTGCAGAGCTTTCCGGCCCAGGCGGAAGGGGCGACGCAGGCCGCCTCGACGGATTGGGCGCTGATCGGCGTGGTCGCGGGGGGCATGTTCCTGGCCCTGTTCGGCTACTTGTACGGCACACGGGGCGGAATCATCGCCCGTGCGACGTGCAAGGAGGCGGTCCGCCAGCCGGTGTTCGCGGCGATGATGGTGCTATCGCTGGCGCTGTTGGTGCTGAACACGTTCATCCCGTTCTTCTCCTTCGGGGAAGACGTGAAAATGCTCAAGGACTGCGGGTTGGCCACGATCCTGATCACGTCGACGCTGTTGGCGGTCTGGACCGCCAGCACGAGCATCGCCGACGAGATCGAGGGGAAGACGGCCATGACGCTGTTGTCGAAGCCCATCAACCGCCGTCAATTCGTCGTCGGAAAGTATCTGGGAATCGTGACGGCCGTGTTGTGGCTGATGATTCCCGTCTGCCTGACGTTCCTGCCGCTGATTTTCTACAAAACCTACGAGTACGACGCGAAAGAAGCCTCGAAGGACAGCGTGACGGCAGCGATGGCGATGGCGGACGCGGTGCAGATCGTGCCGGGCCTGATCCTGAGCTTTTTGGAAGTCACAATCCTGGCGGCGATCAGCGTGGCCATTTCGACGCGGCTGCCGATGGTGGTGAACATGGTCGTGTGCCTGGCGATTTTCGTCGTCGGACACCTGACCCCCGCGCTGGTGGAATCGAGTGCCGGGGGTTTGGAGCCGGTGCTGTTCGTGGCGCGGATGATCGCCACGGTCTTGCCGGCGCTCGAGGCGTTCAACATCGCGGCGTCGGTGGCGACGGGGGCGGTCGTTCCCGCTCAATACCTGGGGTATGCGTTCCTGTACTCCATCTGTTATTCGAGCATCGCGGTGCTGTTGGCGTTCATCCTGTTCGAGGACCGCGATTTGGCGTGAAATGTCGGGAGTTCGAGCAGCCGGGGGAAAGCCGGATCACGTGTGTCCCTCGCTGACCCGTCGGGCGACAGGTGCACTCGGGATCTTCCCCCCTTAACCCCGCGCGGATTCCAGAGAGATCGGCTATGGAGGCCCGTCGGAAATTCGCCGGCGGGCCGTGTGGCAGGATGCCAAACCACCGTCCAGTTCTTCCGGCGGCGCGGCCGGGAAAGTGGACGGACTGACCGAAGGGACGCAAACCGTGGCCCACATCGACCCGACTCCGTTCGAGCAAGTGTTTTCGCCGCAAGACCTGCGGCGCGGGCGGTCGCTGGTGGCGTTCGCCTGGGCGACGCTGGGCACCTTTCTGCTCGGTTGCGTACTGATCGTCGCCGACATGGCGGTCGATTTGGTGGCGAACGCGGGCGTGTTGCACGTCCCTCGCGGTGCCGAGAAAGAACTGACCGCGCTGGTCGGCGACGAGGTCGAGGCGGATGCGTCGGTCGGCCATTCGGAGTTCGCCTATTCCGGGCGTGGGATACTCCCTCAGGTGTGGCGCGAACGGAACCGGGCGTGGGGTCCCTTGCTCCGGTGGGCGTACCTGCGGTTCCCGGCGTTGCGCAGCGACGCCCCCGCTTTGGTGGCGCTCGTGCTGGTCGGCTCGGTGCTCGTGCTGGCGTGCAGCCGCTGCATCTCCCGAGCGCGAACCACCTGCGTACGGATCGCCCTCGATCGGGCGACGCGGTTGCGTCAACGGTTGCACCGGCAGGTCTTGCGGTTGGGGCCGTCCGACCTGCAGGGGGACGAACACGCGCAGGCGATGGAACTGTTCACGACGGACGTGGATACGGTCCGCGACGGCGTGTTCCACTATGCCGACCGCTGGCTGCGCGATCCGTTCCAACTGCTGTTGTTGGGGGCGATGGCGTTGGTGGAAGCGCCGGTGTTGGCCTTGCAATGCGCGATTCCGCTGTTCGCCTGCGGGTTCGTGGTGCGACGGACGTTCGCGCGGTTGCGCGATCAGCAGCGGTTGGCGGCGGCGAATTCCGCCAAACAATTGCGACTGCTCGCGGAGAGCCTCCAGAAAACGCGGCTGATTCGCGGCTACGGCATGGAGTCGCTCGGCCAGGCGCAGTTCGAGAAATACCTGGGCCGCTACGAGGAGGAGACGGCGGCGGGACTGCTGGCCCGCCGCGCGTCCGAACGTTGGGCGACGGCGCTGGTCTGCCTGACACTGGCGTTCGTGCTGTTCTTCCTCGGGGGCAAGGTGCTCTTTGAGCCGCATGCCATCTCGTTCGCCGAAGGGGTGCTGCTGATCGCGGCGCTGGGGGCGGCGGTGCCGTCGCTGCGGCGAATGGCCGAGTTGCGGTCGGACCTGACCCCCGCGCGGGAGGCGGCGGTGCGGATCCAGGCGTACCTCAACAAGATTCCCGAAGTGGGGCAGGCGATCGGCGCGCGGTTTCTGTCCCCCTTGGCCAAGCAGATCGAATTCAGCGACGTGAAGTACGACGGACCGAACGGTCCGATCCTCGACGGACTCTCGCTCAGGATCCCGGCGGGGCGGCAGGCCGGTTTGATCGCGACGGATCCCCTCGAAGCGCGGGCGGTGGCGTTCATGCTGCCGCGGTTCATCGAGCCTCGTTCGGGACGCGTGCAGTTCGACGGCGAGGACATCGCGTGGGTGACGTTGGAATCGCTCCGCGCGGAGGCGGTGTTCGTCGGCGGTCGCGATCCGTTCATCACCGGCACCGTCGCCGAGAACATCGCGGCGGGGGACAACCGCTTCAGCCTGCAGGACGTGACGGAAGCGGCCAAACTCGTGCACGCGCACAACTTCATCCTGAAGCTGCCGCAAGGGTACGAAACGGTGATCGGCGAGCATGGCGAACAGCTCGATGCCGGACAGGCGTTCCGGTTGGGATTGGCGCGGGCCCTGGTTCGCAAACCGGCGCTGATCGTCATCGAAGAACCGACCGACCCGCTCGACGATGACACCAAGAAGCTGGTGGACGACGCCTACACGCGCATCGCGCCGGGGCGGACGGTGGTGTATCTGCCGGGCCGACTGACGACGATTCGCCGCTGCGACGAGTTGTACCTGTTGCACAAGGGGAAACTGGAAGTCGTCGGCCCGCGCGACCGGCTGGTGAAGTCCAGCCCGCTCTACATGCACTGGGAGTACCTGCGGTTCAACGAGTTCCGCTACGAGGTGGATCAGGCGCAGGGCGGATAGCACCGCGTCGTCTTGAACCCGGGGTTGTCACTCCAACGTCTGCGACATCCCCCGTCGAGGCTGTGCGTTCTTTCGAGCAACCACCGAATTCCTCATGGAAACCCGAAGCGTAAGCGAGGGACCCCGCGCGGATTCCGGAGAAATCGTGACCTCCGGACAGAGCGGCGTCCCTAGCTAACCCGGGTGCGGGTGCCCCAGACGCCGCTTCGGGCGTCTGGGTGACGCAGTCACAAGAGGCGCTCATCAAAGCCCTCCAGTCGGTCGCCAGTGCGAGTGCGGCACTTACTCCTCGTTCACCAGTCGTTCCCGGCCCTCTCGTTACTCCGCAACCCAGACGCCCAAAGCGGCGTCCGGGCCACCCGCGAGATGCGAATTTGTCAGACACGGCCCAACCTTCGGAACGGTTTTCCGCGAATTCTCTCGACGATTCACCTTTTTTGCGCAGCTGGCTACAACAAGTTCTCAACCGCTCCGCGATCACCTCCCGCCGCGCATCCGTCGGTTCAAGGCATAACTCAACACTGGATGATCGGCCGGTACGATGACGACCGCCAGCGATCCTCGCTCGCCCCAACCCCTGTCTGGATCCGACCCGTCCCCCGCGCGGCCTCCGTGGTTGCTGCGGGTTCCGCGATGGGCGCTTTGGGTGGGGTGTCTGATTCTTCTCGTGGTTTCGGTGATTCTGTCGGCGGTGGTCCCGATGGTCAGCGAACGACGGGCGATTTCCGAACTCAGAGCGACTCCGGGCGTCGAAGTCATTCAGCAGGACTTCCCGAAAGCCGTCATGCGAATGTCGCCGGTTGGGATGCTCCTGGCTCAGTTCGTGCACCACTGCTTCGGGGAGTATCACTGGCCCGGTCCTTCGTACCACCTGATCTTCCGAAACGTTCCTCCCGAAAAGTTGTGGCTGCTGAACGCCGTGCGTGAAGTCGACATCGTTTATGTGGAATCAGCGACGGTGGACGACACCTGTCTCGAAGCCGTGGGCAGCGCGAGGCACCTGGACGTCCTTTATCTCGAAACGCCGAAAATCACACCGAACGGTTTGCGGCGTCTCAAAGGTCTCCCGATTCGGACTCTGAATCTTCACCAGCCGAACCTCAACCGCGAACATATCAAGGCCGCCGTCGAAAGTTTCCCGAAGCTCGAGACCCTTATGCTCGATCGGTCCGGGATCGACGACACCTGCCTCGAACCGCTGCGGGGAAACGGGCGGATCAAGAATCTCTGGCTCCGTGAAACCCGCGTCACCGACGCGGGACTGGGGCCGCTCACAACCATGTCCCGCCTCTCGAATCTGTCGCTGGCGGGAACCTCGGTCACCGACGCGGCGATTCCAACTCTCATGAAGTGCGCTTCGCTGAATGTCCTGAATTTGAGCAAGACCGCGGTGACCGACTCCGGTTTGGCGGCGTTTCCTTCGGGACGATACCTTGACATGCTGTTTCTCACCGACACTTCCATCAGCGATGACGGCCTCGTCCGCCTGCCGGTCGAGGTGTCCTTGATCAACGTCAGTCGTACTCGGGTTCGCTTCGAGGGGCCCGCGGTCCGCTGGGTGTCTGCACAGCACAAACTCACCAGCATCTATGCCGAGGGGAACAGCCTCTCCCCGGCGGGTGTCTCCGCAATCAAGAGTATGGGACGGATCGAGTTCAAGCATTGACGGCGGGTCGAGCCGTCGACGCGGAGCGCCAAGTACGCTGTTTCCCGAGGGCATTTCGTCATGCACATTCGCATTGTCGCCACCCCGCCGGGCGAGGCTCCCGAGCATGTGCGAGCGGCATGGATTGGTCTCACGCTGCCGCTGTTAGTGCCGGGAGTCCGAGTCGGAAACACCGCGGGGGTGCTCTCGGGGCCGAACACCCGTTGGGGTTGGTTCGTCGCGCGACTCTTCGGACGGCTTCGGCGGGAGAAAGGTTATTGCGTCGACTCGTCGCGAGCGATCGACGCCTTGGCCGGTCATTCCCCGGACGCCGCACAATGGTGGCGCGAAAACGTCCCGACCGTCGTGCGGCCCGGGAACGTGTTTCTGTTCGCGGTCGAGGTTTGCCAGGAGGTTCGGTGATGATGGCCACCCGCCTCACTTCCCGGGTGCCCGAGACGCCGCGTTGGGCGTCGAGTTGACGCAGTCACAAGAGGCGCCCATCAAGGTCCTCAAGTCGCTCGCGACTGCGAGTGCGGCACTTCCTCCCCGTTCGCCAATCGTTCTCGCCCCCCCCGTGGCTCCGCAACCCAGACGCCCAAAGCGGCGTCCGGGCCATCCCGCGAACCAACGCAGGATCGCGGGTGCAACGTACGACGATCACCCTCCCGTCTTTCTCCACACAGGTCGTGCTTCGGCTTCGATGTCGGCATTCTGTTCGAGCATCTTCCGACGCAGACGCTGGACGATCTCCGGCTGCTCTGCGGCAACGTTGTGTTTTTCGCCGAGATCATCGGCGAGATTGAAGAGCAGCAGGTCGGGAGTTTGGGGAGTGGCGGGGCCAGCTTTGCCCGCCGGTTCTTTCGAGAGGAGCTTCCAGTCGCCTTCACGGATCCCTTCGATGCGTCCACCCATGTTGTAATAAAGAAACTCCGTGCGCACGGATTTGGCTGTTCCGAAAAACAGCGGTGAGATGTCCAGCCCGTCGATGGCGCGGTCGGCCGGAAGCGGCGTGCCGGTGATGGCCGCGATGGTGGGGAGCAAATCGATGGTCGAAGCGAGCGCGTTGCACTCCGTGCCCGCCGGAACCCGGCCCGGAGCCCAGACGATGCAGGGGACGCGCTGGCCTCCTTCGAAGGTGCTCATCTTGCCGTCACGCAACGGACCGGCGGATCCGCCGTGGTGCTGGAAGGGAAGCCAGGGCCCGTTGTCGCTCGTATAGATGACGTAGGTGTTGTCCGCGAGAGCGAGCTCGCGCAGTTTGTCAAAGACACGACCCACCTCGGTGTCGAGGTGCTCGATGGTGTTGATGTAGGCCCGCCGGGGATCGGGGTCGCGAACATCATCGGGCACATACAGCGGGATGTGTGGCATGGAGTAGGGCAGATAGATGAAGAACGGGCGTGTCTGGTTTTCCTGAAGGAAGCCAAGGGCCCGGTCCGTACAGCGACGGGTGATGGTCCGCTGATCCACGGGAAGTTCAATGATTTTCTCGTTTTCCATCAGCGGCGTCTTCCACTTCGTGAGGCTGGACTCCGGGTCCTTCCACAGTTCGTCCATTCCCGCCGTTCCCCCTTTGGGCTTGCCCTCGTTGTCGGGATGGTTCATATCGTTCGAGTAGGGGATGCCGTAATAGGTGTCGAATCCGTTTGAGGTCGGCAGCACTTCTCGATGATGTCCGAGGTGCCATTTACCGAAGCAGGCGGTGGCGTAACCCTGTTGCTTCAAGTGGTCGGCGATGGTGTGCTCGGCCGGGTTCAACCCGGTCGTCGATTTGGGAAACAGCACGCCCTGGTGCATGCCCACCCGCTTTGGATAGCAGCCGGTGAGTAGTCCCGCTCGGGATGGTGAGCAGACATTCGCGGGGACCAGGAAACTCGTGAACCGTCGCCCCTCTTTGGCGAGTCGGTCGAGATGAGGGGTGCGGATGGTCGTGGAGCCAAAGCACCCCAGATCCCCATAGCCCTGGTCGTCCGCGAAGATGACGATAATGTTGGGCTTTCTGTCCTTTGCCGTCGGCGACACTTCGGCGGCATGAAGCCCCCCCTGCCAAGCGAGAAACAGGAACCACAGAACGAGTGTGTGTTTCATCACGTGCTTTCTGACTGGAATAAGACGTAGGTCATGCTCCTGCCTGACTTCCTTGTTCAAAATGGGGGAAGGTAAGAGGACATTCTGCTTTGTTCAGACAGGGGGCGCCGCGTGCCCCACCCGCCTCATCGCCCCCCCGCCTCCCCCAAGTGATTGCGGTTGTTCCGCATCACCGGCGGCTCGGGAGCCTTCCAGCCGCGAGGCGCCCCCAGCACCACCACCGGCTTCCCTGTGTTGTCGTGGATCCGCAGGTTGTCGGCGATGACCCCGTTCTTCGAGTGTCGCCAGCAATGGATCGCCTGGCCGCCGCTCTTGATGACGTTGCCGATCACTTCGTAACCATCGAGGTTGAAGTTCGGCTCGATGGCCGTCACGGCGGTCTCCATGTGGTTGTGGTTGCACTTCACGTTCCGCAGTTGTCCGCGAAACGACGGGTGCCCCAACAGGTAACCCGCCCCGTTCGGGTTGAGTGTCCGCGTCCGCTGGATGGTGATGTCCTCCGCGTCGAACGACTCTCCCTCGGTGACACCGCCGCCGGGCAAAAACGTGCCGCCATGCTCGCCGTAGCACATCACCGACCGATTCGTGTCGATCATCGTGATTCCCTCGACGACCACCCCTCGCACCCGCCCGTGGATGAGCACGCAGGCATTGATATTCTTGACGAGGAACCCCGGCTGCACATTGCGCGTGGCGTTCATGTCGATGACACCCAGGCCCGTGACGCGCACGTTCGAGATGT
This sequence comes from Planctomycetales bacterium, assembly GCA_044359065.1. Classification (GTDB taxonomy): domain Bacteria; phylum Planctomycetota; class Planctomycetia; order Planctomycetales; family Planctomycetaceae; genus JAIXZD01. The sequence continues at coordinate 30,960 of JBIKMW010000009.1, read as the reverse complement.
GCTCGGACTGACGCCCGTGACCGATGCGGATGCCGTACGCTTCGGGGCCGTCATAGGTGACGAACCAGCGACTCCCCTTGTTGTGGCCGGTTGTGTTGGGGAATCGCACCTTCACACCGTCCGACAGGTCCTGCCAGTCGCCGGTGATGGCGACCGCCCGATGCGGTGTCTCGCCGAACTTGCTCCCCGAGGAGCCCCGCACGCTCCCTTCCGGATTGTCGACACCCCGGTACACACCCCAGGCAAAAGTATCCGGCTTCCCGTCGGCCCCCTCGCCCTCCATCACGATCGTGAAGATCGACGGTTGACTCAGATCGAACCGGCCACCGACTTCGAGATCATCCAGTTTTTTGCCGGCGTCCTGATCGGTCGTGATCTCCGGTTCGGCCTCAAGCTTCGTCGCTCCGTCCGCCAACCGCAGAGTCGCCCCCTCCCGCAGTTCGATCTCGACGGTCTTGTCGACGTACAGCAGCGCTCGGTGTTTGCCCGGAACATGCTCATGCCGCCCGGGGAGAAACACGATCCGGTCCCCGGACGCCGCCCGGTCCATAACGGACTGCGGAGAATCGCCCGGCCGCACCTGGTGCTCCGCCCCCTCGGCCAACGCGCAAGTCAGCAGTAACACGAACGCCACTGGCGAAGCACATGAGTGCATGATTTCCGTTCTTCTGTGAACTGGGTCTGGCTCTCGGCACGCACCCTGGCTCGAGCACGAAGAACACCACCCAATGTGCCTCGTCGTTGCGCGCTCCGCCAACTCTCCATGAAACCCCGTCTCCCCCCCGTGTTGCACAGCGGCTTTAACAACCGCGCAACATACCCCCGTGGGGTGGAGAGACAACGCAATCGCGCGACCACGGCGCGCCTCACACCAATCCCATACCCTCAGGGAACCCGCACATCAGATTGAAGTTCTGCACGGCCACGCCCGCCGCCCCCTTCACAAGATTGTCCAGGCACGCCAGCACGATGACCGTGTCCCCCGCCACGCGGCAGGTGATGTCGCAATAGTTCGTGTGGGCGGAATCTCGCGTGTTCGGCAGATGGTCGACGACACGCACGAACGGCTTCCCCGCGTAGAACGCGCGGTACCGCGCGAGGAGTTCTCCCTGCGTGGCTGGCTTTTTGAGGCGTCCGTAAATCGTGGCGAAAATGCCCCGTTCCATCGGTATCAGGTGGGGCGTGAACAGGACCTTGACCGCTTGCCCGGTGAGCTCGGACAGCACCTGCTCGATCTCGGGTGTGTGCCGATGCGTTCCCGCCACCGAGTAAGCCGACACCCCCTCGTTGCATTCGACGTACAACGTGCTCAGCTTCGGTGTACGCCCCGCACCGGAGACACCGCTTTTGGCGTCGATGATGATCCCCGACGGTTCGATCCAGCCTTCCTGAATCAGTGGCGCGAGGGCCAGGATCGACGTGCTCGTGTAGCAGCCGGGATTGGCGATGAGTTGCTCTTTCGGAATGCGGTCAGCCCACAACTCGGGCAGACCATACACCGCCGTCGCAAGGCGCCCTGCGTCCGTGTGCTTGTGCCCGTACCACTTTTCGTAAACCGCCGGGTCGTTCAGCCGGTAATCGGCACTGAGGTCGCACACCTTCGCCCCTCCGGCGAGCAGCGTCGGCACCGCCTCCATGCTGGCGACGTGTGGCAGGCAGCAGAACACGAACTCCGCCCGCTCGGCCACCTGCGCGGGGGTCAGGTCCTCGACCGGGCAGTTCAACCGGCCATACAGGCTCGGATGGATCGTGTGCACCGGCGGGGCACCCTCTTGCCGCGTCGTCAGGGCGACGAATTCGGCATGGGGATGCCGCAGGAGCAATTGGATCAATTCGAGGGCGGTGTAACCGGTGGCTCCCAGAACGGCGACCTTGACCATTATCGAACTTTCGGCGGGATTCGTGAAACGGGCGATGTCGAGCGGGACCGCCGACGGAAACCGATTGTAGATCGGGGACACGCCCCCGTCAGCGGAGTTCGCGGTGCGCGTGCAGGTCAGGCCCGGTCCGTCGGCGGTTCGTTGCGACTTTCAAAGAGGCGGCGCAAGTCAGCCACCTCGCGGCGCAGTTGCGAAACGGAATCGACCAACAGGTCCTCCCGTGAACGCCGGACCAAGGGAACCCAGCGCGAATAGTACGACGCGGCGCCCACCAGTCCGACCGAGACCGCCAGGAAATAGACGACGCCGAGCACCACCGAGAGCGGCGTCGCGTCGCGATCGGTCCAATCGGGACTGCCGACGACTCGCGATCCGATCACGGGCAGTGTGACAGCGGCGATCACAATCGCGGCAGTCGCGACGCGTCCGACCAGTTTGGTCCGTGATTCGGCCAAGGCGAGACGATGTTCGAGTTGCATGCGATGCTCCTGATAGCGCGGTGAGGGAAGAGGCTCGTCGAGGTCCAATAAGCGGGATCCGAACGACGTGATCGGCGAAGGATCGGACATGGCGAAACTCTCGGGGAACGATGCTCGGCGACGATGCGGCGGCGGTTACTGACGTTCGATTTCGCGGCGCAGGGCTTCGCGTGCGTAATGCAGTCGGGATTTGACGGTCCCTTCCGGACACCGCAAGACTTCGGCGATCTCGTCCACGGCCAATCCTTCCAGGAAGTGCAGCGTCAGAACCCGCCGATGGTCGGTGGACAATTTGTCGAGGGCCGTGTGAACCGATTCCGCCGTCTCGAGGCTGGCGCGTGCGGGGTCCGGATCGGGGATTTCGCCGAGGGGCGGGGTGTCGATCGAGATCGGGCGGCGCTGCCGACGAAGTTCCGTAACCGCCCTGTCATGGGCGATGCGATACAGCCAAACGCGAAAAGCACGCGGCGTGCGGAGCGAACGCAAGTGGCGATGCACGTGCAACCAGATTTGTTGCACAACATCGAACGCCTCTTCCGAGTCGCCCAGCAACCTTCGGACGAAGTACAGCAACCGACGGTCGTACGCTTCGACGAGGGTGCGGAACGCCACCCCGTCCCCTTGGCGGGCACGATCCACCGCATCCGCTTCCGTCTCGAATTGGCCGTCGACATCCATAGACGTCTCGATGCCGCAAGGCTTGGCCAAGGACGGAACAACAGCCGCCGAGGGAGGTCGCGCTGAACGGCGTCCGTCGGATCGATGGTCTGAACCGATCGGACCACGGAAGAGGAAGTCGCCCCCAGTTCGCCTGCGGTTCAACGGAATCGAACAATTTGGTGGAAGTCGCTCCGCGTTACGGTCGCTTTCCCAAACGCTCACCACGAATCCGCGCGCTGCGGGCGAGGTAGTCGCGGAGCGTTTCCAGCCCGAACTCCTGGGCGATCGCTTCCACCGGCAAGTCGGCCCGTCGTGTGGACATCAGGAAGTACCCCTCCGGTTCGTGGATGTCGAGTTCCACGTCGGGGCCGTATTTCTCGCGAATCACAGGGAACTTGAGCTGGTTGTCGTCGAGATGGAACAACTCGCGATTGACGTTGATCTCGGCGATGGCCCAAGGCGGGCTGAGTTGCTGTCGAACCTTGAGCGTGTCGGTCCCGCGCCGGTCGAGGTAGCGACCGGACATGTCGATGATCGCACTTTCGGCGACGTACGACACGACAATGGAAAATCCGTACCGGAACGCCCAATGCTGCAACTTGCGGCCACCCCAATACATCGAGGGCCAGAAGACCAGTTGGGCACGTTGGCGTTCCAGCTCCATCGGGATTGTGTCGAAGTTGGCGTCGAAGCAGACGGCGGCACCCACCCGCACGCTGTCGCACTCCGCGACCGGGACTTCATGACCCGGCGAGATCCCGTCGTCCAACTCACCGATGGTGGGATAGTTCTTGCGATACACGAGGACCAATTTTCCGGTGCTGTCGACCACCGGGACCGAGTTGTACGCTCGGTCTCCGTTTCGCTCGATGAATGGCACGACGAGGGCCACGCCGAATTCTCGGGCGATTTTTCCGACCGCCTCCGCGAATGGCTCCAGCCCCGGCGAGGCGGCGATCCCCGCCCGCATTCCCTGGGCGATGCAGGCGCACACTTCGGGGAAACAGATGAAATCGGGGCGGTCCCGCATGACCCGCGCGGTCATCTCCCGCAGAGGGGTCAGGTCGACCCCTTTCTGGCGGTGATCGTGAAACGGTGGATTCCAACTGACGGCGGCGACACGAACCAGCGGTTTGCGCGCCTTTCCCGACGAAGCCGCGGCAGGTTTCTCGGCGGCCAAGAGCGTCCCCTCGGAGGTACCGCCAACCATCGCGACGGCGCCGGCGACCACCCCGGCCGAAGCGAACAATTCCCTGCGGGTCAGATCGGGCACGGCGACGGCTCCTGAAACGAGGTGACTGCGCGGGCGAAGCAGTCCCAACATAACCGGACGACGGCCCCGCTGCCGAGCAATGCCGCGCGGTGATTTCGCGGCGAGCACTCTGTCCCGGTGCGTCAAACCATTCTGTACTCCTTCGCTCGTCAATCCGCGTCCCCTCATAACACGCGGGAGAACAAGTCGCTCGCAAGTTCCATGCACAGGGCCGCGGCCGCGGGGTCGTAGCGCGACCCTTCGTCTCGCAAAAAGGCGTGCGCAGCATTGAATTCGTGCCAGGTGAACCACGTCCCCGCCCCGTCCAGCGCCGCGTAAATCTTCCGACGGGCCGGTTCGGGAACGTGCGGGTCCTGTCGACCGAACACCATCATCAGTTCACCCCGGATCTCGGCGGCGCGGGCCAGCGTGTCGGTTTGGCCGCCGCACAGAATCCCTTCGGTGAGGTCGGTGGGGTAGAAGCAGGCCGTGGCCAACACCTCCGGTCGCAGCGCCGCGCGGAACGCGAGATGCCCGCCGAGGCAAATCCCGACGACTCCAATCCGGCCGTTGCAGGCGGGATGCGCCGTCAACGCCTTCACCAGGGCCGCGCTGCCCTCGTCAAAGTCCGACGCGGGCGTGTCGCGCTTGAGGTCGTTCCCGAGGTTCTTCCCCGCATCGTCGTAACCCAGCACCGTGCCAGCCGGCAGCCGCGAGTGGTAGACCTCGGGAACCATCACGACATATCCACGTCCCGCGAGTTGAATCGCCAGCCGTCGGACCGGTTCGGTCTGCTGAAAGATTTCGGAATAGAGAATCAGACCCGGATCCTTCCGCGCGGGTCGGCCCGGTTCAGAGGGGGTGTACACATAGGTCCGCATGGGACCGCTCGAGGTCTCGAGATCCAACGTCGAATCACAAACAATCACGGAAAACTCCCACCAAAGACGCGAACCTTACAACCCGCCCGTCAAGGATGTTCACCCCGCTACCGGGGCGACCGGTCAGTTTGCGACAAGACACGGCCAGGCGATCGGGATGCGGCGGAAACGCGTGTCGACTCCAGGAGGGGATCGACGCGCCCTCTCGCTGGCTGGCGACTACGTCGACACGAACAGCCTTCAGTGCGGCGGGAACGCGGGACACCGATGGCCCGATTGGCATCGGGGGCAGCCCCCGACGCCGCCCTGCGGGCGTTTTCTCCTCCGCAGCAGAGTTCGGTTCTGGTTTCCCGACCGAGTGTGGGGGAGCAGGGTCGCGGTTTGGGGCCTGTCCCACTGCTGGGTTCGCACCCAACTCGCGAACACGCGTTCCTCCGCCGGTCCCGTACGTCCGACCACCTTCAGACGACAAACATCCCCGCCACCATTGAAGAGCTGGAATGCTCGTCAAGAGCCACGACTTCTCTGCGGGAACAAGAAAGATTCGCTTCCAAACCAATCAACGACAGCAGCCCGCAGTTCGCCCCCCCGGCCGGGAACGGGGGGGCGGTGTGGCCCGGACGAGACCGTGCGTGTCTCCCGAACGACCTGAAACACGCCCAGACGGCTTTGTCCCAGCCCGTATCTCCCAGCCGGATTCAGGGGTGCCAATGCTGGCTTGTCCAGCCGTGCGAACGACTTGGACCAATCACAATCCCCGGCTTCAGTCGTGACCAAACACTACTTTTTCTCGGCGATCCAAATGTTGCGGAACCGCACGGGATCGTTGTGGTTTTGCAGGTAGATGCCGCCCGGGAGCTTTTCGTCCCCCACGCCACCGCCGGGGGTGTTTCGCGGCAGCTCGAACTTGTCGTGGATCACGACGCCGTTGTGTTTGACGGTCACCACGGCTGGAGCCGTCTTCTTTCCGTCGGCGTCGAACTTGGCGGCATCGAATTCGATGTCGTACGTCTGCCACGACAGCGGGGGCAGGCACATGTTCACCAACGGCTTTGCAATCTGATAGAACCCGCCACACTCGTTGTTTTCGCCGGTCAGGCCGAAGGAATCGAGCACCTGACATTCGTACTGGTCGTTGAGGTAGAGGCCGCTGTTGCCGCGCCCCTGACCCCGCTTGGTCGGCATGAAGGGGGTACGGAACTCCAAGTGCAGGGTGTAGCTGGAGAACTTCCGCTTGGTGCGAGTCCCCACGTCGAGGAATCCGTCGGCGGCGATCTTCCCTCCGTCCCACTCGTCCACATTCTTGCCGTCGAACAAGACCAGCGCGCCCGACGGTGCCGCCATCCCCAACGTCGGGGAAGCCCGCTCCTGACGCTGGAGTTCGTAAGGAGCGTTGTCGTCGCCGACCCCCTTGAGGATGCCGTCGTAGATTTCCCCTTGAAAGTTTTGCCCCGCGAAGGTGGTCTTGCCCGCGACCGTTTCGCCGGTCAACCGGACTTTGGTCTTGCCATCCCAACCGGCCCCCGGCAACCCCTTGGCGTACAGCACGACATCGAATTTGCCGCCGCCCAGCGCAATGACGTGGGCACCCAGCGGCGTCTTCTCGCCGATCTTGCCGAGGTACTCCCCTTGAATGGCGAAGTCCGGCCCCGCTGTGTCGGGCGTCAGGAACGCCACGGGAGGTTCATCGGCCGCTGCCAGTTCCGCCGCCATCGCGGACGAGACCATCAGTGCGGCCCCCAGCAACAGCAAGGACTTCGGAGCGGTGATTCTCGACGCCGCGAAACTCATGGAAAACTCCTCCGACCGGCCTGAATGAAACCATCACGACGAAGTGCGAGCACACCGCACCCCGGGGTCGCCGACAGGGAGGGAACGCCGAGCCGACAACCAGACATTGTTGTAGCGTCACATTCCCCTCGGGGGAAACCGCCCGCGACCGAACGGCGTCCGTGATTTCTCCGAAATCGCTGTCGTATTGCGGCAGGGGTGGCCGGTGTCGGGTTGCCGAATGCGCGTACCCATCTGCGCGTCCCCATCGAGGTGGAGATCGTCGGCAACCTGCCCCCGGAATGTGGGCCTCAATCCGGCGGCGGACGCCGTCCGGACTTCCGCTCGGAATTGCGGTGCTTATCTTCCAACCGGCGCAGTTTCGACCCGTACGAGGGCTTCGTGGGGCGGCGCTTCTTCGGCGCTTTCGCCACGGCCGCCAGCAACTCACCCAGCTTGTCGAGGCACGTCTGCTTGTTCGTCGACTGATCGCGACTCTCTTCGCTGGCGATGACGATTTCGCCTTCCGTCGTCAGCCGCGACCCGAAGGTGGCCAGAAACCGCTCGCGGACATCCTCGGGGAGCGACGGACTGGTCGTCAGCCCCCATCGCAAAATCGCCTTGCTGTTGACCTTGTTGACGTTCTGACCCCCCGGACCGCCGCTGCGTGCGAACGTGAAGCGGAATTCCTCAAGAGGGATGCGGATGCCGGGGGAAACAACGAGCATGGCGATGGGCGATCCGTCGTGGGGAGGGCGTGGCCGTACCGAAGTCGCCTTGGCGAATCCGCGAGCTGAGCGTCGCAGCGGTTCGGTGACGCGCACTCCATTGTCGCAACCCGCACGAGAACGGCAACGCCGGACGATTCTCACAGGCCGTGAGTCGGCGCGTCCCGCAGCTCCGCCGATCACCAACCCCGAGGATTTCAACCGGCGAACCAACCGTCGTGGACAACCGTCCGGAAGACCTTCGCCCCCCGCGACAGCCAACCCGTATTGCTGTCGGCATCGCGGCGGTGTCCGAATTCTCGCCGAACGTCACCCGGCTGAAGCAGGCCCCGCTCCACGACGCGGAGACGGAGCCGAGGGTTGGTCGGCGATATCCTCTGCCGTGGCGGCCCCGACGGGGGGCGCAAACGTCGTGTGGTGCGTGGTGGCGTCTTCGTTGGGGACCGAGAAGAACGGGTCTTCGTTCGGACCGCTCCAGCGGTTGAGCGACGGACAACCCGTGCACAACAGCGACACCGTCGCAAAAATCAGCGGGGCCGTATGGCGGCACAGAGCACGAGCCAAGACGCCGCGGCCAACGAAGGGACGGGCTTCGCGTGAGAGCGAGGTTGGCATGGAGCGATCCATTGGGCGCAAGCGCGGACGGACGCCGAGAATGGGCGACGCGCGACGGTGGGGGAGTGTTGGTGGGGAGGGGTGGCCCGGAGAGAACCCGGAAGAGAGCGGGGGTATACTCCGACAAACTCATTCCCGACAAGGCCCGTTTTGAACACCCCCGGGTTCGCGGATCCGTGGACTCGTCGGAATTCAGGGACTCGCCAAAAACGCGGGTCGCGACACCAACCCCTGGCTCCACTGCAAACTCGCACCACCAGATCGACTTAATCGCCGCACCATGCCCCCCTCGTCTCCGGCAACCTCGTCCACCAGGCACCCGGCGCCCCCCCTCCCCGCCGTACCGGTCCTCGCCCTCGTCGGCGGCATCGGCGCGGGGAAGAGCACCGTGGCCGCGTTGATCGCCGAGCAGGTCCCCGCCGCGATCCTCGACGCCGACAAACTCGGTCACGCCGCACTGCGCGATCCCGCCGTGCGCGACCCCCTCGCCCACGAATTCGGCCGCGAGATCCTCGGCGACGACGGCCACATCGTCCGTTCCCGACTCGCCGCCAAAGTCTTCGGCGACACCCCCGGCCACATCGCCGCCCGTGCCCGCCTCGAAGCCCTCACCCACCCCCCGATCCGACAGGCCATCCGGTCCCGCATCGCCCAGCTTCGCACAGAAGGGGGCGTCCGCCTGATCGTCCTCGACGCCGCGATCCTGCTCGAATCCGGCTGGTCCGAACTGGCCGACCTCATCGTCTTCGTCGATGTCGCGGACGAGGTCCGCCACCAACGGGTCGCGGCCCGCGGTTGGACCCCCGCCGAGCGGGAACGGCGCGAACGTGCCCAGTGGACACTTGAACGCAAACGGGCCGCCGCTCATGATACGGTAGGTAACTCAAGTTCCCTCGCCGAGACCCGCCAGGCTGTGAGCGACCTGCTCCACCGGTGGGAACTCCTGCCGGGAACCTGAGCCGCCCCTCGCGAACGGGAACTTCGGAAACGTCCCGTGCGCGGCGGCCCCGTCGGTGACTGTCCCGTCAGTGACGGCCACGTCGGTGACGGGGCCGTTTAAAGATGGTTTGGTCGGGACGCACTCCGTTCGCGGTGAGCGTTCCGCCGCTCGATCCCTCCCCCCCGTTGTCAATCGACACGAATGGATTCCTTGTTGCGTTGATTCCCGGCCTTCCGGCCTTGGGCCACCCGTCCCGCCGAACTCCGCATTCGGCACCGGCTGTCCCCGATTCCCCTCGATTCCCGATCCCCCATCTTCGTACGTCATCCCGTCTTCGTGGATCCCAGCGCGTTCGAACACCACGTTTTCACTTCCACGTCTTCTGCACAGGACCCTCGCGCCGCATTCACAATCGTCCTCCAAAATCGGGAGCTTCCCGCTCGGTCGAGGCGTTGTGTCACAACCGCTCGCGCTTCGGTCGCCGACTCCCTCCACCTTTGATTCGACCTCCTCGCGAAGTTCTTCGCTCCCCAAGCCGTCACCCCGCACCCTTCCGTCGCGGACATCGCGCAACATCCGCCACACGCGAACACGCTCGCTCCCACACCGCTCGCTGACAACCACTCCAACCTTCGACATTCCTCACCCAGCCCGCATCGACTCGTTCACTCCCGCCGCGCTCGATTTCGCCCTCGCCGTCCGGCTCGGGCGTCGACGCCTCCGGACACCAGGCCCCCATCATGCAATTGCCCCCCCAATCCAATCCCCCCCTGCAAGGTCGGCTCCGCGCACGCGGCGGAAAGGGAACGCCCCCCCGTCCGTCCGGCAATCGCATCGACGCCGATGCGGCCGATCAGGATCTCGCGGAAACCGCCGCCGCGCGCCCTTCCCCGGGCAATGAGCGTGCCTCCCCCGGCAACGAACGCTCTGCCCCCGGCAACGAACTCGCCACCCCGCCGCGCCGCCCCTCCATCCCCGTCATCCCCAAAATCGACGGCGAGCAATACGGCACCGGCCTCGGCGTCGACATCGATCAGGACATCCCCGACGACGAAACCCTTGCCGCCCAACTCGGCGAAAGTCACTACGAAGAACTCCGCGGCAGCGACGTCAACATCTCCGAGTTGCAGCGGATGACGATGCAGCAGCTGCTCGTCGTCGCCCGGCAGGAGCAACTCGTCGACTACGCGGGCCTCAAGAAGCAGGACCTGATCTTCAAGATCCTCAAGGAGCGCACCAAGCTCCACGGCCTCATGTTCGGCGAGGGAACGCTCGAAATCCTCCCCGACGGCTTCGGCTTCCTGCGCAGCCCCGACTACCACTACCTCCCCTGCCCTGACGACATCTACGTCTCCCCCAGCCAGATCCGCCGCTTCGGCCTTCGCACCGGCACCCCTGTGGCCGGCACGATCCGCCCGCCGAAAGAGAACGAGCGTTACTTCGCGCTGTTGCGCGTCGAAGCGATCGTCGGACAGGACCCCAATCTGCTGCACGAGAAGGTCAGCTTCGACGACCTCACCCCGTTGCACCCCGAGCGTCGCCTCAAGCTCGAATCCGGCCCCGACCTGTTCGCCACCCGCGTGTGCGACCTCGTCTGCCCCATCGGCATGGGCCAGCGTGCCTTGATCGTCTCCCCCCCCAAGGCCGGGAAGACGATCCTGCTGCAACAAATGGCCAAGGCCGTGCTCCGCAACCATCCGGAAAGCTACGTCATCGTGCTGCTCATCGACGAGCGGCCCGAGGAAGTCACCGACATGGAGCGGCAGGTCAAAGGGCCGAACTGCGAAGTCGTCAGCAGCACCTTCGACGAACCCTCCGCCCGCCATGTGCAGGTGTCGGAGATGGTCATCGAGAAGGCCAAACGCCTCGTCGAGTACGGCCACCAGGTCGTGATCTTCCTCGACTCGATCACCCGCTTGGCCCGTGCCTGGAACTCGGAAGTCCCTCACTCGGGCAAAATCCTCTCGGGGGGTGTCGACGCCGCCGCCCTGCAACACCCCAAGCGGTTCTTCGGCGCCGCGAGAAACGTCGAAGAAGGGGGCAGCCTGACGATCATCGCCACCGCCCTGATCGACACCGGCAGCAAGATGGACGACGTGATCTTCGAGGAGTTCAAGGGGACCGGTAACACGGAACTCGTCCTCGACCGCCGCATGGTCGAAAAACGCATCTGGCCCGCCATCGACGTGAATCGCTCTGGCACCCGCCGCGAAGAACTCCTCATGACGGAAGACGAACTCGCCAAAGTCTGGCTCCTCCGCCGCGTCCTCAACGACATGAACCCCGTCGAAGCCATGGACCTCCTCGTCAACCGCATGAAACGCACAAAAACGAACAAGGAGTTTTTGGAAACGATGAATCTGGCTTGAATGGGAGTGGCCGCCCTCACGAATGCAGAAACAATCCCTGCCACATGCTTCCCGCGAGTCGTTGTGATGATTAAACATGACGCAAATGGAATAGGAGTCGATCGAGCTCTGGCCGACGACCGGTATGTGCGTCATCCACGCGTGTCGGGAAAGCTCCGACCCGCCTGAACTTTCAAGTCATCGCGGTGCCGGAAATGGGATCCACTCCGAAGGATTACGCCAGTCCCACGTCCGTGGAGGGGGAACCTGCCGGTCTCTCTCTTGAGGCGTCGGAAATAGGCGGATACCACATCCATGAGAAACTCGGGCAAGGGGGAATGGGGGCGGTCTATGCCGCGACGGAAATCGAGACCGGAAATTCCGTAGCCTTGAAGATCCTGCTTCCTCGGAACACGCGGGACGACCTATTCCGCAAGCGGTTCCTTCGCGAGGCCAAAGCCGGGTCGATGTTGAGCGGCCCCCACATCGTGCCCGTCTTCGGCATGTTCGAGGACGGTGAGCGACTGTGCCTGGTGATGGAGCGGATTCCCGGGGGCAACCTGCAACAGTGGATCGCCCGCCATCCTGTTCGCGACATCGACTGGATCGTGTCGATCGGACGTCAGATTTGCTGCGGTCTCATACAGGCCCACGCGAGCGGGGTCGTCCATCGCGACATCAAGCCCTCCAACATTCTCCTCGACAAACCTGGAGATACCGCATTCATCAGTGATTTCGGCCTCGCTATGCTGTCTCAGCAGGCGGAGCAGTTGACCACCGCCGGACGCCCCCTGGGGACCCCGGCGTACATGTCCCCAGAGCAAGTCAAGGGGCTTCCGACCGACCATCGCACCGACTTGTTCAGTCTGGGAGTGCTCATTCACGCGCTCGTGACGGGCGAGTCCCCGTTTATGGCCGATACACTGGCGGCCACCGTCTGGAACGTCACCACACTGATCCCCACTCCCCTGGACAAGGTGGACTCAAGGGTCCCCCGCCATCTCGCACGGACTGTCGACCGCCTGTTGTGCAAGGACCCGAAGGAGCGGTTTGACTCGGCGGAGGAAGTCGAACGGGCACTCGCGGGGGAACTCGCACTCGATCTCACCCATACGCAAATCCTGTCGAACGCTCCCGCGGGCTGGGAGCTCTTGTCGACCCGCCAAGATCGCAAGCCAGGACTCCTCCGGGGAATGATTGGTCTGATCGTCGCGGGAAGCCTGGGCTTAGTCCTGCTGGTCGTGTTCCGTCCTCCGCGAGGACAGACCGACGTGGTGCCACCGGTCGCGCCGTTGTTGTCGCCGGGCGATTCCTCCCCGAGGGAGCCGGTGCCGGAGGCATCACCCCCCATGGGACGAAAATGGACCGTCGCCACGGGAGGCGAAGCGGATTTCCATACGTTGAAGGACGCGTTGGACCAAGCGGGACCTGGGGACGAGATCCAGGTGCTCGACGACGCGGTCCACGAGGGACCGTTCACGATTAATGAACCAGTTCGGTTGCGGGGGGTCCGATTGATTGCCACTCGGGGGGCCAAACTTCGCGCCCCCAATCCGCGTGGACGGTTGGCGACGTTGAGCATCGTCGGAACTCGGGATGTCGTAGTGCAAGGGTTCGATCTTGAGGGGGGAGTCGAACACCACGCGTTGTATCTCGCGGGTGATGTCGCCGGAGGCCTTCTGCTGAACAACTCACTGCACCAGTCGGAGGAGTCAGGTTGGGCGGCGATCATGGTGGCTCGCGAGTGCCGCGGCACGCCGGAGTCGCCGTTGATCATTCGGCTATGTTACATCCATGCGGCCAAATTCGGCGTGTATGTCGGTCGGGAGGACACGCTCGACGCAGTGGAAGCGGATCATCTCCACCTGGATGGAAACGAATTCTCCGGTTCCGCGACGCATGTCCGACTCACGCACGCCGTCGGGACCTGCCGGATTACGCACAATGTATTCCGTGGCGGAGAAGGACTTTCGCTGCGATTGTTGTCCGCACCGGGGCAAGGTCCGATCGAATTGGGGAACAACACGTTCCTCGGTTGCAAATTCTGGCTGGACCCCGAGACCGCCGGATCGGTCACTCGAGGAGAGGCCGCCGCCAACCTGATCCTCGCGTCGGAGGAACCGGCGTGGGGGCCGGCATTCGAAGCCCTCTCCGGAAACTGGACCTTCACACACAACGTGTTCGAGGATCCGGATCTGAACTCAAGCGAAGAATTGTTCTCCGCGGGTCTTCGTATGCGTGAAGTTTCCATCGCTTCTCGGGATCCGGCCGATCCCCGGTTTCTTCGTCCCATGGCGGGTAGCCGCGTGGCGACCTTCGCGGTCGGCAACCGCATTCCGGAGTATATTGGAGCCCGCGCTCCACTTGAGCCTTGATCTGTCCCCAAAAGCTTTCCGGCCGCTCCCTCCACTCGTTCCCGCTGCGGCGGGACCGCCCCGGTTGGAACGTCGGAGTTTCGAACTGATTCAAGTTGCAACGGACATTTCACCGTACATTCACCGAGGCTCGCGACATCCGCGCGGGATTCGGCTTACAATTGTGCGATAGACTCGGATCGATCCTACAAAGAACGGATATTGGACAATGATCGACAAGGACTTTAACGGGGGGTTCGTCCCATTCGCCGTTTGCGACTCCCCGTTCCCGACGGCCATCGCACCCACCACCCCGTCTCCGGTTCAGGGGCGGGACGAACCGTACTATGACTTTTCCTCCGTCCGGAACCAGGACCAATGGAATTCTGACCTCGCATCCCAGTCCTCCGGAGGGGAGCCTTACTACCTGTTCTCGTCGGCGTCCCGGGACGAGGAGTTTCCCTATTATTTCGGGGGCTCCGCCGACACCTTCCCATCCGCCGACGGGTTTCCCTATTATCTCTTTGGAGCGACTCCCTCCTTTGCGGACGAGTGTGCCGCCCCCCTGGGGGCTGGCCTTCGCCTGCCGACTCGGCACGCTCCCGGCGAACCGTTGCGAGTCACTCACGTCGGTCCACACCTGATGTTCGGCGGCGCCGAGCAGTGGCTGCTTGAGTTGGTCGCCGGTCTTGACTCGCGTCGAATGCAAGTCGAGCGCCAGGTTGTCGTAACGAACGAGCGGGTGGATGTCGACTTCGTTTCTCGCCTTGCCGCAGCGGGAATCTCCGTTGAGGTGGGAGATGCGGAGTCGATCCGGGCTGCTGCGAAGAGGGCCGACGTGCTGTTCAGTTGGGGGCTGCCTCTGGACCGTTATCTTCGTGGCCGCCCCCGCCCGTTGTCCATCCAGGTGGTCCACGGGGACGGACACTGGAACCGCTGGTTCCTAGAAGGGAGTCGCCATTCGGTCGATCACTTTGTCGCAGTCGGACATCGCGTGCAGCGGCTCGTTTGTCACGACGTCCCCTCGTCGGTGATTTACAACGGGATCGATTCTCGACGCCTCGCCAGGACTCGCCGAGTCGAGGACACGCGGCGAGATCTCGGATTCGCCCCGAACGATGTGGTGGTCTGCTTCTGTGGTCGATTGGCCGCCGAGAAGCGGATCGACTGTATCGTCGAAGCGATGGCACCGCTGCCGGAACGCGTGAAGCTGTTGGTGGTGGGAACCGGTTCGCTCGAAACCGAGTTGAGAAGTCTGGTCGCGGCTCGGCTTCCAGGTCGGGCGGTGTTCACTTCGGCCCAGGGGATTGTTGGCGATTTGTACGCCGCATCCGACGTGTTCTGTCTCGCCTCCAACCAAGAGGGATGTTCGCTGGCGCTGCTCGAGGCGATGCTCTCGGGACTCGCCGTCGTCTCCACACCGGTCGGCAATGCGGCGGAGGTCATCCTCGACAAGGTCACCGGATTGCTGTTCGACGGTTCGGTCGCCGGTCTGACGCGGTCGCTGCGGATGTTGGTGGATCATCCCGAGTGGCGTTTGGGACTGGCGGCGGAAGGCCGCCGACTCGCGGAGCGGTTCGGATACGCCCGTCGCATGGCGACGGATTATGCGAACCTGGTGGACAGCTTGCTCGAAGCGCAGGCCGCGTAGCCCGGGAGGGTTACGATCCCCGCCTGGCCCGTCTCGTTCGCGTGTGTGTAATCTGCTCCTCGTCGCGATGATTGCCCCCATGTCCGCCGGTCGATTGCTTTTCCGATGCGCGATCGATTTCGATCGTGCGATCGATTCTAACGACGAGTTTCTGGTGCCGTTCGCTCGCGTGGTGCCGCTGTTGCGCAATCGCGGAATCGAGTTCGATCCCGTGCGTGGGGATGTTGAGTTCGTCGACAGCAACGTCGGCCCCTCTTCCTCGGAGCACCCGATGGTCCTTTTCGACCGCGCGGACGGGGCGGCTCTGTGGTGGCGGTACCAGCCCCGGAAACATGTGGCGCGGGGGATTCTCGAGTCGCCCCGAACGCTCGGTCTCGTCAAGATCTCGAAGTACCGTTCGTGCCGGTTCTACAATCAACTCGGAGCTGAGGGCTGTCACCATATCGCCCTGTGCGGCGATCCGGACCGGGACCGCCGGAACGGGGAGCCCCAATTACCCGACATCTCCGAGTCCGCTTTTAGTCGCATCCGGTTGGGGGCGGGCTATTGGGCGTTCGACCAATGCGTACCCTTGGCCGAGAAAGGTGACGGCATCGTGTTCGGTCGAAGGGATTTCGATGTTTTCTGCGCCCTCTCGGTGAGCTATGCGAGTCCGGATATCTCTCGGCATCGCGAGCTGGCGCTCGATCGTTTGGCCGACCTCCGCGGACTGCGAAGCGTGCTGGGCCGCGGCCGCATCTTTCCCCGCGAGCAGTTCCATGAACTGCTCGGTCGCGCGCGGATTTGCGTTTCTCCGTGGGGATGGGGAGAAACCTGCATTCGTGACTACGAGGCATTGCTGGCCGGATGTGTGTTGATCAAGCCGCGTACGGACTTCATCGACTCCGCGTTCCCTCTCACGGAACGGCAATATGTGGCGTGCGAGCCCGACTTCTCCGATTTATCGGAGCGGGTGCGGCAAGTATTGGACAATTGGTCCACCTACGCGGATCGAGCCTTGGCGCTCCGTCACGAAGTGTTGCGGGCCCGCGACCCGAACACGATCGCCGAGGTGTACGCCGCCGCGCTCCGGGCTTCGATGCCCCTCTGATCGGAAGGCCAGGGAGTGAATAAAGGGGCGGCAGAGTCACACAGGGAACTCCGTGCATGGCGGGTGGCTCGGACACCCGTTCAACGGTCCTCGACCAACCATCCCCCCCAATCACCCTTCCCCGTTGCGGCGCATCGAATGGTCAATCGCAATCAGTCCATTCGCGCTTTGCATTCTGTCCGATGACGTTCTGCGAAGGACCCACACGCATTGAAAACCCGGACGTGACCCTGGCGGGCCGAGCTGCTCCGCCCGTGTTCCGGGCGCCAAAAATTCACAACAGGTTCGCGCGGAATTCGCAAACGGGCGCCAGCATGCCCCCCCTCAACTCCGGGGCGTCGAAACCCGCCTCCTCGGATTCCCTCGCACTCAACGGGTTTCCGAGCACTGCCCGGAAGCTTGCCCGTCGGAGCCATCCTCATGCTGCGTCCGGATTTTCTTGCCCTCATCGGATCTCGTCCCGGCCACACCGACTACATTCCTGTCGCGTTGCTTCTGAAGAACGGCTACGGCGTCGCGGGCTTCTTCAACACGCCGGTGAACGAGGATTTGCAGGGAACCTGCGTGCTGGTCAACGCCCGCATGATCGACCTGCGTCCGACGACGGCGGCGGAGGGGAGCAGCGCGCTGCGCGATTTCGGCGACTTTCTGCAGGCGATCGCCACTCGATTGACCCGTCAGGACGAGCTCGACGAAGAGGCCAATCTCGACGCCAGCGGCCGCTTCGGGGCGAGCATTCCGCTGACCGCCATTCCGTTTGACGAAATCTCCGTCGTCTACCCCGTGTCGCGGATCAGCACGCTGATGCGGCGCGTCGAAGAGGTCGAAGACCGCATCCCAACGTTCCTCGACTTCGAAAACCGCAGCGAAATCGTGAAGTTGCTGAAGACCAAGCTGTGGTAGGCGGCGGGGAGTCGGGCAACGGACCGGCGGGCGGACAACGAACAGGCGGCCCCGATTGGAGAGCCGCTGCACCCGTCACTCGGCCCGATGTACGACGTAGCCGGGAGTCTTCACGCGGAGTCGGTACAGCGTGCGTCCGGCGGTGACGAACAGCGTTTTCAGGTCCGGTCCGCCGAACGTCACGTTCGTAATGACATCTTCGGGGATCGGAATGCGTCCCAGCGCTTCCCCCGACGGCGAGAACACATACACCCCGGGCGGAATCTTGTCGGTTTCATGCGGACCGCGCGGCCTGGCGATACCGGCCGCCACGTACAGCCGGCCGTCACGGTCCACCGCCATCCCGTCACCCCCCCGGCCGGGGGCGAAGTCGTGCAGTTCCCTCTGGCGGGAGGGGACCCCCGCGTCGTCGAGGTCGAACGCCCACAGCTTGCGATGTCCGCCGGGGACCGAGCAACTGTCGATCACGTACAACGTCCGTTCGTCGGGAGCGAGGGCGACGCCGTTGGGTCGCTGGATCGTCGGCTGCGTGATGACGGGCGTCACCGCGCCGTCGGGATCGATCCGATAGACGGACTCGTGGTCCAGCCGCATGGTGGACCGGTCCCAATAGCACGGATCGGTGAAAAACAGTTGCCCGTTGCGGCGCGCGGCGATGTCGTTTGGGGAGTTATACGGTTGCCCCGTGAAGCGATCGGTGACGATTTCCACCTCTCCGGTCGCAATGTCAGTACGTGTGACTCGCCGTCCGCCTCCCGGCCCGAATTCGCTCCCCTCGCAGGCGAGCAGCCGTCCCCGTGCATCGAACAGCAGGCCATTGGCCCGTCCGGACGGCTCGCGGAACACCGTGGTTTTTCCGGTGTTTTCGTCCCAGCACAGAATGCGGTTATTCCAGATGTCGGTGAAAAACACCCGTCCGTCGGCGAGCGCGGCGGGACCTTCCAGGAACGCCACGAAGGTCGCGGGTGTCGGCTGGGCGGATCCCTCAACGATGTCGGACAGCGACATGCTCGGCTCCTGCGGCGGAAAAGACCGCGAATTCACGCGAAATGCGCTGCGTCCGGAGAGTCTTTCCACAATCGTTCGGGGACCAATCCGTCAGAAATCGTCCGCCAACAGCAGGTCCCGTTCGGTGATCGTCTGCAACCCTTTTTCGGACAACGTCTTGAGCGCCAAATCGACATCGTCCACGTACATCGCGATCGCCCCGCGACCGTTGCGGCGATAGATCAGCGGGTACGTGTAGTGGATGTTGAGTTCCGCCTGCAAAAGGGCGAGGCAAATCCGCACGAACGGCTGCGGGGCGTCGGGCAATTCGACCCCCACGAGGTCGGTTTCGGCGAACGAGAAGTGCGAGAACTGCAGGATCTCCCGCGCGCGGTCAGTGTCGTTCACCATCAGCCGCACGAACGCGCAGTCGACCGAATTCGCGATGCTCAGCGCGACGATCCGGATTTCGCGTCCTTCGAACAGCCGCATCAGTTCGTGCAGACGGCCGACGCGGTTCTCCAGGAAGATGTTGAACTGCCTCAAGCAAGGCCAGTCGTGGCTGCGCATGGTCAGCGTGTCGGTGAGGTCGTCCCCGCCCCCCGCATCGTCGTCTGGAGGGCGTCGCCCGCCCGGTTCCCGTCTGGCCACGTTTTCGTCCTCCTTGACCCTGACCGTCGGCGTCGAAGTGCGAGCGTCCGGACAACCGAATTCGCGCCCGCATCCCCCTCCACGCCACGGGACCAAAACCCGTTGATTCCGTCGCAAACGCAAGGGAGCAATGGAGTTCGAGGGTTGTACGGCGGGCACGGAACAACGTCAACAGAACACGGCCGCGCGGCAACAGTCGGGCACGCGGCTCCCGCGTCGGTCGGCTGTCTGTCGCCTTTTGGACACGGCTCTGGCACAACCGCGAGGCCACGTTGACTTCCGGAAGCGGCCTGTCGCCGTCACCTGAATTCGCCGCAAGGGAAGCGGTGTGGCGTGCCATGAGCGACGCATCCTGTTTCCGGGAAACCACTTGCGGACGTCGAGCGAGTTGCGTGGCGAGACGGCGTGCACGCCGCATCTCTTTGTTTCGTGACCTAGGTTTGCAACGTTGCGAACGAAAACTCGACGCGCTGTTGCGTCCGTTCGCGTAGGCAAAACCGGCGAGACCGGGAGACTCCACCTCCCGCGTGCGGTTTGAAATCAGGCGAAACTCAAGCGGAACCCGGACGGAGACCATGGACCTCGATCTTGTCATCAACAGTCTGCTGAGCGCCCCGATCCTGTTCTTCCTGTTCGGGTTCATCGCGGTCGTCCTCAAGACGGACCTCGAACTCCCCCCCTCCCTGCCGAAGCTGCTTTCGACCTATTTAGTCGTCGCGATCGGTCTCAAGGGAGGTATGGAACTCAACGGGCACGGGTTGTCGGCGGACAGCTGGAAGGTGCTGGCCTTGGCGTTCGTGATGTCGGCCGTGGTGCCGATGTACAGCTACCTCATTCTTCGCAAGCGGACGAGCCAGGAGAACGCGGCCGCCATCAGCGCGACGTACGGGTCGGTGAGCGCGGTGACGTTCATCACGGCGGTGTCGGCGCTGGAAGGATTGAAGATCGAATACCACGGGCACATGGTGGCCGCGATGGCACTGATGGAGGCGCCCGCGATCGTCATCGGAGTGATTCTGGCCCGCTGCATGAAGGGGGACGGCGCCCGCGAAACCGACGGGGCGGAGCGGCAACCGCTCTTGTCGTTGGTCGCGAACTCCCTGAAGCATGGCCCGATCGTGATGCTGCTGGGAAGCCTGGTGATCGGACGGCTGTGTTGCCCGAAGAGCGCAGGCCTCATCAAGCCGTTCTTCGAACACATGTTTCCCGGCGTGCTCTGCCTGTATCTGTTCGACATGGGCCTGAACGCGGCGCGGCGGTTGGTCGCCCTGAACGTGTTCGACCGCTTCCTGGTTGGCTTCGCGATCGGCGTGCCGGTCTTGAACGCGGTGATCGCCACCGTGGCCGTCTATGCCTGCGGACTGACGCTCGGCGACGGCTTCCTGCTGGTCGTGCTGTGCGCCAGTGCCTCGTACATCGCGGTGCCGGCGGCGATGCAACTGGCCGTCCCGAAGGCGGACGCGGGCTTGTACATGACGATGGCCCTGGCGATCACGTTCCCGTTCAACGTGGCGGTGGGCATTCCGTTGTACCTGACGATGCTGCGGATGGTTGTCGCCTGAAATGCGGGCCGACCAGCCGACCCAATCAGCGATGTCTCCCTGGCAACGCTCGCGAATCCGAGCGTCGCCAGGGTTTTTCGCTTGACGGGACCGGCGCGGGGGCTTACCTAAGAACGTACGGGAACGGGGATTGCCCCCTCGGACGGGGCGCAAGGCCCGATCCCTCATGGATATGCGTCGACGAGATCGTCGACGACATCGGTTCATCACCTTCGCGGGAAGTTCACAGGTGGTTGCCCCAGCACCGGCCGACGAACGCGGGATGCGTGAGTACGGCCTGTTGATTGTTGACGACGACGCGAGCTTCCGCGCGGCACTCCGCGACGTGTTCGAGCCGTACTTCGGCATCGTCGAGGCCGAGTGCGGCGAGGAAGCGGTGGAGTTGGCGGCCCGGCGCGAATTCGATGTGGGCCTGTTCGACATGCAGATGCGAATCCTGTCGGGGCTCGACACGATCCGCCGCATCAAGGCCGAACTCGAGTCGATGCCCTGCATCCTCATCACAGCCAGTTATTCCCCCGAACTGGTTCAGGAGGCGCGGGAGGCGCTCGCGTACGACGTGCTCAAGAAGCCTGTGGCGCGCCGCGAACTGATCGTGACGGTGTCCGTCGCCCTGCGCGAAGCGTACAGCGACCCGACCCTGCCCCAAAGACTGGGCTTGGCTGCGGGCTGACCCTTCTGGTTTGACCCGTGTGGTTTGCCGGTATGGTGTTTCCGGCACGGATGGACGAAGCGTCGCGGGAGAGGACGCGTGGCGGACGCGTGGTTGGGCATCGATGTCGGCGGGGCGAACCTCAAAGGGGCGACGTCTTGCGGATGGTCGCGCTCATTGCCGTTTCCGCTGTGGAAGCAACCGGGTGAACTCCGAAACGGATTGCTGGAGCTGGTCGCCGCAGCCCCTTCGTACGCCGGCTGGGCTGTCACGATGACGGGCGAGTTGGCCGATTGTTTTCGGACCCGCCGTGAAGGTGTCGCGGCGATCGTGCGGGCCGTGGAGGATGCGGCCCGGTCGCCACAGGGGAACAAGTCGACCGCCCCCCCGGTCCGCTATTGGAGTTTGGACCGTGCGTGGTGCGACGCGGCGGCGGCGATCGCCGAACCGATGTCTGTCGCGGCGGCGAACTGGCACGGGCTGGCAACGTGGGTCGCGTCGACCTGGCCGACGGAGCGGGGGCTGCTGGTCGACTGCGGGTCGACCACCACCGACCTGATCCCGTACGGCGCTCACGGCGTGTTGGCGACCGGGCGGACCGATCTGCAACGGCTGCGAGCCGGTGAATTGGTCTATGTCGGCGGGCGACGCACCCCCTTGGCGATGTTGGCGCCGGAGATCGCGGTGAACGCATCGCGGCTGCGTGTTCCCGCGGAATTGTTCGCCACCACGCTCGATCTTGGGTTGATCACGGTGGCGTTGACCGGCGACGAAGAGGATCTCGACACCGCCAACGGACGTCCGGCGACGCGGGCCGAGGCGCTGCACCGCGTCGCGCGGCAGTTGTGTGCTGACATGGAGGAAGTCGACGAAGCGACCGTGCATGGAGCGGCGGACTGGTGGCTGGCCGAGGCCCGACGAGTGCTCGCCGACGCCCTCTCTCGCGGCCACTCAGGCCCCCACGGTGAGCCGAGCGCCGCACAACCGGCCTACGAAAGAGTCGTCGTGGGAGGGAGCGGCGCCTGGCTGGCCGAAAAGGTGCTGGATGGGCACCTTCGGACAAAGTCCGCCCAGCGCGTGCCGTTGGCGGAGGTGCTCCCCGCCGGTTGCTCCGAGTCGGCTTGTGCCTACGCGCTTGCATGTCTGGCGGCGAACAAATGCTGACCAAATGTCGCAGCGGACGGGGATGCGGATGAAAAGTAATCATTCAACCAATTGATCGAGCGTGCCCGCGACAGCAACGTGATGTTCCACGCGTTTGCTATTAGGTCCGAACCCGTTGATGCGGCTCGGGCGGGTTAAGCCGTCGCCCGAGTATCCGCAACCCGTCTCCGCCAGGACATGGGCGAAAACTGACTGAAAACCGGCGAAATGCCTGTGTTATTCCCGATTGACACGTTTTGCGGAAGAGGCCTACACTCCGCACCCAAAGTTCCCGGCCCGAGATGTGCTGAAGGGGGTGGCCCACCAAATGAATGCCGATGTGAAGACACCTCGTGCCATCGGGTTCCTATGCGCGCTGTTTCTCATGTGCGTGGTGTGCTCGGCTGGATACTCGGGGTTGCGGGTTGTCGAGTGGAGTTATCGAGAAGCGTTTTCGACAATGCAAGTCGACACCATACAAAACGCTTCGCATGTCGACATCGTACCCTTGTCAAGCAATACGGTTGTTGAGCAGCGATTAAAGTGTCTGGCGGACGGGTTGACATCGATTCAGATTCAGACGGTTGACTGGGGAAAGGATCCGGCTCCCTATCGGTGCGACTGGTCGCTCCACGCCGCGGACAACCCACAAGGCGAGCCGATTCGCAAAGGCGCGTTCACAGCGGACATGGCGTCGGATTGGCAGTTTGTGAAACTTCATTTCGACTCGATCCACGACAGCTTGAATCGGACTTATCTCGTGCGCATCTCGGCTGGCGACGCGCATGGGGATTTGGCGGGATTTCCGTGCTTCAGGCCCGAATTCCCGGGTAACTCTGCCCGGGTTTTGATCGGTGGCATGCCTTCCCCGAGCGATGTCGCGGATGGGCGATCATTGAACGTTCGCCTCGAATATCGGAAAGAACCGTTGAACAGGCAAACGGCGGATCGATCCCATCGACATCGGGATGAAACGATGCATTGAGGCTCGGAATCAGGCGGTCCGGAGGCTCGCGTCGAGAGGACGGAAACGGGTCTCGTCCGCGATTCGCGCCTCGTCGAGGCGTCCTCGAACGTCGGACGGCCAACGCCTTCGCGACCCTCTTCGAGGCGGCCACGATCGACCGCGTCCGTTTCGATATTTCCGGATCGTCGGCTGTCCAATGATCGGAAATGGTGGATCGAAACCACACCGATTTCAACGTATCGAGGGCGGCGACGTATCCCCCATCGAGGCCACATCACCATGACACCACGACACCCCGTCGAACTCCACACGGCGCACGCCACAGCCATCCACGCGGCGGACCGTCGAGCAGGGGATATTGGCCCGTCGCCCTCTGGTTCCGTCCCCGCGTCGTTGTCGACGGTCTCCGTGATCCGGGAGACAATGCGCAGGCAGTTGCGGAGCCGTTGGTTTGCTTTTCTTGCGGCCACCGTGGCCGGGTTCGTACTCATGTTTGCGAGAACGCCTTTCCCGCTCATGGAGCAGGTGTTCTTCACGGAGGACGGTCGCGACTATGTTGACGGCTTGCTGAACCACGGTTTTCTGCACACGCTCGATACTGTCAAGACACAGTACTTCGTGCTGGGGAATCTGGTTTTGTCGCAACTTTCGATCTGGGTCTGGCATGTGATCGGATCGGGGGACATTACGCGTCTTCCGGTCCTGATGTCCTTTATGGCAAACGCGTTTTACGCCGTCGCGTTCGCACTGCCATGGCTGCTGTTGCGGAACACCCATCCGGCCTATCTCATGGGGTTGTGGCTTTGCACGGTGTTCGTGCCGCTCGGGAACTCGGACTTCGAGATTTTCGGAAGGATCAGCAACACCGGCTACGTTTTTCTCTACATGTCGTTCGTCTTGGCCTGGTACCGCCATGAAATGGACGAAGGTCCCGCCGTGCTGGCGGTCGACGCGGTTATCGCGTTCAGCGCTTGGACAAACCCACTGGTGTTCGCTCTGTTTCCTTTGCTTCTCGCCCGTTACTGGCGGTCGCGCCATGACCGGTTGAGTGACTTTGTGCTGAGGCCGACCGTCATCAGCGGTGTGTTGCTCCTGTTGCTGTGCACGCCCGCCGCGTTGAGAATCGCCAAGGCGCCGAAACGCGACAACGGCCACGCCGAACCTATCGTCCTGACCACGAAGTCGGCGATCGAGATGGGGGTCGCCCGCAACGTCCTCCATCCATTGGTGCACCCGGTGTACAACTCATTGGGCACCGCGAGCGTGTTGCTGAGCGCCACGTTGCTTGCCGGTGCATTCGTCGTGTTCGGACGACAAGAGAGGCGATGGCTCTACGTTTCTGGCGCACTGCTTGTGGGCTGCACTTCGCTGGTGTTGGTGATGACCCGACCCGAGGTTCAACCACCGCCCAACTACCGCGCGACATACCCCGACCGGTATTACTTCGCCCAGAATCTGATTGTGCTGTTCATGTTGACGCATCTTTTGGAAGACTTTGTGTCCGCGACGCGGCGAAAATGGCGGTCGAACTGGTTGGTGCCGGCTGCGCTGTTCGTGTTCTACTTCTCGGATGTGACCACCCAGTCGACCTTCGGCACGGTCGCCCCGTGCATGGTCGGGCAAGGCGATTTCCGGTTTTGCCTGGGCAGGGCGATCGAAGAGCGGGCATTCTCGGGTCGTCCCGGAGGTTTCGGGGAGGAAGCCGAGTTGTTGACCGTCCAGACGTTTCCGCACAAATGGACCATGCGAATTCCGGTGAAATACCTTCCACCCGACCTTCAACGCGCGGCGGCCGTGGCGATGGGAAAAGACGGCAACGCCCCGCTGAGGCGATAGTGCTCGGGAACAGCTCTTTGGCACGAGCCCCGCGACGGGGGCATGCGCCGGACCGTGTTTTGTGCCGATTTCGGTCCTACAAAAGTCGATGAGTGACCGTGGAGCGCAATGCCGCGGCGAATCTGGTGGTCCAGCGGGTGCCGCGCCGGTCGCGCGCGGAGACCACGGGGCGGGTGCTGATGCGGCACAGTTCCGAACGTGTTCGTCTTTCGGACATCTTGCGCGGCACCCGTCCGTGAGTCAGATGCCCGCCAGTACCGTCGCGCGGCCCACGCGGCCGATTCCCACGATGTACGCCGCCGTACGCAGCGGCACTTTCTTCTCCAGCGCCAGCGACCAAACCTTGTCGAAGCTTTCGATCAGGATCCGGTCGAGTTCGTTGCGCACCCGCGACAGCTCCCACTTGAACTGCTGCCGATTCTGTACCCATTCGAAATAGCTGACCGTCACCCCCCCCGCGTTGGCGAGGATGTCCGGGACGACGACGATGTCCCGCCGGTGGAAGATTTCATCCGCTTCCGGACGGGTCGGACCGTTCGCCGCCTCGACGATGTACTTGGCCCGCACGAGCGGAGCGTTTTCGGCGGTCAACACGTTGCCGAGCGCCGCCGGAACCAGCACGTCGACGTCGGACAACAGCAACTCCTCGTTCGAGATCGTTTCCGCATGCGGAAAGCCGAGCACTGTTTTCTTCTCGGCCACGTGCGCGAGCAGTTCCGGCATGTTCAGGCCCGCCACGTTGCGAATGCCCCCTTTGACATCGGACACGGCCAGCACCTTGGCCCCGGCCTCGTGGAAGAACTTGCCCGCGAACGTCCCCACGTTGCCGAAACCCTGCAAGGCCACCGTGCAGCCCGCGATCGGTCGCCCCACGCGCTTGAGTAGCTCCGTCGTCACGGTGACGACCCCCTTTCCCGTCGCCTCTTCGCGTCCCTCCGAGCCGTGCAGTTCGAGCGGCTTGCCCGTCACGCACGCGGGGCTGTAGCCGTGATGCCGCTCGTACTGGCTGTTGAACCACGCCATCACTTGCGAGTTGGTTCCCATGTCGGGGGCCGGGATGTCGAGGTCGGGGCCGATCATGTCGTGAATGGCGTCGACGAACCGCCGCGTCATCGTTTCCAGTTCGCGCCGGCTCAGCGAGTTCACCTGGACGGAGATCCCCCCCTTCGCTCCGCCGTAGGGGACGTTGACGACCGCCGTCTTCCAGGTCATGAGCTGCGCGAGCGTCAGCACCTCGTCGGCGTCGACCTCGGGATGGAACCGCAGCCCCCCCTTGAACGGCCCGCGGGCGCGGTCGTGCTGCACGCGATAGCCGATGAACGTGCCGATCTCGCCGTTGTCCATTTCGAGCGCGATCTGGCATTTGACCTCCCGCTCGGGGGTCAGCAAAAGCTTGCGCATGTTCTGCGACAGCCCCAGGTGGTCGGCCGCTTGATCGAAATAGCGCCGCGCGGCTTCAACGGAACTCATGGTGAGACTCCCTGGACGGCGACCTTGGTCACCAGGACGACGGGTGTGCCAAATCAGCGTGCATATCGACGGGACTGCTTTGGATCAGAAAGCCCCAGAGGCTCAAAGACAGCGAGGTGGTTCAAAGCCAACGAGGAATTCTTCCAACAACGGTGAAATCCGGGAACCGATCCGCACCGGTTCGTCGACAACCTTGTTCGGGCGAGGGTTGGCGACGGAATCGGCGTTTCGAGAGATCGGCTCCCCTGAACGTCATTGGAGCGGCGGCGGTCGCGGCAGGCGAGCTTGCCGCGACGCCATATCCGGTGCGGGGGGCGGTTCGGCGGACGAAGGCGTCTCCTCGCCGCGGTGGCCGGGCAAGAGCGGACGAATCGCGTGGGCGATCGCCTTCGCCACCAATTCGTGCCCCAGCTCGGAGAGGTCGGGGGAGCTTTTCAGAAACAGGGCGGACGCGTTTTCCTGCCTTCGCATCAGGTCGGTCAGGTCGAGCGAGCGGATGTTCTGTCGCTCGCAGAATTCCGCGAGCGTGTCATTCGGCTTGGTCGAGGCGAAGTACGCGGTCGCTCCGATTCCCTCCCGCTCCCGGCATGCCTCGTCGGCGCAAGCTTCCCGCGAGACCTGCCACGGCGCAGGAACCACCACCAGCACGCACGGAATCGACAGTGCCTCGGCCAGCCGCGCCGTCGAAGCCACTGGTTCGAGGGCTTGGGCGATGTACGGTGACCAATCGGGGGGGTGATCCTCGAGCCACGCGTACCGCGCGCGGCGCGAGTCGATCGCCCGCGTTTCGTCGTCCATCACGGCGTCCACGAACACACCCGCGGCACACCGCTTCAAGACCACCGGCAACAAACAGGGGGTGCCTCCCGCCAACGCATCGTGTTTGCGGAACAGAAGGTCGGGATGACCGCACGACAGCGGAGTGCGGTCGGTCGACGTGACGAGATGCTTGCGGCACAACCGATCGTCGGCGACATCGGTCATGTCCCACTGCAGGAGGATCATGTCGGGCTGAAGCGACAGCAGTTGGTGTCGCAACTGCAGGTACGACAGCAACGGGCAGTAGTCGGGAACGCCCGCGTTGATCGTCTCCACCGGAAAGGGGACCTGGCCGCGCAGGCGATCGGCGATCAGTCGGACGCTGGTGCGCTCCTCGGGGACGTGTCGGCCGAACGTCCGGTCGTCCCCCAGGCACAGGATGCGAAACGTTCCCACCGGCTTGGGAATGGCTGGTTCAGGGCCGCGCAATCCGAGGCTGTTCACAACAACGCGGGTCTTGCCCTCGCCGTCGGGATGCTTCACAAGGAACGCCTGATTGGGGCGTAACGTGTGGTGGACCACCCAGGATTTGCACGTCAGCCCGCGGTCGTACAACTCCCGCCGAGTGACCTGACCGGTGGCGGAGTCGTACACCCGCAAACCCACTTCGGCGAGGCAGAGCATCAGCGCCAACGCGACAAGCGCGTAAACGAAATGCCGGAGCCAGGCGATCCGAAACGGATTCATCCGGGGACGCTCGCGAACGGGCGCGACGGGAGAGGCCGCGAGAGGCGGTATCCCGGGGTCGAAAGGGAAAAAACGGGCGGGATACTAGGCCTGCGTGTCAAACAGGGCAAGATGAATGCGAATCCGGCGGAACGTGCCGGATTCGTACCCGCCTCGGGCCGCATTCGCGCCACCAACAGCGCGGGGTCGCGACGGGCCGACGCCTCTCGACCGCGTGGCAAGCACCCACCGGGCGCGACAACCGGCCCTCCTCAGTTCCGCCGCCCCGTTCGCCCCACCGCGAAAATCGCCAAGCCGAACAGCAGCACCGTGACCACCCCTTCGATGACGTAGGATTTCCCTCCGCCGACGACACGGCCACCCGGCGCCTGCGCCCAAACCGGCGCGGCCCACAGCGCCCAAATCGCCCAGACCGTCCCGCACCGGATGAGGCGCAGGGGCCACTTCGAGGAGTTGCGAGTTCGACAGGCTGCGGGATCGGACATGCGCGACTCCATCGTGGCGGGGATGGCTAACTTTTCGGGAGTGGGTTCACGTTCGGCGGGGGCCGCACGAATTCCGCATCGACGCGTGAAAACACGCGTTCTCCGCTACATCGTTTTTCCGAGGGCGTGTGCCACCTTGCGACAGATCTCCATCGTCTGTTCGAACGCCGCGGGCGTCAACGTCTGCGCCCCGTCGCTCATCGCGTGCGTGGGGTCGGGGTGGACTTCGATGATGAGTCCATCGCAGCCCGCAGCCACCGACGCCGCCGACATCGAGGGGACGAGTGAGGCGATCCCTGTGCCGTGGCTGGGGTCGACGACGACGGGCAAGTGTGTCCGCTCCTTCAAATAGGGGACCGTCGCGAGCGGCAGCGTGAACCGCGTGTGCGCCTCGAACGTCCGGATGCCGCGCTCGCAGAGGATCACCTGCTGATTCCCCTGGTCAAGAATGTACTCGGCGGCCAGCAGGAACTCCTCGATCGTGGCCGAGGGGCCGCGCTTGAGCAGCACCGGCTTGCGGACCTCTCCCACGGCCCACAGCAGGTGATAGTTCTGCATGTTTCGGGCGCCGATCTGCAGCACGTCGGCCTTCTCCGCGACCAACTCGACATGTTGCGGCGTCATGACCTCCGTGACCACGGCGAGGCCCGTCGCGTCCCGCGCCGCCGCAAGCAGCTCCAGCCCCTTGTCCTTCAGGCCGTGGAACGAATAGGGACTGGTGCGGGGCTTGAACGCCCCGCCTCGCAGGCCGGTCGCTCCAGCGGCCTTCACCTGACGGGCCGACAGCAGGATCTGTTCCTCGCTCTCGACCGAGCACGGCCCGGCGATCACGCCGATGTGCCCGCCGCCGAGCGTGAGCGGCCCGGCCTTGACAACCGTCGGTTCCTGGCGGGTTTCGCGACTGGCGATTTTGTACGGAGCGAGGATCGGCAACACCTTCTCGACCTCGTCGCACGATTCGAGTTCTTGCTGGGCACCGTTCCGCTCATTGCCGACGGCGGCCACGACGGTCCGTTCCGTCCCGGTGATGACGTGGGCCTTCAGCCCGAGGCTTTCCACGCGGGCAACGATCCGCTGGATCATTTCGGAGGTGGCCAGCGGTTTGAGTACGACGATCATGTTGGTCTCGTGGAAGCGTGGGATGACGGGCGAACACCGAGATTTCAGCGAACACTGGGATTTCAGCGAAAAACGGCCATATCAACGAAAACAGCCCTGGAACTCGCGAGGAGTTCCAGGGCCGGTCGAAACCTTTTTGTCGAGCGGAACCGATTTCAGCCGGTTGCGCGCCACAGGCCCTGTCCCTCCACCTTTCGATACCACGCGGTACCGAACGGGGCGTACGAAAACCAAAACTCTCCCGCAAACCCGCGAGGGGCTTGCAGACAAGTTTCGGTGATCGACGGGACAGAGTCCATGAAGACGCTCAATTCAGCCTATTTCGGATCGCACGTTGTTGGAGCGGGATCGATTCGTTGAAAAAGCCCTCGTCGAGGGGCGAGCCCCGCGGATTCCCTCACAGGGTTTCCCGCAGAATTCGCATCGTCCAAAAGATTCTCAACAAGAAGACAACGTACCCGCCCCCGATTTGTGACTCGCAATGGAGGTCTCGTGCCCGAACAAACGGTTGGTTACCGCAAGTCCTGCGACACGGCGAGTCGGCTGCCTGATTTGACCGTTGAAAACCACCGGAACAATCTCTTCCGGAGCATCAAGGTCGACCGCAGCCCGTCGGCCGGGATGATCAGACAACCCACCTCTGGTTCAGACTACTCATGCGGTAGACCACCTCCTTTCCAAACCGGGTACAGGCCGTTTTCCGGGGAACAAGCCCCGTAATGGCGGCAAGGGAGAACCCACTGTCGCACGACTGCGACAGACCAGTTAACCGGAATCGTACCGGCGAAGCTCCGGTCGTCAACAGCGAGTTTTGCGATTCTCGCTCCGGCGGCAACGAATCGTAGGGCTTTCGCCGGGTCCAAATCGCGTGGGAGGGACCCCAAAACGTGGGTGCCAGGCATCGCCCTAGGCCGTGTGGACATTGGGGTTGGCGGAAGGGCCGGGAATCGGCATGATTCCGGCTTTCGTCAACCGGACCGGTCAAGGACGACCCGCGATGTCGAAACGGCATGCCCTCACGGAGGAGCAGT
>JBIKMW010000079.1:0-32546 GCA_044359065.1 Planctomycetales bacterium | reverse complement strand
GACGCGCGGACTCGTCCCCCGTCTGCCGAGCTTGATCCGAGGTTTCCAACTTTCCGCCCCAAACCCTTCATGACTTGCACCATGAATCACTTGAATTCCAACACAGCTGCTCATCCGCCCTGCGGGCACCTTCTCCCCCACAGTGGAGTTTTACCCGTCTTTTCCCGGATCGATTGTGGGGGAGAAGGGTCGCAGTCTCGGGTGCCTTTGTGACGGAAATCGTGGCAGCCAAGACGACTTCCAGGCGACGACGACAAGCCGGGGTTTGCACCCGCGCACGTCCGCCTTCGACGGTGCGCTTCCACCGCTCTGCCGGATCAACCCCGCGACGCTGGTTCCGCCATCGACGGTTCGGGCCTGACCGCCAGGCCTCGGAGTCGCCCGGTTCCGGTCAGCCAACTCGCCAAGGCACCACCCGCGGCCGGCAGCAGGCCGTGGAGCACCATGCCGATCGTCGCTGCCGCTGGATACTCGACGCGCGCGGCCATCAGCCACAGCCACGCCATCTGCCCGAGAAACATTCCCGCGGCCGAACTCCACGGTGCCCGCGTCACGCGGGCGATCAGAAACGCACTGACGAACGAGATCGCCCAGACTTCAAAGCCTCGGCCGTCCGCGAACGGATCGTCGTTCCCCAGCACCAGCTTGCGGAGCCCGAAGTATCCCGCGCCGATCGCCGCACCCACGACGAGCGCGGCCAAGCCGCGCTGCCCTGGCGACCGTGCCCCCGTCCGAAGCGGCGTCAATGCCGAAGGACCTGCCGACGACTCATTGGCGGTCGGAATCCCCGTGGCCATGTGTACGGCTCCTCAAGGGGCGATCCACTCTGGCACACGGGTAGGACGACGCTTGCCCGAATCCCGGCGACCTTCGCCACGGGACGCCGGACCGCCAGCCGTCCCCTCACTCCGACAATTCGGTGAAGCTGATCTTCGTCAGCGGTTCGCCGTTTTCGAGTTTCTGACGAGAGCAGACGTCGACGACTTTCATGAGTTCCGAGTAGTGGACGTTGCGGCCGACACGGACAAGGACCTGCTCGAACGGTGTCCCTTGCACGCCGAACAGCTCTTTCATGCGGCGGTCGAGGCGTCCGAGATTGTCCTTCGTGGCGGGGCCGCTGAAGGCTTGCACGAGGCCGACGCTCACGCCCGCGACGTTGCCGTCCGCCCCGGCGGGGACGGAGATAATCAGCGACGGAACCACGGGCGGACCGTCACCATCATTGTTGTTTTGCGTATTCTGCTGCACCTGCGTGGCTGGCTTGGGAGGGGGCAGCATCAGCGAGAGCTGACCCTCGATGGGGGCTGGCTTGAACGTCAGGATGAAAAAGCTCAGCAACTGGAACGCCATGTCGAGCATGGCGGCCAGGTTGAGGGCCACACCGGCACCCCCTCGTTTCTTCTTGCGGCGGCGGCTCATATCAGGCCCCCTCTTCTTTGCTCATGGCCTTGAGCGAGAACCGGCGATAGCCGTGGTCCTGGCAGGTTTTGATGACGAAGTTGAGCAGGTGGAACGGCGTGGTGCGGTCGGCGCGAATCACCACCAAACCGGGGAGTTCGTCGCCGGTCTTGAAGTTGGGATTGGCCGTCTGCGCTTTGAGCACGCTCATTTTGGCTTCGCCGGCGAGGTAGGACTTGATGTCCTTGACCGCGCCGTAGAGCTTCAGCTCCCCCTTCGAGTTGATGTTGAGGATGAGCAGGTCCTCGCTCCCCTTGGTGTCGAGCGGACGCGCCGACCCCAGGACGGGAAGCTTGAGGGACAGGTCCATCGACGCCCCCTGGAAGTTGAACACGAGCATGAAGAACGTGATCAACTGGAATACCAGGTCGAGAATCGGCGTGAGGTCCGCTTCCGCTTCGCTGGCTGCGGGTGCCGACATGGGAAAGTCCTCGGAACTGTTCGAGAATCAACGGGCGAAAGTCGAACGCCACGAAAGAGCTGCGAGAACGGGTCGATTTGACCCGGGGCCGAATCACGCGGGGGCCGAAGGAGCCTTGGCGCGGGCGGCGGAGTTGACCTTGCGGATGAACTCGTCGGCCCGCAGCATCGTCGTCGCGCTGATGGTCATCACGCGGTTGCGGAAGAACGTGAAGAAGAACACGGCGGGAACGGACAGGCCGACCCCCTCGAACGTCAGCACCAGAGCTTCGGAAATCCCCCCGGCCACCTCGCTCGCCTTGAGCTGAGTGTCCGAAATCGCGATGACGCTGAAGGACGCGATCATCCCCTTCAGGGTGCCGAGCAGTCCGATCATGGGCCCGAGCGACCCGATGACCGCCAACATGCTGATCCGCTTTTCCATCGTGACCGTCTCGAGTTCCCCCGTCAGGTCCATCGCTTCCCGCGCCTCGGACAGCCCGTGCGGCAACTCCGTGAGGCCGGCCGCCAACACGCGGCTGAAGAACGACTCGTCCCCCTTGAGCAGCTTGAACAAGCCGCCAAAGTCCTTCTTCTGGACGAGATCGTCGGCAGCGGCGACGACATCCGGCGGCGTGGCCAAATCTTGCTTGAAGTCCGAGAACAGGCGGATGACGGTTCCGACGAAGTAGATCGACAGCACCAAAATCACGGCACCGATGGCGCCCGAAGTTTCGATCAACCACATCAGGGCCGACTGGGCTTCTTTCTTCTCCCCCTCGCCTCCTTCGCCTCCCTCACCCTCGGCGGTGGCCTCTCCGGCGGGAGCTTCACCCGCGGGAGCCGCTTCCTCTGCGGCGGCCGGCTCGGCGGCTTTTTCGTCTTGCGCGAACAGTGCCGCGGCGGGATTCACGACGGAGCAGACGAGCACCATCCAGGCGGCGAACAACCACAAGCGCCAGCGGTGTTGGAGCGCGAGACGCGAATCGAACGACATGCCAGCGACCTTTCTCGGGGAATCCTGTGTGCGCGACGCTTGCCCGGAAACGAGCGAAGTCTTGACCAAACCGGCCGGGAAATCCAACCGGGAAATCCGACCGACGCGGAGTTCTCCACAAGCTAACATGGCTGCGGACGAAATTCATCCGGACGACAGCCGCAAGGCCGCCCGCCGCGCGGAGCACGCCGTTTTTTCGGCGCGGAACGCGGGAATCGTCGGAGCTTCCGAGTATCATCGGGCGGTGTGGCGCACGCAAGCGCGTTCCGGAGGGAAGGTGTGCCACACCCCGGCTTTTTGCACGGCGGACATGCAGTCCGTCGACGAACAATGGCCGGTGCCGACGGACTGGAAGTCCATCGTACAAGGTGGTGTCGTCCGGACGCTGTATTCCTGAGGGGTTTCCACCGTGCATTGTGGACGATTTGAACCAGCGGCGGTGAATCGGCGGGACATGCTGTCGCGGTGCGCCGCGGGATTCGGCGGTTTGGCGCTGTCGGCCCTGTGGACCGAACAGGCGTTCGGTGAAGTGCTGGGCCAGGCCAGCGCCGATCCCCTGTCCCCCCGCATGCCGCATCACCCGGCCAAGGCGAAGTCGGTCATCTTCCTCTTCATGGACGGTGGTCCGTCGCAGGTCGACACGTTCGACCCGAAACCGCTCCTCGAAAAAGAGCACGGCCACAAGATCAAGCTGCCGGTCCAACCGACCCAGTTCGACAGCATCGGGGCGGTGCTGAAAAGCCCGTGGAAGTTTCACAACCACGGTCAGAGCGGCCTGCCTATCAGCGAGTTGTTCCCGAATATCGCCAAACATGCCGACAAGCTGGCGGTGATCCGCAGCATGACGTCCGATTTTTCGGAGCACACGAACGCCAACTATTTCTTCCACTCGGGAATCGGCATTCAGGGACGCCCCAGTTGGGGGGCGTGGGCGACGTACGGCCTGGGGAGCGAAAGCCGCAACCTGCCGGGGTTCGTGGTGCTCAACAGCGGCATGATCCCCCCGGGCGGGATGGACTGCTTCACCAGCGGGTTCCTGCCAGCCTCGTACCAAGGCTCGCTCTTCCGAGGGGAAGGGGACCCCGTCGCCGACATTCGACCGGGGGACAAGACCGTCGACGCCCAGCGCAAGAAGCTGCGGCTCCTGGCCAAACTCGACGGCGAAGCCATTCAACGCTTTGGCCACGATTCGGCGGTGGAATCGGCGATCGCCAACTATGAACTCGCGTTCCGCATGCAGACGTCCGTCCCCGATCTGGCCAATGTGTCGACGGAGTCGGCGGCCACGCAAGCGCTGTACGGACTCGACGACCCCAAGACGGCGGTGTTCGGACGGCAGTGCCTGATCGCGCGGCGGTTGGTCGAGCAGGGGGTGCGGTTTGTCGAAGTCCTCTGTCAAAACCTTGGTCACGACCGTTGGGACCAGCACGGCAACCTGACCAAGGGGCATTCCGACAATGCCCTCGCGACCGACAAGCCGATCGCCGGTTTGCTCGCCGACCTCGAAGGGCGGGGCTTGCTCGACGAAACGCTGATCGTCTGGGGGGGCGAGTTCGGTCGTACGCCGATGGCTCAGGGTGGCGACGGTCGCGACCACAACCCGTTCGGCTTCAGCATGTGGCTGGCCGGGGGGGGGATTCGCGGGGGGACCACCTACGGAGCCACCGACGAGTACGGGTACTACGCCGTCGAGAACGTCTGCACGGTGCATGACCTGCACGCGACGGCGCTGCACCTGCTGGGGATCGATCACACAAAACTGACGTACCGGTTCGGAGGACGGGACTTCCGGCTGACGGACGTGTACGGGGATGTGTTGAAGCCGATTCTGGCGTGACCCCCAGGTGGGAAGGCAAAGGGAAAAAGGAAAAGGCAAAGGAGGTTCACGCGGGTGGAGCGCGAGCGGGTGGGACTGTGTTGGGACTGTGCCCACGCGCGCCAGGTGGCGACGCCCAAGGGGTCGACGTTCTTTCTGTGTGGTCGGGCGACGGAGGATCGTGCGTACGCAAAATATCCCCGATTGCCGGTGGTGCGTTGCGGCGGCTACGAGCCGCGCCGCGAGGACGAGTTGAAGCGGGAAGCGGATTGAATCTGGACGAGCGGGGGGGCGAATGTCGGCGGACTTGGAACGAGAAGGGTGGTTGGCGCGGCAAGGAGCGGTCCGGAACGGCTCCGGAGTCGTCGAGTCGTTCGGAAATCCGCACGCGGAGTACGCTTGGGGACAGACCGAATCGATCGTGGTGGACCTCCCGGCCCTCGGCTGGCTCGAACTGACCGGAGCGGACCGGGCGAAGTTCCTGCACAACTTCTGCACGCAGGACATCCGGGGTTTGGTGGCGGGGCGCGGGGCCGAGGCGTTCATCACGACGGTGCAAGGGAAGGTGTTCGCGCACGCGCACGTCTGGGCGGGGAACGAGTCCTTGGGGCTGTGCGTGACAGCGGAGCGTGTCGGACCGCTCCTGAAACACTTCGACAAGTATCGCATCACGGAGGACGTGGAGTTCGTCGACCGGACCGCCGAGACGGGGACGCTGTTCGCGGCGGGACCGGAGGCGGCGGAACGTTTGACCGCGGCGGGTTTGGCGGCGGCGTCGTTGGGGGAAATGAATCATTGCGTGGTGAAGGACGACGCGGGAGAAGGGGTGCGCGTGGCGCGGGTGGCGTGGCTGGGTCAACCGGGGTTCGTGTTGGGAGTGCCGCGGCAGCGGATGGGGGTGTGGGGAGACCGGCTGGCGGCGGCCGGGTTGCATCCGGCGGGGATGGCCGCGTTCGAGGCGCTGCGCATCGAAGCGTGTTTCCCGTGGTACGGGCGGGACATCACCGACGCCAACCTGGCTCAGGAGGCACGGCGGACCCGGCAAGCGATCTCGTTCTCCAAGGGGTGTTACCTCGGCCAGGAGACGGTCGCGCGGATCGACGCCTTGGGGCACGTCAACCAGCAGTTGTGCGGGATCCGCTTCGTGGCGGGGCCGGTGCCGGAGGCGGGGACGCCGGTGTTCGCGGAAGGGGCGACCGACAAACCGGCGGGGCGCGTGACATCGGCCACGCTGTCGTTCACGGAAGACGTGCCGGTGGCGCTGGCGTATCTGCGGCGCGGGTACGACCGCAACGGATCGCGGGTGTGGGTCACAACCGCGGGCGGGAGCTTGACCGGGGAGGTCTTTTGGAGCGAGGACTGATGGCCCGTCTGAGTCTCATTGGAAGCAGCCTCGCCTTTGTTCGGCGAATTCTCCAATTTCGGCGGGTGGCCCAGCCACCTTGTGGCTGGGTCGCGTAGCGACAAGAAGCCGCGCCTTCCGCTCTCCCTTTCGGAAAAAACGCAGCGTCGAGAGCATCGTTCTCTCCAAGAGGCACATCAACAACGACAACTCGTAGCCGGTATGGGACAGCAGATATCGACCGCCCCTCACTCCCGCTCGGGCTTCGCGGCCAGCGTCAACAGCCGCTGGAACTCCGCGTCATGCCGCAGCAGGTCGAAGTCGTGCTCTTCGTCGACCAGTTTCAGCAGGCTCCGGTCCAGCCGGATCGCTCGGCCCAGCCACGACAGCGCCTGCGATTTCTGTCCCGCCAACGCCCAATAACAGGCGAGGTTGTACAAGAGCACCCCCGTCTTCGGCGAAATGCGGCACGCCTCGTCCATCACCTCGATCGCGCGCGACAGCCGGTCGGTGCGCTTGTAGCACCACGCCCGCGCGAGCAGCGTGTCGATGTTCTTGGGATTGATGGCCGACGCCGCCTCGAGGGGGACCAGCGCCTCCTCGTACCGGTCGAGCATCCGCAGCGCCTGTCCGCGCAGGGATAGCACCATGAACTTCGCTTCTTCGGGATCAACGATCGCGTCCAGGGCTTCCAGCGCCCTCTCGGCAAGGTCGAACTCCAGGTAGCCCTGCGCGGCAGAGATGAGCTTTTCTCGACGGGCACGGGGATTGATCGCGGGCACGGAACCAACTCACAAGACATCCGCCCGCAACGGGCGGCGAGCAACAACTCCCTCGACAGGTCCCCAGCGTAGCATCCGCACGACCGCGCGAGAAATCTCCAAGTGCCGTAGCGGAAATCGTAAAATCTCCGCCGAGCGTGAACCCGCGTAGGTTGACATCACCAGCGGGTGGCCCGGCCACCTCGTGGCCGGGTCGCGAAGCGACAAGACGCCGCGCCTTCCGCGTTTGAACTCCTGAAACCGCCGAGGTTTCGAGCCGTCGAGGATTCAAAAGGATGGCCTCGCAACGCGCCGTCGAGTTCAACCTCGCCACGTACGCGCTATCGCGCTCGCTTGCGAACTCACTTCCGCAGGTCGTAGATCGCCATCAGCACGTCGTCGACCTCCTTGAACTTCTTCTTCGTCGCCGCCACCCGCTCGACCAGATCGCGCGCCTCCGGTGCGGAGTGTCCCAGCGCCACCAGCGCTTCGTACGATGTTTGGAACAAGTCCGCCTGGTCCCGCTGTTCGGGCGGCAAGTCGCGCTGGATGAGCAGCGCGAACTTCGCCATCTTGCGGCGCAGTTTGGCGACGATCCGCTCCGCCATTGCCGCGCCGATTCCCGGCAACGTGCTCAGCTCTTTGACATCCTGCTCTTCGATCGCTGTCGCCACATCGCGCACCGGCCGAACCATCGCCCGCAGCGCTTTCTTGACACCCACCCCGTCGACCGAGCAGATCGCATCGAAGAACTCCCGCTCCGCGTCGCTCATGAAGCCGATCATCCGCGGGACCAGCTTCCCCCCTTGCGCCGCGTTCCCTTCCAGATACTCGACCGTCTTGAGGCTGATCTCCTCCCCCAGCGATCCCTGCAACTGTCGCCGCACGAATTCCGGGATGAGCACTTCGTACTCGAACGGCCCCGCGGCGACGATCGCCGCCTGAGCCTGAAGTTCCACGAGTCGACCGGTGATGCGCGTGATCATGCTGTGGGGGTTTCAGTGCAAATGGCGTGTGATGCGAAGACACTCAAGGTGATGGTCAGTCATCGATCTCGTCGAGCGGGTCCGCTCCATCCCCCTCCGCGCGATCATCCACGGCGTCCACCCGCGCGGCGGTTTTGGAATCGTCGATCAACCGGGTGCTGTAGTAATGGCACAGCGCCACCGCGAACGCGTCCGCCACGTCGTTCGGTTCCAGCAACCGGTCGAGTCCCAACTCGTGCGAGATCGCCCGCTGCACCTGTTCCTTGCCAGCCGCGCCGCTGCCGGTGAGCAGTTTCTTGATCTGTCGCGGAGTGTAGTGGACGACCGGCACGTCCCGCGCCGCCGCCGCCAGCAGAATCACTCCCCGCGCGTGCGCCATGAGCAGCGCCGTCTTCGGATGCCGCGCGTGCGAAAACACCTGCTCGATCGCCAGCGTGCCCGGTTGGAACTGGTCGAACACCTCGCCGAGTCCGTCGGCGATTTCGCGGACGCGATAGGCGAGCGACATCTTGGGCGTGCTCCGAATCAGCCCCCCCTCGCGCAGCCGCGGGCCGCGCGGCGTCCGTTCGAGCAGGGCGTACCCCGTCCGTTGCAGGCCGGGGTCCACCCCCAACACCAGATGGACGCGGGGTGTCATGACGAAATGCGGCGCGCGGGGCATCCGGTGAACGTCCTTGTTCGCCAGGCGGAAAGGTTCGGTGACTCGAGATTCAAGATCGACGCCGCGCCGACGAACGACCTCGGGCCACGACGACTCCGTCGCCGCCGGTCCCCGAAAGACCGCTGGCGGGAGCCGCGCGTCGGGGCGTATCATCCGTGGCCGTCGTGCGGACGACGATCCGGGTGGAAATTGTAGGTCGGATTCGTCCCGCGACGATACGGCAAACCGCTCCGCATCCCGTTCCGTCGATTCCACTCGTTCCGCACCCGCGCGGATTTTGTCCGCGCCGCAGTATCCTCATCGGGAGTCCGCATCGATGTCTTCACCCACCACGTCCGAGATCGTCGAATCCGGACTCCCTCAGAAAATCTATTTGGTTGGTTCGCCGAAAATCGTGTTCCTTTATCCGGCCTTCGTCGTCGCGCTGATCGCCGCGATTTACGGATCGATCTTCGGCGGCGACCACGAACTGATGGCCACGATCTTCCTGGCGGTGTTCGGGCTGAACCTCGTGGTGTTCACGTTCGACTTTCCACGCACAACCTCGCTCACTCTGGTCTTCGGAATCGTGACGATCGTGCTGGGGGCGTTGCTGCTGTTCAAATTCAATGACCAGATCCTGCCGTTCCTGTCGGGCATCCTGAAGCATTTCAAACCGACCGCGAATCCGACGTTTTACTTCACATTCTGCGCGATCCTGCTGGTGCTGTACGGATTCACGTGGTTGAACCTGCGTTTCGACTACTGGGAGGTGACTCCCAACGAACTGCTTCACCACCACGGCGTGATGAGCGACCTGAAGCGGTACTCCGCCCCGAACATGAAGATCGACAAGGAAATCACCGACGTGTTCGAGTACCTGCTGCTCGGTTCGGGTCGCATGATCCTGCACCCGCAAGGGGAATCCCGCGCGATCGTGCTCGAGAACGTGCTGTTCATCAATCGCAAGGAACGGGCCATCACCCGCATGCTCGGTGCGTTGCAGGTCCGCATCGCCCCCCCCAACAAGTCGGAGTGAGTTTCAGGGGAACGGTTTCCCGCAGTTTCGAGGAAAGGATTCTTCAACATGTCCGCCGGCGCTCCGGTTGCGATTGTTTTGGCCGCGGGGAAAAGCACCCGCATGAAATCGGCACTGCCGAAGGTCCTGCACGAAGTGTGCGGCAGGCCGATGATCGACTATGTGCTCGACGCTGCCCGCGCGGCGGGGATCGGGCGGCAGGTGGTGATCGTCGGGCACGCGGCGGAATCGGTGAAGGGGGCGCTTGCCTCTCAGCCGGACGTGGAGTTCGCCTTGCAGGCGGAACAGAAGGGGACGGGCCACGCCGTCATGATGTGCGCCGACAACCTGGCGGATCAT
The DNA here is from genome assembly GCA_044359065.1 of Planctomycetales bacterium. Classification (GTDB taxonomy): domain Bacteria; phylum Planctomycetota; class Planctomycetia; order Planctomycetales; family Planctomycetaceae; genus JAIXZD01. The sequence goes on along the minus strand of JBIKMW010000079.1, from coordinate 22,769 downwards.
GACGGGCCGGTGTTGATCCTGACCGGCGACGCGCCGCTCATGCGGCCGTCGTCGTTCCGCGCGCTGCTTGACGAGTTCCACGCGCGGCGTGCCGCGTGCGTCGTGGGGACGGCGAGAACGGAGAACAATTTCGGGTTGGGGCGCATTGTGCGCGATCCCGCCACTGGCGAATTCCTGCGGATTGTTGAGCAGAAGGATGCGACGGCCGAGGAAGCGGCCATCACGGAGATCAACGTCGGGTGCTACGTGTTCGACTGTCGCGCGCTGTTTTCGGCGTTGCGCGAGATTCGGCCCAACAACAAACAGGGAGAGCTGTATCTGACCGACTGTTGCGGCATCCTCAAGAGCCGCGGTGACACCGTGGTGGCTGCGGAAAAGCTGGACATTGTCGAAGCGCTGGGGGTCAACACGCGGGCGCAACTCGTCGAAGTTCGGCGGGCGATGCAGCAGGCTGTGTGCGAGCGGCTGATGTCGGAGGGGGTGACGATCGTCGAGCCGCTGCAGACCGATATCGACACGCGTGCGGCGATCGGGCCGGACACGGTGATTCACCCGTTCACGGTGCTGTCGGGGCCGGTGCGGATCGGAGCGAACTGCCGGATCGGCCCGCACGCGGTGGTGGCGAACGGGGCGTCGCTGCCGGATGGTTCGGTCGTGGGGCCGTTCGAGAAGGTGGGTTGACGGAGGTGGCCTCGGCATGGTGTGCGCCTGCGGGTGATCTTGTTGAGTGCGGTCCCTTCAACAGACGCGGGTTTGTTGCGCGCGTGTTGCAATGGCATTGCGGGACGGGTCGCTTTTGAAAATCGGCCCGTTTTTCGGGGGTGTGGCGCGAGGCGTGTGCGACGGTGCGCACCCACATGGACCGTGTTTTCCCGCGTGGAATGCGATGCGCGCGGTCGGAATGCGACGTGTGTTTCCGGGGGTGTTTTGCAGACCTCGCGTGCGCAGATCCCACATTCCCAAAAATGGGAACGTGGGAAATTCGAGGATGATTTTTTCGCGCGGGGGTGAAAATCGCGTTTTGGGGTGCGCGCGGCGCGGACGAGGAGTGGCCGACACCCCGGAATTGCATGTCGCGAAATCGGGCGCAAGTCGGCGCGCAACGAGGGGATGTCTTGGGGGTCTCTGAACTGTCGCGGATACTGCTCGATGGGGGGCACACCGACCGATGAACCGATCGGACGAACCTCGTCGTCGAAGGTGTGACTCCGAACTTTGGTTCCGCCGGTGTTCCGTAACCCAGACGATCAAACCCGCGTGTGGGTCAACCGGCGCCGGGCCTGCTTTCGCGAAGAGACCGGATTATCGAGACGGTTTGCGGCGAGGTTTGGATTGAGTCGCCTGTTGAGGGGAAGGCGGCTTCGCTCCGACCGTGATGTCCCAACCCAAGTGAGTCGAGAGCGAGGCGACCTGGGCGTCGATGTCCGAGGGCACGACACCCGCCTTTTTTGCGGCCTTCTCGATGTGCGCGCGTGTGACCGGTTCCAGGGGATCGAGATACGGACCTATTCCGTCAAGGTCGCGTGTTAGAAGGATGCGGCTGAATCGGGAGTGTGACTTATCTATCAGGAACGCGGACATGCCACGCGCTGCGGGGTGTGAATCGTGAACAGCGCGTTGGGTGAGGAGGTCGCGGGTGGTCTGGTCCGGCCACTTCTCCGCCAACACCCGCAGCGCGACGCTGCGAGTATCGCTTCGGTCATCCTGTAGGGCGCGTTGGGTGAGGAGTTCGCGGGTGGTCTGGTCCGGCCATTTTCCCGCTAACAACTCCAGCGCGACGCCGCGAGTATCGCTTCGGTCATCCTGTAGGGCGCGTTGGGTGAGGAATTCGCGGGTGGTCTGGTCCGGCCATTTATCCGCCAACGCCTGCAGCGCGACGCCGCGCGGATCGTTGTTGTCATCCTGTACGGCGCGTTGGGTGAGGAGTTCGCGGGTGGTCTGGTCCGGCCACTTCTCCGCCAACGCCCGCAGTGCGGCGCTGCGAGGATCGAAGTGGTCATCCTGTACGGCGCGTTGGGTGAGGAGTTCGCGGGTGGTCTGGTCCGGCCATTTTTGCGCTAACAACTCAAGAGCGACGCCGCGAGTATAGTAGTTGTCATCCTGTACGGCGCGTTGGGTGAGGAGTTCGCGGGTGGTCTGGTCCGGCCACGTCTCCGCCAACGCCCGCAGCGCGACGCCGCGAGGACTGAAGTTGTCATCCTGTACGGCGCGCTGGGTGAGGAGTTCGCGGGCGGTCTGGTCCGGCCACTTCTCCGCCAACACCTCAATCGCCCCTCGACGGACAACCGGTTTATGACACTCAGACAACTGCTCGATCCAGGAACGCTGCTCGAAAACGGCACTCAGCAAATGCGGCCACCGCCAGTGGTGGAAAAACTCAACCGATTCTGGACACTGTCCAGAAAACTCAAACACCGTTTTGCCTGGCCAACGTGATCCGATCTCCCGCGCCGCGCTGATGAGATCCAGGATGAAGGGTTCCTGCGGTCGTTCTCCCATCAAGAAGCAATTGGTGACAGTCTCGAGCAGGCTGGCCCCCGCCTCTTCGATCCGACTGGGGTTCCGGGCTTCGCCCAAACACCAGATCGCCAATGGGAGTTCAGGCAATGTGGCCTTGCCGTCCCAATGTTCCAAATCGGCGTGCTTCGCCAAGTGCGTTACGACTTGGCCGATGAACGGGTCGTCGATTTGCCCGCAGATGAGCCGCAGTACCTCGCGCCATTCATCCTCGCGGCAGTGCTGGTCGAACAAGGCGATCAGGCCATCGTTGTTCAGCGTTCTTGCGATGTTGAACTGGTGCACGAAATCGGCGGCGCAGAAGTACTCGAGGAACGTGCGGTGGACAAAAGCGTAGCTGTCGGCACCGACGAAGCAGAGAATGAAGTTTCTTTGCCGCAATTGATCGACAACCGCTCTGGCTGCGGCGCGGGCCTGGTCGACGTGGAGTTCGTCTCGCAGGTAGTCTTCGATCAGCCCCTCAAGCGTCACGCCATCGATCAGATTCCCCTTGAGTCCGCCGGGAGCGGCTTGCATGTGCGCGGCGATGCGGCGGAGGATGTCGGTCTTCTCCCGCAGGCCGATCTCGGTACTCATGCCCGGAAAGCCCGACAGAGCGCGCTCTGTGTCCCACTGGTGCAATAACACCCGCGACGCCTGGGCGTACAAATCGGCCCGGTCCCGTGGCAGTTCCTGGTTGCGGTTCAGGATCGCCATCATCGTGAGGAGCAGCGGATTGCCGGCCAACAGAGCGATCGACCGGGACTCGCGGATCGCCTTCTGCAACCGGTCCCGCTTCGGCGCGGCCAGCGCCGGGTCGTCGATGGTCACGGCGTGCCAACGCTCGACGAATTCCGTGATTTGTGTGGCTTCGAGGTCCTGCAACATGAAATGGCTGAACTCAGCGTCGCGCAGCCGCTGCGCCTGATAACCGACGACGCGCGAGGTGACGACCATCGATACGCCGGGGTGCAGATTGCTGAACCGCACGATGTCGTTGACGACCAATTCTCGTCTCGCCGCCTCGAACACCTCGTCGAGACCGTCCAGGAGCAGCACGACACGCCGGGGTTGTTCGAGTAACCGGGCGAGCAGGCCACGGGGCCAATCGTGCCAGCCAGAGGCCTCTTCCAGAAAGCGGACGAAATTCTTCTGGCCCGCGCACTCCCAGCGGGCATAGGCGCCCAAATCGATCACCATGGGAATTGGCTGCGCGTCCCGAACCGCTGATTCGGTGACGCCGGCCCAGCGGAGGGCCAGATAGCGGATCAGCGACGACTTGCCGGAACCGGGATCGCCCAGGATGACCAGTCTCCGGCCCGCTCCCGCCACCGAGGCACGCAGGGCTTCGTCCACAATCTCCAGTGCCGGGCGGAGTGGTTGGCGGAAGTAGTTCTGCCGCTGACGGTCCTCTTGCTGCTCGGCCTCCTCGAGTTCTTTGGCGGTGATCTCGCCGGCGTCCAACAGCCGCTTTTGGTGTTCCTTGGGGATTTCGAGCAGCCTCGGGTTGTACTGATGGCATTCCCGGACCGATTGCGGGACAAAGACGCTCCACAGCCGGATGTTCTGGTAGTACAAGCCGGTTGTGTCGAGCATCTCGAAGTTGAGCTTGTCGAACCGCTTGAGCAGCGCGGTCCCGTAACGCTCCGCGTCGAACTCGACGGGGAGCGCGACCGAAGCACCGGCAACGGCGGTGCGGGACGCAAGCTCCGCAGCCCACGGGCGCAAAGGATCGTTGAGCCACAGGTTAAGGTCGCGCGTGAGGATTTCCGTAAATGCGGCGGCATGCGGATACTCCGCGTAGAAGACCGGGTTGTTGAGGTCCTGCATCCGTTTGCGGAAGCCTCTCACCTTCTTCCATTGGTCGAGTGCCGCATCCGCTTCGTCCGGATCGGCAGGCAATTCCAGCTTGTCCACTTTTCGGAAGAACCATTTGATCTCCGGGAAGCCCGAGGCGATGTGACTCTCTATGGCCCAGTGGAACTCTTCTTCCGTTCCCGACTCCGCCTTGCCGGTCGGCGAGCCGAATCGCTGGCCCATGATGCCGATGACCAACGCGAGCGAGTCCCGGTACTTTTCCAGTGTCTGCCGGGTGATCAACTCCTGGGGCCGACCAACCCCGATGGTTGCGTAGTTCTCCCAGTCCACTACCTCAAATCGGGCGTTCCAGAGATGGGCCGTATGGCGGTTGTAGTCATCGAAGAACCGGCGTACGGCGCTCCGCTCGACTCCGACATCGCCGGGCGAAGCGAGGAATACGTGATACTGGCGGATGTGAAGTGGGTTCATCGGAATGGATCGCGGAATCTATCGAAGAAAAAGTGGCGTTCGTCAGCCGGTGGATGGTGGTGCGCTGGTCACGACCGGACTGGTTGAGACAATTCGAAGGTACGACAATAACGCGTGCTCAGCCGACGACGCAAACGCATCCTCTTTAGAGTCTCGACGTGACTCCATGCACCGTCAATGCCTCGCTGTAGAGGTGGCGCGGGTGTGCAAGACGCAGCTCTGAGCGTTCGGAGTGATGCACGACACAGGGGGGACGGTTTCACGCGAGTCCGGGGGCGTGCGAGGGATGTGGCCCTCACTTCCCCTTGGTCGGTTTGAAGGACTCGAAGACGTCGGCGAGGACTTTGTCGGCGAGGCGGCCGAGTTCTTCGAGGATCAGGGGTTCGGCTTCGGGTTTCAGTTTCGACTGGTTCGGTTCGTAGCCGCCGTACTGGTGCGATTCGGCGGTGCAGATGTAGCCCAGGTCCCCGTTGGCGTAGCCGATGACGATCGGCGTGGCGCGGTCGGCGATGAGCTTGTCGATCTGGAGGCCGTACTCGACCATCGGTTCGCCGGGGATGGTGAGCAGCAGGTAGTCGCCGATTCGCAGCGCCTGCAATTCGCATTTGAGCGTCTCAGTTTTGCCGGGGAGGTCGATCACGCTCGAGGCGCACTTGAGCGGGTAGACCGATTTCCGCTTGGCCAGCTCCTCGCGGATGACGGCGCGGTCCATCGACCGCACCGTCGCGCAGCCCAGGCCGCGGCCCGTCCACTTGATGTCGGCCTCGTCGCCGCAGCGATAGGGGACGCCCGGCAGGTTGGGGCGGATGTCTCCCGCGCAGCCTTGCAGGAACAGGCAGGATGTGCGTCCCGAACAGGCGGCTTCGACGAAGGTTTGCGCCTCGCCGGGGAAGTCCGCGCTGATGCGGGGGAAGCCCGCCGGATACGGGGGGGTCAGGCGGTCGCCCCACGTGAAGACGCACGGATGGCAGACGGCGTGCATGAGCACGGCCAGCGGTTCCAGCGAGCGGCCATCGTCGAGCCGGAGCACCTTGACGCGGTGGTCGCACGGCCCGTCGGGGTTGAGGCGGACCACGGCGCGGCCATTGATGACCTTCCGCCGGTTGATGTTGAAGTCGATGCGGTCTTCGCCGTAACCGAGGGAGGCGGGGCGCAACTCCTTCGCGGCCTTGCCCGCGGCGGCGGAGATCTTGGCGACGGCCTGTTGGCTCCAGGCGTTCTCCGCCGACCAGCCCGGTCCAGAATGATTGTGCGAGGTGGCGACGAGGATGTTTTCGCGCGGGATGTCGGCCGCTTCCGAGCAGCCGTCGCGGAGCGCTTCGACGAGGGGGGCGGGGGAGCTGATGAGATCGAGGGTGATGATGGCGGCGCGGGTCTGCTCGTTGGCCAGGAGCAGCACTCCCGCGCGGATGGGGTCGCGCACGCCGCTGACGGGTCGCACATGACCGACGACGGGGGTGTCGGGCGGAGGGGTGATGTCGACCTTGGCGGCGGCGGCGCGGAGGTTGGACTCGACGCGGAACGAGAAGCCGTCGTCGGCGGGGGAGGGGGTCGCGCCGCACAGGAGCAGGAGGAGGCCGATGACGGCGGTGGCGGGAGCACGCATGGGGAGTCGCGTCCTTGGGGGGGGGGTTGGATGTGGTCCGTGGAGGCGCAACCCACCCCGCGAGGAATATCAAGAATCCGTTTTGGACGCGACTCCTGGAAGTGGTTTCAAAATCCTCTGCCGGGCAGATCCGCGTTGACCTCTGTCGAGGTTCTCGTGCCGGCAACCGGGTTTGGAAACGGCTTCTACGCGCTACGTCCGCGAGGCGTGACGTCGCTCGACGAAGTTGCGGAACGCCTGGCTGAACTCCGCCTGCATCCTCGGCTTCGACCCTTTGTGCGGTCCGATCGCCCAGAACCGTTGGACGCGGTCGGCCGAGAGCCAGTGGTCGAACAGTTGCATCCAGCCGCTGTAGATGGGGTGGTGTTCGTTCTGATCCAGCTCCAGCGCCATCCAGACGCCTTCGAGGAGGGCGAACATCTGACCGATGGCCGTTTCCTCGGAGCGGAGGAGGACTTGCTCCGGCGGGGCTTGCTCGGGCGGGGGTTCGGGGAGGGGGGCGGCAGCCGCGCCGTAAACTTGCTCGTACAGACGGGCGAGGAGCGGCTCCTGCCGCAATTGTTCGAGGATGCGCGCGTACTCGCCGTTGCCTTCGACGTAAATCTTGACCGCGCCGTGCGGAAGGCGGAGCCAGTTGTTGTGGATGGTCGCGAAGACTTCTTGCAAAGGCTTCGTTTCGAACCAGAACTTCGTTCTTGCCGCCGTCACCTCAAGTTGGATCGCTTCCGATAGTGGTTTCGCCGTCGCGACGGGATGCTCCATCTCCGGAATCCGTCCCAACGTCGCGCGGATGGTGTGCAGGCCGAGGGCGCGGTAGGACTCGAACTGCGATTCGGAGAAGAACTGATCAGTGGTCGACTCGTAGGGAAAGGCCGGATGCGTGGCGGCGTAGTGCTTCACGTCGCCGGATTCGTCTCCGGTGAGGGCGTTCTTGAACCAGACGATCACGCCTTGTGCGGGTCCGCCACCGGTTTTGGCCTGCGGGTCGAATGTCGGGTTACGTCGCGCGCGCGTCGCCTGAACGCCGTCGTAATGAATCCGTCCTACCAGCATGTGGGTGTTCGTGCGATTCTGTGCGTCGGGGGTGACGATGGTTGGATCGAGTTCGATCTCGACCCCGAAATCGATGCGTGCCAGGCGGACGAGGCGTCCGATGTTTTCCTGGAATTGCGGATCGGCCCCGGCATCGACCGCGACGATGAACCGGCAGCGGCGGCGAAGCAGTTCGTAGACGCCGGAGTTCTCGAAGTGACCGCCGTCGGAGAGGTAGATTTCGTCTTCGACGGTTTCGACACGGCCGAAGAGTTCCCGCCAAAGGAGTTTGGAGGCGGCGGCGGGGTTGTAGGACCAATGACGGTGTTCGTCGTTGCGTTTCTCGGCTACGCGGGGTGTTTTGAACCACGCTCCCAGACGCAGGTTGAACAGGGTCAACATCACGCGGACGAGCGGGTCGGAGTGATATCCCATGTTGGGAGAAACGGCCGCACCGGAGACGGCGACGGCCGTTCCGAGGTCCGGTTCTCCGCTGAAAGTTTCCGTTTCTCGATAACCAGTCGCTTCGCTGCCGCAGTACAGCGGCGACATCACGAACGATTCCGCCCTTCGTTCGGTCAAGGCCGAGCGGTTGGAGTGCCTGGCGTCGCTCGTACGATCCGAGTTGCGCCCGCGGCGGTTGAGCGCGGTGTTGACGAGGTGGACCGGACCGGGGTTGCCTGTGGTCGTTCTGACAAGCTTTGAGAGTTGGATGTCGTCCTTGTCGTCGAAATCGGTCTCGGGGTTTGGCTGGCGGTCGTGTCTCGCCGCGGCGACGAAGCAGCGGGTGATGCGGTTCGCGTAGAGGGCGTGCAGCGAGAAGCGGTTGACGCCGACACGATGTCCCAGCGACTGCGCGAACCACCACGCGAAACCCGCGACGCTGAGCACGGTCATCATCACGCCCAAATGGGTCCACTCCGTCGGCGTCCCACCCTCCCAGGACCGCAGGTTGTCGAGGTTGTGCAAGAGGTGCGGCCACTGATTGTGGAATCCGTATCCTTCGCTTCCGTTGAACGAAGCATTGATTTCGTACATGACGTAGACGGGTGTTGAAACCACCACCAGCAGACCCAACAGGAAGAGGGGCGGCGCGAACCGCGCTACGAGATCGCGATAACCGGCCTGCTCCGGACGACCGGTTTGCCCACCGCTGGCGAATCGCAGCCCCGCCCCCACGACCGACAGCCCGCTCGTTCCCGCGATCCCGCTGTACAACAGGCTGATGGTGAGCATGGTCATCAACAGATACGGTCCGAACAGCACCAGAAAAACGATCGCGGCCCATAGAAGTGCCGCGATCAAGAGTTGCGATGACAACCGCGCCCAGCGCTCGCGATCGTGCTCCGAGAACCCCCGACCGCCGAAACCGACCGTCAGAAACATCGACAGCGCCACGGAGAGCAATCCCGTCGGCGGCCCGAACGTCGCCATGGTCGCGACGAAAGTCGAATTGCGCACAGTCCGGACCAACTCGGGGGTCGCATTGGGCGGACTTGGAGGCGTGACCCACGTGATCGTCTCCGTCTGCCTGGACCAAGCCAACAACTGGTGCACCCCAAAGTCCCAGACGATTCCGCAGACCGCGCCCGCCGCAATCCCGGCCCCGATCGTCAACAGCCACTGCTTTCGCAACGACGCAGCCAGCGCCACCCAACCCCCCATCACCGCGCCGGCGACGGGCAACATCAGGTGGGAAGACAATCCTATGTGCCACGCGGTTTGCAGCGAACACGCGGCCACACCCACCGCTGTCAGCAGGTACCAAAACCACGGTTCCGACCCAATGCCACCCGCGGGGGCCTGCCTGGCCACCGGATTGGGTTTGCCGGATGGCTGTTCGACCGCCAAACGGCGCATGGTCACCAGGCAGGCGCGAGCGCCGGCGGCGATGGTGATGCCAAACGGGACGAGCACTCGCCAATAACTAGACGGATCGGACCATGTGTGGCCGAAACCCAAATTCCGCACCAACGTGAACAACTGCGCCGTCGCCAACACCAAGCAGAGCACGGCGATGACCGCCAGGAGAAGCACCGCCTGATTCAGGATGAGGTTGCGCAGATAGATCGCGACCAGTGTCCAGCCGTCGGTCGAGAACAGGCCCGGTTGCGGGGTGAGGAAGTTGCTGTAGTCGCGGATGTGGCGGATCTCGGGAGGTTCTTCGACCTGCCATTCTCGCGTCGCCGATTTTTTCAGCTCATCAATAACGTGGTCTTGACCTTGTTCGTGGACCCACCGCGAGTACCAAGCGCCGATGTATCCGCCGCCGGAGACGGTCGACAGGTAGTCGAACCGTCCCAAAAGGCCCAATTCGGCCAGCCCTTGCAGCACACCGAGCGAGAAGGCGGCGGAGCGGATGCCACCGCCGGAGAGGGCGAGGCCGGAGAGGTCGTCGGTCAGCGCACCGCCAGCAGGGTCGCTTCCCGCGGGTGGGTTCCCCCTGCGGGCTTGAATTGCGTCGAACTCCTTCTGTCGGACCGTTTCAAACGAAACGCAATCGGACTTCTCTTGGTCCAGATCGGACATGGGCAGTTCCCGCAAGGGATTGGCGATGACAGACGATGCCTCCAGCAAGGATTCACGCTGGAGCGAGCGTCGGGACGGCTCTCACGGACATTGTGTTGAGCTATCTCGACGCCAATTCATCAGACTCGACCAATGCGGCAAGGTCCAGTCAAAGCGCCCAAGTTTCATCAAGACGACACGCTTTTGGTCCGCATGTCCCGAACCCGGAGTATTCGGTGCGTGCGGAGAAACCCAAGGAGCGGCCGTCGGAGGTTCTCGAACGAATGCGAATTTCGCAGGCTTGGCATGGGGCCGAGACACATCTGGTCAAGGGACCTGATGGAGATCGGCGAAATCTCGATAATGGCGGGTGTTTTAGCCTCACGCAGAGGCGCAGAGACGCGGAGAAAGGCAAATCCTCTGCGTGAGACCACAGAAACCGGTGTTCTTCGAGTTCTCGGGGACTCTGCGTCAGGAACAGCGCATCGTTAGAACGTGTGAGCAAGGGGGATTCCGTGCTCCTCGCAGGTCTCGATTTCACTGCAATTCACGCCGATTCCCTCGCTTACGCGTCGGGCTACGGGAGTGAATGCGACGGCGAATTGAAAGAATCACAGCCTCGTGCTTTGTCACGACGGAAATTGGGGGTTGTGATCGTCGCAAGTCGGTCGCACTGCTGGACAAGCCAGCCGTGGCACCCCGGCGCGGGGCCGCGTCCCACCGTCTGACAGGGCGGCGCGGGAACTGGGACACGTCGAGCAAGCTCGACGGCGAACGGAGCGGGGGTGTGTCGGTCAGGCTTCCTTCGGGCTGACGGGGGGGCCGGGGAGGCTCGTGCGGGCGGCGCGGTTGAGGGCTTTCAAGTAGGCGAGGGCACTTGCCTCAATGATGTCGGTGCTGACTCCCTTGCCGTGGTGGATGACGTTGTTGTGGACGATTTCCACAAGGACCTCCCCTTGCGCTTCCTTCCCCATCGTGAGGCTGCGCACCTGATAGTTTTGCAGGCGGGCGGAGACGCCGGTGATCCGTTCGAGGGTGTTGAAGGCGGCGTCGATGGGGCCGTCGCCGGTGGCGGCGTCGATCTTGACGGCTTCGTCCTTGCCGTGGCGGAGCGCGATGGTGGCGGTGGGGATTGAGCCGGTGCCGGCGGAGGTGTGCAGGCTGACGAGCTTCCAGTCGTCTTCGGGTTCGGTCTGGCGTTTCTCCACAAGGGCCACGATATCGGCGTCGTAGATGTCCTTTTTCTTGTCGGCGAGCGCGGTGAAATCGGCGAAGGCCTGCTCGAAGTGGGTGTCGTCCAATTGGTGGCCGAGTTGGGCGAGGCGGTCGCGGAACGCGTGGCGGCCGCTGTGTTTGCCGAGGACGAGGGCGGTGCCAGTGAAGCCGACGTCCTCCGGGCGCATGATCTCGTAGGTGGTCCGCTCCTGGAGCATGCCGTGCTGGTGGATGCCGGCTTCGTGGGCGAAGGCGTTCTGGCCGACGATCGCCTTGTTCCGCTGTACGAGCATGCCGGTGGTGTCGGAGACGAGTTTGCTGACCGAGCACAAACGCTGGGTGCGGATGTTGGTCGAGACCTTGTAGTAGTCCTGCCGGGTACGGAGGGCCATGACGACTTCCTCGAGCGCGGCATTGCCCGCTCGCTCGCCGAGGCCGTTGATGGTGCACTCGATCTGCCGCGCCCCCGCTTCCACCCCCGCGAGGCTGTTGGCGACGGCCATGCCGAGATCGTTGTGGCAGTGGACGCTGATGACCGCCTTGTTGATGTTGGAGACGTGTTGGCGGAGGTAGGTGATGGCGTCGAAGTACTGCTTCGGGGTGGCGTAGCCGACGGTGTCGGGGATGTTGACGGTGGTGGCCCCCGCTTCGATGGCCCGCTCGACGACTTCGGCAAGGAAGTCGTGCTCGGTGCGGGCGGCGTCTTCCGGGGAGAACTCCACGTCTTCGACGTAGCTCTTGGCCCGCTTCACGGCCTCCACGGCGCGGCGCACGATCTCCCCTTTCTCCATGCGCAGTTTGTGCTGGCGGTGGATCGAACTGGTGGCGAGGAACACGTGGATGCGCGAGTGCTTGGCCTCTTTGAGGGCTTCCCACGCGCGGTCGATGTCCTCGTCGCGGCTGCGGGCGAGGCCGCAAATGCGGGCGCGGTCGCCGAATTCGCGTGCGATGGCGCGGACGGCCTCGAAGTCGCCGGGGGAGGCGATGGGGAATCCGGCCTCGATGATGTCGACGCCGAGTTCGACCAGCGCCGCGGCCACCTCCAGCTTCTCGGCGGTGTGCATGCTGCAGCCGGGGGATTGCTCCCCGTCGCGGAGAGTGGTGTCGAAAATGACGACATGGTCGGGGGAGGACATGGGGCACCCGGAGGGGGAGACGGAGTGACGAGATGCGAATACCGGATCACGAATACCGGTTGACGGTATTACGGTTATCGCGCGGATGTGTGGGGCCTGTTGCGACGGGGGAAATCACGCAGGGGGAAACGAAAAAACCCCAAGGTCGGGAGACCTTGGGGCGTTGTGGTCGGGAACGACTCGACAGACGCAGCCTAAGACCTCCCGCGCGGAGCGGTTGGCAGCAGCAGGTCGACGAGCAGGAGGGACGTGTTCATGGGCATAGTTTAGACGCGGACACACGGCGCGGTCAACAGGTTCGCGGTGGGTGTCGGTCCTGTGCCTCGAGAACGAACGTCGGACTTTGACGAACTTGCGCTGGCAGATTCACCTCGCCGCAATCGTGGGAGACTCCTCGGACGACGGACCTCCCGCTGCGCCACCTCGATGCGCCGCTTCCGCCGCACTTGTCCGGCCCGTGCCACAAAACTACCGTCAGCGGCGTCAGGGTTGTCGTTGCCCGTGCGGCACGCTTGCGAACGCCGACCCTCCGCCCGCTTCGAACAGGAGAGATCCCGTGAGAGCCATTCCCGATTGTGGAATCTCCACCACGAAACTGGCTGCGATGTTTTGTCTTTTCGCGGTGGTTCACGGGGGGATCGTGTTGGCGCAATCGCCGGCGGAAACGCCCGCGAAGCGTGCTGGTTCCGAGTCGTGGGGCCGCGTCATCGAGGATGAGCGGTCGATCAAAATCGAGACCGAATTGCTGGAAGCGGTCATCGCCAAAAACAATCCCAAGCAGTGGATGACGGGGATCGAGAAAGGCTCGTTCCTCGACAAACGCACGGGGTTCCGCGAGTTGGGCGATGGCCTGATGGTTGTGGACTGGCTGTTGGAAGCGGGGAGCGACGCAGCCTATGCCGACCAGATTCTCGCCGTGCAGAACACTCCGGGGATCGGGCGGTACTTGTGGCACGAGAACGAGACCGATCCGGCCAGAAAGGCGAATGCGATCGCCCTCCACGGGAGCACCCATCGCAAACGGATGGTCGAAGGCCCGCAACTCTGCCCGTGGATGAAACCGGTCCGCCCCGAGGTCATTCGCGGCCCCGATTTCATCGCGGTCCGCACGACCTACAAGTACGAATTCGCGGCTCCAGGTCGCAAAGCCGGATCGCAGTGGACGCAACTGGTCGTGTTTCCCAAGGGAGAACGATTCTTCGTCCTGATGGACAAGATCGACAGCGTCAACGACTCGGACGAGATGTTCCTCCGGAACGATACCCCCGGCTGCGTGCGCCACAAGAAGGGTGACACCTTCAGCGAGATGTATCTCAGCTATCTGGGGGGACCCGAAGGTCTGCGCATCCCGTCCAAAGAGTTCTCAGAGCCGTTTCCACCGGATACGAAGTTCCACTACCGCCGGGACGCTCGGAAGACTCCGGACCATTTCATCCGGGCCTATCACATTCGCGACAAGGAAACGGGCGAGGACGGTCCGTGGCTGGCGGGTATGACGCTCGACCCCTCGGTTGTGTACGAAGCGTGGTGCGCCCAATGGCCGGGGGATTTCCTGATTATGATCGAAGAAGTCCATGGGCGACCGGTGAAAGCCGGCGAGTCCTTCAGCGCCGCCCACATCGTCGGCTACTTCGACAACATCGACCAGATGCACGCCGTCTATCAGAAATACAAAGGAAGCAAGATTCTTGACGTGACTTCGGAGAGATGGCGGTTGACGAACTGATGATGGTGTCGAGCTGGGTGAGATCGCGTTGAGGGGGGGCCGCGCGGAAACCGCGGTGCGTGACAACTTCCTCACCGCTGGCGTTCGAGTCGCGCTGGTTGCCGGGCACCTCGTTGCGGGGAGGCTTACGACTCGTCCTTGGCCGGGGCGACTTCGACGAGGTTGTCGAAGAACGTCGCGCCGCCACCCATGTCGGTGAGGCGGCTGGATGTCGTGGCGTTGACGCTTCGTCCGCCGGGAGAGAAGCGGTTCCACCAGATGCCAGGGGCCATCGCCACGCCGGGGCGAACGGTGTCGCGCACGCGCGCCCGCGCCTCGAATGTTCCGCGGTCGTTGAACACATGGACGAGCATCCCATCCGTCACACATCGCGCGGCGGCGTCGTCGGGGTGCAGGTCGATCTCGGGCTCGCCTGCGGAGGCGCGCAGTGATTCGATGTTCACAAAGGTTGAGTTCAGAAAGTGTGGCGAAGGCGGGGAAAGCAACTGCAGCGGGAATCGCGCGGCCAATTCGGGAGCGGAGTCCTCGCTCTCCGCGGGGGGGATGTAGGTCGCGAGCGGGTCCAAGCCGTCCGCCGCCAAACGTTCGCACAGGAACTCGCAACGTCCGCTGGGGGTGGGGAAGCGGCCCTCGGCGAAGGGGGTGTGACGCGCGGGGATCCGCAGACGTTGCGGACCTTCGCGCTCCAAAGTGTCGACAGTGATCCCTTCCAGTTCCGGGGGACGGTGTGTCGCTCGTTCCCACAAGGCTTCGCGCGCCAGGTCGCAGTCCGAGGGGGCGAACAATTCCGGCTCGAACCCCATGCGAAGCCCCAGTTCGCGAAAGATCGCTGAATTGGGACGCGACTCCCCGAGCGGGGGGATCACCGGTTCGTTGAGTTGCACGTAATGGTGTCCGTAGGCCGTGTGCAGGTCAAAATGCTCGAACTGCGTCGTCGCGGGGAGGACAAAATCGGCATGGTCGGCGGTGTCGGTCTGAAAATGCTCGAGAACGACGGTGAACAGGTCGTCGCGTCGCAGCCCCGACAGCACCCGCGATTGGTCGGGACAGACCGCCGCCGGGTTGGCGTTGTAGACGATCAGCGCGTTGACCGGCGGGCCGGGCAGTTCGCCGTGCAACGCTTCGGCGAGGCTGGTCATGTTGATAGTCCGGGTGCCCGGTGGGATCAGGTCGGGGCGCTCGAGCGCCGCCTGGTTCAGGGGAAACATGCCGCTTGTCGACAGTAAAACGCCCCCGGCGAAATGCCGCCACGCCCCCACCACCGCGGGGAGACAGGCGATAGTGCGCACCGCCATGCCGCCCCCCCGGTGACGCTGGAGGCCGTAGTTGATGCGGATCGCTTGCGGAGATGTGCGGGCGTATTCCCATGCCAGCCGTTCAATGTCGGCGGGAGGCAGGCCGGTGAGCTTCGCCACGCGGTCGAGTCCGTACTCATTGGCGACACGTTCGCGCAGTTCGGCTTCCCCCAGCACAGCGCGCGCGAGGTACTCCCGGTCCTCCAGTCCGTCCCGGAAAATGACATGCATCAGCCCCAAGGCGAGGGCTGCGTCGGAGCCGACCTTGGGTCGCAAATGCCAGTCGGATCGTTCGGCCGTGCGACAGGCGTAGGGGTCGATCGTCACGATCTTCGCACCGGCCTTGCGGGCCTCGACCATGCGCACCCACAAGTGCGAGTTCGTGACCGCCGTGTTCGAGCCCCAATTGATGATGTAGCGGCTTTCGGAAAAGCCTTCGGGAGCCATGCCGATCCGCGCGCCGATCGTGGCCGTGTACCCTGCAACGCCAGCCGTGGCGCAGATGGTGCGGTCGAGGAGCGACGCGCCGAGGCGGTGGAAGAAGCGGCGATCGATGCTCGAACCCTGGATGCGACCCATCGTGCCAGCGTAGCTGTAGGGCAGCACCGCCTGGGGACCGTCAGGTCCCGCGGCGATCGAGCGCAAGCGGGCGGTGATTTCGTCGAGGGCGGCGTCCCAGGAGACGCGCTCGAAGCGGCCTTCGCCCTTCGCGCCGACGCGGCGGAGCGGGTGGAGCAAACGGTCCGAATGATGCGTCCGTTCCGGATAGCGTGCCACCTTGTGGCAGAGGAACCCGCGCGTGAAATCGTGCGTGCGATCACCCGCCACGGAGACCACCCGTCCGTCCTGCACGGTCGCGGTCATCGAGCAGGTGTCGGGGCAGTCCAGCGGACAGACGGATCGAGGCATGTGTGGTGCTGACTGAGTTGGAGAGACGTTGTACCGTGGAAACTCATGGAGCCCCGGGTTGTCACGCGTGCCGAAGAATGGGGATTGCGCGACGCGTCATTTTTTGGTGGGGTCGCTGGGAGAGAATGCGGCCATCGCGGTGCGGCTCGAATTGCGAACACCGGGAAGTAACCGGGGTGGGAAACAGGCTTGCAGCCGCACCTGAAAGTCGTCATGGCCGAAACGTGTACGGAATCCAGTTCGCCTGAGACCGCGATCCTTCTCCCCCACAATCGGTACGAAAAAACGTGACAAAACTTCATTGTGGGGGAGAGGGTGCCCAAAGGGCGGATGAGGGGGTGTGAGCGAATCGCGTCCCCCTCACCCCACCCCTCTCCCCCGCAGTGATTACTCATCTTGATGGGACAATCGCCAGCGGGGGAGAGGGAGTCGCGTTTGTCCACTTCGACGATCACAATCCCGGGTTCGCACCCAACGCACCGCCGCCGACCTCGTGTCACTTTCCTTTGGGGAGTTCAAAACAGAGCACTTTGCGGTAGGTCATCCCCGGAAACTCGCCGTCCACGAGGACCTTTCCGCGCACCGGAAGCTTCACTTTTTCCAGCGGCGTGTCTTTCTGGGCGACGGTCCCGTTGATCTTCACGGACAGTTTGCTGTCGACGACGCGGACTTCGAGGGTGTTCCATTCCCCCTCGGCCTTCACGGCGTTGACCAGCGGCGCCACGCTTCCCAGGAGCGCTCCGGTGGCGTACTTGTCGGGGTTGGCACGCAACGACGCGTCGTTGGCCAGGTGCACTTTGTACGCGTTGTCGCGCAACGGGCCGACGCCGCCGTACCGGAAATAGACTCCCCCCTGCGCCGCGGGGCCGACGCTTTTCCATTCGAGCGTCAACTGGAAGTCGCCGAACTCGTCCTCGCAGAGCAAGAACGACTCCGCCGCCTTCGCGTCCCCCGTGGCGTAGGTGCCCGGCGCTTCGAGCTTCCACGACTGGCCGCCGACGGGTCGCCAATTCTGGCGAACCGGCAACTCCTCACGCAGCGCCAGTGCTCGGGTCGCCGACTCCGACTGCGGGGCCTTTGCCACCAACGCATCGATCCGGCGCAGCGCCGGTCCCAGGTTGTTCCGAGCGACATCCCCTTCGATCAATCGCAGTTCCCGTTGGCGTTCGCGGTCCAGATACTCGCGCCCCGCAATACCCGCCTTGGCCAGTCGCGGCTGGATCGACGAGGGGGGAACCCGTTCCGGCATGCACAACAGCCACGCGGCGGACTGCCACGGCAACACGGGATCGGTTTTGTCCGAACGGGCTTCGACGATCGCCGCGAGTTCCGTGGGCGAGATGTCGGCGAGCTTCTTGCTCAATCCCTTTCCGCGCGACGAGTACAGCACTTCGCCATCGGAGAACGCTTCAAACGTCACTCCCGCACCGCCGATCCGAACGGTTTCCCCTTTGGCCAGCCCCGACAGGAGTTTCACCAGACGCTCCTCGAATTCCTTCGCGGTGGCGAGGAACTCGGCGTCCCACTCGAGAAGATCGGCATCCGGGCGGAGTGCTTCGTCCTGCTTCGCCCGGTCGAGCAGTTCGTCCGCGGCTGCGAAGTCCCGCTCGGCCAGCGCCGCGCCGAACGAATCGCGAAACGCTTGATACGGGAGCGGCAAGGATCGGGGGTCGACCTTCGGAGGTTCCGCGACCGGCTTTCCCGGCTCGTCGGAGGGTGTTTCGGAGGGGGATTCGGTCGGTGCGGCCGCCATCTCGCGTTGGCGGATCGAGCGTCCCCTCGGCACGAATCGCCATGCGGGAATGTCGGCGATGCGCACGACGTACAAGTTGCCGGATTTCTCGGGGTCGTCCGAAAAGTAGAGCCACTGTTCGTCGTCGGTCACCCAATACTGTCGCCGACGTTCGCGCGGCACATACTTCTTGAGGTCGAGCGTCAACAGTTCTTCCGGCGCGCCGAAGGTGGCCAAGGGGCCAAGCCGGGCCGCGCGGCGGAGCGTTTTGCCGTCGAACAGGTACAACCGTCGCCCGTCGGTGGAAAGCACGGGTTGTCCGCCGTGCATCGGGAAGTGGTCCCAGTCGTCTTCGAAGTCGTCCTCGGGGGCGGCGCGATGGGTGACCAATTCCCGCCGCTCCGATCCGTGCCGCTGGATCGAGTACAGCGACAGTCCCGAACCGGAGATCGTCGCCGAGTCCCACACCTCGTCTTCGGCGGTGCTGAATTTGAGCGGCTTGCGAGGTTGACGGTCGTCCCCCAAAAACACTCCCCAAATGCGGGCCTTGCCCGCGACGAGGTACGCCAGCCGCGTGCCGTCCGCCGACACGCTCGGGCTGGACGCGTCCGAAGTGATGCGGCTTTCGACGATGAGGTCGGGGGGAGGAAACTCGTCCCACACGGAGCGTCGCCGGGAAACATACACGCCGTTCTGGCCGTCCCGCTCTCCGGCCGTCCACAGGGCGAGCCCGTCGCCGGACACGAACGGATCGGCCAGCGGACCACCGGTGTTGAGCGCGCTGAGGGGGAGTTCCTCGCCAACCGTGGCCGTGGCGAAGCGCGACGCCGCGAACCCGGTCGGTTCGGCGAACGGTTCGTAGGCGACGCGGAACTCCAGTTCGCGTCCCTCGGAGGCGGTCACTTCCTGCGATTGCTCGCGATACCCCTGCTTGGCGACGGTGATGACGTGCTCACCGGGAAGCATGTCGATCTCGCACGGCGTCAGCAGGATTCCGCCATCCTCGGCTCTGGCCGGTTCCTGATCGACGAGGACGGCGAAGCCCGGCGCTTCCGTGAAGACCGCCACCCGCACCGTCTCGAACTCGGGGCGGGGCAGCTTCACCGGTGCGGGCAGGGCGGGTTTCTTCGACCCACCCGATGAGGATTTCTTTCCGCTCGCCGACGGGCCTTCGCCTGAGTCCGTCCCCTTGGCCGATTTCGCCGATCCGGAGTTTCCGCCGCACCCGATCAACGTGGCGGCGAAGAAACACGCCAGCGCGGTGCACGCCAGCCCCCGCCGCGCGGATACGCGTGCGCCGCTCTGCCGGTCGCCTGTTGATTGCCGTTCGTCTTCGCCCATGTTCCCACCCGCCGAGAACCCCGTCGGTCGCGGCTGGCCGGTCCTCGCCGCCCGCGTGCCGCACCCGGAGGAGATGGTAACACACGCGGCGGAGGGGCGTGATTCGCGAAACTGGCCCGTCGGCAAGGAGCGGGGGGGCGAATGTCCGAGGTATGGCTGGAAGGCCCACCTCGCATGGGTTCGACTTTTCGCAAGGCCAGTTCAGGTTCGGCGGAAAATTTGCCTTTTCCGCTCCGAAGCTGTGAAAGTTACTGTGGGATAGGCTTCCAGCCTGTCGGGTTGCCAGGCGTTCCGGCGAGAGAATGACAGGCTGGAAGCCTATCCCACGGAAGATCACAACCGCTACGGGTGTCGCACTCAGATCGCGTAGTCGTCGGCGGAGAACACGCGCATTTGCTTGGGCGTCACGTACACCTCGTCACCCCGACGGAGCTGCAGTTCGCCGAAGCGGTCGGGGCTGAGGTCGATGCTCAGCAGTACGCCGTACTCCTCGACCGCCACGCGAATCTTGGCCACCGAGCCGGCGGCGTTCACTTGAGTGACGCGGGCTTTGAGCGATTTTTCGGAGGCCGCTTCCCGGTGAATCTCCAGCTCGTGCGGGCGGATGTAGCCTGTCGCCGTCGAGCCTTCCCCTTGCGAGCCGCTGTAGGCCAGTTCCATGCCGCCGACGACGAGTTTGCCGTTCTCGACCCGGCCGTGGAACACGTTGACGTTGCCGAGGAAGTCCATCACGAAGGGGGTGGCAGGGCGGTCGAACACCTCTTGCGGCGGGCCTGATTGCTCGATGTGTCCTTTGGACATCACAACGACCTGGTCGGCGACCTCGAAGGCCTCCTCTTGGTCGTGCGTGACGAACACCGTCGTCACGTGGATTTCGTCGTGCAGTTTGCGGATCCACTGCCGCAGTTCGAGCCGCACCTTGGCGTCGAGCGCGCCGAACGGTTCGTCGAGCAAGAGCACCCCCGGACGAATGGCGAGCGCCCGGGCCAGCGCCACCCGCTGTCGCTGTCCCCCCGAGAGTTCGTTCGGGTAGCGTTTGTCATATCCCTCGAGCCGGACCATTTTGAGCAGGTCGAGGACGCGGGCGCGGGTTTCGTCCTTGGGCGCGCGGCGGACCTGCAAGCCAAACGCCACGTTGTCGAACACCGTCATGTGTCGGAACAGCGCGTAGTGCTGGAAGACGAACCCGACGTTCCGTTCCCGCGCGGGAACGTTCGTGACATCGCGGTGGCCGCCCGCACCGTCGTCGTAATGGATCGATCCCGCGTCGGCCGTTTCGAGCCCCGCGATGATGCGCAAGAGCGTCGTCTTGCCCGAGCCGGACGGACCCAGCAGCGCCAGCAGCGAACCGCCGGGGACTTCCAGGCTCACCTTGTCCAGCACCGGGGTCGCGCCGAAGCTTTTCGTCACGTTGCGGATGGAAATGCTCATGCCGCGGCCGTCTCCTCGTGAGCTTTCACCGCGTCCGCGATCTCCCGCCGCGTCAAACGCTCGACCCACACCTTCAGGAACAATGTGACCAGTGCCAGCAGCGTCAACAGCGACGCCACCGCGAACGAGCCGGGGGAGTTGTAGTCCTCGAGCAGCTTCGCCACGCGCAAAGGCATCGTGTCGGTCTGGCCGGTGATGCGTCCCGACACCACGTACACCGCGCCGTATTCCCCCATCGCCCGGGCGTTGCAGAGGATCACCCCGTACAGCAGGCCCCATTTGATATTGGGGAGCGTGATCCGCCGGAAAATCTGCCAACCGTTCGCTCCGAGGCTGACGGCGGCGATCTCTTCGTCGGGCCCGATCGCCTCCATCACGGGGATCAGTTCCCGCGCGACGAAGGGAAGAGTCACGAACGTCGTCACCAGCACGATCGCGGGCAGCGCGAACAGGATTTGCACGCCGTGATCTTTCAGCCACGGTCCGAAGTACCCCTGCATACCGAACAGGAGCGTGAAGCAGAGACCGGCCACGACGGGCGAAACGGCGAACGGGATGTCGATAAACGTCGTCAGCACTGACCGTCCGCGGAACTGGAACCGCGTGATCGTCCAGGCGGCGGCGAGGCCGAACAACACGTTGCACACGACCGCGATCGGCGCGACGATCAGCGTCAGCCGGATCGCGTGCCAGGTGTCCGGATCGTTGAACAGGTTGGCCCAGTAGACGCCGACGCCTTTGCGGAGCGCCTGTGCGAACACGGCCACGACCGGAATCACCACCAGGACGACCATCGCCAGTACGGCCAGCGAGACCAGCAGCCACCGCACGAAGGGGGGGTCCGCCTGGGCCAATCGCTTCGCCTGGGAGCCATGCGTCGAAATTTGTCGGAGCGTGTTAGTTTGCATCGACCGCGCTCCTCCGCTCGAGGTAGTTGATGGCGATCAACAGACTGAACGAGATCAAGAGCAGCACTGTGGCGATCGCGGTCGCTTCGGCGTAGCGGAACTGGTCGAGTTGACTGAGGATCAACACGGGAGCGATTTCGGTCTGGAACGGTTTGTTGGCCGAGATGAACACGACGGAGCCGTATTCGCCGACGCCGCGGGCAAGGGTCAATGCGAACCCGGTCGAGAGGGCCGGATACAGCGCCGGCAGCACCACACGCGTGACGGTCTGCCAGCGATTGGCGCCCAGACAGGCGGCGGCCTCTTCGAGTTCGGGGTCGAGGCTTTCCAGCACCGGTTCGAGTGCCCTGACGACGAACGGCAACCCCACGAACGCCAGGACCAGCACGATCCCCAATTTCGTGTGCGCGACGTGAATTCCCAGCGGGACCAAAAACTGCCCCAGCCAGCCCCCCTTGGCATACAGGGTGGCGTAGATCAGTCCCGCCACGGCGGTCGGCAGCGCGAAGGGGAGGTCGATCAGCGAGTCGAACAGTCGACGGCCCGGGAACTCGTACCGGACCAGCACCCACGCCAGCAGCAGCCCCACAAATACGTCGATCACCGCCGCCGCCACCGACGCCCCGAACGTCACCCAATAGGCGGACCGGGCTTGGGGAGTCCAAACCGCCGCGAGGAACTGCGCCGGTGTCAGGCTCGAGGCCTTCACCAGACAGGCCCCCAGGGGGATGATCACCAGCACGATCAAATAGATCAGCGTGAACGACAGACCGAACCGGAAACCGGGCAGCACTCGACGATTGGCGGTCGTCACTGTTCGGTCTCCTGTCGAGGGGCGGGGCTGTCAAACTGAAGGGCTTGGCGAATTTTTGCGGACCGGGCCCGAGGGGCATCCGACGCGCGGAACGGACCAGAATAATGCCAAATTACGACTGATTCAATGATAATTGTTTTGCGGCGTCGGTGAGGTTGTGTAAGTTGTTATTTGGAAGCATCTTGCGGCGATGTCTCTGTGCCCCGGTCGAAACGGCGGACGCTCCCGTTGCGTCTTTCGCCGTGGGAACGGGCGACCGGAATCGTCAGCCATCCGCACCCGTTGTCGGGGGACGTGGCTCCAGAAATCAGCCGGGAACGGGACACGACCT
>JBIKMW010000212.1:0-2720 GCA_044359065.1 Planctomycetales bacterium | reverse complement strand
AAACCCTTCATGACTTGCACCATGAATCACTTGAATTCCAACACAGCTGCTCATCCGTCCTTTGGGCACCTTCTCCCCCACAGTCGAGTTTTGCCGTGTTCTTCCATTTCGATTGTGGGGGAGAAGGGGCGCGGGTTGATGCTCAACGTTCAGGGAAAGCCTGCCAGCCAGGGCGCACCGACGGGCCTCGGCACAAACGTTGCGGCGGACGGGCGTTTGTCGCGGGCAGTCGAGACAATGATGTTCGGTTCCGTCCCCGCTCGCCGATGGGGAGAGTGGCGGCGCGGCGGGCGGTTTCTCCAGGGCGAGGGAACATCCGGATGGCTGACGAGCTTTGTGTGGTGGCGGCGCGGCGGACGCCGTGGGGGCGATTTCTCGGCGGACTCCAGGACCTGTCCCCGGTCGATTTGGCGGTCGCAGCGGGGAAGAAGGTGCTTGCGGACGCTCCCGGTGCGGTCCCCGATCTGGTGATTATCGGCAACGTGCTGGCGGCCGGTCATGGGATGAACATCGCGCGACAGACCGGAGTGCGATTGGGCCTGCCGGTCGAAGTCCCCGCGTACACCGTCAACATGATGTGCGGATCGGGTTTGCAAGCGATCCGCCTCGGCGCGCAGGCGATCCGCGCGGGGGATGCAAACACCGTGCTGTGCGGAGGGACGGAATCGATGTCCGGAGCGGCGCACGTGCTGCCGAGGTCTCGCCGCGGCTGGAAGCTCGGGGACGCGACGATTGTGGATACGTTGCTGCGTGATGGCCTGGTCGACGCGTTCGACGGGCGCCACATGGGTCTTCAAGCCGAGGACCTTGCGCGGCGCTTCAGCGTGTCGCGCGACGCACAGGATGCCTGGGGCGAGCGGAGCCAAACCTTGGCAGGGCGGGCAATCGGGAACGGCGTGCTGGCGGGCGAGATCGTGCCGGTCGGGTCCGTCGCGACGGACGAGCATCCCCGTCCCGGGACGACGCGTGCGGATTTGGCGAAGCTCAAGCCGGCGTTCGATGCCGCGGGAACGGTGACGGCCGGCAACGCCAGCGGCCTGAACGACGGAGCGGCGCTGGTGCTGTTGACGCGACTGGCAGACGCCCGCCGCGAAGGCTGGCCGGTGCTGTGCCGGTGGGTCGAGTCCACGGTGGTGGGGTGCGATCCGCAATGGATGGGATTGGGACCGGTGCACGCCCTGACGGCGCTGGCGCAGCGCTGCGGACGGGGTAACGGAGACTGGGACCGGGTCGAGATCAACGAAGCGTTCGCGGCGCAAACGTTGGCCTGCGTGGCGGAACTGGGCCTCGACCCGGAGCGGGTCAACACGCACGGTGGAGCGATCGCATTGGGGCACCCGATCGGGGCGAGCGGAGCACGGTTGGTAGTGCACCTGGCACGGAGCATCGCGCGGGGCGAATGTCGCAATGGTGCGGCGGCGCTGTGTGTGGGAGGGGGAATGGGGATCGCGTGCGCGCTGGAAGTGGTGTGATCCACGAAAGACGCCAGGGTGCGGGTATGTCGATCCCGAAGCGTTAAAAACCGAAGAACCGGCGGTTGTCAAATCGGTCGGGGGGTTTTTGCGCGAAACTGTTTGACAGTCGTCGCGAACCTGCCGTAGCGTCGGATTGGTCGGGGAGAGCACCGCGCGAATCGTCGCGATCGGACAGCTCCGCGACACAGTTTGACGTTGTCGGGATGACACTGTCGGGAGGGATCATGTCGAAATCAACCACCCACCGGAAACCGCGTGCGTTGCGTGCTCGGGCCGGTCTGTTCGGGCGTACCCTCGTTGCTGGCGTGTGCTTGGCCATCGCTCCGGCGAACGGTCAGGAAGCGGGTCCCGCCGAGGCCCCCAAGCCGGCCGCCGAAGCGGCTCCGGTGGCGGCTCCCGCTCCGGCGGAAACGGTTGCCGAGAAAGTCGCTACCCCGGAAAACGGCGCGACCGTGAAGAGTGAACCGGCTGCGCCGGCGGTCGCGCCCGCACCTGCTCCGGCAGTTGCCCCCGCCGTTGCCCCGGCGCCGGCACCCGACGCCAAGCCGGCATTGACGGCCCCCGCTCCGCTTCCCGCCGCCACCGCACCCGCGCTCCCGCCCGCCTGGGTCATTGGCATTTACCCGAACGTTCCGGAAGGGGAAGTCGTCGTGGCGACCCATACCGTCGCGGCGCCGACGACCGCTGCCGAGATGCCACCGGCGGCGTATTACCCGTGTCCTCCGGCCCGCATGAGCTACAAGGACGCGTACGACCAGATCCCGTTCAGTCGTGCCGAGTACGAAGCCAACCCCGGCTATCGTCACGAGGCGGCGATGGAGTTGGTGTTCGGCGTGCAACGTCCGACGACGATCGTGAAGCAAACGGCCCCGTACTTCTCGCGATACCCGGACTTTCAGCGGAATCGGTTGCAGGTCTACCCGTACCCGTGGTCGATGCCCAACCGGTTCGACATCAACCACCATTACTTCCAACAGTGGTATTGGTGAGTGGCGCGGGGGGAGTGAAAGGGGGGCACGAGTGCTGGCCCCCTCATCCGCCCTTCGGGCACCTTCTCCCCCACAGTGAGGGTTTCCGGAGCGAACCGGCGTCGAGTGTGGTGGAGAAGGGTTTTCGAGAAGGCGTGCTCGCACGGGGGGTTCAGTCTTCGCAACGCGGCGGTGATCATGTTTTGGCGGTAACATCCGGGCAGAGTCCGTCTCCGTCCCGAGGTGCTCGATGCCCGTTCGCCGTCCGAGTTTGTCG
>JBIKMW010000078.1:0-32701 GCA_044359065.1 Planctomycetales bacterium | reverse complement strand
CGTGTTGACGACTACCTCCGGTCCGTGCCGGAAGGGACATTCAGCAAGGCGGGGCGATTGGCTCGTCGATTGGCGGCCCATTGGCACGAAAGTTGATTGATTGGCCCCACTCGGGGTGATTCGAATGTAGAGTCAGGTACGGATCGGTGCGCTTGACGGGGGATTTCCCGCTCTCGCGGCCTTCCGAACCGAAGTTGCGACAGCATGATGTGGCAGAACGCGGAACGGGACGAGAGTCGCCGACGCCGCGAATGACCGAACGAACGAAAACAGTTCCATCGAACACAGTGTTGCCACGGATGGCCGAAAGACCGTATCGCATTTCCAACGGGGGATCCCGCGCGCAAGGGCGGGGTCAGCCTGCGAAGAACGCGATTTCAGGAGAATGAGCCGTGGCTTTCTGTCCGAAGTGCCGTAAGAAGCTGGAAGTCGACGAACTGCGTCGCAACCTGTGCGATTCCTGCGGGGCCAGCCTGGCGGGGATTGCCAAGCCGGCGATCGGTCGGGGCACGCTGCTTCCGGGTGCCTACGGAGATGGTCCGCTCGAAGAACCGGCCCGCGTCGCCGGATCGGATTCGGATCGTGTGATCGGGACGGGAACCGCGGTTCCGCCGGAAAAGGCTTCCGGCGAGAGCAGCCAATTCGGTGCGTCCGGCGTCGGCTCGTCCCCCTCGACCGGGAACGCGGCGAGTGGTGCGGCCGCCGGCACGAATGTTGGGGCGGAGTCGGACCCCGGCATGGGGACGGTGGTGGAGAAGGTCGCTCCCGAGGTGTCCGAAGGGGGCGGGACCGTCGTGATCGGCGCGGACAACCCGGTGGACGACGAAACGGGAACGGTGGTCGGAAAGGCGCTGTCGACGGACGACCCGGAATCGGTTCTGGGCGTGGGGATGGGAACGGTCGCTCCCGAGGAGGGGGGGAGCGGGACGATGCTCGAGCCGCATCGGAAGAGCGTCGGACTGGAAGCGGGGACCGTGGCCGATGTGAGATCCGTCACCGACGCGCCGCTACCGCTGCGTCCCGCCGCCCCATCCGCCGAGGGCGTTCCCGACGAAAACCTCCGTACAGCGGTCGTGCATGGCAAGCCGCCCGTCGCCGCGGCGGAACGTGTCGAAGAGAACGATCACACGCTCGACATTCGCGAGTTGCTCGACGACGAGAACATTGGCCGGACCATCAATGTGGCGGACCTGCCCGCGGACGCGGCGGCGGAGTTGTTCCGCTCGATGGCCGCGGACGGCGATGCGCCGGCATTCGGGTTCACGCCGCATCAGGCGGACGCCGCGCGGACGGCAATGGTCCCGGGCACCCCGGCCGACGGGGCCGCGAATGGCGCGACGATCTTCGATCAAGCGGCGCGCGGACCGAGCATCGACGCGACCTTCATGGACACCCGTCCCGGCGCCGATCCGAATGTCGGGGCGACGATCATGGATGCCGGTTTGGCGGGGGGCGGTCCCGCGATCGCGGCCACGATCATGGACTCCCCCGGTTCGCAGGTTGACCGGGGTCCGGCGCCCGCGGGTTCGGTGCCGCCGATATCGGGCAGCGGATCGCAGCGGATCGTCGCGCCGGGCGAAGGGGCCGAGACGAACCTGGTTATCCAAAACCGAACGTTTGCGGGGGACGCGTTACCGCCGCTGCCGCCGGGCGTGCGCGCCGACTACGAATTGCAGAAGATGCTCGGCAAGGGGGGGATGGGGATCGTTTCGCTGGCGCGGCAGACGAGCGTCGACCGCGACGTGGCGATCAAGTTCCTCAAGGACGAACTGGCGTTCGACAAGTGGCAGCGGGAAAGCTTCCTGACGGAAGCGGTGGTGACGGCCGAACTCGACCACCCGAACATCGTCCCGATCTACGACCTGGGCAAGAACGCCGACAACTCGGTGTTCTACGCAATGAAGCGGGTGACGGGCACCCCCTGGCACAAGGTGGTGCGTCAACGCAAGCTCGAGGACAACCTCGACATCCTGCTCAAATCGTGCGACGCCGTGGCCTTCGCCCACTCGAAAGGTGTGGTCCACCGGGACCTGAAGCCCGAGAACATCATGCTCGGGGACTTCGGCGAAGTCCTGGTGATGGACTGGGGTCTCGCGGTCGCGACCAAAGGATTCTCGAAGTCGGACATCATCACCCAGACGACAAGCATGGGGGGATCCCCCGCGTACATGGCGCCGGAACTGGCCACCGGGCCGATCGACCGCATCGGCAGTTGGAGCGACGTGTATCTGATGGGGGCGATCCTGTATGAGATCGTCACCGGTTCACCGCCGCACGCCGGTCGTTCGGTCAGCGAATGCCTGAAGAACGCGCGCGAGAACATCATCACGCCGACGACGAAGACCGGCGAACTCGTGGGCATCGCCCTCAAGGCGATGTCCACGAAGCATCAGGACCGCCATCCAGACCTCAAGGCGTTCCAGGCGGCCATCCGCGAGTATCAGTCGCACAACGAAAGCCGCGACCTCGCCGACACCGCGTCCAAGGACCTCGCCCGCGCCCACGGCACGGGGGACTACCGCGACTTCGCCAGGGCCGTGTTCGGCTACGAGGCCGCCCTCAACCTGTGGAGTGGCAATAGCGAGGCCCGGCAGAATCTGGTCGTCGCCCGCCGGGAGTACGCGGAAGCGGCGTTGGCGAAGGGGGACTTCGACCTGGGGCTGTCGCTGTTGGACGCGGCCGAGTCGAACCACGCGGAACCGATTCGGAAGCTCAAGGCGGCGCAGCGGGAGCGGGAGCAGAAGAGCGCGAACATGCGCCGGCTGAAGTATTCGCTGGCGGCCATCATCACCTTCGCGCTCGTCGGCGCGGGGGTGGCGTTGTACGTGATCGACCAAGCCCGAAAGGATGCGGACGCCCAGCGATTGGTCGCCGTTAACGAGAAGAAGAAAGCGGAAGACAACGAACGGGAAGCGAAACGGCAGGAAGGAATCGCCAAGGTCAACGAACAAGAAGCGAAGAAGCAAACGGAGATCGCCAAGGAACAGACCAAGATCGCCAATGTGCAAACCCAGGAGGCGATCAAGCAGAAGGGAATCGCCGAGAACGAACGGACGATCGCCGACACACAACGGCAAGAAGCCTTGAAGCAGAAGGGAATCGCGGAGGAGAACGCCCTCTTGGCCGAATGGGAGGAGTTCCAGGCTGACCGCCAGCGACTGCTCGCCGAACTCAGCGAGAAGGAAGCCATCAGGCAAAAGGGCATCGCCGAGAACAATTTCAAACTGGCCGAGCAACAGCGGATGGCCGCCGAGAAGGCCCGCGCTGACGAAGTGGTGCAGCGGAATCTTGCCGTGAAGGAGCGGAACCGCGCGCTTTACGAAGGTTACGTGTCGCAGGTCGGCCTCGCGGCCACGAAGATCGAAGAGAGCGCTTTCGACGCCGCACGCGAACTGCTCGCCCAGCTGGCCGCCCCCGAGTTCGCGATGTTCCGTGGTTGGGAATTCGACCGGTTGCGATTCCTGTGCGACCAGGCGCAGGCGACGGTCGCCCTCGCCACACAGATTTCGGC
This sequence comes from Planctomycetales bacterium, assembly GCA_044359065.1. Classification (GTDB taxonomy): domain Bacteria; phylum Planctomycetota; class Planctomycetia; order Planctomycetales; family Planctomycetaceae; genus JAIXZD01. Next base: position 29,190 of record JBIKMW010000078.1, on the reverse strand, counting down.
GCAGGCGATCAGCCCCAAGGGGGATTTGTGGGCCGTCGGCGGGCGTGACGGAAGAATCCGCCTGTTGACGCTGCCGGGATTGGCGGTCGCGGGGGAACTCGACCATGGACACGCGCTGACCGGTCTGGCGTTTTCTCCGGACGGTGCTCGGTTGGCCTCGACCGGGCTGAACACCACGGTGCTGTTGTGGAATGTCGCCGAGCGGAAACAGGCCGGCAGCCTGACGGGGCATCAAGACCATGTGTTGTCGGTCCGGTTCTCGGCCGCCGGTAACGAATTGCTGACGACATCGTTCGACACGACGGCGCGGGTGTGGAACCTGGGTTCCGGCAAGACGCGGCAGATTCTGCGCGGGCACTCCTGGTACGTGCGGGACGCGGCGTGGTCAAAGGATGGCAAGACGATCGTGACGGCTGGCGAGGATCAACGGGTGTTGGTGTTCCGACGGCCGGACGCGGGATCGAAGTTCGTGCGCGACGAAAGTCGCGACTTCAACTTGCACAAGGGGGCGGTGACCGCCGTCGCCTTGTCCGCCGACGGTTCGACGGTTTGCTCGGGAGACGCGACAGGGGCGATCTGGCTGTGGCGTCCCGCCGACCAGGGGGCGTCCGAAACACCGGCATCGACGACGATCGCGCTGGGGGGGGACGGCCATGATCGGGCGGTGACTTCGCTACGGTTCGATCCGTCGTCCGGGGAGCGGTTGCTCTCCGCGAGTGACGACAACACGCTCAAACTGTGGAACTTGTCTCCCACGACGGCGTCGACGGGCGACGCTCGAACGCTCAGCCCCGAAATGACGCTGCGTGGCCACGGAAACGTGGTGAAGTCGGCTTTGTTCGGCCCCGGAACCGACACGGCCAAGTCCGCCGTCTTCTCCGTGGGCTTCGACGGCAAGGCGATGCGGTGGGAAACGTCCACCTACGCGGAGGTCAAGGTTCTGGCTGCGTCGTTGACATCCTCGAAGGAGATTGCCGGCGAGAAAGTGCTGGAGCAGCACGGAGACGAAGTCCTGGCGGTGGCGTTCGACGGGACCGGCAAGAGGGCCGTTACGGCCAGTCGCGACCAATCCGCGGTGGTTTGGGACCTTGAGCAAGGGAAGCCGATCCAAAAGCTTGTGGAAGGTCATTCGTTCGGTGCGGTCAACGCCGTCGCGCTGACCGGCAAAAACCTGCTTGTGACGGCCGCCCTCGACCAGACGGTCCGCTTCTGGAACATGGAGCAAGGGAGCGAGGTTCAACGTTTGGACAAGGTCGGCACAACTCCGGTGTTGGCCTCGTCCGCGGACGGACGCTGGTTGCTTACCGGCGGGGACGACGGCGACGTGCAGGTGTGGGATATCGACGCCGTGGTGGCGAAGGCCAAGGGAACTGCGGCTCCTGTCGCGGTGCTCAATCTCAATGGCGAATCGACCGTGGCCAGCGTGGCCTTCTCTCCCGACGCGCGCTTGATCGCCGTTGGTAACACGCAGGGGGAAGTCGAAGTGTGGTCGTTCGAGGAGGGAGTGGCGGAGCGGAAGAAGCTCGTGCAACACGGCCTCGACGACGACCAGATCACCGGAGTCGCCTTCGGACCGGGGGGTCGCGAGTTGTTCTCCGCGGGATTGGCGGGGACGGTGATTCGCTGGAGCATGGCGGACGGGACTCAAATCGGTCGTCCTTTCGAACACAATCGACCGGTGCGCGCGCTCGCGCTTTCCGGCGACGGCAAGGTATTCGTGACCCTTCGCGAGACAGCCGACGCAACGGACGCGATGCCGCAGTTGGTGATGTGGTCGGTCGACAACACAGGGAAGCCGGTGCGGGAATTTGCCGTGCGGTCCGAGCAAGGGGTGATTCGCTCGGTGGTCATCTCGGGTGATGGTCGCCACGTGTTGGCCACCGCCGTGGACGGCTCGACGACATGTCAAATGTGGTCGCTTGTCGACGGCAAATTGACGGGGGCGGCGGCGTTCCCCGAGCTGCAGTCCGCCCGCGCCGAATTCGCCACGTTCGTTCCCAAGGCGGGCGAGGATGCGGCCGCTCCGGCGATCGCGACGCTTCGCGGCGGGGAAGCCCGCATTTGGAACCTCGCGCGGAAGTCGATGGAGAAATCGTTCTCGCCACATCAGGCGGTGCCGGCGGTCGACATTTCGGACGACGGGGCGTACGTCGCTACCGGTAGCCTCGATGGTTCGATCAAGGTGTGGGATGCGAACAGCGGTCGCAGCGTGCTCAAGATCGACGCGGCCCATGCCCGAGGAGTGCTGGGAGTGGCCTTCGCACCGGGAGCCTCCGACCGACTGCTCTCCTGCGGCGACGACAAATCCGCCCGCTTGTGGACGCTGGATTTGAAGGCCGGCAAATTCGCAGCCGGCCGGGCGTTCGAGGGTCACTCGGCGTCCGTCAATCGCGCGATTTTCGCGGCCGACGGAAAGACGATCCTGACCGCGTCGGACGACCGTACGGCGAAGCTGTGGTCCGTCGAGAGCGGAGAAACCTTGCGAACGATGACGGGTCAGACCGGCCCGATTCGCGCCGCCGATTTGTCGTCCGACGGGACATTGGTTGTCACCGCCGACGAATCGAGTGTCGTGGTGTGGGACGCCAAAACCGGTGAGCGCGTGCTGGGTCAAGCGATCCAGGGTCACGGCGGCGACCTGACCGATGTGAGGTTCGCTCCGGACCGTGTCGTTGAAACACCTCGGGACGGTGGGACGATCCGTCTCCGCCGCATTCTGACCGCCAGCATGGACGGGACCGCGAAGCTGTGGGACTTGGCCGCGCTGACGGAAGAAGCCGCTGGCAATGGCGGCGCAGAAGCGGCCAAGGAGCCGACCGCGTCGCTTGCCAGGGCGGGAGTGCGGTTTGTTTCCCGACAAAACGGGGCGGATGGCGCGGCACCGGCGGAAGGTGGCGCCGACGGGAAGAAGCCGTCTGTCACGCGGTATGTCGGCAAGGAATTGCTGACGCTGGTCGCGCCGATCTTGCCGGGCAAGTCGGCGGATCGTCCGGGCGTCACGTCGGTCCTGATGGATCCGACCGGGCGGCTGGTGATCACCGGCGATGTTTCGGGGCGGGCGACGCTGTGGCTGAGCGAAGCCGAGGGGAAATGACTGGTTGCGGGGCCGTCACCGGCGCGAGCGTGTTTCGCTAAACTCGGGACTACGCCCCTGCCGGGGCGCGGGCGTCCGCCCGCGCAAACGGCGGGGCACGGTCACGAGATCCGCGTCCCATGCCTTCCCCATCCTATCCCGGATTCACTCCGCAGCAAGCCGCCGCCATCGCGACGCGCGATGTTTCGGTCGGTCTCTCCGCAGGGGCGGGATGCGGCAAGACGTTCGTCCTGACTCGGAGATTCCTGTCGCACCTCGAGCCGGGGCCGGACTGCGCACCACTGTCGAGCCTGGTCGCCATCACCTTCACCGAACGCGCCGCTCGGGAAATGCGAGAGCGGGTACGGGGCTTGTGTCGCGAACGGTTGGAGCTGGCTCCGGACCATGAAGTCCCCCACTGGACGCGCGTGGTGCGCGAACTCGACACTGCCAGGATTTCGACGATCCATTCGTTCTGCGCGACATTGTTGCGCACGCATGCCGTGGAAGCGGGGTTGGACCCGCGGTTCGGGCTGGTCACGGAGTCGCTGGGTGGATCGTTCCGCGAGCGAACGCTGCGGGACTTCCTGTTCGAGAGGCTGTCGGCGAGGGACCAGGACGCCGAGGACCTGGTCTACAGGTTCGGACTCGACAAGCTCCGTTCGATGTTGCCCGCCTTGACGGGCGAACTCGACCGCTTGCGCATCGAGGACTGGCACGGCATGACCGACGCGCAGTTGGCCGAGCGCTGGCGCCGTCAGTTGTCGGAGACGGTGGTCCCGTCGATGGTCGGGGAACTGGTGGAAGGAACCGACGCGACCGGGCTGCTGGAACGTTTTCGCACAAGGCCGCCAAGCCATCCGAAGATGGCCGAGGCCGCACGCACGTTGGTCGACCTGATGCCGGGGCTGCCGGACAGTGACGATCTCGACGGCCAACTTGGTGTGTTCGTGGAACTGGCGCGTTTGCACGGCAGCCGCGTCAGCGGATGGCCTTCGGAAGAGGACTACGAGTTCGCGAAAAAGGCCATGGAGCGGCTGCGCAAGGGGGCGGAAAAAATCCGCGAGTTGTTGCGTATCGACGTGCACTCCGCATTGCTGTGCGCGGAGGCCGGGTTGTCGCTCCTGCGATTGGCCCGTCGGGCCAAGTCCGCCTGCGAAACGGCGAAGCAAGAGGCGGCACAGCTTGAGTTCGACGACTTGCTCGTCAAGACGCGCGACTTGCTCCGCGACCAGCCGAAGGTTGCCGCCCGGCTGTCGAACGGCATCCGGCTGTTGATGGTCGACGAGTTCCAGGACACCGATCCGGTGCAGGTGGAAATCGTTCGGGCATTGTGCGGAGGAAACGTCAACGACGGACGGCTGTTTTTCGTGGGGGACGCGAAACAGTCCATCTATCGATTTCGCGGGGCGGAGCCCCGCGTGTTCGCCCGATTGCGGGCCGAGTTGCCCGAAGCGGGTCGCCTGCCGCTGAATCTCAATTTCCGCAGTCAACCGGCGATTCTCGGATTCGTGAACGCCCTGTTCGACGGCGCGCTGGGGGACGACTACGAACCACTCGTGGCGACGGTGCCACAGGTCACCCCGGAGCCGTGCATCGAATTCCTGTTTCGGCGACTTCAAGCGGACACCGACGACACCGGTTCGAGTGAAGAGGCGTCGGAAACCGATCGCCGCGGCGACGACGAAGGTTCGGAAACGGACCCCGGTGGCGAGGAAGCGGGCGTCGCCACCCGACGCCGAGCCGAGGCGGCCGCGATTGCGGCCCGCATTCGTGCGTGGCTCGACGAAGGGACGCCGTTGGTGCGTGACAAAGGGAATGGTGGCGGCGTGCGACCGGTGCGGCCGCGCGACATCGTGCTGTTGTTCCGCGCGATGTCCGACGTGCGACTTTACGAGGAGGCGCTGCGCGACGCGGAGATCGACCACTACGTCATCGGCGGTCAGGCATTCTTCGCGCAACAAGAAGTGTTCGACGTGGTGCACCTCTGCCGTGGAGTCGAAGACACCGGTGACGATGTGGCCCTGTTGGGCGTGCTCCGCTCGCCGATGTTCGGTCTGGCCGACGACACGCTCCTGATGATCGGCGCGCGCGGGGAAGGGATGTGGAACGGACTGTTCGCGGGAGCGCCCCCGCGTCTCGACGAAGGGCGGCGCGCGGCGGTCGAACGGGCCGCGGCGATCCTGTCCGAATTGCGTGCGGCCAAGGACAACCGGTCGATCTCCGAGTGGCTCGAATTGGCGTTGTCACTGACCGGTTACGACGCCACCTTGCTGGCCGAGCGGCTCGGACCACGAAAACTCGCGAATCTTCGGAAGTTGCTCGATTTGGCCCGCGAGTACGACGCCGCCGGTGGTTTCTCGCTGACCGACTTCGCCGCCAGCCTGGCCGAGGCCGTGCATGTGGAGGCGAAGGAACCGCTCGCGGCGACGCATCCCGAGTCGAGCGACGTGGTGCGGCTGATGACCATTCATCAGTCCAAGGGGCTGGAGTTTCCCGTTGTGTTTGTGGTCGACATCGACCGCAAATCCCGCCCTTCCCGGTACGAGGCGAGGCTCGACCCGGAACTGGGACCATCGGTCGCGATCGGCAAGCGTTTCGGCGAAGAGACGGAGAACCTCGGGATGAAGGTGCTGGCGCACCGCGAGGCCAAGGAAGACGCGGCCGAGTCGCTGAGACTTCTGTACGTCGCGCTGACGCGTGCCGCGGATGTGCTGGTGCTCTCCGGAGGATTGGCGGAACACGGGCGTCCGGTCGGACCGTGGCTCAAGTTCCTCGCCACCAGATTCGATGTCGAAAACGGACGGCCGGTTGTGGATCCCGACACGGGTGGCTGGGTGGTTCCCGAGCGCTCGCGTGCCGCCATTCCCGAAGTGTTAGTGCACGCGGTTTCGCCCCCCCCGACCGAGCGAGGAGCCGTTCGGTACCGTGAGGCACAGCGCTCGCCGGTCGGTTTCCGCAATACCGTGGCCGAATCGGAACCGGGTGAATGGCCGCCTCTGGCCATTCCCGTTTCAAGACGGTTCGGCCCCGACTGGCGGGTGAGCGTCTCCGATCTGGAAGCCGCACTGGGGGATGTCGCACCGAGCGATTCATGGTTTTCCGATGCCGGACGTTCGACGACCGGCTTCCTGGAACACGTTCCCCCCGCGAACGGCACGCGCCGCGCTGCCACGCCGGACGTGGACGCCGAACAACTGGGCACGCTCGTGCACGCCGCGTTGGAGCTGGTTGAGTTGCGGCCACAGGCGGAGCGAACCGCGATCGATGTTGAAGCGTTGGTCGCTGCCGCGTGGGGCCGGTCCGACAAGCCGTTGTCGGACGCCCTCCGCGCCGAGGCGGTCGAACAAACGGGGCGCTGGATCGGTACGCCGCTTTATCGGGACCTGACACAGGCGGAGTCGCCGCAGCGGGAGATTTCATTTCTGCTGGCGCGCCCGGCCCCCACAGCCTTGTCCTGGATATCGTCTCGCTGGACGGATGTGTCTCGGGTGGCGGTGTCGGGAACGATCGACCTGCTCTACCGGCGGGGAGGGGAGACGCCGGAACGTTGGCGGATTGTCGACTACAAGACATCGGGACCGGTCGATGCCGCGGAGGTCCCGAAAATGCTGGCCCGTTACGAGTTGCAACTGGGACTGTACTGCCTGGCGGTTGAGAAGTGGCTCGGGCTGCTTCCGGAGCGTGTGTCGTTGATTCTGCTCCGGGGGGCGGTGCAGGAAGTCTTTTTCGAGCCGACGCGAGCGTTCCTCGACCACACGGTGCGGTTGTGCGAGCGGGCCATCGTTTCGGCGGCGGAGCAGGCCGAGCGCGGCGGTGACGGCGGTGACGGCGGTGACGGCGGGCCGGCGGACTGAAAACGAAACGGCCTCCGGTAAATCTTGCGATTCACCGGAGGCCGGGCAGCGAGGGACAAGCCTCTCGTGGGAATGCTCGGGGCTATCGACCGGTCGGTCGGACGCCAAGCGTGTTGCGTCATCAGGGCGCGGGGACTTCCACCCCTTGCGGGACCGGCTTGGGAGCCGGAACGGGCGCGGGGGTCGGCGAGATGATCTTCGTCGCGGGCATCGACCCGACGGGCGTCGGCGACGTTCGCGTCACGATCGGTTTGGCGGAACCGTGGGCGGTTTCACCGGCGTAGCGGGTCGCCATGGCGGCCGGCGTTCCGTACCGAATGTTGGGAACAGGACGCCACGTCGGCACGTGTTTGCCGACGAAACCCAATTGCGTAGTGTCGGTCGGCACAGCCACTTGCGGAGCGTGCGAGCCTGCGGCGTCGGGGGTACCGGCTTGCGTGTAGAAGTTGTCCGGATACATGCGGTCGTAGGTCGAATCGATCCGCGTCAGACGGGACGACGGCACGCCCCAGCCGTAGTTGTACTGATAGCGTACGACCGGCGGCATCGGCACGGACATCGTCACCCCGTACCCCTCGGCGGCGTACGCCTGGGTGTCGCGGGGATCGATGTATCCACGGTGCACCGGGTGGACGGTCGAGTGCGGAATCAGCACGGAACCGACCTTGAGCGGAGCGCAGTAGGCGAACCGCACGGCCCCGAGGAACGTTCGATAGAGCGACTGCTTGGCGCGGCGATCGTGGGCGTTGAGCTTGCCTGCGATCGTGCACGGATCGTTGTCGCCGTAGGTGTAGTCGCAGAACGGTCCGCGGCAGCGATTGTGCGGACCGTGGCACGGAACTCCCGTGACGTACTCCGCCGGACAGTCGTCGTACGATCCGTAATTGGCGCGGATGACCGGTTCCGCGGATCCCCCGACGCGGGCGTATCCCGCCGGACGCGGCCCTTCGGCCTGCGCGGGGACGGTCGCCGTCCCCCATGTGAGGGCGCCCAGCGCCAGACCGGCCAGCGTGTGGCGACCGGCGCGATTCCAACGGCGTGCAGTCATGACGGGATCCTGGTTCGGGGGAAAATCGCGTGTTGTGCGGAAAACCGGGGAGTTCGTCGTTCACCTTACGCGTGAACGTCGGGCAACCGCCCGGTGAAATCGTCTTGCGGGTTCTCACATCGTCCCTGAATCGCTCTTCAGGCAAGCGACCAACGGAAGCGTTGGCAACGGAACCGAGCGGTCGCTCGAATCCGGGTCAAGGGCCGTGCCGTTGTCAGTCGAAGGGGCTGAAATTCGTGGGAGGCCAGAACAGCGACAGCGGCGAAATGTGGTCTTTGTATTCGACCTTGACGCAAGTGCCGACGAGCCGCGTCTTCGACGCGACCTTCACCGGCTTGAGCCACGGCAACGACACGCCGACGGGCGTCTTGCACATGGTCCAACGCAGCCCGTAGTGCCACGTCGTCTTGTAGTAATACGGCGGGTACACGGCCTTGTAGCGGTGGGCGTACATCATCTCGTGCGGATACAGGGCCGCATTGGTGATGATCGTCCCGCCGACTTCCGCGGGAATGTCGCCGCGCGGACAGGGGTACAGCGACGCATCGAGTTGCGGATAGTGACCGGTGCCGGACCGGGCCACGTCGTAGCCGCCGGTTTGGTAGCCCGCGAACCGATTGGCGGGCGGGCAGTACCGTCCGGCCATGTCGTATTGACCGCCGTTCGGGCAGTTGGGGCAATAGTAACCGGCGGGAGTCACCCGCCCTTGGGCGTTCGCGGATTGCGGCACCGCGCCGGCCAGCATGGCCAACCCCGCCGCGAGGAGCACGTTTCGTCGCATGGTCTTGTCCCTCCTGGAAAAATCTTCCCGTCCGGTGGCTGCCAACCCCGTACGAGAAGCCTGCCGACCGCCGCCCCGTTGTTCCCGCCCGGGAACTCGGAGCCGTTTCGTCCACGAAACCGCGATCCGCTCGTCCTTCAACTTCGGCAGTCGGCGCGGTACGGTCTGAGCCAGCCGGGATGCGTATGCATGGCGTGCGGGATTTTCCGAATCCGAGGCCGTTAAAGGCGTTACGGTCGGTTGGTCCGTTGCTACAATCCGCACGCTTTGACGGACCCGAACAGCCGTGGGGGATCGATACAATCCTCGTAATCGGCAAAGTTCGCCAAACCGTGTCCTGTTGCCACTTTTTGACTGATTTCCGACCTTCTTCCGCCGTTCATTCACCCGCATTTCCTGGCGAATGACGGCTCGAAGCCATGTCGCCACACGGAGTCCCGCCTCGTGACGGATCACGATCCCGACAGCCCTTCCCGCAACGAGCCCCGAGACGTGGAGGGCGAAGCGGCCGACCGCGTCGAGTATGTCAACATCGAGAGCGAGTCGCGCAAGCGGTATCTCAACTACGCGATGTCGGTCATCATGGCCCGGGCGCTGCCCGACGTGCGGGACGGGCTCAAGCCGGTGCAGCGGCGCATCCTGTACGTGATGTACGACGGACTCGGACTCACGGCCGACTCGAAGTACATCAAGTGCGCTCGCATTAGCGGGGAGACGATCGGAAAGTTCCATCCGCACGGCGACATTGCCGCGTACGAGGCCTTGGCCCGGATGGCGCAGGACTTCAGCCTGCGGTATCCGCTTGTCGAAGGCTGGGGCAATTTCGGGTCGGTGATGGGGCTCCCCCCCGCTTCCCAGCGGTACACCGAAGCCCGGCTGACGCGGTTGACCGAGCAACTCATGAACGAGTTGCGGTTCGACACCGTCGAAATGCGTCCCAGCTACGACGGCACTCACACCGAGCCGGCGGTGTTGCCCGCGCGGTATCCGAACCTGTTGGTCAACGGGTCCCAGGGAATCGCCGTCGGCATGGCCACGAACATGCCTCCCCACAACCTGGGGGAGGTGCTCAAGGCCTGCACGCACCTGATCAACAACCCCGAGGCGTCGACCCGCGATTTGATGTCGATCATCAAAGGCCCCGATTTTCCGTTGGGGGGCCGTATCGTCACCGACCGCAAGGACCTGCGACAGGTGTACGAGGAGGGGCGGGGGTCGATCAAGGTCCGCGGCGAGTGGCGTCTCGACAAGGAGAAACGCAAGGAGGTCGACGACCGCATCGTCATCCATTCGATCCCGTACGGCCTGGAGACGAACCCGCTGATCGCCCAAATCGGCGACATCGTGGCCGCCCGCAAGCTTCCGCAATTGCTCGCGGTTTCGGACCAGTCCGACGAAGAGCACGGCCTGCGGATCGTGCTGGAACTCAAGGCTGGCGCGGATCCCGAAGCGGTGATGGCGTACCTGTACAAGCACACGCCGCTGGAATCGAACTTCGCCTACAACGCAACGTGCCTGATCCCCGCCGACCGGGGGACGATGGTTCCGCGCCGACTGGCGCTGCACGAGATCATCCGGCAGTTTTTGGACTTCCGACTGATCACGGTCCGGCGACGATTCGAGTTCGTGTTGGCGCAACTTCGCCGCCGTATCCACATCCTCGAAGGGTTCGAGATCGTCTTCGACGGCCTCGACCGCGCCTTGAAGATCATTCGCAACAGCAGTGGAAAGGCGGACGCCGCCGAGAAACTGATGAAGGCGTTTCCGCTCGACGCCGAGCAAACGAACGCCATCCTCGAACTGCAACTGTATCGAATCTCGTCGCTCGAAATTGACGAGATTCGCCGAGAGCTCAAGGAGAAGCGGGCGGAAGCGGCCAAGATCGTGAAAATTCTCGGCTCGGAAAAACTCCTGTGGGGAGTCATCGAAACCGAACTCAACGAAGTGGCCGAGAAGTTCGCCGACAAGCGGCGCACCGGTTTGGGTTCGTCGGACGAAGTGGCGGAGTTCGATCCTAACGCGTACATCGTGCGCGAAAACACGAACGTGGTGCTGACCAAGGACGGTTGGATCAAACGCGTAGGCCGCCTGGCCAAAGTCGAGGGAACCCGCGTGCGGGACGGGGACGAGGTGCTCGACGTGCTCCCCGCCAGCACGCTCGATCACATCGTGTTTTTCTCCAGCGAAGGGTTGGCATACACGATGCGCGTCGATGAGATTCCGTCGTCCAGCGGGTACGGCGAACCTCTCACGAAGTTTTTCCGTCTGGGGGACGGGGCGAAAATCGTCTGCGCCCTGACGACGGACGCGCGCTTCACCCCGGAAGACGTGCAACCGAAGGGGGAGGTCCCCCCCCTTCCCTATGTGTTCGCGGCAACCGCTCAAGGACAGGTGTTGCGCGTGCCGCTCTCGCCGTTCCGGGTGCCGTCGACAAAGGCGGGTCGCAAGTACTGCCGGTTGGCCGAGAAGGACACGGTGGTCTCGGTCGAATTGTGCCGCGACGCGACTTCGGTCTTCCTCGCCAGCGAGAAGGGAGCCATCATCCACTTTGAACTGGAAGAGGTGGCGGTGCTGTCGGGCGCGGGGCGCGGCGTGCGGGGGATGAAGTTGCGCGACGGAGACAAGGTGCTGGGGGCGGCATTGATGTCGAAGGCTCGCGACACGCTCCGCGTGATGACGGCCGGGGACCAGGAGAAGGTGTTCGGCCAAACGAAGTATCAAACCGTCAGCCGCGGCGGCAAGGGACACCAGGCGGTGCAGCGAACGACCTTCAGCCACATCGTCCGTCCGCCGATCGAGTTGGTGGATTGGGCGGCGCTGGAGGCGGGGGGGTGAGTCTTTCCACGCCTCAACAACGGTGTTCCAACGGGTGCGGCCAAATGCCACGTGCCGGTTGAATTGCCTGTACCACAGTTTTGTCTTCACTCGCAGTTTCGCCCATGTCCACCGCAGCAAAGTCCTACACCGCCAGCGATATCGAAGTCCTCGAGGGCCTCGAGGCTGTCCGCAAACGTCCCTCGATGTACATCGGCGGGGTCGACACACGCGGGCTGCACCATCTGCTTTGGGAGATCGTCGACAACTCGGTCGACGAGTACCTCGCCAAGGAGTGCGACCGCATCGTTGTGACGCTGCACAAGGACGGGTGTTCGTGCACGGTCAGCGACAACGGTCGCGGCATCCCCGTCGACAATCACCCGAAGTACAAAAAGCCCGCTGTCGAAATCATCCTCACCACGCTGCATTCGGGGGGAAAATTCTCGAACAAGAACTACGCGCGGAGCGGCGGATTGCACGGCGTGGGGTCGTCGGTGGTGAACGCCCTGTCGACGGAACTGGTCGTCACGATTCATCGCGACGGCTATGAATGGCAGCAGCGTTACAAGGCGGGCAAGCCGACGACCACGCTCAAGCAGGTGCGCCCGTTTCGAGGGCGCGGCACGTCGATGTTCTTCCGGCCGGACGAGTCGATCTTCCGCCGCACGGTGTTCGACACCGCCACGATCCGTCAGCACCTCGAAGACATTTCGTACATCCACGGTGGGCTCACGATCGTCTTCGAGGACGAGGCGAAGAAGGAAACGCACACGTTCTCGCATCCGGAGGGGTTGGTCGCTTACCTCGGCAAGATCACCACCGAACAGCAGAAGAAGCCGGTCACCGACCAACTCTTCTCCATCTCGCGCGACGACGGCGACGCGAAAATCGAGTGCGTGCTCCGCTGGACCGAATCGACCGACGAGGAGATTCGCAGCTACGTCAACGGCATCCGCACCCATGCGGGGGGAACGCACGAAAACGGCTTCAAAACCGCCATTTCCCGCGCGGTCAAGAACCATATGGAGGTCCACAGCCTCCAGCCCAAGGGCCTTGCGATCACGGCCGAAGACATCCGCGAAGGGGTCGTCGGTCTGTTGTCCGTATTCCTCGGCGACCCGATGTTCCAGGGTCAGACGAAGGAACGCCTCAACAATCCGGAAATGGCCGCGTCCGTCGACAGCCTTGTGCGCCCCGCGCTGGAGAACTGGTTCAACGGTAACCGCAGCCTGGCGGACGCGATCATCGGCCGCATCGTGTTGGCGGCACGGGCCAGGCTCGCGTCGCGAGAGGCCGCCGGGGAAGTTCGGCGAAAAACTCCGGGCACGCGTCGCGGTGGACTTCCAGGCAAGCTCATCGACTGTCGCTCAAACAAGCCGACGGAGTCGGAACTGTTCATCGTCGAAGGGGACTCCGCCGGCGGCAGCGCGGCCATGGGACGCGACAGCCGCACGCAAGCGGTTCTCCCGTTGCGCGGGAAGATCCTCAACACCGAGTCGCTCGCGGTGGGCAAGCTGTTGGAGAACCAGGAACTCAAGGACCTCGTGGAGACACTCGGCACGGGGATCGGTCCCCGGTTCGACATTTCGTCGCTCCGCTACCACCGCATCATCCTGTTGATGGACGCCGACAGCGACGGCAACCACATCATGACGCTCATGTTGGCGTTCTTCTTCCGACACATGCCGCAGCTCATCAAGTCGGGGCATCTGTTCCTTGCCCAACCGCCGCTGTACCGCATCGAAATCGGCAAGGAAATCCACTACGCGCAGAACGACGTTCACAAGGAGGACATCCTCGCGGGCATCCCTGCCAACCGTAAAGTGCAGATCAGCCGCTTCAAGGGGCTGGGCGAAATGCCGGCGAAATATCTGAAGGAAACCACGCTCGACCCCGACTCGCGAACGCTGTTGCGTGTCGACGTGGAAATGCAACTCGAAGCGGACAAGGTCTTCCAGCAACTGCTCGGCAAGGATGCGTCGCAGCGGTACGACCTCATCATGGCCGAAGCGAGTCTCGTCGAAGACCTCGACGTCTAACGCCGAAGCGCGCGGCGACCCGTTTGAACAGTCAAGGATCGGCACCCGATGAACCAGCCCGCGAGCACGCCCCGCACGGAAGTGGAGTCCGACCATCCGTTCGGCGCCGTGACCGGCGCTTGCGTTGTCGTCGGCAGCATGATCGGCGTCGGCGTGTTCACCACAACCGGTTACCTCGTTCACGACCTCAAACACCCCGAAGCGGTGTTGGCCGGTTGGATCGTCGGGGGAGTCGTGGCGCTGTGCGGTGCGTTGTGTTACGCGGAACTGGGCGCGGCGATTCCCGAGAACGGCGGCGAGTACAAGCTGCTCTCACGCATCTACCACCCGTTCGCGGGGTTTCTGGCCGGATGGGTGTCGTTCGTGGTGGGCTTCTCGGCACCGACGGCGATGATGGGATTGGTGTTCGGCTCGTATCTGAACACGCTGGTTCCGGCGATACCGCCGGTGGTCGCGGCGATTTCATTGATCGTGGGCTTGTCCGTTCTGCACGCGTTGCATGCGGGGTGGGGCGGACGGGTGCACTCGCTGTTGACGTGGATCAAGCTGGCCCTGTTGGCGCTGTTCATCATCGGCGGATTCGCGGCGTTGCAAGAGCCGCGGTGGGAAGGCGGGTCGCCCGGCGAGGTCGTGACGACGCTGTTCTCCGGGCCGTTCGCGATCAGCCTGTATTTCATCTCGTTCACGTACGCGGGTTGGAATTCGGCGGCCTACATCGCCGGAGAGATTCGCGAACCGGCGCGGAACCTGCCGCGGGCGATCCTTGTCGGCACCGGAGCGGTCTGCGTGGTGTACGTGCTGCTCAACCTCGTGTTTCTGTTGTCGACTCCCGCAGACGGACTGGCGGCATCGGGTGACAAAGTGGCACTCGTCGCGGCGAAGTCGTTGTTCGGCGCGGCGGGGGGGACGTTCGTGTCGGTGGTCGTCGCGGCGGGCCTGGTGTCGACCGTCAGCGCCCAGTTGTTGGCCGGACCACGCGTGTCGGAGGCGATCGGGCGGGATTATCCGGCGCTGGGTTTTCTGACCGTGCGTCGCGCGGGGGGTGGCCCGGTGATTGCGATCGCACTGCAAGCGGCAACGGCGATCGCGCTGGCTGTGTCGGCGAGTTTTGATGCCCTTTTGACGTACGCGGGACTGCTCCTTTCCGTGTGCGCGGCCTTGGCGGTGGCCGGGGTGTGGGTGCTGCGGTGGCGCGAGCCGAACCTGGCACGCCCCTTCCGCACCCCCTTGTATCCGTGGCCGATTGTGCTCGTCGTGGCGCTGGAAGCCTGGATGTTGTGGAAGACGACGACCGACCGTCCGGCCACGCTTGCAGCGGCGGCGGGGACCGTCGCGATTGGCGCGGCTGTATGGGTTGTTGCGGGTCGGCCGCGGCCCCCATCGGGTGACTCTGCCTGACTCCCGCGGGTCTTCCGCGTTGAAATGGGAGATCGCTCGATCGCACAGCGGGCGTTCGGTGGTGCTTCCGGGTAGAATGGTGGTTTGAGCGCCGGAACGGTCCGGATCGCCTCCCGCCACTTCCGGCTCACCGCGCGCGCCGGGCATCACGCCGTACACATCCGCATATGTCTTCGACCGAGTTTTTTGCCGTCACCGGACGTGGTGTTGAGGGTATCGCCGCGCGCGAACTGACGGAGTTGGGAGCCGCGAACGTTCGCATCGAGAAGGGGGGCATTCGGTTCGAGGGGGACCTCCCGCTGCTGTACCGTGCCAATCTCTGTTTGCGGACGGTGAATCGAGTGTTGCGACCCCTGCGGGAATTTGCCTCCACCGGGCCGGACATGCTGTATTCCCAGACTCGCCGCGTGCGCTGGGAAGACATCCTGTCCACCCACAAAACGTTCGCCGTCTTCGCAACGCAAGACGCCTCCGATCGTCGACCGGACGGGCCGCCGCAGCGCGGCGCGAGGCCGGGAACCGGTCCGGCCAATTCGTACGGACGGCTGCGCGGCGGAGCCGACCGAGGAGGCGGTGACCGGGGAGGGGCCGCGGGGCGGTTCGCACGCCCGGGGCGGGATGGTGGTCGCCCCGGCGACCGGCGCGGCCCCGGTCCCAGCGGAATGACGACGCAGTTCGCGGCCCTCAAGATCAAGGACGGCATCGTCGACCGCTTGCGGCGCGAGCACGGCGCCCGGCCGGATGTCGACACGCACAATCCGAACATCCGCATCCACGCGCACTTCGCGCAGGGACGTTGTCAGCTGTATCTCGATTCGAGCGGCAACAGCCTGCACGAGCGCGGTTATCGGGTCGCTCAAACACCGGCCACCATGAAGGAGGCGCTGGCCGCCGCGATCCTGCTGATGAGCGGGTACGACGGCTCGAAGCCCCTCGTCGATCCCATGTGCGGCTCCGGGACGTTGGCCATCGAGGCGGCGCTGATTGCAATGCGCATCGCTCCCGGTTTGTTTCGGCAGGATTTCTCCTGCCATCACTGGCCCGACTTTGACGGCGCGCTGTGGACGAGGGTCGTCGACGAAGTCCGTTCCAAGCAACTCAAAGAGCCTCCCGCCCCCATTTTCGCGTCGGACATTCACCCGCCCGTTCTCGACGCCGTCGCGGCCAACGCCAAAAGCGCGGGGATACTCCCCCACATCCGCATGTCGGTGGCGGATGCGTCGGAACTGGCGCCACCGGACGGCCCCCCGGGTTTGATGATTCTCAACCCCCCCTATGGAGAACGGCTGGGGACCGAAGAGGCGCTCGGCGAACTGTACGAAAAACTCGGTCGCCATTGGCAATCCGCGTGGAGCGGCTGGGACGTGGGATTCTTCTCGGGCAACCTCGCGCTGGCTCGGAGAATCGAGATCCCCGTCCAAGAGAAGTACGCCCTGCATAACGGCCCGCTGTCGTGCCGCTTGCTGGTGTTTCGCCCCGACGGTACGCCGCTCCCCGAAAAGCCCGCTGCTGCGGGTGACACGTCTCACGCTTCCAACGAAGCTGCGGCCGACGATACTCCGCCGGCCGAACCGATGACGATGTCCGCCGACGAGATCATCCTGGATTCGTCCGAGGACATGCACGACCCCGTCGAGACCGGCGGGATGTAAAACGTTCTCCGGCGTCACTCGCCATTACTCAACACCGCGGGACATCCCATGCGTTCGCGAATTGCCCTGCGGGCCGTGTTGGCTGCGAATTGTTTGTGGATGGCGGCATACGTCGAGGGCCTCGCGCGGGTTGGCGCCGCCGACCGCATGCCGAGGGTCAAGGTTTCGTCCGACGGTGCCGGGTTCGTCCTCGAGCCGGGTGGTGCTCGTTTCCGCCCGCTGGGCTTCAACTACGATCACGACGACTCGGGCCGCCTCCTGGAGGATTACTGGGGCGCGGAATGGGCGACGGTCGAACAGGACTTCGCCGAGATGCGGGCGCTGGGCGGCAACGTCGTTCGCATCCACCTGCAATTCGGCCGCTTTATGAGCGCCGCCGACACACCGAACGAGAAATCGCTGGATCGGTTGAGTGAACTCGTTCGTTTGGCCGAGCGCAGCGGGTTGTATTTGGACATCACCGGACTGGGCTGCTATCACAAACGGGACGTGCCCGCCTGGTACGTCGGACTGTCCGAGGACGACCGCTGGTCAACTCAGGTCAAGTTCTGGGAAGCGGTGGCCGGTCGGTGTGTCGAGAGCCCGGCGGTCTTCTGCTACGACCTGATGAACGAACCGGTCGTTCCGGGAGGACGCCGTGCGGACGGGGATTGGCTGGGACCGGCGTTCGCCGGCAAGCATTTCGTGCAATTCGTGACGCTCGATCCGGGCGACCGCACGCGACCCGAAGTCGCCAAGGCGTGGATCGACAGGCTGACCGCCGCCGTTCGTCGCGTCGATCCCCGGCGATTGGTGACCGTCGGCTTGGTCGACTGGAGTCTCGACCGCCCGGGCCTGACATCGGGATTCGTCCCCGAGAAGACCTGCGCATCGCTCGACTTCCTGGCGGTGCACCTGTATCCGGAATCGGGAAAGCTCGACGCCGCCGAAGCGACGCTGCGGGGGTTTGGGATCGGCAAACCGGTCGTCGTCGAAGAAACCTTCCCGCTCAAGTGCTCTCCGCGGGAGTTGTCCGACTTCATGGACCGCACCGACAAGCTGTCGACCGGGTGGATCAGCTTCTATTGGGGACGCGGACCGCGCGACCTGCGGGCTACCGGGAAGCTTCCCGACGCGATTCTGGCGGACTGGTTGGACCGGATTTCGGAGAAATCGGGAGTCGGTCGCCAGCCGTGAACCAGCAGTCGCCCATGAATCGGGGTGCGACCGATGCGTGGGGAACCACTGTCGAGGCGATTCCCCGTTGCATTGCGAGGCGGTTTTGGCGAAGGTTCAAAAAATCGCCGGCTCGTCGGGTCGGACAAGTCCGCCTCCATTCTCCATCGGATTTCGACATGCGCTCCGCCTGGCTCGCATTGTGCGTTGTGGCGTCAGCCTTTCTCGCCGGTTCGAGCCCCCGTGCCGCGTGCGCCGCCGACGAGGTTTCGGCGGATCGCCGAGTGCCACGCGAGACGCTGATTTTCCTGAGAATTCGCAGCGTTCCGGAATTCCAGAAGCAACTGGCGGGAACGTCGCTGGGGAAGTTGGTGGCCGATCCGGCGCTCGGGGAATTCGCCAATCAGGCCCGCGCCGCGCTCGCCAAGGTGTTTGCCGACCAGGTCGAAGCGAAACTCGAACTGGGCCTGGAAGATCTGCTCAAACTGCCCGCCGGTGAAGTCGCGTTGGCGTTTCTCCCGGGGGAAGGAACCAACTTGCAGGGGGTCTGGTTCCTGCGCTACGGCGAATCCCGACCCACCGTCGACAAGCTGCTCGCGAAGATGGTTGCCGCGGCGGAGGAGAAAGGGGGGAAGCTGTCCGTCGACACCGTCGAGGGAGTCGAAGTGTCGACGCTTGCGCCGGCCCCGCCCGCGGACGATGCAAACCCGGAAGACGCCGATGCGGACGACGCGGAGAAATCGGCTCAGCAACCGACCCGTTGGTTCCACAAGGATGGCCATGTGGTGTTTGGCAACGGCACGGCGTGGCCCGGCGAAGTGCTCTCCCGTTGGGACGGTGAATCGGGACGGGCACTCTCCGACAGCCGCAACTATCGCAACGCGATGGAGGGGTGCCGGGGCGAACGGGAAGGGGAACCGCTGATTTCGGCGTGGATCGACCCGTTGGCTCTGGTCCGCGCGTCCCTTGGCGGAGGGGATGGCCTCGCTCCCCAGATGGCGATTTTTCTGGGATTTCTCCCGCAGTTGGGGATCGACCGACTCCGCGGCATCGGACTGCAATTCGATTTGCAGGAGGGGGATTTCGAGTCGGTGTATCGCGCGCTGATCCTGATCGATCAGCCGCCAGCAAAGCTCATGCGACTGTTCACGTTCCCGGCAGCAGTCCGCGAGCCGGCCAAATGGGTCCCGGCCGATTCTCCCGGCTATGTGTCGCTGGGTTGGGATGTCGCCGCGGCGCTCGAGGCCGTGGAAGAAACGTTCGACACGTTCCAAGGTCGCGGCAAATTCGCCGAAACATTGGACAAGTTGGCGGCCAACCCCGGTTTTGGCGGAATTCACATCAAGCGGGATGTCGTGGACCTTGTGTCCGGACAATTCCAGATCGCCATGCACGCGGCGGAGAAGGAAGCCGCCGAAGGGGAAGAACCGACCGAGCGATTCCTGGTGGCGATCGGCCTCAAGGATGCAGCCGCGTTCCGAAAAACATTCGCAAAACTGGGCAAGCTGCAAGGGTTTAGCGGCAAGAGCCGTGAATTCGAGGGGGAACAGCTGCTCGAACTTCCGTCGGGCGGCGGCGAGGGGGCCGACGAGGAGGGGGAATCGGCGGAGCTTGTCTCGGCTTTGGCCGTGGTCGGTGGTGACCTGTACTTCACGAACGATGTGCGATTGCTGGAGCAACGGATTCGGGGAGCCGAGGCGGAGTCGCCCTTGGTCGACAGCGCCGAGTACCGTGCGTTGGTGGCACGGTTTCCGTCCGAGACCTCGATCATTTCGTTCCAGCGATCCGAGGAACAGTTGCGGGCTCTCTACAATCAACTGCGGCAAATGTCGGTCGAGGAAATGTTTCCGGGTGAGAACGTCGAACTCGACTTCTCGAAACTTCCGGAATTCGACGCCATTCAGAAGTACTTCCCCCCCAGCGGGACTTACATGCGGCCCCATGCAAACGGTCTGTTCATCGAGAGTTTCAGCCGCAAAAGGGATGAGTGAGTCGCGTCGGGGACGGAGGCCTGAGCCATTGGACGGGTTGGTAGATCGAAAGAGGGACGCGCAAGTCGAATTGCCATCCCGTGTCTCGGTGGACGGAGAAGGGTTGACATGACCGTGCAGTCGTTGCTTCCCCTTGGGATGTCCCGCATTTTTCGGTGCTGGTTCGCAGGGCTGGCTCTGGTCGGCGGAATGTCGGATGTCGGCCTCGCGGCGGATCCGATTGACGAGAAGCGCGATGCCGCGGAGCGGTCCCGTTCGGAGTCTGAAGACATGCCCGCCGAAGCGACTCGCCCTTCCCTCGCCCGCAGGGCGCTCGATTGGAGATCGGTCACTGGGTTTCAGGCTTGGGGCGATGTCGCTTGGTTGCGCGGATACCGCTTGCAAAGGCACGCGATCGAAGGGACGCACCGGGTGATCGACCCCGAGCGTGCGATCCTTGTTCAAGGAGACCGCTCCGGGTGCGAGGCGTTTCTCGAAGAGATCCGCGTGACCAAACGGCTCGAGCCGATGCGCGGCGAGGTGGTGCTGTTGCTGCATGGGATCGTGCGGACAGGGCGATCGATGCGCAGGCTTGAGAGCGGTTTGGTCGAGAAAGGCCACACGGTATGCAGTCTCGACTACCCAGGTACGTGGGTCGGCATCCCCGAGTGCGCGGATTACCTGCGCGAGGTTGTCGCATCGATGCCGGAAGTCGAGCGCTTCCATTTTGCCACCCACAGCATGGGTGGCTTGGTGGTGCGGTCGTACCTCTCGTCGGGCGTCGAACCTCGGCATGGACGATTGGTGATGCTGGGGACACCGAACAAAGGGGCCGAGTTGGCCACCATGCTGCGGAGTTTTCCGCCGTTCCGCTGGACGCTGGGACCTGCCGGGCAACAGTTGGCCCACGCGCCCGGCGCGTTCGTGCACACGTTGCCGGTTCCTGAGGTCGAGTTCGGCATCATCGCCGGGGCGCGCGGTTCGAGCCTGGGCTTCAACCCGTTTTTGGACGGCGATGATGACGGCACGGTCAGCGTCGCCTCGTCCCGTTTGGAAGGGGCCGCGGACTTCACCACCGTGATGTCCATGCACGCGCTCTTGCCGGGCGTGCCGGAATCGATCGCAGCCGTCGACCGGTTCGTACGGACCGGCGCGTTTCGGGAAACAGGCGAGCGGCAGCCGATTCCACCTTCCCGCGGCGCGCAGTCCAACACCGCACGATAGGGGGACGTTGCTCGCTGCGGCCGGCCGTTCACGACTTGGGTCCATCCCCGCGACCCCATGTGTCGAGGCTTCGCAGTTCGATCACCCACAAGGCGGCGACTACGCACAGGCACAGGGCCAGACCTCCCAGGGCGTACGTGACCAACCCGTTCCAAATCGTCCGTACCGGTCCCAGGGCCGTTTCGCGACGCTCTTGAACGATCGTTGCCCAGGATGTTCCCTTCACGGGCCACATTGCCGCCAACCAAGGCTGCCGATACGGTTCGTCGGCACCGGCGACGTTTCCGACCGGGTCCCGGTACTCGTTCGTCCGCTCGCTTCCGTCCGGTGTTCCATCCGGACGCAGGGAATCGAGCAAACGACGCAGTTGGTCTTGTTGCGCGTCCTCCAACCGCAGCTCGGTTTGAATCTGGTCGGTGGTCAACCGCGACAGGTTGGCGGAAGTCATCCAGGGGTGGTCGAGAAGTTGCCACGTCTGCAAATCGACCAGCGCGATCACCCGCTCGACCTCGTCGCTGCGCAACAGGGTTTGGTACTCCTGCAGCAACCGACCCAAGGGTAACGTGCGGGCCAACACTCCGACAACTTCGCCGGAATCGGGCGCGAGCACCGGCACGCTGATGGCGATTTTGAGTCCGTCGCTGTTGGTGCTGCGGTACGGCTGCGACACATGCGCCGCGCGAATGGGGCGGACATCGGCGGGTAGGCGGGATGGATCGAAATCCTTCCCCCGACCGTGAAAATAGTCGCGGTGCGCGAAATTGCGGTTGAGCGTCTCGTCGGACGCCGGGTCGCGCCAACGCTGGACCCCCTTGTCGTCCGTCAAAAACCAACTGTCGTCCGGCACAAGCCCCTGCGCTTCGAGTTCCTGATCGACGTCGTCGCGAGCCTCGATCAACTCCCCCGCGAGTTCGGTCAGTTCCGGGGGCGTCATGTCGGTTCTTCCCGACTTGGCGACCAACTCCCGCACGCGGTCCATGTCCGCGATTCGGCGCAATTGGTGTTTCCGGGCGTCGAGGGAGTGCTCCAGGGCCGTCGCCAGAATCTTCGCGGACACCAGATCGCTCTCAAGCGCCCGCGCCGCGAGGTTCGTCTCGGCCACGCGCACAGCGTTTCGCATCGCTCGGAACGCGAGCGGGATCAGAGTCAGCAGGAGCAGTGCCGGAATCAGCACAAACGGCCGCCGCGACCGCCACTGCGAGCGGCGCCGCAGCGCCTCAAACACCCCAGCCGCGTCCGGATAGCGCTTGGACGGATCGGGATCGAGACAACGGTCGACGATCTCCGCCAGCAACCGGTCCACCCCCCGGACGCGCCGATGCTCGGTCGGCTTCGGGCATTCGGGGATCGTGCGGCGATACAGGGCCAGTCGTTCGGACAAACTCGTCGCGGACCGAATGGCCGCCTCACGCTCCGCCGACTTGTGTGGCGGGTGCCCGGCGAGCATCTCGAACAGGAGAGCCCCCAGCGCGTAGACATCCCAGCGCGCGTCCGGCACGGCGTCGAGGTCCGCCTGCTCGGGCGCCATGTAGAACAACGTTCCCAGCGCCGGATCCTGCTCGTGCGACAACCGCGACTGCCCGAAATCCGCCAACCGCGGTCGATCGTCTTCGTCCAACAGCACGTTCGCCGGCTTCAGGTCGCAGTGCAGGATGCCGTGCCGGTGGGCGTGTACCAGCGCCCGAGTGATGTCCGTCGCGATCCGCGCCGCCTCGTGCGGGGGGAGGCGGCCTCCGACCGACTTCAGCCGCGCCGCGAGCGAACCGTTTGGCAGATACTCCATCACGTAGTAGGGGGGATCGGCGTTCCAGCCGACTCCGATCAATCCGATGATTTCCCGCGATGTGTAGAGCGACGCGAGTTTCTCCACCTCGCGACTGAGCAGCGACCAATCCAGCCCGCGCCGATGAGTGTAAAACTTGATCGCGACCCGCTTGCCCGTGTTCTCCTCGGTGGCCAGCCAGACCGAGCCGAACGCCCCCGCACCGAGCAGGCTATCGACCGTATACCCCGGTACGGGACCGGGAGGCGTGTTCCGCGCCGTGTCAGCCGCGCTGAGCGCGGCTCCCCTCGCCCTGGCCGCGTCATCCTGCGGCAGGGTGTGCGACAACGTCGGGTCGCCGGTCGGTTCTGACATGCGCTGCGCGGTGGAGTGGCCGGAAAAGGTCGCGGACTATGTCGAATTGTACCCGCCGACACTTCCCGCCCCTCAACGATTTCATGTTCGCCCCGAGGGACCCGCGGTCGTGCTTTCCGCGAACGAAGGGGGCCTTCACAACCGCCAATCGGCCGGGACGATGGTTTCCTTGGGGACGACAACGATCCCGTCGCGCACCATCGCCAGTCCGTTGTCGGGCGTGTTCTCCGCGCCGGAGTCGTTGACGATCCGCGCGCCGGGTGCGATCCGGCAGTTCTTGTCGATGATCGCGCCGTCAATATGCGCCCCCTCGCCGATGCCGATGTGCGGGCGACCGTTGAGGATGTCCTCCGCCAGATTCGCGTCGGTCTGCAGGAAGTCCGCCCCCATCACAACCGAATTGAGGATCTTCGCGTTCGCACCGATCCGACACCGCAGGCCGATCACGCTGTTCTCGATGACCGCGCCGGCGTCGATTCGACAGCCGTCGGCGATCAGGCTGTTCTTGACGGAGGCCCCTTCCAGCCGAGTGGGAGGCAGGAAACGCGGCTGGGTGAATACCGGAGCGTCGGCACTGACCAGATCGAACGGCGAGGACGCCCGCGTCAGCAGCAGGTTCGCCTCGTAAAACGCCCGCACGGTACCGATGTCTTCCCAATACCCGTCGAACAGGTGGACCTGCACGTGGCGGCTGCGAATGCTCGCCGGGAACACCTCTTTACCGAAGTCCTGATAGTCGGTCTTTGTGAGCAGATCGAGCAGCGTGTGCCGGTTGAAGAGATAGATGCCCATGCTTGCCAGGCAATCGCGGCCGTGGCTGGCCACACCCCGCGCGTCGATCCATTCGGGTTCCGTGCGAACGAGGTTGATCTCCTCGTCGGTCTGCGGCTTCTCAAGGAAACCTTGCACCCGTCCGTCGTCGTCCAACCGCACGATGCCGAAATCCCGCGCGGCCTGCCGATCGACAGGGATCGCGGCGATGGTCACGTCCGCTCCGGCGTCGACATGCGACTTCACCATGTCGGCGAAGTCCATGCGATACAGTTGGTCCCCCGACAGGATCAACACGAAGTCGGCGGTCGACTCCTGAATGACGTTGAGATTTTGACGCACCGCATCGGCCGTCCCCTGATACCAATCGACGTTGTCGTTGGTCTGCTGCGCGGCCAGGATTTCGACGAAGCCGCCACCGAAATTGTCGAACTTGTACGTCCGACCGATGTGGAAGTGCAGGCTCGCCGAGTTGAACTGCGTGAGCACGAAGATCTTGTTGATCCCGCAGTTCAGGCAGTTCGAAATCGGAATGTCGATGATGCGGTACTTGCCCGCCAACGGCACCGCCGGCTTCGAGCGAACCTTGGTCAGGGGATACAACCGGCTCCCCTTGCCCCCTCCGAGAATGATCGCAATGACGTTCCGCATGGTGGGTCGAGCGTGTTCCTAGCCGTTCGTGGTGCAAAAACTCGTAGTGGTGCAAAAACTCGGGTGTGACTGTTTGCCGCCGGCAGGTCGGTCCCGGCAACCCCTATCGCCGTATCCAGGGGCTTAGCCCGCCTTGGCTTGATCGGTCGCGCTCCCGTCCGCCAGGGACTCGACCTGAAACTGCGTGTCGAGCCGCGTTACGGCCAACACCTCGCGCACATCGTCCGACGGGTTGAACAGTTGAATCTCGACACCCAACTGCTTCAGCGAGACCAGCATGCCCAGCATGCCGCTGGGCATCAGCCGCACCCCCGCCAGATCGAACCCCAACGTGTGCGATTTGTGCTGTTTGACGAGTTCAACGATCTGGTTCCGACAGGCGGCGAGGTCCACTTGATCAAGAATCTGCCTCCCGCCGAACCCCAACACTGTGACGGGTCCCGCGGAATACACGTGCAGAACGGACGGATCGAGCGGCATGGATCAAACTCCGATTCGCGACTCAGGCAAACCATCGATTTCTTCGGCATCCCTCAGCGTTCACTCGTTGGTGGGCGACGGGACCGGCCAACGGCAATCGAGGGAAACCATGAGTCCTTACTGTAACACCAGCCACGCCGCATTTCAGTCGCGCGGGTCGTGTTCGACTCTCGGTTGTTGAGTTTCGCGACACGCTCCCTCATAGTGCGGCGAAACCCGCAGGGGAGGCATCGCCCCCCGTCGTCGCGATTTGGTCTCATCGGCAATCCCATGAATACCCGCACACTTTCCGCCGTCATGTTCTCGGCGGCGACCCTCCCCCTGTTCGCGGTCCTCGGCGCCTCGGGAGCGGAAGGCCCCACGCCGGACGCGAATCCGCGGCGCACTCGCACGGTGGAGACCATCGAGCGCGTGGGTGCCGGAGTCGTCGCGATCTTCGTCAACGAGAAGGGACAGCAGCGCTCCGGTAGCGGGTCGATTCTCGACCCCCGGGGCTACATCGTCACCAACGACCATGTCGTGGGCGGGGCCGAGGGGATCGTCCTCGTCCGCGACTTGCCACCGCTCCGCTTCCGTCGGATCGGACGGCTGTGGGAACGGGACTTGGCGCTCATCAAAGTGGAGGCGCCGGTTCCCCTGACGGCCGTCCCTCTGGGGCGCAGCCACGACCTGATGGCGGGCGAACCGATCTTGTTGGGGGGCAATCCGGGGGGACGCGGAATCGCCTTCACGTCCGGGATCGTCAGCGCGCCAGCCATGATGCCCGGTGCGTCGGCCCTCGTGGGAGTTTACTTTCCCGGCGACACCCGAGATCGGTTCATTCAATTCGACGCCGCGAGCAATCCGGGCAATTCGGGCGGACCGCTCGTCAATGCCGAGGGGCGTCAGATCGGCGTCGTCTCCGGCAAGATCAAGGACGAGGAGAACGTCAACTACGCCATCCCGATCGACCGGTTCCTGCGGTACGCGAACGATCTTGTGCTCCCGGAGGATCGGGGCGGCTTTTCCACGGGAATCAGCCTCAAGGGCCCGGAGTTGATCGTCGAGAAGGTGGCGGCGAACTCCGGTGCAGAATCGGCGGGAATTCGCCCCGGAGACGTGCTGACCCGGTTGGGGGGACGCGATCTGGCCAATCCGTTCGAGTACCTGTTGAATCTGTCCGAGCGCAAAGCCCTTGAACGCGTACCGTTCGAATGGAAACGGGGTGGCGAGTCGCTCAACGGCGTTGTCGAACTTCGCGAGCAGGTCCCCGCCAAGGCCGCCACACCGACCAAGGTCGAGCCGGGATTGACGTACCGACTCCACAAGGGGCGCGTCGGACGCGTTCCCGACCCGACGAAACTCGGCGAGCCGATGGCCGCGGGCGTTGCTCCCGACGTGGCGCTGAAGCACGTTCCCGGTTTGCCGGAAGACGACTACATTCTGTTTCTCGAGGGTTGGCTCGAAATCCCGGCCGATGGCGTGTACTGGCTCGGTCTGAAGTCCGACGACGGCAGTCGCCTGTGGCTCGACGGCGAACCGTTCGTCGACCACGACGGACCTCATCCCGCGAGTTGGGCCACCGGCCGCCGCCGACTGGCTGCCGGACCTCACGCGATCCGGATCGGTTACTTCGAACTCTCCGGCGACGCCGAACTCGAGTTTGAGTTCGGCGCGGACAACTCGCGCGACCCGCTCCCGGCCAAATGGACGCACACCGTTCCGTGAGTGCGAGCGGCCCTCAAGCTCAAGCAAACGGTACACGGCGCGAAGCCCGGAGTAGCGTGCATGCCCCGCTGCGTGTGCCTCAATAGTCGAGGCACGCTCCCCCTTCCGCTTCGATCGCCTGACCCGTCAGAAAGCTCGAATCCTCGGTCGCGAGGAACAACGCGATCCGGCCGATTTCCTCGATGGTCGCCATGCGACCGAACACCTGCAGTTTGGCCACCCGATCCAACGCCGACGCGGGGTCGGGGAGGGTTGCGGCCCAGTTCCGCATCAGCGGGGTGTCGACGTTGCCGGGGCAGATCGCGTTGACGCGGATTCCGACCGGCCCCAATTCGACCGCCAACGATTTGGTCAGCCCCAGTTGGGCCCCTTTCGTCGCGCAATAGGCGGCGGACTCCGGTTGGCCCACCAGCGCCACCATCGACGACATGTTGACGATCGTGCCGCGGGTCTTCGTCAGGTGCGGCAACGCGAATTTGCATGCGGCAAACGTGCTCAGATAATTCACCCGCATCAGCGTTTCCATGTCCTCCAGCGACGTGTCCGCAAGCTTCGTGGCCGGCGGGTGCGATCCCGCGTTGTTGATCAGACAGTCGATCCGACCGAAATCGGCCGCGACTCGTCCAATCGCCCCCTCCAACTGTCCCATGTCCGACACATCGCAGGCGTAGAACCGAGCCGACCCCGGCCGCGACGTGTTCAGCGCCGCCGCCAACGTTTCGCCCGCCGCCGCCCCGCGCGAGAGGATGGCGACGTTCGCCCCTTCCGCGTGAAACACGCGGCAACATCCTTCGCCGATCCCGTAACTGCCACCGGTGACGATGACGGTCCTTGAAGCAAAGCGCATGCGACAATCCGAAAAGAGTGAGCGGGAGAAAACCCTGGATCGGGGCGTTCATTCGCCGCGGGCGACTTGCCCGTGGGCAACTTCCAGCCAAGCGCCCCGTTCGGCGACGTCGACCAACAACCGACGCAGCTTCAAACCGCCGTTCGAGAAGCGATCGCGCAACTCCGTGGGCGCTCCGGGACCATAGGCCCGCAGAGGCTGCTTGACGAACGTGTGGAACATCTGCTCGGCGAACGCGCCGCGAGCCTCGCCGCTACCGGTAATCAGCGCCGCCAACTCCCGCGCCCCGTTGAATTTGGCCACATCTCCCTCGCGCGTCAGATACCGTCCTTCGGCATTGATCGGGCGTCCCTTCTCCTCGGTTCTCAAGCGGCCAATCGCGTCGTACCCTTCCAGCGCGTAGCCCAGCGGATTGATGAGGGCGTGGCAAGATTGGCACAGCGTGTCGGCAGTCTGCGCCTCGACCCGTTCTCGCGTCGTCAGATCCGGCTGCAAATCCGGGGAGACCGGGGCCACGGCGATCGGCGGCGCCCGGAGCACGCGCCCGAACAGGCTCCGCGAAATGAACACGCCTCGATGAATGGGCGAACTTGTGCGGGTGTAGGCGAATCCGGCGAGGATGTACGGGTGCGTGAGCAGCCCGCGTCGGGAACCGGCGTCAATCACGACGCGCTGAAACGGGGCGTCCGGTGGGAGTTCCGCGCCGTAAATCTTCGCCAACGAACCATTGAGCCACACGCCGTCGCTTTCCAACAAATCCCCGTAGGTCGCATTCTCGTTCCGCGCGATCTCCTCGAGTTCGCGCTCCAGCGATGTCCGTAAATCCGCGACGACTTCGGCCGTGAATTCCGGATAGAGGGCCGCATCTTTGGCGATCTCGGGCAGGTGTTCGATGTTCACCCATTGCCGCAAGAACGCCGCGAATTTGGTGGCCGTTCGCGCGTCGTTCACCATCGACCAGGCGGCCTCGCGGGCATCGTCCCGCGTCGCCAGCTTTCCGTCCCGAGCCTTCTTCCACAGCGACTCGTCCGGCGGGCAATCCCACAAACCGTAAGCCAACCGCGAAGCCACGTTGTACGGATCGTTCGCGTCCCCCTCGATCTCCCGGAAAAGGAACAACGGCGACTTCAACGCAGTCAGAACGACCCGCCGCACGACCCCTTCCAGCACCTGTTCTCCGGGATCTTCTCCCGACATCGCGAAGGCCGCGTCGACGTAACGCCGGCGCGTTTCTTCCGACAAAGGCCGGCGAAAGGCCCGTTCGACGAAGCGGCCGCAGAAGTCGCGAACCTTCGCAACCCGGTCCGCGCTATCTCGTTTCACCCCCGCCAATTCGTTGATGCGCGACGCCACGTGGGCCGAGACCTCAAGCGCCGCCGCCGAGGTCGCCTGGTCCCATTCCCGCGAAATCGACGACGCCCGCTCGTAGCCATAGCTGCGATCATCCGGAGGGAACGGAGTGCGCGTCACGCACACTTTGGGGCACCACTGCGGCGT
This sequence comes from Planctomycetales bacterium, assembly GCA_044359065.1. Taxonomy (GTDB): domain Bacteria; phylum Planctomycetota; class Planctomycetia; order Planctomycetales; family Planctomycetaceae; genus JAIXZD01. The sequence continues at coordinate 86 of JBIKMW010000078.1, read as the reverse complement.
CAGGTTGTGTTCGGGGATCGGCTCCAAACGACCATGGGGCGGACGCCAAGACAGGGTGATCGCGGCCCGCTTCTCTTTTCCCTTCT
>JBIKMW010000008.1:0-109151 GCA_044359065.1 Planctomycetales bacterium | reverse complement strand
GGAACGGACCAGAATAATGCCAAATTACGACTGATTCAATGATAATTGTTTTGCGGCGTCGGTGAGGTTGTGTAAGTTGTTATTTGGAAGCATCTTGCGGCGATGTCTCTGTGCCCAGGTCGAAACGGCGGACGCTCCCGTTGCGTCTTTCGCCGTGGGAACGGGCGACCGGAATCGTCAGCCATCCGCACCCGTTGTCGGGGGACGTGGCTCCAGAAATCAGCCGGGAACGGGACACGACCTGCTTGGGTCCCGTTCACCGTCCCGAATCGGTTTCGCGAGGGACTCGCTTCGCCGGGCCGCTCACTGTCGGGGCGGGCCGGGGCGGATATCGACGGTGGGACCCGCCGCCGGTGGCGGCGCTTGTCGCATTCGCTCGCGCAACTCCGCCTGCCGCTGTTGCAACCGGCGGGCTTCGTCTTCGAGGCGATGCAGTTCGTCCTGGGGATCGGAGTTCGGCTCGAACGTGGTTGCACCGGTCGACCATCCTGCCGGTGCCACACCGTTAGGGTTGCCGCCGGGAGAAGGGGCGGGGGCGGGGGCGGCCGTGGCTGCGCCGTTCCATTCCGGGGGGGCCGGTCGTCGACTCCATCCCTGAGGGCCGGCTCCCCGTTCGGTCGCCGCCGGAGCGGGCGATCCGTTCGGGGGGGCGTTGCCCCAACCGGGGGCGCGGCTCCAGCCGGGAACGTTCCCACCGGGGTTCGTTCCGGGCGAAACCTCGCCCGCGCCGACACCTCCATTGGGGCTGGCCAAATCGCCGTCGTCGAAGGAGAGCCCACCGGCTCCGGCGTTCAATCCCATGCGGGCTGCACGCTCCGCGGCGGAGGGGACTCCCGGACCAACCGGACCGGCACCCTGAAAACCCGCACCCTGTGGCGCGGCACCCTGTGGCCAAGATCCGTCAGCCGTCCGCACGTTCGATTCGCGGGGCGGCTGGCCTTGTCCTTCGTACGCCGCACCGTTCGACCAGGTACCCGCCGGAGCGGAGCCTGGCGCGCCGTACGGGGGCTGACCATAGTTGGGCTGGTCGTAACCCTGTTGGCCGTAGGCGGGTTGGACCTGGCCCGGTTGGCCTTGGCCCCAACCGTTCGCTCCCGGAGCTTGGCCGCCCGGTTGATCCTGCCAACCGGAGGCGGGACTTGCCGCAGGGGCCGTCATGTCGGCCCATTGCTCGCGACCGGTGGAGGGGTCGCGACCCTGCCACTGTTCGCGATTTGGAGGCCCGTATTGCTCCGCCCCGGCCGGATAGACTTCCCGGTTCGCCGGACGAGCGGGTGGACGCACCTGAACACCCGGGCGCTCCTGCCGATCGATGCGGTTGAGCATGTCTTGCATCTGGGCGTAATGGGCATCTTCCTGATAATGCCGTTCCGCTTCGGCCATGGGATCGGGGCGGCGGGACTCGGCCGCCGCCTGGCGGGCGCGGTCCTGGACGGCCTGCGCCTGTTTGCGGCGCTCGTATTCCTCAGCGAGCTTGCGTGTGGCGGCGTTGGGATACTTCTTCTTCTCGGCGGCTGGCGCGGAGGTCGATTCGGTCTGCACGATTTGGGCTTCGGTCGGACGGTGCGACGCTGTGCGCACGCCGATCGAGCCGGAGTTCGCCTGCGCGAGGGCAGCTTGGGCTTCTTCCTCGTTGCCCGCGCGGCGATACAAGCTCAGGGCGTCTTCGTTCCGACCGTGCCGCGCGTACAGATTTCCGAGGTTGAACAGCGCCTGCCGATGTTTGGCGTCGTGCTTGAGGGCCTCGCGCAGGTGGGTTTCACTCTCCTCGTCGCGCCCTTGCAGTTGGCACGAGTAACCGAGGTCGCTGAGCACGTCGGGGTTTTTGGGCGTCTTCTTCAACGCCGCCTGATAGTGTCGGCGGGCCTGGGTGAAGTCCTCGCGGCGATCATGGATCGTGGCCAAGCGGTGATGCGCGCGGGAGTTGTCGGGGTCGAACGTCAGTGCCCGTTCGTAGAGACCGCGAGCCTCTTCCAAACGACCTTCCGATTCGGCATTTTCGCCTTGTTGAATGCTCTGGGCGACTTCCGAGCTTTCCTTGAGGTTCACCCCGAACGGGCCGCGCGAGGTCCCGCTTTTGGATGCGGATTTGCCGCCGCTTTCGGCAAACAGAGGGGGAGGGGTGTTCGCGCCCCGGTCGCGCGACAGCGCGGCGAACGGGTTGGACGACGCGCAGCCCGCCAGCGCGACGAGGGGCAACAGCCCGCCAAAGGGAATCCGGACCATAAACGATGGCTCCGCGTCGGATGTCGACTGGATGCGTCGGTGGGAAGGTTCCGTCCGCCCCCGTCCAACGATTCCGCGTCCGGACCCGATCCGGGGACGAACGCCGTGGAGCGCCGATTCGCACGGGCGAAGCGGCGGGAATTGCAGTCCGGATTTGCGCAACGGAAAAGGGGGACCGATTTTCCACGGAGCGCGATTCGACGACGCCTTCCGGCGACGCGCGAAACCGTCCCGCGGAAACGGAATGTGGTGGGTGGATTGTGGGGAAAAGTGTCCTGAGTCGGACGGAGAGGAGGCGGATGAAAGCAGATGTTGACGAACGTGTCGAGAGCGGTTTTCGGACGGGCGGATTGCGCCCGGGTTCCGGGGGGACCGCGTGGTTGCGAGTCGCGGTTCGGAGAGCGTTCTGGCTGAAGCGTCTTTCGCTCTTCAATCGCGTAAGGCCAAACCTCTTCCCCCCAACAAGCGGCCTGGGGCAACGGAGCAGAGGTTCGCAGTGGGGGAGAGGGGCATCGCGGCGGTCGAGCCGGATGATCGCGAACAGGAGTTCGCCTTCTCGCTGAGCACGAAAATCCGCGCCGGTTCGACGGAGCGAACCGCGACTTTGGTCGCCCCCTTGTCACATATTCGTCTTCTCGTACCCTGCTTCTCCGAGCACGCCTTTCAGCGCCCGCTGGATCTCCAGGTCGTGCTTGTGGTCGCGGGCGTAAAGGCGGCAGATGGAAAAACTCAGCGGCACGTCCCCAGCGGCGCTCATTTTTCGGAGCGGGGGTGTGTTAAGCGCTGGATGGCCTGATCGCGAATCGCGTCCGTCAGCGTGCGATCGTTGCGCAGTCGCTCTATCGCAGCGTGAGGCACCTCCGTCTGCGTGCGAATAAAGTCATCGAGCGCAGTGTTGCTTCCGAGTCCGTGGTACGCCGCGGCGAACATCGCTTCCCGTTCGCCGCGCGTTTGCTCATCCAGGGGTCGGCAATCAAACCGTCGGCTTTGCAAGTTTGCGTGGAAACGGCACCAGTTGTTGGCGGAATCAAATTCAATACCCGTGCTGCCGGGGTAGACATACGAGAGACTTCCCGAAGTCGGTTCACCGATCGAAGAAAAACTCAGAAGCAGGCGACCGGTGACGGAATGCACAAAGTCCAGTCGGCCCTCCCGGACGACGACCAGTCGTTCTCCGGTCGCGTCGAACTCGACGGACTTGGTTGAGGCACTTTCCCAGCTTTCCCTGCCCGCATTCGATCGAGGCACAACCTTCACGAAATGCGCTATCGAGTCGGCCCCTCGCCAAAGAGTCACCCGTTCGCCATGATCCAGAACCGCAATACAAACACCTTGTCTGGCAACTGCCAATCCCTTCAGTTTTGGAGGTTTGCCATCGGTTGCACGAAACGAGGTTGCAGACAGGGCGACGACGGGGGACGCGTCGGGAGAGATCAAGTGCACGCCGGTGGACAACCCATCGTCCGCGATCGCGACGCGAGACCCGTCTGTCGAAAGCCGGATCACCAATTGCTGAGGCTTTCCCGGTTTGCGAAATCCGGAGGCCGTGGCGGTCTCGATGTTCTCTTTCGACCACAACTTGACGGTTCCTGACAAGTCCAATGCCGCGACAGACCCCGTCGAATTCGTATCGACAGCAACCACGGACGACGACAGGCTTCCGACTGCCGCAGGCGGTGTTCGAGCCAACAGGTCGAACCGCCAGACCTTTCCCTCGTCGTCTCCGAACACGACCGCGCGGCCGTCGTAAGAACGTGCGACTGCCGTCGCTGGAGCTTTCAGCGGGTATCTCACCGATTGCAGCGTATCGATTTGCTCTACGAAGGGGTTCCCGAAGCCTTCGGACGGAAACTTCAGGAAACCGGAACGTGGACTCGACGGCTTCTGGTTCCGCACTGCCGAAACCCGCCAAAACGAGGAATCTCGGTGTCCGGGTCCCAACCGCACACCCAACTCGTCCATGGCACCATTCGACACTGTTACAGACTGCAGCCACGCGTACGCTTTCGTCTCCGGTTTTTCGCCGGTCGGGGAGAGGCTGTACAAGGCCACTCCACCACGTGTCGAGAGTGCCACCTGCCGTCCACCCGGGACGACCAACGACGACCCGGTCGTTGCTGTGGCCAGTGACGCCAGCTTTCGCCCGGATTTGATGTCCAGACATTGCACGCGGCCCGACCGACTCACCACGGACAGAGCGCCGAATTTACCACTATCCGCGAGGCGGGCGGAAAAGTCCTCAAGGCTCTCGGACTTCGTCGACCAGCGCGCCAATCCTGTTTTGGTGGAAATGCCGACCGGTCCCGGTAGCGCGACGGCGATCTCGTCACGGGCTGAATACGCCACGATCCTCCAGGGAAAACCTTGCTTGAGTTTGATCGAACGGTCAACGACCACGTCTCCCGTTTCGAGATCCCGGACAATCAAATTGCTGTTCTCCACGTACGCGAGTCGATCGGAATCTTCCGAGAAGGCGAAGCGGGAACTGCGGGTGTCGACACCGCGCACCGCGTTGGCACGCACGCTCTTCGCTCCACGCATGGGAAACCAGCGCGCCGCCGAACCGTTGGAGACGCACAGCCACTCGCCATTCCGGCTAAACTCCACCGCAAGGGATGCGGAATTCTGGACCGGAGCGAGCCGCGTCGAGTCACGAGGCAGAGACTTTGCAACCGCCGACTGCGGCTCGAAGAGTGATTCCAGCTGGCCCAATAGACTGGCTGGTTCGAGCGGAGTGGGCTCACCCTCGGGGACTGAGGTCAATTCGCCGAGTTCGACCGCGTACAAACCATTTGCCGCCACGATGTGACAGCGATCTCCGTGACTTGGATAAGCCGCCGCGACTGCCGGCCCGGGAAACTTTGCCGTCCATACGGGTTTTCCATCCGGTATGCGAAACGCCACGACAGTCGCCCCCGGTTCCTCACCGGTCTCGGGTGGAAACGGACCGCAAAGAATCTCGTTGCGCGTCTCGGAGCAGGCCACCGGCACAACCTCCGACATCGTAGCGCCGGGGCGTGTCAGCAGGCGGTCGTAACCACGGGCGAACCGGTCCAGCAAATGCCATTCGGGGCCGCGCAGGTCGAGTCCTCCGAGTGCCGACGGTTCCGTTCGCCGCAGCCTTTCCGCGACGGCATTTGCGTCGGCGGCCTGCCATTCCCGCTCGGCGGCGTTGATCTCTTCGATATACTTCGACACCGCTGAACGGCGCGCTGTCTCGATGGCGGTTTTTTGGGCCGTTGTCGCTTCGGTGCGGGCCAGGGTCGCCTTGCCCGATTCTTCCTCGGCCCGTTTGACGGCGAGTTCGAGTTGCTCTCGGGCGAGTCGCTCCTGAGCGGCGAGGTCGGCGTTCTGTTGGGCCAGCGCTTCGGCTCGCATCCGCTCTTCGCGAGCTTGCGCCGCGGCGGCGTTGGCCCGTTGCGTTTCGGCCTTGGCCAGGCGAGCCTCGTTGTTGGCCCGTTCCGTCGCGGTGCGAGCTTCGTTGGCGGCGGAGTTTGCCCGCACCATCTGCTCTCGTTCACTCGCCGCCAAGGCGCGCAACCGGAGAGCGGCCAGCGTCGACACGGTAGCCACCACCAGCAACAGCAGAAACGTCGCTGCCGTCAGCCCCGCGATCGCCGGATTCCTCCGTGCCCACCGCATGGCGCGTTCCGCCAGTCCCGCCGGACGGGCCGACACCGGTTCGTTCCGGAGCCAGCGGTTCAAATCCTCGGTCAGATCGGCGCACGACGCATAGCGTCCTCCGATCTCCCTGGACATCGCCTTCAGGCACACCGTTTCGAGGTCGCGCGGAATCTCCGGGTTGATCGACCGCAGCGACTTCGGCGGCTGCGTGACGACTTGCAACAGCACAAGGTGGGGGGGGCCGCTGAAGGGCGCCCGCCCGGTCAGCAGTTCGTAGAACAACGCTCCGAGGCTGTATTGATCGCTGGCCGGCCCCACTTCGTCATTCTTTCCGTTCGCCTGTTCGGGAGACATGTACGCCGGGGTCCCCATGACGGTCCCGTCTCGCGTCAGTTTTTCGGCCCCGACATCGACGCGCGCCAAGCCGAAGTCCATCAGGTGCGGTCTATCGTGTTCGTCCAGCAGCACATTCGAGGGCTTCACATCCCGGTGAACGACACCTTGCTCGTGGGCGTAGTCCAGGGCCTCGGAGAGATCTCGCACGATTTGCGCGGCCAGACCCGGCAGGAGTGGTCCGGCGCTGACAGCCGCCGACAGCGTTTGCCCATGCACAAAGGCGGACGCGATGTAGTGAAGGTCCCCGCCTTCACAACCCGCGTCATAGATCGGCACGATATGCGGGTGCCGCAGCTGGGCGGCGGCTTTCGCTTCACGTAGAAACCGTCCCACCGAGTCCGGACTGTCGAGTGTTCCTGGCCGAGGCACTTTGAGGGCCACCTCGCGCTCGAGTTGCGGGTCGAACGCCCGGTAAACGATGCCGAATCCCCCTCCCCCCACGCGCCCATGCACTTCGAATCGCCCCAGCCGTTTAACCGCCCGCGTGAATTCCTCGCGATGCGAAGTGGCATCGTCCTTGGTGGACCTATCGAGCTCGGTCTCGACCCTCCCCGATGGCGCGATGGTTTCGCTCGGCGCCGGTCCGGAAAGAGCAAGTTCAGCCTCGGCCAGAAGGAGAGCGCCGCAGTGCGTACAGGACAAGGAAGCTCCACGCGATGGGAGCATCTGCACCCGACCGCAAGCAGGGTTAACGCAGCGCACGCGCACGGTACTCATGAGACCCCAAATCCCCCGTTCCGCCTCCGCTGCCCTGCTCAATCTCCGTACACGGTTTGCGATTCCCTCCAAGAACATCACTCTAGAAATTCTTCTCGGTTCCTCGCAAGCGACACCGTTTACTTCCATTCCGCGCTGATGATGAAACCCTCAAACAACGCGAGAATCGTCAGTCTGCCGACTTCGCTACCATCGCAAACCAACTCCCGCATTCTCGGGAAACTCTTCAATAACGAGGCTGGACGCAGCGCACCTCTACATGTTCGTCTTTGCGTCTCCCGCTTCGCCCAGCACGCTGTTGAGTGCTCGCTGGATTTCCAGGTCGTGCTTGTGGTCGCGGGCGTAGAGGCGGCAGATCGAGAAGCTCAGCGGCAGACTGCGGAACAGTTCCGAATCAGCCAGTTCGCGCGGTTCGCTGTCGGCGGGGTCGAGGGCGAAGTTCTGGCCACCGGCGGGAAGTTTCGTGCTCGGGCGGTGATAGTGCTTGGCCACGTCGATCCGCAGTGGCACATCGCGAATGGCGGCGGGCAGTTTGCGACGCACGCGGGCCACGATGATCTCCGGCTCGGAGAAGATCGACACCTGGTCCGACGCACCGCTGTGGAAGTACATCGCCCGTTCGGCGGCCATCTTCCAGTGGACATCGCGCGACAGGATGCGTGCCCAGCGATCCCCCAGTTCCTTCAGTTCCGGGTCCTTCGACCGTCCCCAGCGCTGGACGTCCACGAGGAACGACGCCTCGGTGAAGTGCCGGTAGTCGTCGAGGTGTTCGAGCGGGTTGCCGGGGAACAGTCGCGGCATCGTCTCGGGGAAGATCTCCTCGAGCGCCACGTCAAGAGCGCGCACCGTGCGATGGAAGTAGATCGTCCGAAACAGGTTCGCCCGCACTTCGATGAAGTGGATCAGCGTCGGCAACCCGCGGGCGTGGATCGTCAGCCCCGCCGACGAGAAGAACGAGTAGTGCAGCAGTCGCGACAGGTCGAACGCCCGTGTGTTGAAGCCCGACATATAGGCGTCGCGCAGCACGAAATCCATGTTGTCGACGGTGTAGATACCGCTGAAGAGGCTGCGCAGCTTCACGAGCCAGTCGGGATGCCCGGTGTCGGGGACCTTGGGGGACGGGCGGCGGATCAGGAACGCGATCTGCGCGGGGTCGAGTTCCTCCAGCGGCGCGAGTTTCCCCGTCGGGTTCCGCCGCACACCGCGTAGCAGATCACCCAGTTCACCGGTGATGACCGCCATACCGATGTCTTCGTGGGTGATGTCCCACTGGTGCAGGTAGTGGTCGTCGAAGAAGTGCCCGAACGGCCCGTGACCGACGTCGTGCAGCAGCGCGGCCATGCGGACGAGCGATTCGACATACGCCCGCGACGGCACGTTGCGACAGGCGTCGCACAGCGAGGGGAACCAGCGGTCGATGGCCAGCGACGCCAGGTGCATCACCCCCAGCACGTGCTGAAACCGCGTGTGCTCCGCCGAGGGAAACACCCACCAGGCGGTCTGCAACTGATGAATCTGCCGCATCCGCTGCACCCACGGATGATCGATGATCTCCTGCTCGGAGACCTCGCCGGCGGGGAGACCGGAACGGGCGATGAACGGGATATACCCGTGGATCGGATCGTGGGAAAGACTTTCGGTGGCGTAATCGCGGACCATGTGGCAACGCTCGGGAAGTGAATCGCCGCGCGCCGAAATCGGCCCGACCGCGGAGCGGGGATTCTATCGAGCGGAGGGGGGAGCGCGCAGTTCCGGCGTGTCGAACAGAACGGACCGGAGAAACGATCCCGCACAAAACTGCCGTTGGGGTCTGCCCGTATCGCATTGCCGTGGGGACAACGGTCTGCTGACGGGAAAGCGGGTCGGTGGGTAGCATCACCGAACTGGCATGTGTCCTTCGTTCGCTTTCGAGGAGTCCCGCAATGGATTGCCGTTTCGCCCGCTCGCGGGAAGCCTGGTGTTTGTCCCGTATGGTGGTGGGCCTGTTCGCGTTGAGTGCCGTGTGGTGGGCGACGCCGGTGGGCGAACTGCGGGCCGATGACGAGAAACTGCGGATCGTCGTGTTTGGTGCGCATCCCGACGATGCGGAGTTCAAGGCGGGCGGGACGGCCCGGAAATGGGCCAAGTTGGGGCATCACGTCAAACTCTGTTCGGTGACCAATGGCGATATCGGTCATTGGCAAATGGCGGGGGGGCCTTTGGCGCAGCGGCGGCGGGCGGAATCGGCCGCGGTCGCGAAGGCGCTGGGCGTCACCTCGCAAGTTCTCGACAATCATGACGGGGAACTCGAACCGACGCTCGAAAATCGTCGACAGATCACGCGCGTGATCCGCGAATGGAAGGCGGACATCGTGATCTCGCATCGTCCGTGGGATTATCACCCCGATCACCGTTACGTCGGGATTCTCGTGCAGGACGCGGCGTTCATGGTGACGGTCCCGTACTTCTGCCCAGACACTCCTCCCCTCAAAAAGAACCCGGTGTTCCTCTTCTCCAGCGACGGGTTCCAGAAGCCGTATCCGTTCAAACCGGATGTCGTGGTGGGGTTGGACGACGTGTTCGACGAGAAGGTCGAAGCGTTGCACGAGTTGGAGTCGCAGGTGTACGAGGGGGGGGCCGGGGGGAGCGAGGAATCGGTCCGGGCCGTGCCCCCCGCGAACGATGTCGCGGCACGCAAGGCCTGGCTCAAGGCGCGTTGGCAGGCGCGGCAGTCGGCGGAAGCCGACAAGTTCCGGGCCGATTTGGTCCGGCTGTACGGCGACGAGGCCGGGAAGGGGATGAAGTACGCGGAGGCGTTCGAGTTGTGCGAATACGGCCGCCGTCCGAACCCGGCCGAACTCAAGCAACTGTTCCCGTTTTTTCCGGCCGAGAAGAAGTAGCGATTCGCGGCGAGGCGACCTCGCTTCGTGTCGCTGGTCGCCCCGGAGCACGCGTTCCGCGTTGCTTCGCGGTGATTGGGGTTTGGCCTTCCATCGAGCGTCCCGTGGGTTGCGTGATCCGGTTTGAACGAAGGGTGGGGGCGATGAAAACGTTCGTACGCGGGGTGATGTGTCTCGTAATGTTCGGGTTGGTCGGATGTACTTTCTCCGTCCACCCGTTGCTCGAGAAGGAGCATTTGTCGCGAGAGTTCGATCTGGCCGGGACATGGGAGCAGCAGGAATTCACCCCCCCAACGAAAGAGAAGCAACGCAAGGTACGGGTGTTGCTCGAAGGCTTCGACGGGGGATCGTCCTACGATGTCACGGATGTCGGAGCGGACGAATCCGTGTCCCGGGATGAGTGGTTGATACAGGTCGGCCAATGTGCGGGGCGGGATTACCTGCAGTTTACGCGGGAGGACTTGCCGTCACCCCAATCGCTACCGGTGCTGGTCGGCATTCCCGTGTACTCATTCGCCCGGTTTGAACTGGCTGGTGACGAGTTGCGAACCTATCGGATCAACGACAACTGGGTCGAGCATAAACTCGACCGCAAGAGTACGCCGCAGATTCGTCGGGGGGAGAAGGGGCTCGGTCGCCCGTGGATCATCCTGACGATTCCCCCCGACCAGTTGCGTGCACTGGTGGAAAAGCATGGCGACGAGATGTTTGTGAAAACGCCGGATGTCTGGCGGCGCGTCGCCAAGGTGCCTCCGAAGAAAGACACGGCCACCGAGTAGTGTCGCGGTCGATTCCCGTTCGCAAGTGACCCGGCGATGCTCGACGAATTCTTGTCGCTGCTTCTCCGCGTGTTCTGCGAAGTCGTCGTTCCGCTTCCCGGCTACGGCCTGTTGCGGCTGGCCTATCCCAAGGACAACGTTGATCCGGACGGTTTCGGAACGTTCGCTGTCGGCTGTTTGTTTTGGGTATTGTTCGCCGGGTGTGGTGTTGTCGCGTGGACGGTGGTTCTTTGAAGTCGTCGTCCGCGTCGCGGTGCCGCCGCGAACGCCGATCCCGCGTCTCGCCAAGGCTCAATCGACCGCGGTTCCTGGTCGTTGCGCGGTGGATTGATCCCCCGCTTCCCCCGTTGCGAGTTGCTTCGTGCCCCTGTTTCCCGGCGAACTTTTGCGACAGTGCTGGTTTCTCGCGGGGCCGACCGCCTCGGGGAAGACCGCACTGGGGGTGGAGCTGGCCCGTCGCATTGGCGCTGAAGTTGTCGCCCTCGATTCGATGACCGTTTATCGCGGTCTCGACATTGGCACGGCCAAGCCGTCCCTCGCCGAGCGCGGCGGGGTCCCGCACCATCTGTTCGACATCGTCGATCCGCATGCGGAGTTCAGCGTGGCGGACTACCTCGCCGCCGCGCTCGTCGCGTGCGAGGGGATTGTCGCGCGCGGTCGCGTGCCGCTGTTCGTCGGCGGGACGGGGTTGTACCTGCGGAGCCTGCTGCGCGGGCTGTTCGAGGGACCCGCTGCCGATCGGGAGTTGCGAGCGCGATGGGAGCGAGAACTGGTCGCGTCGGGGGAAGCGGCGCTGCACGCGCGGTTGGCGGCGGTCGACCCGGTGCTGGCGGCACGGCTGCATCCGCGCGATTCGCGCCGCGTCATTCGGGGGCTGGAGGTGTTCGAACTGACAGGACGGCCGCTTTCCGAACAGCAGACGCAGGCCGCCCCGCGCGAGGAGGACCGACCGTCGCGTGTGTTTTGGCTCGACGCGCCGCGGGATTGGCTGCACGACCGCATTGACCAGCGCGCCCGCCGGATGTTTGCCGACGGACTGGTCGACGAAACGCGAGGGGTGTTGACCGGTACGGGGTTCGGCAACACGTCGTCGCGGGCGCTGGGATACGCCGAAGTGCTGGAACACTTGCGCGGCGCGTGCTCCGTCGACGAGGCCCTGGAGCAGACGATCGCCCACACGCGGCAATTCGCGAAGCGGCAATGCACGTGGTTTCGCAATCTGGCGGAATGCCGCCCCGTCGCGGTCGGCCCTGATACGGATTGGGACGACTTGGCTGCGCGGCTGTCGCGGGAGGAGTAGAGGGGGGAGAGTCGCGGGAGCACCGACGACTCTCTGGCGCGGGGCTGGTTTCGAAGCCGTCGAAGAGGCGGTGATTCGTTCGGACAACCGGTGAATTCTCGAAGGAAACCCGAAACGTGAGTTTTGAAGTTGCGCTATTCCCGGCGGAGCCGCAGAGAACATCAGGACTTCAAAGGCTTTTATTCTCACGCAGAGGCGCAGAGACGCAGAGGATTTGTTTTACCCTGCGTCTCTGCGTCTCTGCGTCTCTGCGTGAGACCACAAAAACCGGTGTTCTGCGATTTCTCGGCGACTTCCCGAGAGAAATAGCGCAACTTCAAAAAACGTGAGCGAGGGATGCCGGGCAAATCGTGATCTGCGGGGAGAGCGGGGTCCCTCGCTCACGCGTCGGGTTTCCGAAAACGTGCAGCCTCGACGCGGCGAACGTCACGGAACGAGCTTCAGTCGTCCGAATTTGATCGACGTGCGGTGGCGGTCTTTGGTTCCCGAGTCCCACACGCAGGCGAATTCGCCGGGAGCGGTCTCCAACAGCGTGGGGTACGAGTTGTGGATGCCATCGGCGTCGTAGAAGGTTTGCTCCGCCCCCCAGGTGCCGTCGGGTGACTGCCGCTTGAATCGCAGGGCGCGGCGGTCGCGGGTGTCGTTGTAGACGTAGACGTGCGCGGCGGGTCCGTCGGCGGGGTGTGACGGAAGTCGATACGCCTCGTACGCGGCCTTGGAGACCGCGTTGAAGAGGTCCGGTTCTTGACGGGCCACGGACCAGGTCGTTCCCCCGTCGCGGCTGACCGTCGACCACGCCCGCGGTGGATCGAGCGGCTGGCCCTCCGGCTTCCAGCGCGAGGTCCGCATCACCATTTTCCACTCGCCGGCAGCGTCCCCCTCCGCGATCTGTCCTTCGTGCAGAAAGATCGGCCCGTCGGGAGCGGGGGGTTGCGGCACGAACCCCGCCGGGTGTCCGTCGACTTCCGCCCCCTCCCGAGGCAGCCGCCACTCCAACAGAGAGGTGCTTTCCAGGACGAATTGCTCGCGCGAGCCGAAGGGGTCGCTCCGCCGTGTGTTCCGATGCACGGGCAACAGATAGCGGTACGAACCCCCGGCCGCAGGGCCGCCGTTCACGGCTTCCCCCTGCATCGGGACCGCGCGAATGGAGCCGACGATGATGAGCGGTCCGGAATAGTGCATGGCCAACTCCACGGCGTTCCAACTCCGCCCACCGTCCGCCGTGTAGGCCGCCGCCAGTTGCGAATCCTCGCTGTGCCGGTTCGTCAGCGGGCAGCGCATCGCGAAGCACCACACAACCCGTTGTCCGGGAGGAGAGAACAGGACCGGGTTGGCGTACGCGAAGCGCAGCGTGACCCAGGTTTGGCGATGATCGAAGATCGGGATCGGTTCGCTCCAGGTCCGTCCGTCGTTGCCGCTGCGGACGCTGACGATGTCCCCCATGTCCCCCTTGCCGGGGATCCCGACGCCGTAAGCGCACACGAACTCTCGCGCCTGCCACCGCGCGAGGTGCGGGATCCACACCAGGTTGGCGCCCGGATGGCGCGCAACGTCGGAGACTACGACGACACTGGTCGCCGCGCCGGTTCCGGCCTCCTCTTGGGGAGGCTGGACACCGGTCTCCTGGGCCAACCCGGTCCCCGGAGCGGACAAGACCGCCACCAACATCCATGCTGGCGCGACTCCTCGGATGGCCCCGTACACGACGCATCTCCCTGACGAAACCGGCGATCATTTTGAGGCTGTGAAGAGTCGACGGGATAGGCTTCGAGCCGGTCGAAATTCCCGTTCTACGCGAGGGAACGTCAGGCTGGGAGCGTACCCCACAAGAGCCCAACGCTTCGTCCACGCCCGACAGCAAGATCGTAAAGATTTGGCGATGGGCGAACACGCCCGAGGCGGCATGGCGTTCGACTCATGTATCAATGCTCGCCAATGGCATGAGGGTGGCGGTTCCCAAAAACCGCTGGATCTGGAGCGGAATGGCGTTCTTCCGGGAAAAAACTGTCGCAACGTCGTCGGGCGGCGTAAGAAACGGGGTGCGGTCCCGTGGAGGGATTACGCTGGAGTGTCGTCGAAGGTGTGCCAGGGTGGTTGAGGTTGTCAGCCACAGCCGGAATCACGGTTGAATGGGAGTCGCGCCATGCGTTTCGGGCGAATCGTCTGCGGGATGGTGTTGGCGGGTGGTTTGGCCGTGCTGGTGGCCGCCGAAAACGACAAGCAGCCCCCCGCGAAAGCGGAGGTGACGAGCGTTCCCCGGTTGCCGGACACGATTAACGCGGCGCTTCAGGATCGGGATTTCGACAAGGCGGTCGAACTCCTGGACAAGCAACTGGCGGACCCGAAGGTCGTCCGGCCCGACTACCTGCTGTACATGAAGGGGCGGGCGCTGGCCGAGGCGGGGAAGTCCGACGCGGCGCTGGCGACCTACGAAGAATTCGAGAAGGCACATCCAAAGAGCGAATGGCTGTCCCGTTCCCGGTTCGGGCGGGGAGCGGTTCACGCGCGGGCGCGGCGGTTCGAGCAGGCGGCGGCGATCTACCGGGCGGAGGCGGAGCGGTTGTTATCCGACCAGCGGACGGACGAACTGACGGCGATCTATCTGGAGTTTGCGGACCGCTTCTTCGACGGCGTGACGCTGGACGGGCCGACCTCGGAGCGGAAGCCGGACTATGCGCAGGCGCTCGGGTACTACCAGCAAGCGCTGGGGCTGCGACCGGGGCAAGAGTTGCGGCGAAAGATCGAGCTGCGCGTCGCGCGGTGTCATGTGGAGCTCAATCAGCACGGCGAAGCGATCGCCGCGTACCAATTGTTCCTGAAGACGTGGTGCGACGAGAAGACGCTCGCCGCGAAGCGGGCGGCGGCGGTTCAGGAGGCCGAGGCACGGTTCCAGACGGGCCGTGCGCAACTGGCCGCCGGGCAACCGGCGGAAGCGCGGAAGACCTGGCAGGACTTCCTGGCGTCGCCGGTGTCGAAGGAAGCGGCCAAGGATGCGGCCGGCGACATGGCGGCGGAGGCGACGTATCGACTGGCCCATACGTACGGGATGTCGCAACCATCGACGATCGGCGACCTGGAATTGGGGGTCGCGCAGTTGATGCGGTTCGTCAAGGAGTACCCCAAGCATGCGCTGGCTCCGCAAGCGGAGTTGGACATCGCGCGGGGGTACGTGCACCACGGGCGGCACGAGCAGGCGGTGACGCGTCTTTTGGAGATGATCGGGCGGGAAGGGTACGCCGGTACGCCGCAGATCACGGCGGCGTCGAATCTGTTGGGGCAGGTGTACGCGGCGCAACGGAAGTTCGACGAGGCGATCGCCACGTGGCGAGGGTTTCTTGAGAAGTTCCCGACCGATCCGCTCTGGAGCGAAGTGCAACGGGTCATCATCGACACGGAATTCGCCGCGGCCGAGGACCGCCGCGCGGCGGGACGGTTCGACGAGGCGCGGAAGCTGTGGGAGACGTTCCTCAACAAGTATCCGCTGGACGCGCGGGCGGCGCTGGTGCTGTATCGGTTCGGCGAGATGCAACACGCGGCGGCGAGCCGCCTGGCGGAGCCTCCCGCTCCGGAAGGGGACGCGGAACCGGCGAAGCCCGATTTGGCGGCGGCCGAGAAACTGTTCGAGGCGGCGCTCGCCGATTGGCGGCGGTTGGTGAGCAAGTACCCGGGGACGAACGAGGCGTCTCAGGGGGCGCTGATGATCGGCGCGACGCTGGAGCACAAACTCAACCGGTTGGCGGACGCGCTGGAGGCGTACAAGAAGGTGGAGGGGGCGTTCCACGGACCAGCGCAGCAGGCGATTGCGCAATTGACTGCGAAGCAGTTGGAAGTCGTCACGGAGCGGAAGTTCCGCAGCAAGGAAAAGGCGGTTGTGCGGCTGACGACGCGGAATCTCGAAAGCGTGTCGGTCAAGACTTACCGCATCGACATGGCCGACTACTTCCGCAAGATGCATCTGGGCGGGGGGGTCGAGGGGTTGGACATCGCGCTCATCGACCCGGACAAGGGGTGGGAGCACAAGGTCGAGAACTACGAGAAGTATCGCCGCCTGCCGCAGACCATCGAGATTCCCGTCGAGGGGCCGGGGGTCACGGCGGTGACGATCAGCGGCGACACGCTGGAAGCGACAACGATGGTAGTGGTCGGGGATATCGACCTGATCGTGAAAAGCTCGCGGAACGAGTTGTTCGTGTTCGCGGAGGACATGGTTGCGGGGAAACCGGCGGAGGGGGTGACGCTGCTGGTGAGCGACGGCCACAAGGTGTTTGCCGAAGCGAAGACCGGCAAGGACGGCGTGCTGCAAAAGAGCTTCGAGGAGCTGAAGACCGTCAACGATCTGCGCGTGTTCGCGATTCGGGACGGGCACTCGGCCTCCAGCCAGGCGAACCTGGAAGGGTTGCAGTTCGCCGTGGGCCTAGCCCCCAAGGGGTACCTGCACACGGACCGTCCCGCGTATCGGGCGGGTCAACTCGTCAACATCAAGGGGATCGTCCGGTGGGTCGAGGCGGACCGGTACGTGTACAAGGCGGGGGAGAAGTTCACGTTGCAGGTGATCGATTCCCGCAACCGGGTGCTGCACACGAAGGACGTGACGCTGGGGGATTTCGGAACCCTTGCGGCGAATTTCTCGCTTCCCAAGGGGGCCGAGGCGGGGTCGTATCGCGTGCATGTGCGGCAACCGGCCCGGAACCAGTCGTTCGAGACGACGTTCGAGGTTCACGATTATCAATTGGAGCCGGTGCGGTTCACGGTCGACTTGCCACGACGGGTGTACTACCGGGGTGAGCAGGTCCAGGGAAAGCTGGTGCTGAAGTATTACCACGGCACGCCGATCGTGGGGCGAACGGTTGAGTATCGGTTGGGGGACGACCGATGGTTCACCGGCGAGACCGACGCCAACGGCGAGGTGGTGTTCGACCTGCCGACGCAGCGGTACAGCGAATCGCAGGCGATCGGGCTGGTGGCGCGGTGCGCCGAGCGGAATCTGACAACGGGTGCGACGATCCAACTGGCGACGCGCGGGTTCGAGGTTGCCGTGGCGACGCCGCGCAAGGTGTATGTCGCGGGTGAGACGTTCGACGCGACGCTGTCGGTCGCCGACGCGGCGGGCAAGCCGCTCGCACAAGACCTGAAACTGGAGGTCTTGCGCATTGAAATCGCCCAGGGGCGGACGAGCGAGCGCCTGGTCCAAACGCACGAGGTGAAAACGGCCGACAAGGACGGCAAAGTCGGCCACACGCTGCGATTGGAGAGCGCCGGGCAGTACGCGATCCGCGCCACGGGGATCGACCGCTTCGGCAACACGGTGAGTGGCTCGGCCGGCGTGATGGTCTCGGGCGAGAAGGACTCGGTGCGTCTGCGGATACTGTCGGACAAACACACCTACAAGACGGGCGAGACGGCCAAGGTTCAATTGCACTGGCGCGAGAAGCCGGCGCTGGCGCTGGTGACGTACGAAGGGGCGTCGATCCTCGGGTATCGGATGATCGAGCTGAAGCCCGGGTCGAATGCGTTGGACGTGGTGATGGAGGAGAAGCTGGCGCCGAACTTCCAGTTGGCGGTGGCGGTGATGGAGGGGAACCGGTTCCACGCGGCGGACAGCGTGTTCCGTGTGGCGCGGGGGCTGAACATCACGTTGAAGCCCAGTGCCGCGTCGCTTCGTCCGGGGGAGCCGCTGACGGTCGAGATCGAAGCGACCGACGCGCAAGGGAAGCCGGTGTCGGCCGAGGTGTCGCTCGGGTTGATCCAGCAAAATCTGCTCGACGTGTTCCCGGACGGAACGGAATCGGTCGAGGCGTTCTTCAACGGAGGCGAGCGGATCGTGTCGGTCCGGGCGTCGACGAGTTGCACGTTCAAGTACGAGCCGTCGACACGGCCGATCAACGAGTTCCTGTTGGCGGAATCGCGACGCGAGGAGGACAAGCTGCGTGAGATCGCGGCGGCGGCGAACGCGGCCGCACCGGCACCGGCGCCTGCGGCGGCGTTCGGTGTTCCGGCGGAGGGGAAGCCGGAGGCTTTCATGGACGATGCCCCGCAGGTGCCGGGACTCACGACGAATAGGCGTGACGAACGACAAATCGCTGGGAAGTTCTTCCGCGCGGTAAAGCCCCGCAACGAACTCGAACGCAAGAAGGACCAAGCCGAGAAGTTGAGCGACGCGCAGCAAGACCAAATGGAAGTGACGGGAGAAGCGCTGGAGTCGGATTTCGCTTTGGGTGTTGCGCTGGATGGGGGAGCCGCATTCGGGGGAGGTCTGGGAGGCGGGGTGGGGCTAGGCGGTAGCTGGGGCGACGAAACGGTGAAGTTGCAGCACTTCCACGACGGTCGCTGGGACCTGTATGCGTACGACGTTCGCGAGCTCGGGAACACGCCGAAGGGCTTGAAGATGTTGGCCCTCGCCGACAACACGGTCGTCGCACTGAACGGGCGCGGAGAGTTCCAGGTGGTCAACGGGGTCGCGCTGGCGGACCTGGAACGGATCGCCGGCAAAGAGGGGCTGCAAGTGCTGCCGGGGATGGCGTCGTCGGAGACGGGGTACTGGAATCCGGGCATCGTCACCGACAAGGAGGGGAAAGCGGTCGTCGTCTTCCGGACGCCGGATCGCTCGACGGCGTGGAAGCTGCGGGCGAAGGGGATCAACACCGAGACGCTCGGGGGACAGGCGGAAGCGGACATCGTCACGAAGAAGGGGCTGTTCGGCGAACTGCAAACGCCTCCCGCCTATACCGACGGCGACAAGGGAGAGGTGCTCGTCGAAGTTCACAACGCCGAGTTCGCCGACGGCGAGATCGTGGTCGTGTTGAAGACGACGATCGGCGAACGGACGACGGAACTGAGGAAGGCGCTCAAGATCGAAAAGACCGGCGTGGAATCGCTGTCGTTCCCGGTGGATGTGTCGGGAGGGGAGACGGTCGCGTTCGAGTTGAGCGTCTCGCGGGGAGATGCGCGGGACTTGACGGCGCGCTCGGTGCCGATCCTGCCGTACGGGATGCCGGTGATGGCGACTGCCGCCGGTGTGGCCGGGCAGAGCACGTCGTTCGCGGTGAAGTTCGCCGCCGACCAACCGGCCGAGCGGCCCGAGTTGGAGATCGTCATCGGACCGAGTGTCGACCGGACGTTGATCGACGCGGTGCTGGGGAGCGAAACGGGCCATTGGGACCGCTCGCTGCCACGACCGAGGAACGAGATCGAGCGCGGCGTGTCGGACGTGTTGGGCGGGGTCGCGCTGCTGAAGCTGATCGGCGCGACGCGGGAATCGGACTCGCCCGATGCGCGCTCGTTGGCGGAACGGGTGCAAGCGGGGCTGTCGCTGCTGGTGGCGGCGCAGCGGGACGATGGCGGGTGGAGTTGGACGGGTTCTGGGGAGCGGGTCGACCGTTACCTGACCAGCCGCGCGATGTGGGGATTATCGACGGGGCGCAAGGCGGGCTTCTCGGTCCCCGAGGAGACGTACACCAAGGGGATTCAGAACCTGTCGACGCAATTGGCAGCGCTGGCCGAGAACGACCACGAAGCGCGGGCCATTCTGCTGCACGGGTTGGCGGAGGCGGGGGCCGGGGACTTCGCGGTGGCGAATCGGTTGCATCGCGCCCGCAATCAGTTGAGTGCGTCGGGGTTGGTGCACACCGCGCTGTCGCTGATGCGGATGGATCGCCGGAGCATGGCGACGGAGCTTCTGGAATTGGCGAAGCCGAAGATCGCCGTCCCCCCGCCCGCAGCGGGACCGTTCGCCGGCACGAAGGACGCGGCGCTGGCTGGCTGCGTGCCGTGGATGCAATCGGGGGTGGAACTGCGAGGGCTGTACCTGGCGGCGCTGAATGACGTGGAACCCGCCGGCAAGACGGCGGGCGCGATGGCCGAGTGGCTGATGGGGGCGCGCGTCGGCGCGCGGTGGCGGCCCGAGAAAGCGAATGGACCGGCGCTGGTGGCGCTGGCGGACTGGTATGGCCGGGCCAAACTCGTTCCCGAGAAGTACGCGCTGACGATTCGGGTCAACGATCAACTCGTCGAGAAGCTCGAGATCGATCCGGCCACGCAGCCGGCGCGGGCGGTGCGGGTGCCGGGCAAGTTCCTCGTACCGGGAGGAGCGCAACGGGTGTCGATCGACATGGAGGGGCGCGGCCGCTTCGGGTACGCGGCGATGCTGTCGGGCTTCGTCCCCGCCGAGAAACTCAAGTCGACGGCCGACGATTGGTACCTGTCGCGGACGTACGAGCCGGCGCAGCGACTGCTCGACGGCGAGGCGATTCCGCGCGGCTTCGACGTGCTGTCGGGAAGCTATACGGCGTTCACGAATCCGCTCACGCAACTTCCGGTCGGCGAGCGGGGCGAAGTGACGCTGACGATTTATCGCACGCGGATGACCGGTCAACCGAACGAGCCGCTGGACTATCTGGTCGTCACGGAGCCGATTCCGGCGGGAGCGACGGTGTTGCCCGATTCGGTGACGGGGGCGTTCGACGATTACGAGATCGGGGCGGGGGCGATCACGTTCTACCTGGGAGACCGCGCGGGCCTGGGGGACATTCGCTACACGCTGGCCGGTTACGTGCCGGGGCGGTACCGGACGGCGCCGACGTTGTCGCGCAGCTTCTATCAGCCGGAACGGATCGTGGTGTCCGGGACGAAGGACTTGACGGTCCTGCCACGGGGCGGGAAGTCGACGGACGTGTATCGCTCGACCCCGAGGGAACTGTTCGAGTTCGGCAAACGTTTGGCCGCGAAGGGGGAGTATCCGGCGGCGGCGAAGCACCTGTCGGAGTTGTTCAAGAACCATCGCCTCAACGACGACGTGTATCGCCAGACCACGACGCTGCTCTTCGAGTGCGCGTTGGCCGCCGACGAAGCGGAGTCGATCGTGAAGTACTTCGAGATCGTCAAGGAGAAGTACGCGGACGTGGAGGTCTCGTTCGACAAGATCCTGAAGGTGGGACTGGCCTACGGAAGAATCGGCGAACACGAGCGGAGCTACCTCGTGTACCGCGCGACCGCCGAGGCGGGCTTCGAGCGGGAAAGCCAGATCGTCGGCTTCCTCGACCAACGGGGGGAATTCCTGCGCAGCGTGCAGGTGATGGAGCGGTTGCTGCGCGAGTATCCCGCCGAGGCGTATGTGGCGATCGCCGCGTACTCGCTCTCGCAAGAGGTGTACGGGAAGGCGCCCGAAGCGAACACCAACGAAGGGCTGAGGAAAGCCGGACTGACGCGTGTGGATTTGATCGGGGCGTCCGTTCGCATGCTGGACGCGTTCCTGTCGACATGGCCGAACGATCCGGCGGCGGACCAGGCGGGATTCTCGCTGGCGACGGCCCTGTTGGATTTGGGACGCTTCCCGGTGGCCGCCGAACGTTCGGCGGCCTTCGCCCGGCGATATCCGAACAGCCAATTGCTCGACAGCTTCTGGTACATCATCGGCTTCAGCCGATTCGCGGAGGGGCGTCACGACGAAGCGCTGAAGACGGTCAAGCAGGTCGCCGAGTACGTGCGGAAAGACGCACAAACGGGGGCCGAAACACCGGCTGCCAGCAAATGGCAAGCGCTGTACATCATGGGGCAGATCTATCACAGCCTTGGCAAGCCGGCCGAGGCGGTCGAGGAGTACACCAAGGTCAAGGACCGCTTCCCGGATGCGGGGGAAGCGATCGACTTCTTCACGCGCAAGGACCTGACGCTGCCGGAAGTCACGGTGGTCAAGCCGGGAGAGGCGGGGAAGGTCGTGCTGAAGTTCCGCAATATCGCGGACGCGAACGTCAAGGCGTACCGGATCGACCTGCTCAAGTTCAGCCTGTTGCAGCGCAACCTGAGCAAGATCACGGCGATCAACCTCGCGGGCATTCGGCCGTATCACGACCTTGCCTTGAAGCTGGGTGACGGCAAGGACTATCGCGACCGGGAACGGGAGTTGGATCTGCCGTTGAAGGACGAGGGGGCGTATCTGGTCGTCTGCCAGGGTGAAAACCTGTACACGAGCGGGTTGGTATTGGTGTCCCCCCTGGTGCTGGAAGTGCAGGAGGACGCCCCGAGTGGACGGGTGCGGGTGACGGTGAAGGACCGGGTGGCCGACAAGTACGTAGTGGACGTGCACGTGAAGGCGATCGGCACCCGGAATCCCGGATTCAAGAGCGGGCAGACCGACTTGCGCGGGGTGTTCGTGGCGGACGGGATCGAAGGCGAAAGCACGGTGATCGCGCGGGTCGAGCCGAATCGCTACGCGTTCCATCGGGGCAAGGTTTCGCTCGGCGCGCCGCCGGCACCTGCCACGCAGGCGCCCCAAAAACGGGAGGAAGCGAAGCAGCGGGTCGATGTCCAGGAGCAGTTGCTGGAGCAGATTCGGGGGACGAACGAAGGGTTCAATTCGCTGCAGCGCGGGAACTATCGAAAGCTGCTCGACAACAAGACGCAGGGCGTGGACGCGCAGAAGGCGTTCTGAGGACTCGAGGGCGTTGCGGGGGAGGCGCGTGGGATTGGAACCGCGGGGACGTGGCCGGGGTTGGAGCCGCTTTGGGCGAAAACCGCGGAAAATCGTGTGCGACCCGCAGGCTTCATCGTGACGGAAGATTCGGCGGGATTGAGTTCGGTCGTGCGGTGGTTGACAATTGACCCGTCGGGCGAGGTCGTGCCCGGACGATTTCCGCGTGGCCGCGTACCGGCGAGTGTGTCCGCATGAAGTACTGTCGCTCCTGCAAGACCCGCGCGCGGGATGACGCGGAAACCTGCGCCACCTGCGGCCAGCCGCTGGCCGTGTTCGGTTTTGGCGGGGCTGCAGCGGAAGGAGCGGGGGCGGCTCCGGCGGTGTTGGAGCTGCGCGGCGAGATCGAGCAACTGCGGGCGACGCGGGACCGGCAATCCCGTTTGGGGCGGCGGTTGATGACCGTGTGCGCGGTCGTCGCGGCGGCGTTCCTGCTGGTGGGGTATCGCGTGTACGCGTCGACGGTGCTCGTATACGCCAAGCTGGCGGATGTCGAGATTCGCCAGGACCCGCAACAGCCGCTCCGAATCGTCACGTCGTTTCGCGTGGTGACCCCCGGGAAAGTGAGCTTCGAGCGGCGATCAGGGGGCGCGCGGACGGAGAAGATCGACTGGTTCGACGACCGGCAAGAGGTCGAGCAGAGTTGGACATGGCCGTCGGACCCGACATCGGGAATCGAGTTCGATGTGGTCTACCGGACGGGGTGGTCGCGTTCGTTCGAGCGAAAACGGTTCAATATCGATGCGGACAAGTTGCGACCGGCTGTCGACGTGGTGTTCCTGCTCGACACGACGGTCAGCATGGACGAGTACATCGACGGGCTGAAACGGAAGTGCATCGACTTCGCGGCGGAGGTCCGCCGCGGCGGCAGGGACGTGCGGTTGGGTTTGGTGGCGTACGGGGATGTGGGGATCAAGGAACCGATCCGCGTGTTTCCGCTGACGGACGAGATTCAGCAGTTCCAGACGAACGTGGCGAACGTGCCACGGAATTCGGGCGGGGACGACCCCGAGTCGAGTGTCGACGCGCTCGAGAAGGGACTGTCGCTCGAGTTCCGGCCCAACGCCAACGTCTGCTTCGTGCTGGTCACCGACGCGGACACGCACCGCGCGCAGGAACTGCGCCGGATCGAACGGGCGCTCCAGGAGCGGGGTATCGTGTCGTTCGTGGTGAGCCGCGGCGAATTCGAGCGGGTGTACGCGAGGATCTGCGTCAACGGCGGCGAGTTCAAGTCGATCGACAACGCCGACTTCGCAACGCTGCTGGACGGGGTGGCGGAGAAGCTGAACGCGGCGATCCGCTCGCGGTGATTGGATCATCGACCGACGCGATTGTTCGGCGCTCCCGGTCGAGTCTCTTGCGACGACGAGGGCGATCGTTGGTTCCGCTTCGACCCGCGTTCGTCGGCGTTCGGCGGAGCGAACGCGTACCGATTCACGCCGACGGGCGACAAACGAAGCCGAAGGCGATCGTGAACGGTCCGATGTCGGACTCGAACGACAGGCTCATCGGTTGCGACTCGGGGGGGAACAGCACGCGGTGCGCTTCGCCGACGATGATGGTCGGGAGGCCGAGCTTGAGGCTCATGCGGAGCTTTTCCTTCGTCGAACCGGCGATCATGTTGACGAGTTCACCGACGCCGTCACACACGACCTTGTTGATTTCCGACTCCTCGGACTCGATCAGGCGTTTGACGGCCTGAATCGCGGTGGCGCCCGGGATGTGCAGGCAGATCAGTCCATTCGCGTCGCCGGTCATCGAGATGACGGCGGAGATCGCCTCGGTGGGATGGGCGACGTACCCGGCGGCCAGTCCGGTGCGGCGGACGGTGCATCCCATCATCATGTCGAACGTTTCGAGCGTCGACTTGATGAGCGGGTTGACGATCTGCGCAGTCATCGCGGCGGTGGCTTGGAGGGTCGCGGTCATCGGGGGGGGCCTTGATGTGCGATTTCGGACGGAAGAGGAGGGGCGAACGCAGTCGGAATCCGGGGGTACGTGGCGGGCGGGAGACGCCGCCGCGTGGCTTTTTGGAAACGTAGGTCAACAATTCCAGGTCAAGTGCTCGTCGCTCAACGCGACTTCGGTTTTTCCGGGGGTGGGGAGCGCTTGCTTGACCGAAACGGCACCTTCGGAAAGATCGATAATGTTGGCCAGATCGGACTGGTCCGAGGGGGACCCGTCGGCTCCCTGCACGCGCTGAACGATCGGCTGGGTGTACAGGTCTTTGTTGCGTCGGAGCACGCGGGCGACGGAACCGTCGGACAGCAGGACCATGCTGTTGAGGGGAAACAGTCCCAACGTGCGGAGAAGGGCCTTGACGACATCCGGACAACTGCTCCGCTCCTTCGCCTTGCGGAGCAGCAGTTCCATCGCGGAATACGGCATCAGGGAAGGGCGGTAGGGCCGTTCGCTGGTGAGGGCCACGTACATGTCGGCGACTTGCAGGATCCGCGCGAACATGTGGATGCTCGAACCGCGGCGGCCGCGCGGATAGCCCGTGCCGTTGAAGCGTTCGTGCACCTGATAGGCGACGACAGCGGCGACGGTCGGCAGCGAGGTGATCTTTTGGAGCATCTCGAGCGAGTGGATCGGATGCTTCTTGATTTCGATTTGTTCGACCGGGGTCAGCCGGCGCTTCGCCTGTCGGATTTCGGCGGGGACCTTCATCATCCCCCAGTCGTGGACCAGTCCGGCGACGGACAGGTCGCGGATGTTGTTGGCGTCGAGCCCCATCTCGACCCCCAGCGCCATCGCGAGGAGCGATACCTCCACCGACCGAGCCGACAGGTCGTCTTCGCGCAGCATTTCGGACGTCGACGTGAGCGTGTTGTCCGCGTCCGTCGTCATCTGCTTGAGGTACTCGGCGGCCATCATCGAGACGACGGCCCCGTCGAGGCTCTTTCCGTGCAGCGCCTCGGCCATGAGGTCGCCCAGCGCCGCGCTGTTCTTGTTGTGCGAATTGACGAGTTGGCCGCGCTGTTTTTGGTCGTACGCCTTGCGTCCGAGGTAGACGACGGACGACTTGACGGAGGGGCCCTTGTTGGAGACCGACAGCAATCCGCCGTCGATGACGGCGTCGAGCTTCTTGGCGATCTCGGAGTCGATGGTGATGGCCATCGGCGCCGTGGACGCCTGGAGCGACCGCAGGGTGACGCTTTTGGCGTCCTCGGCGCTGAGCTTCACCGACCCAACCCGGTGGGCCTTGAGCTTCTGCTTGAAGTCGGACGTGATGAGTTGCCCCTCCGCGAGGAGCAGCACGCCGTTGTTGTCGAACAACGGGAATTTCAGCGGCCGGTCGACGATGAGTTCGTCCACTCCGACATTGACGGAGGACGCATCGGCGGCGGGAGCGGTCGCGGTGGTCATGGGATGTTGTGGAACTCGGCGCGTGGGGGCTAACGTCGAAGCGAGTGCGGCAATCGACCGCCGTGCGGGCCAAAAGGATCGGCGGCGGACCGCGACGGGGACCGAACTTTCCGGGGCGTCGCGAAAACTCAACACCACTTACGTAGCATGGGAAAAGAACGCGGTTAGAGATCGACCCCGGAAGACCTACAGGTTTTCCCCTCAAACCGTCGTACACGCCGAATTGAAGCGGGAAGGAACGAAAGCGCGGGTTGTGACGGTCAGCGCGGCGGGACCCGATCGCGTCGACTTTGTCGCGTCGTTCGACCGGAGAACGATCACCATCCGACGAATCGGTTTCATCGGTCGCCACGAGACTGCCTGCAAGAGACCGCCTCCACAAGACAGTTGCCATAAGTCGACCGACAGGGGAGCCACGGGTTTGGACGAGCGCACACACCGGGAGTATGTGACGGGCGCGCGCCGCGGACCGATTGCCGCGCTCGTCCGGGCGGGGTTGTGGGGCTTGTCGCTCCCGTATGGAGCGGCGGTCGCGCT
The DNA here is from genome assembly GCA_044359065.1 of Planctomycetales bacterium. GTDB lineage: Bacteria > Planctomycetota > Planctomycetia > Planctomycetales > Planctomycetaceae > JAIXZD01. The sequence goes on along the minus strand of JBIKMW010000008.1, from coordinate 82,859 downwards.
GCGCAACATGGCGTACGCGCGCGGCTGGGCGCGGATCGAGCGGGTTGGGGCGCCCGTGGTGAGCATCGGTAACTTGACGACGGGGGGGACCGGCAAGACGCCGCTGGCGGCGTTCCTGGCCCGCTGGTTTCGAGCGCGGGGAGTGCGGGTCTGTTTTCTCAGCCGCGGGTATCGGGCGGGGGACGACGCGCTGAACGACGAGGCGCTCGTGCTCGAGCATCTGTGTCCGGACGTTCCGCATCTGCAGAACCGTGACCGCGTGGCGGCGGCGCGGACGGCGTTGGACGAGCTCGACATGCGATTGTTGATCCTCGACGACGGCTTTCAGCACCGGCGCTTGGCGCGGGACTTGGATGTGGTGTTGGTGGACGCGTTGGAACCGTGGGGGGGCGGGCATCTGCTGCCGCGCGGTTTTCTGCGCGAGGCCCGCCGAGGCTTGCGGAGAGCGGACATCGCGATCGTGACGCGCGTCGACGCAGTGGCGGGTTCCGACGTGGAGCGGATCGCGCGCGAGATCGAGCGTGTGGCGCCGGGACTGCCGGTGGCGACAGTCCGGTTCGAGGTTGGCGGTGTGGCGAATTGGAGCGGCGAGCAGAGAGACTTCCCTGTCGCATTTGAAGGGCCGGTCGGGGCGTTTTGCGGTATCGGCAATCCCCGCGGTTTTGCGGCGACGCTCGCCGCGAGAGGGATCACAACGACCGCGTGGCGGGAATACCCCGACCATCACCGCTACTCGCGGGACGACGTGACGGATTTGATCGAGTGGGCACGATCGGCCGGTTTAGCCGCGTTGCTCACCACGCGCAAGGACCTCGTGAAGCTGCAAACCGATCGCCTGGGAACGGTTCCCTTGTGGTGCGTGGATCAAGAGGCCCGGGTCGTGGAGGGGGCTGACGTGTTGGAGAGGCTTTTGGAGGGTGTGCTGGCCAAGGTGACGCCCGACGCGGACGACGACCCGGCGGGTTGAGAGTCCGCCCCCGTAACGGCGAGTGCGCGTTTCACCCCGAACGTGAACCGGCCCCCTCTCACGACCGCCCGGTTGACGATGGAAACCCGCGGCATCGGTTTTGACGTTGGGCTATTCCTCACGCAGAGTCACCGAGATGTCGAAGAACGCCTGGTTTTGAGGTCTCACGCAGAGGCGCAGAGACGCGGAGAAAGGCAGCTCCTTTGCGTCGCTGCGCCTCTGCGTGCGAAAACAAAGGCTTGAGAAATCGCGATGTTTTCTGCGTTGATCGCGAGAATATCACGACTTCAGGGGGACTCGGCCGCGTAGCGTGTGGGATCGACAAGCCCCGCCTCTCTAAAGGCCGCACGTCGCGAGCCGCACTTGATGCATTGGCCACAGTGCTCGGGCCAACCGGTGGACGGATCGCGACACGGGTTCACGCACGAAAAACTCAGCGCGAGCGTTTCGGCGTCCGACCGCGCCAGCACTTCCCGTTTGTGCAGGCCGATCAGCGGCGTCAGGATGCGCACGGGAAATCCCGCCTCGAGCGACAGCACCGCTTCGCAGCGATCGAAGTAGTCGCGGCTGCCGTCCGCATAATGATTGTCAGCGGTGGTTCCCAGAGCGAGTTCGTACGGGACCGACACTTCCGCACCAGCCACGTGGTTTCCGAACCCGTCGTCTCCCCGGCGCGATTTCAACGCGTGCACCGCGATTCCCAACAGTGTCAGATTGCGGAGCGGAATCTCCAGCCGTGCTCCGGGAGCTCCAGCGGGTGGCACGTCACGGCCATGCACGGCCCAGTGGTCCCCCAGGAACCCCGCCAACGGCAGCCGCGTGGAGAGCAGGGGGTGCAGCCGGTCGCACGAGCGCGTCGCCAGAAATCGATCCACCCACTCGGCCTCCGCGTCGTCCCACAGCAAACCGCAGTGGACATGGACGGGGATGACCTGCCGCCCACCGCGCAGGAACTCGCTGACGATCAGAGTGCTTTCCACGCCGCCGCCCAACAGGACCGCGACGGGAGGCGGAATAGGTGCGGCGTGCGGCGAGCCCGTCATGGGATGTGCAACGTCCAAAGGGGAGAGGATCCGACGGCGAATCATAGGGACCGTGCCAGATCCGCAAGGCGCGCTGCGTGTTTCGGACCGTCCGAAACGGTCGCGCACTCGCCGAATCCCGAGAGCGACGGCCTCATGGTCCGGGGGGCGGGGATTCATCAAATCTTCATTGAGAGGGCGATGGAATCCGGATCGAGGTCTGGTAGGACATTCTTCACAATTCGGCGCACACCTTCCGCCCCCGATCACACTTTCGACACAATTTTGGCGGCCTTATGTCTTCCACGGATGCGGTCCATCCACGCGGCTCGGCAGCGGAACACGAACCAGCGACGCAAGTTCGGGCGACGGACGCAACATTCGGAGGAGTAGGGGGGCGCTGGCTGCTGGCGGCGGTGTCGGTGGCACTGCTGGCGGGGGGCTTTCTGCGTTTGCGGAACCTCGACGCCCAATTCCTGCTGGACGACGAGTGGCACTCGCTGATGCTGGCGGTGCGCCACGATTTGGGCTGGATCGCGACGCACTTCGCATTCGCGGCGAACAGCATTCCGTTCAACCTCTATGCCCGCGCGACGCTGATGACGACGGGCTGGAGCGAGTGGATCCTGCGGCTTCCCTCGATCGCCGCCGGGTTGGGGTTGCTCTGGTGCATGTACCGGTTTCGGCGGTCGACCCGACCGGCCGACGAGGTTCCCCTGGCCGTGGCGCTCTTGGCCGTGTCGCCGTTGGCGATCTATTACAGCCGCATCATTCGTCCGTACGGATTGCATCTGCTGTTGAGCTTCCTGATCACCGTGGAAGCCTACCAGTGGGCGAAGACCGGTCGAATCCGGCGAGCCTGGTGGTTCGGCGTGCTGTCGGCGCTGGCGCTGTGGGTGCACCAGGTGGCGCTGTTTCCGGTGTTGGCCGGGTGGCTGTTGGTGTGGTGGGGACCGGCGCTGAGCGAGTGGAAAACGCCGTCGGTTTGGAGTTGGCTGCGGAGCCTTGCCGGAGCGGGCAAGACCGACTCCGCCCGCTCTGGCGACTCGTTCCCACAACGCTGGGGGGCGCCGTTCCAAGCCCTTGCGGCGGCGGCGGCCGCCGCGGTGGTGTTGTTGTTTCCGCCGCTGCTGCGCAGCGGGGAGGGCTTCGCGGAAGCCTATGCAAGCAAAGAGATGTACAACCTGGAGACGTTGGCGGGGTTTGCGTCGCTGATGGCGGGATCAGCGAACGTCGCGGTCATCGCGCTGTTTTGGGGATTGGTGTTGGGGGGATTGGTCCGCGAATGGCGCATGGATCGGACGTGGTTTTGGCTGGTGGGGCTGTCGCTGGTCGTGCATTTCGCCGCCTTGGCGGTGTTACGCCCGCCGTATCTCGGGCAACCGATCGTGTTGGTCCGCTACACGCTCGACCTGCTGCCGGTGTTGCTGCTGTGCGCCGCCGACGGCGTCGCGTGGGGGTTGGCGGCGCTCGGTCCATTGGGACGACGATTCGGCGGGGTCGCGCTGCAAGCATCGTTGGTCGTCGCGCTGGTGGCATTCGGACCGCTGCCCAACACGTTGCGACAAGGGGGCAATTTCGAACATCACGCGACGTATCAAGAGGACTACGGCGACGTTCCGGGTGCCCCCGCGCACAAGACGAAACTGAGGAGGTTGGTCGATCTGTCGGAGCGCGAGGTGAGCAAATTCTACAAAGACCTTGCCCGCGGGACGGGCGGAGCGATCGTGGAGTTCCCGTTTCCCTTGGGACACGACTTTTGCATTGCGGGGTACTTTCAACGGACGCATGGTCGCCCCGTCTTCGGCGGATACCTTGGCTCGGGCGATCTGGAAGAGCTTTCGTCGCCGTGGATTTCCGGGCTGCACACAACCGGCAGCCTGATGCGCGTGCTGCCGCCCGGTGGCGGGGCGCGGTGGTCGCGGTTCGTGGACATCACCGACCTTGCGGCCCTGAATCGCTGCGGCGCCGAGTACCTCACGGTGCACCTCAATCCGCTGTTGGAACCGGCCCGACGCGAACCGTGGCGGGACACCACGCGAATTTGCGAAATGGAGCCGGTGTTCGTTGCGGCTGTCGATCGCGAGCTGCGGCGCCTGGCGACGCCGGTCCACGAGGATTCCTGGATGACTGTGTATCGAATCGCGGACTTGGCGCAAGGCGTCCCCGTGCCCGCGGCCTCGCCAGCGACGTTTCGCATCCGGGCGGAGAACGCCCGGAAGTCCGGTCGGACCGCCGAGGCGCTGGAGTTGGTCGAGCGGGGGCTCGACATCAATCCGGACGACCTGTTGACCGTCATGTTGTCGGCGCTGGTGTACGACGACATCAACGATGGTCCGAAGTCGAGCCGTCAGTACCTGCGGGCACTCAAACTTTCGAAAGGACGAACCGACCGCGACATGAAGGGGATCGTCCACCTGCGCGAAGGGTTCGCCGCGCGCGGTGCGACCCTCGCGCGCGAGTTGGGCATGCATCAGGAAGCCGCGGCCATGTTCGAGGAGTTGGCGGCGATGCGCTCGCCAACCTCCTCCGAATTGGGCTATTGGGGCCAGTCGCTGCGAGAAATTGGGCGGCACGACGAAGCGGTTCGCTGCTTTCGGCAAATCCTTGCCAACAACCCCGAGGACGCAGGGACCTGGTACGAGTTGGCGCTCACCTTGATGCGTGCCGAACGACTCGCTGAATCCTCGCAGGCGTTCCGGGAAGGGCTGTCGCGCCGTCCCTCGGGCCAAGGAGCGATCCTTTTGGCCGAGGTCAGCTTGTCCCTGCGCGACACCGCGGCGGCGCGGAGCGCGCTCGAGTTGGCGGCGCGGCTAACACCCCCCGGCTCTCCGGACGCGGCCCGCATCCGGAAGATGCGGGACAGCCTGCAACCCGCTGGGCGCTGATGCTCCCGCTGCACGAGTCCTGAAGTTCGGCGGAGGCCTCAATGGAGCGACGTCCGCCACACCATCTCGCGGTTACCACAACATCCAGCGGCGCAGGACCCACTCGATCACGTCGCCGAAGAGGACGTAGCCGAGCGTCTTGCGGCCGCAATTGACCTTGGCCCGGACTTCCGCGCCGATGCGAAGATGCTCTTTCAAGCGAGGCATCTCGGCGGGGTCGATGTCGGCGAAGGCCTCGACGACCGTGCCTTCTTCCTCGGACACGACGGAGCGCGTGGACGACGCTTCGAGCTTCCCGTTGAACGTGGTTTCCGACGTGGTCGCCAACAGGAACTCGACGGGAAGGTCTTGCCGGTCCAACTCCCGCTGCCGACGCAGCACGTGCCCCATGCGGTGTTCGGGAATCTCCAGTTCGAGCACCCAATCCTGCGTGTCGTCCATCACTTCCATCAGCTTTTCGCCCCGCTGCACGGGGCGGTTCATCAGCAATTGCTGGAGCTGGAACGTCGCCACCACGCCGTCGGCCGGGGCGCGGACGGTGAGCATTTCGACCTGTTCCTTGAGCACCCGGACCTGCTCTTCGATACCGCCGATATCGACGCGGGTTTGGACCATCTTCCCGGTCGTTTCGATCTCTTGCTGCTTGTTGGCGTTCTTGACCGCCTCGTTCGCCTGGGCCTCGAGGGCGAACAACAACTGCTGTTTCTCGTTGAGGTCGTTGACCGCGGCGAGAAGCTTGGCGTTGAGTTCCTCGTTGCGGAGCTTGAGCAGCGGGTCCCCTTTGTTGACGCGCTGGCTGCTGTCGACGAGCAGGTCGACCACCTCGCCGTCCCACGACGCGAACACGTCGCGGCGGATCTTGGGCATCAGCCGCCCTTTCCCCTCGGCGCGGTAGTCCCACTGGACCAGCACCAGCGCCGCAGTCACCGCCGCCACCAAGAGCACGCCTGCCAGTACGCGGCGCAGACGCTTACCGCGCATGCGGTCCCATTGATCGCCCAAAAAGCGCCACACCGGCAGCAGGAACAACCGCTCGTGCTTGAGGGCGTTGTCGAGAGCTCCTCCGACGTGTTCGGCGACGAGGTTGGCCCGCTCGACCAGATTGGGGCGCGGACGGCTTTCGGTCGACTGTTCGACGATCAGCGCGCCGATCACCTTGCGGGGTTTTTTGTCCTTCGCCGTCTTCTGCTCGTCCTCTTCCTGAGGACCGATGAGTGCCGCGTTCTCCCGCAACGGGATGACCTGCACCATCCGCGAGCCGCTCTCCTGGATGTAGTCGGTCAGGGCCAACTCCACCTGCGGCGCGAGCGTTTCGTTCGATCCCGTGAACAACAGTTCTTCGCCCGTGGCTGTCACCTTGTGCGACAGCCGCGCCATCAAACGCACGAGGTTCGCTCGGCGGTTGACGGCGTCCGCCCCGCTGATGGCAAGAATCCGCGTGCGGTCCCCCCGGCGGACGGCGAGGCTGACCCGATCGCACTGCAACAGGTTGCGGGCGTCGTTGGCCGCCACGTGGGCGACTTGCTGCGAGTACAAACTGCGTTGGATTTGCAGCAGGAACCGCTCGAATTGCTTCCAGAATTCGATCGGCGTCCCTTGGGTTTTCGACGTCTCCTGACGGCTCAAATAGCGCGACGCGTGGCCGCACATTTGCTCCATGAACTGCAGGTAGCCGGGACGTGCGTCGCGCGGCGAATCGGGTCGCTGGAAGATCTGCACCACCCCGACCACCTGCTTTTGGCGGTTGAGGCTCGCCATAAGCAGCACGTGGGCCGACGGCAGGTCCTTGTCGACATCGGGGGCCAGGACGCGCGCCTCGCCCGTTTCGCCGACATCGCCGACAACGCGCTCGTTGGCCCGTTGGGCGTCTTGTTTCTCGAAAATCCCAGTCGCGGCCAGCTTGATTTCGCACGCGAGGCCCATGCGGCCCTGCGGATCTCGCAACCAAACGGCCCCCGCCTCGGCGGCCAGAACGGAGACCAAGCGTTGCAGGAACTCCTGGAAAAACGTTTCGGGCGGGCCGCCGGCGTCCGCGAGCAGTTCGATTTCCCGAGCCATCCGGGTGACGAACTGACGGGGATCGTCGGGCGAGGCGGTTCGCGGTTGGGTCTGGATCATGTCCGGAAACGCTGTGGACGGAAGATAGGGAAGGGCCGCACGGAACGGGACCGCCGAGGGCGGGGGGCGGTCGAACTGCCCCCGACCAGCGAACTGCCCCCGACCGGCCAATGTCGATAGGGGGTGATCCTATCCGGTAAAACGAGGTTTTGTCGCCGTGCGTTCCCGCGAAACTCGGTTGAGGACTGGGTTTCCGAGGAAAATTCTTCCGGCGGCGAAGTCTGGGAAAGATTTTGGTCGGGGAGGGCGGGGTGCCTCGCTCGCCGAGCTGTTGAATTTCGAGATGAGAAAGTGCGGGTTCGGCCTTCAACACGTACGACGGACTTCCAGTCCGTCGCCGGAAACGCCGCGAATTCGACGGACTGGAAGTCCGTCGTACGAGAAGGGGCTCGCTTGTCGAGCGACATTCTCGACAGGTCGTCACGCTTCGGGATACCCCCAAAATCACGGCCCCCTGGCCGAATGTGCTCAAGACACACGTGAATCCGTGCGTTTCCAACCCCCCACTGTCGTCCCTTGCGCTGGAATGCGTCTCTCGGAGGATTGAGGGAGGAAATCTTGCGAGGGAATGGGGGATTTTCAAAGATTGGTGGAGAAAAGCAGGGGAGTTACAATTGACACGGCCGATGAGATGGGTAAGAATCTCGCATCCGGCTGTTTCCCTTCGAGCCGGAGTTCGTGGCGGAGCATGCCGCGAGTGGTGGGTTTGATGGCCGATGCCACGCCAACCTGATCCCGCATGGCGGGACCCCTCGCTTCTTCGGGTTTCCCTTTTGCGGGTTTCCGAAGTGTCTGGCTGCCAAAAGAGTTTGGCTGTCCGAAAAGCCAAATCCTCTCGGGAGCAAATTGGTCGGCAAGTCGAGTGTGATTTGCCAATCTTTGCACTGCGGGCTCTTGTGGCGGAGCAGTTGGCTGCGAACTGGGAGACGGTCGCGCGTTTGACGCCCGTGGTTCATCGTCGCTGCGGTTCGTCTTCGGCAGTCTGTGGAGAAGCCGTCCTGTCGGCGTAAGTCCCGCGCGATTTGGTGTGGGGCCTCGTTCGCCAACCCGGTTTTCCAATGGGCTGCTGAGATTGTGGTTGGCCGATTGCGGGAGTGGTCGTTGGCAATCGACCCGATTGAATATCGTGCGATTCCTGACGATGCGTCCGGTGACGGTGGGAGATGCGTCCGCTGACGGTGGATGGGTGCCCGGTCGGGGCGTCGCCAACGTGCGAGGACCAAGGGTGTTGGCGTCGGTCTGTCGGTGAGTGGTCGCCTCGGGGCAGTGGCGATTGATCGGGCGGATCGACGATCCGACGGGGTTGAATTGGACGCTGTTCGGAAGGCGTCGAAAGTGTTCGCGGGTGACCTTGCCAGGTGGCTGTGTGTCGAAGTGGAGCGGGGGGGTGTCGTTGCGATGATGCAGCGACCGCAACGGGAGGCGACGCGGTTGTCGTTTCCGTGCCTGTTCGTCTCCTTCGCCGTGGCCTGATTCGTGGGCGGGGTTTCCGAACGAATGCGCGTGGTGGGGTTGCGGGCGGGTTGGCCCCTTCGATCCCGCCGCGTGTTTCGGACCGGTGTGGGCGTGGGGATTTGGTCCGACGGAATGGTTTGGTGTCGTGCCACGTTGTGGAACGGTGCCACAGGTTCCGGCGGTGCCATCGAAACGCGTCCCCGTTCGCATCGGTCATGCAAGTTTTTCGCAGGCGGTCGATTTCCCGTAATTGCGGATCGGTACACCGATTCCGCCACATGCGGGTGACGAGTCGCTGGACGGTGGGACTTGTCCGCGTGCGTAAGGCAGTGTTTCCGGCCGCTGGCGGTCGGTGACGGGAAGTTTGTCGCAATTGGTGGTTGTTGTCGTTGACACTTGAGACGGATGGATCGGCGCATGGCCCGGAAGAAGAGCGGTGGATCGGATTCCGAACTGGATTTCAGTTGGGAAGAGGAAGTGTTCCCGGAACGGGATTCGGATTTCGGCGCCCCCGAGCCGCGGGCGTCGGACGATCCCCCGGCCCGCACGACGCGGACCAGCCGCACGAAGGCGGCCTCCGAAAGCGCCGCGTCCGGCGAAGCCCCTGCCCGCCCGCGTCGCCGTCCGACTCGGGCATCCGCTGAAGCGGCGTCCAGCGAAACTTCGACCCGCGAAGCTTTGTCCAGGGAACCCGGAACCGAGCCCGGTTCCCGTGAACCCGTCGCCGAGCGGCCAACCCGCGTCCGGCGTCCCGCTCGTACCGAGACCGATGAACCCGCCCCGCCCGTTCGCTCGCGCGAACCGCGCGTGCGCGGCGAAGATGTCGACGTGCCCGCGGCCCGCGTGCCGCGTCGTGATGAAGCCCGGGATGATCGCGTCCGGGATGATCGGGATCGAGACGACCGGGATCGCGATGACCGGGATGATCGCGTGCGGATGGACCGCGATGATGGGATCGACGACCGGCCCCTCGCCGACAACGGCGAAGCCCGGTTGGACGGGGATCGACCTGTGGGAGATCGCTCGGGCGGCGATCGACCTCGGGGTGCCCGTCCGCCGCGTGGCGGTCGCCCGCGTCAAGGTTACGGGCGAGCCCCCTATGGGCGCGACCGTGAGGGTGGCGCTCGGGAAAGTGGCGCTCGGGAAGGTGGGGGGCGTGACGACCGCTACGGTTCGCGGTCCGAAGGGGTTCGCCCCGCCGCTCCGCGAACGGAGACGCCGCGTGACGAAAGCTCGCGGGTGAAGGACGACGGGGACGATTTCGCCGCCGGCGTCGAATTGGATTCGGACAACCTGGATTCCGGCAACGACTCTGGACGGGACGAACGTCCGCGTCGCGGTGGAGAATCGCGGGGCGGTGAAGAGCGGGGCGGGCCGGGGCGCGGTGGGCCGGGCCGCGGCGGAATTGGGCGTGGCGGAATTGGGCGTGACGGACTGGGGCGGGGTGGGGCGAGTCGTTCCGGGTCGAGCCGCGCGGAAGCGGACGACGATTCCGGTCCGTCGATTCCGCTCGAAGACGTGGATTTTGGAGATTTGGGTTTTGGAGGGGACGAACCGCGGCCGGAAGGGGGCGAAGCTCCCGCGGCGGCGGGCCAGGAAGGGTCTTGGCGGAACCGGTCGTCGAGGTACGGCGGCGGTGACGCGTCCGGAAGTCAACAGGATGGAGGGCCGCGCCGTCGTAGGCGTCGCCGTCGTTCACGCCGCGGAGGCGGAGAAAGTCAGGATTCGATGAGTCAAGTGGGACAGCGTTCGGGACAAGGTCCGCGTGGTGGCGGAACGGGTGGCGCGGCGGGGGGCGGACAGTCGTCCGGCCGGGGTGGCTACCGCTCGCAAGGGGGGGGCGGCGGGTACCAGAATCAAGGTGGTGGTGGCGGCCAGCAGGGTGGCGCCCGGGGTGGGCGTGGTCGCGGTGGACGGGTGCGGGACGACCGGGCTGGTTACGACCGCCCGCGTCGCGAGTACCCGGCGGCCGGCCAAGGGCAGTATGCCGCGCGGCCCCCTCGTCAATACGAGGACGCGCCGGAGGACTTCGGTGCGACCGCCCAGGATTTGCCGCTCGTCGAGGGGGTTCTCGAAATCCACCCGAAGGGTTACGGCTTCCTGCGCGATCCGAAGAACAGCTATCTGCCGGGCAAGGACGATCCGTTTGTCACCGGGCAGATGATCGAACGGTTCAAGCTCCGCGAAGGGGTGATGATCCAGGGGGGCGTCGCCGACGGTCCCCGTTCGCAAGGCCCACGGTTGCGGCAGATCGCGCTGGTCGAGGGGAAGACGGTCGAGGAATACCAGCAGATCAAATCGTTCGACGAGTTGACGGCGGTCAACCCGTTCGAGCAGATCAAGCTGGAAACCGGCCCGACGCCCGTCACGATGCGCGTGATGGACCTGCTCACGCCGATCGGCAAGGGGCAGCGGGCGCTCATCGTCGCTCCTCCTCGCACCGGAAAGACGATGCTCCTGCAGGAAATCGCCAACGCGGTCTCGACGAATCACCCGGAAATCCACCTCATCGTGCTGCTCATCGACGAGCGGCCCGAGGAAGTGACCGAGATGAAGCGCCGCATCAAGGGGGAAGTGATCGCCTCCTCGATGGACCGCGAGCTGGAAAGCCACGTCCGCCTGAGCCAATTGGTGTTCGAGCGGGCCAAGCGGATGACCGAGCGCGGTCGCGACGTGTTCGTGCTGCTGGACAGCATCACCCGCACGGCGCGTGCCTTCAATAAATGGACCAACACTGGCCGCACCGGCTCGGGGGGACTCGACGTCCGGGCGATGGACATTCCCAAGAAGATGTTCGGCACCGCCCGCCGGTTCGACGAAGGGGGTTCGCTCACGGTCGTCGGCACCGCCCTCATCGAAACCAACAGCCGCATGGACGATGTGATCTTCGAGGAGTTCAAGGGGACCGGGAACATGGAAATGGTCCTGAACCGGAGCCTCGCCGACCGTCGGATTTTCCCGGCGATCGACATCTCGAAGTCCGGGACGCGGCGTGAGGAGTTGATCATGTCGCCCGAAACCCTCGAGGGGGTAACGATGCTGCGGCGGAGCCTGTTGTCGCTCGGCCCGGTCGAGGCGATGGACCAACTCACGCGGACGCTGGCACGATTCCCGTCGAACCGCGAGTTCCTGCAGAAGGTCAAATCGGTGATGTAACAAACCGGTGGTAAATCCGGTTCGCACACCACCCGCGGCACGCGTCCCACGCGCGCCGCGGGTGTTTTTGTTTTTGTGGCGTCGAGTGCTTGGTATCGTCTCTAGTCGCTCGCACTGCTGGACAAGCCAGCAGTGGCACGCCGGAATCAGGCAATGACATTGCACAAATGCACGGTGCGAACCGCCATTGCCAAGGCGTGACCTGATGTGCGAAAGCACGTTCGCGGGGTGGCGCGTCAGCGCCCCAGGTGCTGGTTCACCGCGGCCAGGAGTTGCTTCGACAACGGATGGTTCGGCGTGGTTTTCAGAATCTCGATCAGTTCGTTGCGAGATTCTTCAAAGCGGCCGGTTTGGGCCAGCAACAGCGCCAGGCCATATCGGATGTCGGGGGTGTTCGGCTCCAGACGCACGGCCTCGCGGAACCGCGCCTCCGCCCCCTTGGGATTGCCCTGCGTGGCCTCGGCGACCCCCAGTTCGTAGAGGACGACGGCCTGGCGGGGCATCCGGGAAGCCGCTTCCTGAAGCACCTTTCGGGCCGCTGCAAGGTCGCCCGACTCGGTCAACACGCCCGCCCGCATCAGATAGAAGTCGGACGTCTTGTCGGGCAAGGATTCGGCCTTGTCCAACGCGGCCGTGGCCCGCTTCAAGTCGCCCCGTTGCCGCGCGAATCGCGCCAACTCCACCCATGGTCGACTCGAGTTCGGCAGGGATTTGGCCCATTGCAGGGCGACTTGCTCGGCGGCGCCCACGTTGTTGCCGCGAACGAGGAGCGTCGTCAAGCGGCTCCAGCCGTTCTCGAAGTCGGGTGACTGCTCGACACAACGGCGAAACACGGCCAGCGCCTCGTCGGTGCGGCCGCGCTCGTCGTACCAGGTCCCGAGGCCAATGTTCACGACCGGATTGATCGGAGTGACAGCCAGACACCGCCGCATCAACGATTCGCCCGTCAACCAGAATCCGGTTTGCCACCAGGTGATGGCGGCAAACCCGACCACGACGGCGGCGGCCGCGCTCCGGCACCAGGCCCGTCGCCACACCGGTTCGGGGATGCTCCAGACCGTCGCCAGAAACAGTCCGATATGCGGGACGTACATATATCGATTCGCGAAGGCCTGCCCTCCCACCTGGACGATGCCGATCACCGGAACCAGCGTCCCCAGATACCAGAGCCATCCCACAAGCGGGGCGGGGTTCGTCGGGGCGCGCCAAGCCGCAAGCGCGGTGATGGCCGTCAGCAGGACCGCCGAGCCCAGCGCCCCGCCGAATCCAAAATCCGCGAATCCATAGGGATAAATCACCGACAGCGGGACGGGATAAACCGTAAGCCAAAGGTAGACGACGTAACTCGTCAGTGCGTTCGCGATTCGACGGTCGAAGGAGACCCGTTCCAGCGACTCCACCGCGCCGCCGGCCGACTGTGCGAGGATCGTGAGCACGCACGCCCCGCACACCATCAACCAGTAAGGCCACTTTTCCGCGAGGAAACTCGCCAGTTCGAGACGCGCCGCGGACCACGAGGTTCGCCAGTCGGCCCGTGCCCGACGGAGCGGCCAATAATCCAACAGCACCAGCACGCAGGGGAGCGTCACCAACATTTGCTTCGCCGAAAGACCGATTCCGCAGGCCAACACCGCAGCCGCCCCCCACCAGCGCGAACCGGTGCGATGCCTCCGTTCGTAGCAGAGCATCGTCAGCACCCAGAACATCGTGCTCAGCGTGTCCTTTCGCTCGGAGACCCAGGCGACCGACTCGACATGCTGGGGATGCACGCCAAACAGCGCGGCCACGCACGCGGCCCGCCACGAGTCGCCGGTCAGCAGTCGCAACGCGACGTACAACAGGCCCGTCGAGACGACGTGTTGCCAGAGGTTGGTCAGGTGGTAGCCGCGCGGGTCGAGGCGCCAGACCTGATAGTCGGCCATCAGCGACAGCCAGGTCAGCGGATGCCAGTTCGCCTCGCGAAACGTGGTAAACGCCCGCGGGATGGAAGTGGCGGTCAGACCGGACTGCACGAGGTCGTTGACCACGACATAGTGCATGTCGTCGACCGGATTGAATTCGGCGTGGTAGACCCGCAGATACGCGATCGTTGTCAGGAACACCAACGCGATAACGATCCACAGGTCGCGCGTGGCGAGCGTACTTGCCCGCTGGTGGTCGTCGGAATCCTGCGGCTCGTGTCGATCGACCATGCCGTGGCCGTCCTGATTGAGAGAGTCCGTCGCGCCAGCCCCACTGTGGACGACGGTCAGGTGGTCGGGGTTGAACGGAGCGAAGCCCCGGTGGTCGTTCGCGTCACGGTTGATCGGTCGGCTTTGGCAAAACGTGACGCGGGAGTCACTCTCACCGGGGGCTGCCGTTGGTCGACCCCGGCTACCCGTCGAAAAAGTCGTGCACCGGAAACGTCCAACGCAATCACAGCGTAATCGGCACCTTCCAAAGCGTGTTCTCGGCACCCAATAGCGCGACAACGTGTCTTTCGTCGATCCAGTCGATGGACATGATGGGCACGCCGTCGCTCAGATCTGCAGGCGGGGGGAATTGCGTCTCGTCAAGCAACTCCCCACTTGAAACACGATACAGCGACAACCATCCGTGAAAATCGCCCACGACGAGTGTCCTTTGATCGTCGCTTAGTCGCATTGCCGTTGACTCGCCTCGTGGCAATCTCAGATGCCAGCGCAAAAGCCCATCGGGGCCGAAACAACTCAGGCGAGAGTCCTCGTAACTCGCCAGACCTTCGCCGGAAGTAGTGACCACCAAGTCTGAAAAACGGTCTGAACCCAGCATAGGCAACACGATCTTCCTTGCACCGCGCGTTTTCCACCCGATCCACAGAAAGAATTCAACATCTTGCTCCAACAGGAGGTTTTCCCCGTCGCCGCAGAAGGCCACGTTTTTGCATGGCGCGTTATGCCGCGGCTGCTGCAACGGGAGGTCCCAGACCCGACACCGCCCGTCTCCGCTGGACCTCGACATGACAGACTTGCCATCCAACGTTAACTCCAATTCCCTCACACATCCTTCTGTTCGGAACTCGCCGTCGCTGACGTAATTCAAGGAGTCGCCGAACGCCGTGCCCCTGTAAATGGAAATGACACCTTCCGCACTCCCAAACGCCACCGTTCTGCAATCTTCGCTGGTCGCACAGGACCAGCCCGTCGCATCGAAAACATGCTCGACGGCGAAATCACGAGAGCTGATCAACCGAGGCGGGCTTCCCGAGACGAGGACTTTTCCGGCGCGACGCGCACATCGAATACGTCGCGCGCTGTCGACCCAATCGTCCTTCAGGACGACCTCTCCCGTTTCTTCTCCTCGCAAGAACTTCATGGCGTTCCTCGCAATCTGGACTCATCGTTCTTGGCCTATCGGTCTGCGAAACCCGGCGTGAATCCGCAAATCGAACGCAAGCGGCACTTCATGCAGCGGATTGTCGGCGCAATCGGCCCGGAGGTACGCCTTGATGGGCAAGGAGTTCGTTGCGTTGGAGTCCTGAAGACTCTCTATCAGCCCTCCCGCATTGGTGTAGAGAAGAGGGGGATGTCCATTTTTGTTGATCCGATGTGATCCCGTTCCCCTTTTCTGACCCTCTCAGTGCACGAACAGATATTCCTTCGAAGTCAGCACGGCCCAGCACACGTCTTCCCACGCCTGGCGTCGGGCGACCGCTTTTGCGGCATCGTCGGCGGCGCCGGATACCGCTTCGGCCACGAGTGCCAGAATGGCGTCCCGCTCTCCCGGCGAGGCGGGGCGAGAGAGAGTCGACAGGTACAACTCGTCGACCAGTTCCGCGTCGGTCTTGCCCGACTTCATCCAGGTGTCGAGCGTCCCGGTCGGGTTTTTGAGTTTGCCGTTGAGTGATTCCCCGTTCGCCAGATGCAGCGTTTGGGTGACGTTCGGCTCCTCGGTTCGTTCGCATTCGCAGGTGAACTCGCGGACGGGACGCCCGAATGCGCTCAGGAAGTACGACACCACGTTGGTGTCGGGCAGTTGCAGCGCCCGCAGGCCCTGGGGGTAGTCGGGGAAGTCCGTCGGCACCCCCAACACCTGCGAGTACGTGTCGAGCAGCACTTCCGCCCCCATCCTTTTGGCGAGGAAGTGCGAGTGGAACCGGTCGTCGGCGGCGTTCTCGGGGAGCGAAGACGCGGCCCGCGCGTACGCCGCGGAGTTCATGATCGTCCGAATCAATCGCTTCACGTCGTATCCCCCGTCGACGAAATCCTTCGTAAGCGCGGCCAATAGCGGCCCGTTCGACGGCGGGTTCGTCAGCCGCATGTCGTCGACCGATTCGACGAGGCCGCGCCCCATGTGGTTGGCCCACACGCGGTTGACGACCGCCCGCGCGAAGTAGGGGTTGTCGGGCGAGGTCAACCAATCGGCCAGGTGTTGACGACGGTCGCGCGGGTCGTCGAGGGAGAGGGCCTGGCCGTCGAGCGGTTTGGGCAGGGGCGTTGCCAGTCGCGTCGGGTGCTTGACGTCTCCGTCGGTCGCGGCCAACACGATCACATCCCCCTCGGTGCGACCATCCTTCAGACGGACGCGCGCGAAGAGATTGGCCATGCCGTAGTAATCGTCGAGCGTCCACCGCTCCAGGGGGTGGTCGTGACATTGCGCGCAGTTGATCGAGAAGCCCAGAAACGTGACGGTCGTCGCCTCGGTAACGAGCTTCGGGTCCTTGTGCAGCACGAAGAAGTTGGCGGCCCCGTTGTCGAGCGTGCCGCCACCGGCGGTCAGCACTTCGCGGGCGAAGCGGTCCCACGGGAGGTTCTCACGCACCGCCGTCCGAACCCATTGAGCAAACGACCACACGGCCGGCCCCTTGAGCTTTTTGGAGCTCACCAGCAACAGGTCGGACCATTTGTACGCCCAATAGTCGACATACTCTTCGCGGGCCAGCAGCGCTTCGACGAGTTTCTCCCGCTTGGCGGGATCGGGGTCGGCCAGGAATTTCCGCGCTTCGTCGGCCGTCGGCAGCAGGCCGATGGTGTCGAGATACGCGCGTCTCAGAAACCGCGAATCGTCGGCTTGCGGGGACGGGGGAATCCGCAGCGACCGCAATTTTTCGAGCACGTGGTCGTCGATGAAGTTGCGCCGGGGGGAGGCGGCGAACCGCTCTTCCGCGGAGATCTCCGTCCGAGGGGCGCTGATCGTCGCGTTGCGCACCTTGCCGGCGAACCACACGCCGATGGCGGCTTCCCCCGTGCCGACCACCTTGGCCACGCCGTCGTCGTCGACGGTCGCCACCGCCGCCTCGGTGCTGGTGAATTTCGACCAGCGCGTCACGTCGCGCCGACGGCCATCGCTGTAACGGGCGACAACCGAAAACCGTTGCGCGGTCGCCGGACCCAGCCGGGCCGACTCGGGATGAACTTCGATCGCCTCGACGCGCGGGTCGTTCGCCGCCGGCCCCGGCGCACCGGCGGCCACCCAGTCCCGGAGTGTGGCGTATTCGGGGCTCTCCTTGGCGAATCGCACGCCCCCCGAGTGCGGGATCTCGCCGATGGCTTTCTGCAACAACAGGCTCGCCTCGGGATCGCCCGCCACGATGCGACGGCCCCGCGCTTGTCGCGTGATGGCCGCATGGTCCCGCTCGGAGTCGTAGCCCCTGAGGGTCAGCTTGAAGCCCTTCTTCCCGGCTTGCGCTCCGTGGCAAGCCCCCATGTTGCACCCCGCGCGGGTGAGGACCGTCTGCACATCGTTGCGAAATCCCGCGACGCGCGGATCGTTCTGGCCACGCGAAACGACCCGCGTCGCCGCCTTGCGACCGTCGATCTCGACCGTCACGATCGCCGCGCCGTTCCCCGTGCCGCGCGCCACCCCTTGTTCGTCGACGGTCACGAACTCCGGATGGTCGCTCGACCACTTCGCGCGGTGCGACTCGTCCGCCGTGAACAGATTCCCCTCGCGACGTTCGGCGATCAGCCGCACGGTCTCTCCCGGAGTCGTCAACTCCGGCGCGGGGGGCAGAATCGTCAGCTCGACCCCGTCGTCGGCCCCGAGGACGGTCCGCTCGCCGAAACAGGCCAGCGCCGCGGCCGCGCACAAAGCCAACACGATTCCACAGGGTCTGAGCATGATTCGCGGTCCCCAAGACGTTCGCCCGTCGTGAACGCGGCCGCAGCGGTCGTCGACCCGAGG
The DNA here is from genome assembly GCA_044359065.1 of Planctomycetales bacterium. GTDB lineage: Bacteria > Planctomycetota > Planctomycetia > Planctomycetales > Planctomycetaceae > JAIXZD01. The sequence goes on along the minus strand of JBIKMW010000008.1, from coordinate 65,112 downwards.
CACGCGAGCGGCGGAGCGTGTTTCATCAGGCTCCACACTCGCCGACGGGTGCACGAATCGCAAGTCCGGGGAGTGCCGCCGCACCTTCGCGAGGGGGCGTGCGTCACCCGCCATCCCGTTGACGCGCGGGGGGGATTCGGTTCGAGTGAGGGGAGCGGGGGCAACACACCGGAACAGTTCATGGGAACGGGGGCCGACACATGGCGCGGATCGGTTGGATCGAGGAAGCGGATGCCACGGGCGAGGCCGCCGAGTTGTACGCCGCCTGGCGGAAGGCGAACCCGTCTCGCGACAAAATCCCCGACATCCTGAAGTGCTTCAGCATGCGGCCCGACATGCTCAAGCACATGTTGGCGTTCTCGTACGAGCTGCATTTCCGGGACGGCGCGCTGACTTGGGCCGTGAAGGAGCTCTTGGCGACGTACGTTTCGGCGCTGAACCGGTGCGAGTACTGCGCGTCGTCACACGCGTGCTTCCTCGAATTCAAGGACCCGCGGGAACAGGTCGTCGCCGCGCTCCGCCGAGGGGACTTGGCCGGCGCCCCTGTCACGGATGCCGAGCGGGCCTTGCTGGCGTTCGCCGGACGACTGACGTTGGCGTCGCACGAAGTCGACGACGCCGATGTGCAAGGGCTGCGCGAGGCGGGCTGGTCGGAAGCTCAGATCGCCGAGGGGGTGTACGTGGTGGCGATGTTCAACCTGTTCAACCGGGTGGCGAACGCGTTCGGTTTGCCGCCGGTCGACTATCGCCGGATCCTCGCGCAACCGGAATTCGGCGGGGAGTTCAAGAATCCCGTGGCGTGAAAGCGAATCGGGACGCACTTCCGCGCCGAACCTCGACCGGCTTTCGGTACGGCATCGAAGCGGTTCGGCCCGAACGCCTTTCTTCCCTTCAGGCGACCCGCACGACCGGCGATTGCTGGATGGGGGAAGGGGGGGCCGGAGCCGGAGCGGGGGCCGGAGCCGGAGCGGGGGCCGGGGTGGACGCGGGTTGCGTCGCCGGGGCGGACTGGAGCACGCCGGGGAGCGCGGCGGGGTAGTCGTACCGCTCGAACATCGGGCGCAAGCGTTCGTGGATGCGCTTTTGCAGCGACTCTTCCATCGAGAACTTGTTGACCCGGTACTCTTTCAATCCTTCCAACTGCGGTTTGACCTTTTCGGCGAGTTGGTCGAATCCATCCAGGCCGAGCGTCGTGTAAATCCCTTCGAGTTCCCCGAGAATGTTGCGCTCGAGGTCTTCCAGCCGCACTTCGTGGAGTTGGCCCGGCTCCAGGTGTTGCGCGTCGCGGCGGTAGGATTCGTAACACAGCCGATACACGTCGATGACATCGTCTTCGATGCCCTCGGGGAGCTCGTACGGGTGGAAGCCGTTCTCGTTGAACAGGGCCTTGCGGGTGTGGAGTGTCGAGGGAATGACGCGGTACGGATTGCGTTGGATGTAGACGAATTTGGCGTCGGGGAACAATTCCCGCAGCAGCGCGATCCGGAAGGTGTGGGAAGGGGATTTGAGCAACAACTCCTTGCCCGGGTGACGCACCATCACTTTTTGGAGCAAGCGCATGAAGGCCTGCTTCCAACGATTGCGGATCGACTCGGGAAGGGTTTTGAAGTCGAGGAACGGTTCCCATAGGGGACGATGGTGGTGAAACGCTGTTTGCAGGTACGGAGACAGCAGGCTGTACAGACAGATGCCGATCTCGTCCTCCTGGGGCGTTTCCCAAGTGACGGCGACCTCGTCCATGGGACGAGTTTTGGGCAACAGCCCCTTCGTGAGGGGGGCGAGCCAGCTTTCGGACACGAGGAAGTGGCCGGGGAAGGTGACCTGATACAGATTGGGGGTGACGAACCGCGGGTCGAGCGACAACAAATTGTGCAGCATCGTTGTGCCGCTGCGCCAGTGCCCGATCACGAAGACGGGGGAAGGGACTTCGGTGCGGCTGACTTTCCAGCCGTAGACGAGCGTTTCCAGTCCTTCCAACAAGGAATTGCTGATGGAATTGGCGGTGACCGCTCCCAGGCGCAGCCAATGGGAGCGATGAATCGGCGGACTCATCGCGAGAAATCGCAACCAGTTCGGCAGGTTCAAGCCCTGCCACATGCAGAACGGTTGAACACTTCGATGAGCCGTGTCAGCCATGCGACTTCCCACCAAACGGTCGAACCACCGCGTCGAGACGCGCCCTCGCAGTCCTCCAGCCTATCGGCGAGGGAATCGTACGGACTCGAACGTCGGCCTCGTGGGAAGCGCGATCGTGCGAACCGGGGAAACCGGCCCTCCATTGACCTAACACCCAACCCACGTAGATTACCTCGCCGCGTGAATCCGCAAAAGCCTCGCGACATTCTCCAGCTTTTCAAATCGCGGCTGGAGCCTTGTGTTTTTCGCAAGTTCGCTGGTGAGCGGGTCTTCACAGTCACCGTTCCGTCGCTCGCGGCGCGTGTGTCCCTTGGTCCCGTTGAGTATCGTGGTGGGGCGGGCGACCCCGCGAGTGATCGGCCGCCGCTTCCTTGAAAATCATTCGATCCATGTCCGAACGTTCCCCCGATTCGCGTCCCCTGGAGATCACGCCGGTTGTGCGCCCGGTGCGGGGTTGGATTCGCCCCCCGGGCTCGAAGAGCCTGACCAACCGGGCACTGATCGTGGCCGCGCTGGCCGAGGGGACATCCCATTTGACGGGCGTGCTGGACAGCCAGGACACGCGGGTGATGGTGGAAAGCCTGCGCCGATTGGGGTTGTCGCTGGAGCAGGATGTCGACGCGCGAACGCTGACCATCACGGGTTGCGGCGGTCGGCCTGCGGTTTCCGGGGCGGAGTTGTTCCTGGAGAACAGCGGGACGAGCATTCGATTCTTGACGGCGCTGTGCGCATTGGGGCGTGGCCGATTTCGGTTGGATGGCAACGCCAGGATGCGCGAACGTCCCATTCAAGACCTTGTCGTGGGGCTGCGCGGGTTGGGGGTCGACATCCGCTGCGAGTCCGACAGCGGGTGTCCGCCGGTGATCGTCGAAGCCACCGGACTCCAAGGGGGAGAGACGACCGTCGCGGGAAACGTGTCGAGTCAGTTCCTGAGCGGCCTGTTGATGGCGACGCCGGGGGCCGAACGGGCGACGACGGTGCGCGTCACGGGGAGTTTGGTGTCGGAACCGTATGTCGACATGACGCTGGCGGTGATGCGCTCGTTCGGGGTGTCGGCGAAACGCCATTCGGAGGGAGGAACCCGCTTCGTGGTGCCGACCGGTCGCTACCGCGCGACGGACTACGACATCGAGCCCGACGCCTCCGCCGCGAGCTATTTCTTCGCGTTGGCGGCGGTGACGCAGGGGGAGATCACCGTCGAGGGACTGACGCGCGACGCGCTGCAGGGGGATGTGAAGTTCGTCGAGGCGCTGGAGCGGATGGGGTGCCTGGCGCGGTATGGCGAGAAGTCGATCACCGTGATCGGTCGCCCGCTGCGCGGCATCGAGATCGACATGCATCACATCAGCGACACGGCTCAAACGCTGGCGTGCGTGGCCCCGTTCGCGGAGGGGCCGACGCGGATCGTCAACGTCGCCAATATGCGGGTCAAGGAGACCGACCGCATCGCGGCCGTCACGGCCGAATTGCGCAAAGCGGGACAGCGCGTGGACGAATTCGCCGACGGCTTCGAGATTCATCCCGCGCCGGTCCGCCCCGCGCTGATCGAAACCTACGACGACCATCGGATGGCGATGAGCTTCTCGGTGCTGGGGCTGCGCGCGGAAGGAATCCGCATCGCGAATCCGGAGTGCACCGTGAAAACGTATCCGGGCTACTTCGACGACATCAACGCCCTGTGCCGACGCGCTCGGGAAGGGGCGGGGCACGTCGAATTCTCCGTCGACCGCGATCCCCCTCCGCCCGACCGGTGACCATGTCAGCCGCCCGGATCACCGTGCCGCCGCCGCACCCCGCAACGCTCTCCGAAGAGGCCTTGTGGAAACAGGTGAAGTTCGACCGGGTGCGCGGATCGGGGCCGGGGGGACAGCGGCGCAACAAAGTGGAAACGGGAGTCGAACTGGAACACCTGCCCACCGGATTGCGATCCATCGCCACGGAACGACGCAGCCCCGAGGAGAACCGCACGCGGGCGCTGTTTCGCTTGCGGCTGCGTTTGGCCGTGGAAGTGCGAGTCGAGCACGCGGACGAGACCACGGGACCAAATGCGGATTCATCGAGCGCCTTGGTCCCGTCGCCGTTGTGGCAAACGCGGGTTCGCGAGGGGCGGATCGTGTGCAATCCGACGCATCATGATTTCCCGGCCTTGCTCGCCGAAGCGCTCGACGCCGTCGTTCGATACGGATGCGATGTCAAATTCGCGGCCGGTTGGCTCGGATGCACAACATCGCAATTGGTGAAATTCCTGGCGGACGAACCGCCGGCCCTTGCGCGGCTCAACCAGGAACGGGCCGATCGCCACATGCCGCCGCTGCGGTAGTCGCGCGATGCACGCGGAAGGGGAGTTTCGTTGATGCGCGTCGCCACCAGCGCTCTGGGGCTGGCAAACTCCGCTGGCGTCGGATGAGTGACGAGTTGTGTGCCATGCTTGGCCCGGCTTTGCGGGACAAGCATGCGGTGTGGCCGGGATCGGATTGCCGGGACAATGGATGGAATGTCTCGGCAATTCGCCCCCGGATGACGCGTGTATCCGGGGGCAGGTTGCCGGTTATGTCGCCCCGCGCTTCCAAGCCTGCTCGGCAACCTGACCCCGGCCACACAGTCCCGCCATAGTCCGGCAAATGTTCCACTGCCGCGCGCAAGGGTCTTCCGAGACGCGAAATCGCGGGACGCCTATTTCGACCAATCAATTGTCGCGAAGATCGCCGCGAGCTTCGCGCCACGACGCGCGTTCACGGACGCGACGTGGGCGATCCGTCCCCGCAAGTGCGCGCGGAAGTCGTCGTGTCCCGCGCGGTTCTGTGACGCCGGTCCGGATCGGACGCAGTTCACGAGAATTGCCTTGAGAGCGTCGAAGTCGCGCCGCGACACGTTGGGCTTCACGTTGACGACGACCCCCGTGACGGTCTGCCGGGCCGACCGCCGCAGGATCCGCCATTTTTCGGGATGCGGCTCGAAGCGGCATGACCGCACCACCCGCTCCATCAGCGGCAGGAACGTCTTCAGTCCGCGCAGAAACGAACCGTCGCCCGAAAACGTCAGGTCGTCGGCGTAGCGGGTGTAGACCGCTCCGAACCGGCGGGCCAACCCCGACAAGCGCAAGTCGAGCGTGAAGGCCGAGAGATTCGCCAGAGCGGGACTGGTGCAGGCCCCCTGCGGCAAGTGGCGCAAGCGGTAGGGAGCCCATTCGGAACCGGGTTTGCGCGCTGCGGGTTGGAATTCGAGCGGAGGCACCGTGGTGGTCAGCCGGGCCAGCCAATTGGCGGCTTCCCGCGAATACCCCAGGCTGCGAAAGATCGCGCACACGCGGGCAAAGCCCACCGAGGGAAAAAAGTTGCGCAGGTCGCACTTCACGACGACTTTGCGACCCAGGTGCTGCTTGGCGTTCGACAGCGCGGAGCGATCGGCGACGAATCCATGCGCCGCCGAGTGCGGAGGCACCTTGTCGAGAATCCCACGCAGGATTTTGTGTTGCGCGGCCGCCAGCAGCGGCTTGGGGGCTTCGATCAACCGGCGTCCGCCGGAGCGTTTGTCGACCCAACGGTACGTGTAGTGGGCACCCTCTCGGACGGGGGCCGCCTGCTGGTCGTCGAAACGATGTACCAGCCAGGCGAGTTGTCCGGGAGTGAGTCCCAGCCACTTCGCCAACTCGGCGGGCGTGGCGAACACCGGCATGTCGTTGTTGCGGAGTCGCTCGGGGGACCCGTCTTGAGACAGGTCGAAGTAGCCCCCGAACACGCTGGGCCGTGCGAAGGCATAGGGACGCGTCTCGACGACGTTTTCGCCCAGGTCGCGCGGGGTTCGCCTCGCGCGGCGCTTTTTCTCAGCGAAGCGCAACCGGTGCAAGCCTCCGCCAGGCCGGGGCGGACACGCGGAGTCGGTGTCGTCGGCCCGCAATTCCGCCGAATCGCCGTCGTCGGCCCGCAATTCCGCCGAATCGCCGTCGTCGGTGGACGCATCCGTTTCGCTCGTGGACGGAACGGCGGCGCGACCGACGACGCGCTCACCCGTGGGAGACGGTTGGGTACTCGTCGCCGACTCGCCAAACAGGAGCGATTTGAGCCAACTCCACAGACTCATGCGGAGACCGACTCCACGGCCCGAACGGCTCCCTGGCGGCTGTGGTCGCGAGCGCCTGCGGACCCGGGCGCCGAGCGCGCGGCGGCGTGACGCGGAGGAACGAACGCGGGGGTCGTGGTGGAATCCATAGCGGCGGACAGTCGCGGACATCGCAACCCGTCGCGTAGCGCGGCGGGAGATGCGGTTCGTGCGCGAAATCGAAGCGAGGTGTGTTGATGCAAACCGATGCGGTAACTCGATACGGATGGAACCCGAGATTGTGCGCCACGGGCGTCGACAGTGCGAGCGGGAACCCCTGTGAATCAGGGAGGCGGCGAATCAACGCGGAGTGGCGGCCGCTGTCGGAAGCCGCGCGAACCGCTTGGCCCGGCGGCTTCGTCCGACGACTTCCAATCGATCCGAAAACCCCCTGACGCATGCGGGGCCTCGGAGAAGCTCTTCGAGCGACGGAGAGGCTCTTCGAGCGACCCGTTGGCGAAGGGAGACTCCGCTCCGCGCGAGCAGCCTGTGATCAGAGCGGGCGTCGGCGAATGTGGGTGTGGAATCCTCCCGCTCGAAACCGTGATCTTCGTCGCGGATCGATGCTTCCGGGGAAGTCGAAATTGGCCGGCGGGTCGCACAACGATTCCTGTGCCGAATGGCGGGCTGCGACCGAGTCCGGTCCTGTCCGCCATTCACGCCCTGTGAAGTGAACTCGCGTACTCACGCGGGGTAACCCCGCGGTGTTGGCGAAGCTTGGCCTGGCCAACCGAGCTTGTGCGACCCGCCGGCCATGCGGCCTATCGTATCGGCCATCCGGGACCGGTCAATCGCGAACCCGAGGTCACGCCGGTATTGATCGCGAACTTCGGACGCACCAACCTGGCGTGGTCCGGCTCCCGTCCGCGGTCACTTCGCGCGCACATCCTTCGGCACCTCGCCCGACAGATAGCGCCAGTTGCGGACGAAGGCGATCAGGTCGGCCATTTGTGTGGCGTCGATGCTTTTCTCGAGACCGTCGGGCATCAGCGACAGGCCACTCGAACCGATCTCCTCGATGTCCGCCTTGAGAATCGTGACCGTTTTGCCGTCCGGCTGCCGCAGCGTGACGGAGGCGGCGGTATCGGCGGCGAGGATGCCGCTCTCCGTTTGACCGGCTTTCGTCAACACGGCGAAGGCGAGGTAGTTGTTGTCGATCGCGCGGTTGGGTTGCAGGATGTCGGCCAGGAGGGCTTCGGCGGTTTTTGTGCGCGAGTAGTCGCCGATGTCCGGCCCGACATTGACCCCCAGCGTGTCGAGCTTGTGGCACGTCGCGCAAGTCTTCTCGAACACGACGCGCCCCTTGGCGGGGTCCCCGGCCAGAGCGAGGCTGGCCTTGTAAGCGGTCAGCACGCGCTCGCGATCCTCGGGGACAAGGGATTTCTGAATTGCGATCGCCGCTTCGCGCGTGGCAGGATCGGGATGCTCGACCAGACGCTTCATTCCGGCGGCGTCGAGTTCGGTGGGAGCAACGAGTTTCTCGCGCAGCGCGGCGACGAGGGCCTTCTGACGCTCTGGATCGGTCAGCAAGGCGCGGACGATCGCGCGGCGCAGCGCGGGCGTTTGGCCGGGGAGCGCTTCGCGCAGCGCGGCGAGCGCCGCCGGTCCGAACTGCGCCGACAAGCTTTCCACCGCTTGCAAACGGACCGGTGTCGCTTCGTGCCGCGTCAGCGCGACCAGCGGTCCGATCCACGCCGGATCGTCCACCAATCGGAGGAACCGCAAACGCTCCAAATCGAGCGGCTCGACGGCGTCCGCTTGCGGCGGCAGGCCGCGCACTTCCGCCGCCAATCGATCGCGCGCCGCGGCGAGTTGCGGGTTCTCGGCCATCGCGGCGGCGAGTCGCGCGCGGAACTCGGCCGGATTGGGGGACCAACCCTCGGCGAACGCGTTGATTGTCACCAGCCCGCGAATGCGGTTGGAACCGTAGGTCACGGGCGGTGGAGGGGTCTCGTCGGGGCTGTCGACGACCTTGCCCCACGCGTCGAGGAACGCGCGTGCTTCGGCGGCGTCGCGTCGCTTGCCGACGGCGTGGGCCAGTTCGCGAAGCACCGTCAAGTGCGGCCCGGAGCGAGTTTGCCCCTCGATTCGATAGCTCAACGCGCCGATCAACACGCGGGGGAGTCGATCTCCGGCGGCACACGCCACAGCGCGGGGAATCCACACGTCGTCATACGCGGACGACAGGGCGGCGACCCAACCGGCGACCGCCTGGTCGCGCCGCGCGTCGTCGAGTCGACCGAGGGCGAGAACGGTTTCCAGCACTTCGCGGTTCTCGGCGGTCGCCATGTTCGCGAGCAATCTTTCGGCGACCTCCGCGTTTTCGGGAACGCGATGCGCCAGTCGGACCAACGCTTCCCGCACCGGTGACGAAGCCGCGTCGAACGCTTCGCTCCAGAGCGCGGGGGTCAAGCCGTCGAATCGCTCGAGAGCGCGGAGAGAGCGGGCCTGAACATCGGGGCGTGATCGGTCTCTCGCCAGCTTCGTCAACGCGTCGACCGAACTTTCCCCCCGACGCTCGTGAACCAGTCGAAAGCGGGTTTCGATCTCCCACGGTCCCGCGTTTGGACTCAAGTCGGCCAAGGGGTCGGCCTGCGCCGCGGCGGTGAGGACGGCCGGTTGCGACGAGCGCGGAGTACCCTTGCGGCGAACACGCCAAATACGACCTTTGTCGTCACCGTCCCGTTCGTCCGACCGGTTCTGCAATTCCTTGGGAACCCACTCGGGATGCTCGATGACCGCTCGGTACATGTCGACGACATACAACGCGCCGTCGGGGCCTTCGTGCAAGTCGACCGGTCGAAACCACGTGTCGTCCGAGGCGAGGAATTCCTGTTCCACCGTGGACGGGTTTTCGCGGAACGAACCTCCCAGTTGCGTTGCGCGCGTGCGGTGCACGAGGTTCCCGGTTGGTTCGCAGGTGAACAGCGTGAGGCCGTTGGCGATCCGTCCGGCGCCGTCGGCATCCAGGGCCGCACCTCGAAACGCCAACACACCGCAGGCAGCGGTGAATTGACCGGCGTGGAAGGTCGCGGTTGTCCAGGCCTTGCTGATCGGGAATACGCGGGAGTTTTCGGCGGCGGCGGCGGCGTCGTGAACGATGGCGGGGGGGGCGTACCTCGGGTTGCGGGCCACGTCTTCGCTTTCCAACACGACATGCATGCCGGGGTTGCGATTGCTGCACACAAAGCGGCGTCCAAAAGCGTCGAACGTCAGGCCGAATTGACCCGATCCCGAAACGGTCGTGCACGCGCCGGTGTGCGGGTCGAAGCGGAAGTCCTGGCTCCCCAAGTCCAGCGGCTTGGTTTCGCGCTTCCACACGTCTCCCGGAACGACCTTGCCGCCGCGCAGTCCGTTGGCCACGTACACGAGTCCGTCCTGCCCCAAACGCGGATGGTTCGCGCGGAGTTGCGAATTCTCCTGCGAGAAACCCCGGAACCACGTTTCCCGAACATCCGCGCGACCGTCGCCGTCGGCATCCTTCATCCACGCGATCTCCCCGGCGAGGGTGACGATGACGCCCCCCTTCCACGGGAGCAGTCCGGTAGGGAACAGCAATTTGTCGGCGAAGACGGTTGCTGTCTCGTACCGCCCGTCGCCATCGCGGTCGGTCAAGCGCTTGATGACGGAGCGCGGTTCCCCGGAGTCGACGGTTTCGCCGGGGCGACGCGGTCCCCACGGGTAGTCGCGCATTTCGACGACCCACATTCCACCCGTTTCGTCGAACGCGATCGACACGGGGTCGATCACCTCCGGTTCGGCGGCGACGAGTTCGATCGTCAGGTGCGGGTCGAGCAAGCGGAACCGTGCGAGCGCGGCGGCGGGGTCGAGCGGGCCTGTCGGCGCCCCCTTCGATGGTTGTCCGACAGGTTGGCCGGCGGGTTGAGCGTACGCGACCGAACCGGGGGGACTCGCAACGGTCAGGCTGGCCAACAGAATCGCGGCGGCGATCGACGGCAATCGGGTCATGCGGACACCGGGCGTGGAACGGGTAGGAAACTAGCGGAGGGGAAGCGGCGAGCTCAAGCGCGGGCTCCCCAATCATAGACGACCTTCGATGGAAGGCGAGCGAGGGGACGCGGACGGGCGCGGGGGCGGAGACTGCGATTCGAGAGGATTCGCACTCTCCCGCGACTTCGGGGCCGAGTAAACTCGGAGTGTCGAGGTTTTCACGCGACATCCGTGGCGCCGGTTTCGCGCCACTCCAGGTCTCAAGGGTGCCCCATGCGATTCGATCCCGTCGACTTCGTCGCCACCCGGAGGACGCCGTACCCCCTTGAGAGCCGGCGGGCGGCTTGCAAGGGAGTGAGGGGATGGGTGCTCGCCGCGTTGGGCGTGTGGCTGGCGGTTGCGGCGTGGCCTGCGCCGGTGCGGGCGGAAATCACCGCCAAGCGCGTGCTCGAGTCGATCGACCGGGCCAAACGCTTCCTGATCCGTTCGCAAGCGGCCAATGGTTCGTTTTCGCGCGGAGGGGGTGGGGACGGCTACCAGGTGGGCATCACCTCGCTGGCGGTCATGGCGCTCATCAACATCGGTGAACCGCTCGATTCGCCAGCCGTGGCGGGGGGCTTGAAGTTCCTCCGCAACGCGCAACTTCCCAACAACACGTACGAAGTGTCGTTGATGATCCAGGCGTTCGCAGCGGCGAAGGATGGCAAGAAGGACCTCGGGCGGATTCTGTCGCTGGTGAGGAAACTCGAACAGTGGCAAGTGGACGCCGGGCCGAACGCGGGGTCGTGGACGTACGGCATGGGAGGCGGAGGGGACCGCAGCAACGGACAGTTCGCGATCCTCGGCCTGCGCGAAGCGCAGGAGGCGGGGGTGTCGGTGAGCCTCAACACTTGGAAGCGTGCTCGCAAGCACTGGATTGATTCGCAAAACGGCGACGGCGGTTGGGGCTATTCCGGAGGGCCGTCCGACGACAGCCGCGGCAGCATGACGGTGGCCGGCGTCGCGTCGCTGGTCATCACCGACGCGATGGTGCGACTGGGGGATCAGGATCTCAAACCGGACGGCACGGTGGACTGTTGTGGCAAGGAACCGGAGGACACCGCGCTGGAGCGCGGACTCAAATGGCTGGGAAACAACTTCAGTGTGCAAACCAACCCGAAGTACGGCGCGTGGTTCCTGTATTACATGTACGGGCTGGAGCGCGCGGGGCGGCTGAGCGGCCGGCGGTTTTTCGGCGAGGGAGCCAACAAGCACGACTGGTACCGGGAAGGGGCCGAGCATTTGGTCGACCGGCAGTCGGTCATGGACGGCAGTTGGCGAACGGAAACGCCGGATGGCGATCCGGTGGTGGGCACGTGCTTTTGCCTGCTGTTTTTGTCGAAGGGATTCGCGCCGGTTCTGATCAACAAGCTCGAGTACGGGCCGCGCGATCCCGCGGGGCTGGATGTCGTCGGCAACGACTGGAACCGCCACAAGAACGATGTCCGCAATCTGACGCAGTACATCACCGGCCTCCCGAAATGGCCGAAGCTGCTCAACTGGCAAATCGTGCCGTTGCCGCAGGCGACGGTCGCCGACCTGATGCAGGCGCCGGTGCTGTTTTTCAACGGCACCGAGGCTCCGAAGTTCACTCCGGCCGAAGTGGCGCTGTTGCGCGAGTACGTGCAGAGCGGTGGATTCATCTATGCGGAGGCGGTCTGCCAGAGCAAAACCTTCGACGCCGGTTTCCGCGAACTGGTTGCCGCGATGTTTCCCAACGCGGAGGCGAAGCTCAAGCAGTTGCCCCCGGAGCACCCGATTTACCGCAGCGAGTTCCCGCTCGATCCAGCCACGGTCGAGCTGTGGGGGGTGGACGTGGGCTGCCGCACGAGCATCGTGTACTCCCCCAACGATTGGGCTTGCCTGTGGGACAAATGGACCTCGTTCGACATTCCCGACCGCAAACCACAAACGCTGTCGATGATTGGCAAAGGGACGAAGCTGGGGGTGAACATCGTCGCCTACGCGACCGGTCGCGAACTCATGAACAAGCTCGACCAGCAAGAACTGGCCGCGCTCGAGGGGGAACAGGAGCGGATCACGCGGGGATTGATCGAGATCGCCAAGCTGCGTCACACGGGCGGTTGGGACGCGGCCCCGCAGGCGCTGCGCAACCTGTTGCTTGCGCTCAACAAAACGTCCGGGGCACTGGCCAATCCGAAAGTCCGCGACCTCACGCCGCTCGATGTGAATCTGTTCAATTATCCGCTCGTCTACGCGCACGGACGGAACAACTTCACCCTCAACGAGCCCGAGCGCAAGCGGCTGCGCGAGTATCTCGACCGGGGGGGCGTGCTCTTCGCCGACAGTTGTTGCGGGGCGGCGCAATTCGACAAAAGCTTCCGGGAGCTGGTCACGCAAATGTATCCCGACAAGAAGTTCGAGCGGATCCCCGCAACGCACGAAATGTTCTCGGCGACGTTGGGGCATGATCTGCGGCAGGTGAAGCGGCGGGAACTCGACTCGAACCCCAACGACCCCGCGCAGGCGCTGGCGACGGTGACGCGCACGGTCGAGCCGTTCTTCGAGGGGATCCAGGTCGACGGCAAGTACGCGGTGATTTACAGCAAGTACGACCTGAGCTGCGCGCTGGAACGGCAGGCGTCGGTAACCTGCACGGGGTATGTGCACGAGGACGCGGTGAAACTGGCGGTGAACATCGTGCTGTATACGCTGTTGCAGTGAGGCGGATGCTCACCGCGATCGCGCCACCTGAAACTCCCCGAGGATGTCGATGGGAACAAATCCGGACGCCGCCCCGTCACTCGCTCCCCCGGAGTTCTTCGACGCCGCCTTCGTCGGCGAACAAGCGAACGGTCCGTTGTATGTGACCACGGGCGACTCCGAGCGATTGCAAGTCGTGGGTTTCACGACCGGGGGCAAGGAGGTTCTTTCGCGACTGGGGTTGGGGATTCCGCTGTCGACGATTGTTGACGGGACCTGGCAGATCAACCGCACCCTCGCGCACGTTCCGTTGTCGGACCTGTGCGAAGTGAGTTGGATCGATGGTCAGCGCGAAGTGCGGGTGCACTACGTCGTGGCCGGACGGGTCAAGCAGGCGATCACATATCTTTCGTCGGACGTTGTTCGCGAATCGTTGCTCGATTGGATCGAATCGCGCACGGGGAAGCCGCAACGGATCGAGCGCGAGTTCGCGGGCTTCTTCACCGTCGCGGGAGCGAACATCGTGGGGGCGATGCTGGCCGCGTCGGGCTCGGTCTGGATGTACGCGAATTGGGACCCGATCCGCATCGGGCAGGTGCGGAACGGAGGGTTGGCACTGATGTTGGGGAGGAACGGCTGCGCGTTCGTCGGGGGGGCGATCTTCGTCGCGTGTTGCATCGCCGCGTGGAACAGGCTGCGCAAGCACTATTGGCGGAACCGGTGCGTGATAGGGGAGTGAGGGGATGATCGAACGACGATGGGTGTTCACAAGTTAGGGGAGGACGCCGCCATGACAAATGATCGCGACGCAATCCCGAACTTAGAGGTCGGTTTCTGCACGCTTGGCATGGACTGCATTCTTCTTGTGCATCCTGTCCTGTTCATCACGCAGGTAAACACGGACCGAATCGAGATCACCCGGTTTCGCTTTGGCAGCCGGAAAGTGCTGAAGCGGTTACTGGACGGGACCCCGCTACATGACATCAAGGCCTCGTCATGGCGATTTGGGCACACGGTCCACCGCATCCCCTTGCCGGATTTGCAAGAGGTGGCGTGGGTCGAGGGTACAGGCCGTGTGGAATTCCGCTACAGGTCCAGCGGTCGAGATTGGATGAGGACCAGTTTTGTCGAAAATGGTGGATCGAAGCAGGCTCTCGTGGAGACGATCCGGTCACACTCGGAGAAGTCGCAGCTGCTTCGGCCGGAGAGGCTCGGATTCTGGACAATCGCCTGGCCTGTGGTCGTAGCCAATGTTCTGATTTGGATCCATTGTTTCACGTGTTGTCTGCTGGCCCATGAATCACTTTTGGCTCCACCGCTGTACGGCCTGATCCGTCTCTCTCCGCTGGCGTGGCAAGTATTGTGGCTTCTCGTCGGAATGATTTCCTCGACAGTTGTCCTGGCTGCGGCACTCTTTGAATTCCAGAATCATTCAACGAGGTGGCGCTTGCTGATCGGGCCAACCGATTCGCAGACAAATGATGGACTAAATCCTCTCGCTCCTCCGAACCCGTTTCGCCACACGCCTGACTAAAGTTTAGATTGTCGGCTGTCGCGAGTTCACGTTCCTCGAATCCACGTTCAAGCTCCGATGAGTTTTGCCGCTCCCGAGCCCGATTGTCAGCTCGTCGGCCCGTACACGGTGGTCGACACCGGACCGGTCCACGTGACGAGCGTCGTCGCGGACCGGGTCGTTGTGGCGAAGCTCCGCTATCCGGGGCGAGCGATCTGGAAGGGGTTGGGGGCGGGTGTCGCGGTTGAATCGTTGATCGCCGACCTCCGCTGGCCGTGGTGCGTCGCCACACGCTTTTCGCTGCATTCCGTGAGGGAAGTGACCTGGTTCGACGGGGGCCACCAGGTGTGGATCGAGTACGGGGTCGATGGCCGAAGGCGTCGCGTCATGACGTGCGTGGCTCCCAACGACCTCGGTGAATTCGAGGGATGGTGGGAGATCTGTCGCCCCGATTGCCGGGGGCTGGAGACATTGCCGGTACGAGCGATGGAGATCTACCAGCGGACCTTGAGGTTCCTGCTGGTGCTTGTGTTGGTCAATCTGGTGATCGCGTTGCTCCCGGCCGGACTCCGTCCGGGTTGGCTGCCGATGTTCCAAATCTTCTTAACCATTGTCGCCATGAACTCGACGGCGATGGAATTCCTCACTGCAAGACACAAACACCTGACCTACCGCGCGAAGCATCGGTTGCGGTTTGGATCGTGACGAAGATGCCTCGAGGCGGTCGCCCAACCGAGATTCGCGGTTTCCGAAGCCTATCCTGCAACAACGGGTGCTCCCTTGTGGGGGCGAACGCCGGATTGTGATCATCGAAATGGAATAACGCGACTCCCTCTCCCCCGCTGGCGATTGTCCCAACGAGATCAGTATCCACTGCGGGGGAGAGGGTTGGGGTGAGGGGGACGCGTAGCCTCTTGACCCCCTCATCCGCCCTTCGGGCACCTTCTCCCCCACAGTGGAGTTCTGTCGTGATCATCCGAATCGATTGTGGGGGAGAAGGGTCGTAGTCTCAGGCTCATCCGATTCGGGGAATATCGCGCTCAAGGCGACTTCCGGGATCTGAATACAATCCGGGGTTCGCACCCCTCTCTTGCCAGCGGCGCGATCTTCCATCGTCGGAACCAACAACCGGGGCGTTGCTTCGGACACGGCCATGAACGACACCCAGCCCGAGTGCGACTTTCAGGCGGTGCTGTCGCCGAGCGAAGCGGGATACGGACCGCTGTGTGTCGTGGAAATCGCGGGCGAATCGGTCATCGTCGCCACGTTTCGATTCCCGGACCGCATACTGACGGACTTGTTGTCCGCGGGAAACTCCGTGGAAGCCCTGATCGCCAAAAAATGGTCGTTATGGCAAACCGTTGCGCGATTCGAACTCAGCCAGTGGCGGGAGTTGTCGTGGATCGAGGGGAGCGAACACCTCGCCATCGTCTACGAACAGGGAGACCGGACTTGCCGTGTCCTGGTCGATCTGGCTCCGGACGACCAACGGGATCTGGCGGAGTGGCTGGAAACTAGGCTTCCCGGTCGCATCGCTCGTGAAACGAGACCGGTGAACCCGTTCGAGCTGATCCGGCCGTATCTGCAGCTTGTCGCCTCGATCGGAATCGGGCCGGTGGTTTTGCGTGAGATCCTGAACGCGTTTGGAATCGGTTGGTTGCCCGTGGGTGGAATAGGGCTTCCGATTGGATCGGTGGTTTGGTGGTTTGCGATGGCGTATTTCGGCTTCCAGGCGTGCCTGGCTCTCTGGAAGTACCGTCGAAAGCACTTTCTGTGGATTCGTTGAGTGACGCGACGACTCAACAAAGGGAGTACCCTTCAATTCACCGCCTTCTGAAAAATCTCCATTGGCTCGTCCTTCAGCGGGTTCAGGCGGGTCACTTCGAGGATCTTCCATTCCCCCGCCTCCTTGCGCCACCCCACCTCCCATCGCGAGGGCATGTTAGGACTGCGGATCGTGTCCCAAGTGACACTGCCGTTCACGCGGAAGCGGCTCGTCGCCCGGCTGTTTCCCGCCTGCGGCGTCACCGAGATGTCGCGCAGCACCGCGTCCTTGTCCAATTCCCCCTTGGCAAGCGCCAGCTTGGCCAAGCCCCGCAGCACGTCCGCCTGCGGCGAGAAGTGGGCCAGGAATTTGTCCTTGTCGCGGGCCTGGAAGTCCCGCACCAGGTCGACGATCCGGTCGTGGATCACCTCGCGGTCGGTCACGACCAGCCCGTCGACCACGAACGCGGCGAACCCGACGACCACGCACAGCGCGGCCACCACCAACAACGCGGCCTTCTGGTTCTGATACCACACGGCCACGACGACAACCGCCAGCACCAACCCCGTGATCGCGGGGGGCCATGCGACTTCGGTGTACCACATCGGACCACCTCCCCCGAAAAGCACACGGCGACCCCGACCCGCGTGAGGACGAGCGGGATCGAACCGTTGCGAAAAAAGGTACGGCGCGCAAGCAACACGTCGGGCGAAGCCCGTCGGCGAACGGGACTACTTCTTCCGCGTGGCGTTCTCCGGTTCCGGTCGGAAGTACTTCATCGATTCCCGCACGACCGTCCGCCGCGCCGCCAACCGCACCAGCAGCGACAGGATGTAGTTCTTCCAACCGGACACCACGTACTGCCGCTTCTTTTCCAACGCTTTCAGGGCCGTCTTCACAACCGGTTTCACTTCCTCGAAGCTCCGCTTTCGCAGGAATTCCGGGGCACCGGCCACGTCGAAAAAGTCGGTTTTGGTGGTGCCGGGGCACAAGGCGGTGACGGTCACCCCCTTTTCGCGGGCCTCCGCCCACAGCGCCTCGGTGAAGTGCAACACGTACGCTTTACTGGCGGCATAAGCCCCCATGTACGCGATCGGCTGGAACGCCGCGACCGACGCCACGTTAATCACCCCGCCATGCCCCCGCGCGAGCATGTCGGGCAACACCCGGTAGCACAGGTCCGTCAGCGCTTCGATGTTCAGCCGCAGCATCCGCAGCACTTGCTCGCGGTCGGTTTTTTCGACCGGGGCGACATGCCCGAACCCGGCGTTGTTCACCAGCAGTTCGACCGTCCGTCCCCGACGTTCGACCTCGGCCATGAGTTGCGCCGGCCCGTCCGCCGCAAGCAGGTCCGCGGCAATGATTTCCGTCTTGGTCCCGTGGTCGCGGTGCAGTTCCTCGGCGAGGGCGGTCAACAACGACTCCCGCCGCGCCGTCAGAATCAGGTGCATGCCGCGCGCGGCCAATTGCCGGGCGAACTCCGCGCCGATGCCGGACGAGGCGCCGGTGATCAACGCCCAATGATCCGCATAGGCCCGTAACACGTTTGTCGACTCCCCGGAAGTGTCTCGAAAGCAGCAGCGGTAGGTTACCGCGTGCCGGTTCCGTTCTCCACCGGTCCAATCTCCAGCGGGCCGGGAAAGGCGGGGAATGCCGGGGCCAGGGAATGCCGGGCCGGGAATGCCGGGCCGGGAATGCCCGGGGGGACCCGGAGCAACCACCGAAGGCGTCAGGGAGATGCGGCGGCGACGTTCGCGAGGGAATCCGCGAAGGGATCCTGCGCATTGTGCATGTCGCACAGCCTGACGATCAGCAGGCGTTGGATCGGGGCGGTATCGGACGGCCCCGTGAACAGCAGTCGTCCCAGGTCGGGCGTTTCCCCGCCGTGGCTGGAGAGAATCGCCATTTCCCCCATCCCCAGGGTGACGCCGAAACGCTGGTTGTGGAACGATTCGGCGTTCTGCGTCGAGGCGAACTGCCAGCCACCCTCACCCACGGCGTGGCGGAGTTGGTGACGGCCATGCTGCACACGGGGGGTGAACTCCAACCGCACCCAACCGTCCTGTTCGCGTTGTACGGTGACGCGGAGCATGCCGCGAGCGGTGATGTACTCGCGGGGCTTCACCACATCCCCCAGTTTGACTTCGACACGACACTGCTCAAGGAACGGCGTGGTCTGGATTTCCGTCTCACCGCCCGAGCGCAACATGATTTGGCGACCGACGAGCGCCTTACGCTCCTCCGCCCCCGGTTCGGCAGCGAAGTCGGCCTGGAGACCGAGCAGGGTTTGCAGTGCCACGGGGGGCCTGGAGCCGACGATGCCCACTCGCAAGCCGTTTTCTCGCAATATGTTGCGTGTTTCGAGTGGAAGCGAACCGACCTCGTCGACGTGGCTCCACAACTCCGGCCCCAGCAGGGGGTCTCCCTCGGGGCGTTCGACGAACACGATGTCGAGGGCGACGGCGTCGGGTGGTGGCCGGAGAGCCGGAATTTTGTTGACCCGACCGAGCGTCACCGGCTCCGAAAAGAGCGCGCACCCCCCCGCGCCGCCGATCAGCAACAGGCCGAATAGCGGGAGAACGGACCAACCGGAGGGTGATCGGAGGCGATCGGCCACGCCGGAACTCCCCCGGGGGGACCGGGGTGAAGGGATTCGAACGCGGAAAACGAGTCAAATGGCAACCGGACGGCATCGCAAATCGCGACGCGGCGAGGTTGAATCGGAAGGTGGTTGGGGAAGAAGTCGGATGGCGGACGATGGTCGCCTTGGGGAGAGTGCGGGAACTTAGGCCCCCCGAGAGCTTTGCGTCAACGGGAGTTTCTTGCAGGATTTTCCTGAATACCGCGGTACGTTGTCACGTTGTTCGAGCGGGGCGCGAGTAATCACTTCTACGCCAGAGATTCCGATGACGACCGACAACTCCACGCAAAGAACCGGTCGGGCACCTGTTTGGCCGGTCCTGGCGGGCGTTGGCGTGCCGCTGCTGCTCCTTGGAGTGTACGTCGGGGCGTATCTGGCCTTGGCTCGACCCGTGCGGTTCACGATGTTGATTTTCCACGTGCCGGGTGGCGCTCCCACCTCCAATGCGGAACTCCGTGTCCTTTACGTCCCGTCGGCATGGGAGCCGTGGTTCCAGCGGGCGTTCACGCCGCTCGAAGCGGTGGATCGCCGGTTGAGGCCGGAGTTGTGGGAAACGCACTGAGCTTCGAAACAGTCGCCGCAGGAGGGGGCAAACATCGACCTCCACCGTTACGTAAATTATCACAATGTTCGAGAGTGGCGCGAAAACTCACGTGCTCGCGGGAGGTTCCGATGACGGCCGACAACTCGATGGACGGTACCGGGCGCGCACCAGCCTGGCCGGTCGTGGCGGTCATCGCCGCGTCGCTGCTCTTTGGACTCTATGTGGGGGCGTATTTGGCTTTGGCTCGCCCCATGCGATCCTTGGCGATCGTGCTCCACGAACCGAACGGCCGTATTGTTTCTTTTGTCCAACTTGGCGTCCCATTGGTCCCGTCGGCATGGGAGCCGTGGTTCCAACGGGCGTTCACGCCGCTCGAAGCGGTGGATCGCCGGTTGAGGCCGGAGTTGTGGGAAACGCACTGAACCACAACTCAGTCGCCGCAGGAGGGGGGCATCCACTCCAACCGGAGCGGGAAAGGACCCCCGGCGGTCTCGACGACCGTCTCGAACGGTTCGTCCGGGCGAAAGTTCGTGCTCGCGGCGAGGAACGCCGGAATCGCCCGGAACAGCCCCTCGAACAGATCCAGTTCCCATGTCAGGAACGAGCGCTCGAAGTTCTCGCCGCGGCGCAGGCCGGCACTCGGCCAGGCTTCGGGTGCGGCCGGTACCAGACCCAGCCGTTCAAACGTCAGCAAGTCCGCCGGGAAAACGCCGAACTCGTGCGAGAACTCGACTTGCAACAACGGCTGGAAGGCCGCCGCACCAAGGCTCTTCAGCACATCCTGGAGATTGCCCCCCGATTGCATCGCCGCGTCGAGGTCTTCCATCGAGGGGCCCCAGGGTGTCTCCCCTCCCTCCGCGAGGTCCGTCAATAACAGAGCCCGCGACATACCCCCTTGGCCGAGGATTTGCAGTTGCCACGGTCCGCTCGACAGCTTCGAGGACGACACCTGGATCGGCAATTCACCGGCGGGCAACCAGGACTTCGTACCGAAGTAGTCGCGGGCCGCGTGGAACCAGCGGCGGATGCGGGCGTCGTCGACACCCGGCATGTCGGCCAGCGACGGGAGATTCGCTTCCCGCACGATCGCGGTCTTCAAGGACTGGGACGCGTAGTCGAGGTGCGGCAGTTCGTCGACGAACCGAAGTTCGACGCCCGCCCGCCCCAGTGGCTCCGCCAGCGCGGGATCCACGCTGCCGGTCCTCGCGCACACGACGGACGGTTTCCCCGCCGCCCCCCCCATCGGACGGGTCGCCGCTTTCAGGATGCGGTCGAACACATAGGGGGCGTCCGGCGCGCGCTGACGCAGGTCGTGATCGAGGCAAGTGCCCGTCTCGGGGTCGAGGATCGTGATGTGCCACGGGCGAACCAGATCGTGCTTCCCTTCGGCGATCCAATTGGGCATCCGCTCGATCCCCAGTTCCCACTCGCCGCCACTGGCGGGGGGGAGCCCTTCCAACCGTTCGACGGCGGCGGGGGTGGGGCCGACCGCCGCCGCATGGGGTGACTTCCGCGACAGCAATCGTCGCTCCCGCAACCACGTGACCGCGCCGGGAACCGACCACCAGGCGCGCCCGCAAATCTCGCGGCAGGCGTGGGCCTCTTCCTTCGACCCCAGGGGCGGCATTTCAAAGTGTGTCGGCGGGGGGGCGTCGAACAGGTCGTCCTGCACGTCTCCCACCAATACGTCGACCAGGTGCTTATTGGCGGTACGCAACCCTTTGAAGGCGGTTCGGGCCGCTGGAGAATCTCCATGCAGCGCGAACTCGGCCAACGTTCGCAGCGCCAGGGGATACGCGGACTTTTGGGTGTCGCGCTCGCACAAGCTGTGCGCTTCCGCGAACTTTCCCGACTCCAGCAGCACCGTCGCCATCAAATAGCGTGAGGCCATCGGGTCGGAGTGGGTTAGCGCCAACACACGGGACAGCCAGTCGCCAGCGTCGTCAAATCGTCCAATGGTGGCCGCGTGGCTGGCCGCTTCCATCAGACAGATCAAATAGAGCTGGCCGGAGGGAGAGTCCCAGTGATCGACCTCCGCGCGCGGTTGCAACCTTCCTCCCGCCAAGTATTCGGCGGCCTCGACCGCTTTTTCGAAGGCGTTGGTGGCAGCGCGCGGATTCGGCGCGTTGCGTGCCAGTTCCAGCCAAGCCTCGGCGCAGGAGGGATCGATCTCGATGGCACGGGCCAAGGTGTCGAAGAAATCCGCCTCGAACTCGCAGGTCTCGGCCTTGTCGACCAAGGTCAATGCCTGTTCCCGAGGCGAAAGAACGCGCGGCGCACGAGCGGCCGGTTTCGCTTTCGCGGTGGTTTTCTTCGATTCGCGGCGATCGGACTTCTTGGCCAAGATTCCAACTTTCCTGTAGGCGCTTTCGCATCCCGTTCGTTCCGCGACACCGCGACGGGCTGGATACTGTGCGGGGGCCTGCGCGATTCGTCAAACGAAGCGGTCGAGTGCGTCGAACGAGTCCAGAGATTTTCCCGGGAACGCGACGGAATTTCGACCGGGACGGTCAAGGCGGCGGCAACGTTCTTCCCGAAGGGGATTAGGAGCGCGGTCGGGACAGGCCGTCTACTCGATTCCGCGGCAGCGTTTCCTTCCCGAGAGCGGCACGACACAATCGGATTCGGAAGTGCCGCGCTCGGAGGACCGGGCGGGAGACTGTCCCGTGTTCGTCGAGGTCGAAGCATGCGCTCGAGATTGTGGTGCGGTTTGCTTTGCGTGGCCACCGCCTTGCTGGCGACGACGGTGGCGGCGACGGTGACGAACAAGGCTCGCGGGGACGACGGGGCGCGGCGTGTGCTGGTGGTCGTCGGGCCGAGCAACCATCCTCCCGGCACGCACGAGGTCCGCGCCGGGGCGCGGGTCATGGAGCACGCCCTTGAGCACGCGGCGAAACCGACGGGAATCGTTGTCGACATCAGCGAAGGATGGCCCAAGGACGACACGCTGCTCGACGGCGCGGATACGCTGGTGTTCATCGGCGACATCTTCCCGCCGCAGAAACTGCCTGACACGCAGACGATACTCTCCCGCCTGGACGGCCTGATGCGGCGCGGGAAGGGGCTCGCTTGCGTCCACTACGCGACGGGCCTCGGCAAGGACGATGTTCCGCCCGACGGCAATCATCCGCTCCTGGGCTGGATGGGAGGCTACTTCGCGACGCGCTGCGCCCATCACCAATCGATCGCCCGCGTGTTCAAAGAGGCCCGCATTTCTCCGGCGGCCAAGCATCCGATCTGCCGTGGTTGGACCGATTTCACGATCCACGACGAACCGTACATCAACAACTACTTCGGTCCCGACGGCAACCGTCCCGCCAAAAACGTGACGATCCTCGCCACCAGCCCGCTCCCCCCCGAAAACCCCAAGGTCGAACCGGTGGCGTGGTGCGTTGACCGTGCCGACGGAGGCCGCGGATTCGGTGTCGTCATGCCGCACTTCTACCGCAACTGGAAGGACGAAAACCTGCGCCGCCTGATCCTCAACGGCATCGTGTGGACCGCCAAATCCGAGATCCCGGAAGACGGGGTCCGGGGAGAGGTGCCCGACCTCGACCAGTTCCTCAAAGCGTCGGCGGAATGACGCCCCGCGCACGTCGCGAGGTTGGCTGCGTCAACAACGGCATTTGACCACGGATCGCGCGTGTCGTACTCTGAATTGAGGCGGGGAGTGCGGAAACTGTCCGAATGGCAACAGATTTCCGAATTGTGATGTGCCGCGGCGATGGAAAGCGAGTCGTCGATCATGGGGCGGGTGGTGCTGGCGCTGGTGTTGGTGATCGCCGGGAATTCCGGTCGGGTCGCCCATGCGCACATTGCCGCCGACACACTCCATCGTCACGTGGAATGGCCCGCCGGACTTGGTGTCGGTGACGGCGCGACCCGGCACACCCATCTGGTTTGCTTCGGCGTCGATCTTGGCAGTTTGCCGGCCGTCCCCGGTGAGTCGCCACAGCGCTCGGGCGCCGCTTGGCAGTCGGACGACTGGACGATTTCCGTCGACGGTCCGACCGGAGTGCCCGGCGAGTTGTCGACCTCCGGGTCCCAACCCTCTTTGGTGCCGTGTTCCGAACGGCCCGTGATCGCGGGAACGCGACACAACGCGGGCGTCGCCCGAATCGCACGAAGCATCGTGCTGCGCGTGTGACGCGCCCGCCCAGGCCTCGTTTCCTCGCGACTCCGCGCGGAGACCGCGTCTCGTGGCTTCTCTCGTCCGCCTAGCGCGGCGCACGACTCTCTGCGGCCACCTCTGTCGCCTTTCGTCGAGTCGCTCTTTGACCCGTGGTGAGTTGGGCGTGGGCCGCCGCTTCACGCTCGCGCCATTGGGTTCCGCCGACACACTCCGCCTTCAACGCTTTCCAAGGAGGCCGAAATGGCCATCCCGTTTCGCCGTGGCTTATGGACCGTGATCACCGCCCTCGGATGTCTTGCCGCAGGATACTCCGCTGCTGTGTGGCGGCACCGCAGCGCCGCGTCGGTCGACGCGCCCGCCATCGTCGTCCCCGCTCAAGTTGAAGGGGCCAAGCCCGAGGGCGAGCTTCCCGAGGTCGTCTCGATGTCGGCCGAGGTCGCCAAGTCGATCGGCTTGACCCTCGAAGTCGTGGCCGCGGGTCGCGCGAACGAGCGCGTGTGGCGAACGGGGCGAGTGGCGCTTGACGAGGAACGCGTCGCCCATTTGTCCCCGCCGGTCGACGGCGTCGTGCGGACCGTGACCGCCCGACTGGGGGCGGAGGTCCGCAGGGGAGACACTTTGGCGACACTCGATTGCCGCGAGGTCGGTCAGGCGAAACTGGATTTGGTGAAGGCCCGCTTGCAGTTGGCGGCGGCCAAGGCCCAGGACGAATGGACCCGCGTCAGCTCGCGGA
Source organism: Planctomycetales bacterium (assembly GCA_044359065.1). Taxonomy (GTDB): domain Bacteria; phylum Planctomycetota; class Planctomycetia; order Planctomycetales; family Planctomycetaceae; genus JAIXZD01. Next base: position 40,896 of record JBIKMW010000008.1, on the reverse strand, counting down.
ACACCAACGAGTTGCTTGAGGCCCTCGCGAAGGAAACCACCTTGCCGGAGATCGACGAACGGTTCCACGACCGGCAGATCGGCGAATGGCGACAACGACTGGTGACCGCCTATGCCGAGCGCTTGCAGGCCAAGAACCAGCTCGACGCGATCGTGGGCTTAGGTGCCGGGTCGGTCCCCGAGGCCAACCTGAGGCGTGCTCGCACCGATCACGAGGCCGCGGAAGCGACGTATCGCGGCCTGTGCGAGGAACTGAAATTCCAGACGCGGCAACAAGAACGGTTGACCGACCAGCGGCTGCGCGAGGCCCAGGCCAACGAGGACATCGGCGAAGCGCAACTCCTGATGCTGTCGTACACGCACGAGGAGGTTTCGACGATGGACCCCGTCGCCGAATTGGGGAACGTTTCGATGTACCCGATCCGCGCTCCGTTCGACGGGACGATCGTGTCGAAGCACGCGGTGTTGCGCGAACGCGTGGCCCCGTCGCTGCTGATGTTTGAGTTGGCCGACTTGTCGACGGTGTGGGTCGAGGCGGACGTGTTCGAGTCGGACCTCCCGCTCGTCCGGTCCCTGCCGAACAAGGAAATCGTGTTTCGCTCGCTTCCAGCCGACATTCCCGAAAGGGAGGCGACCGTCTTCTACACGGGAGACCTGATCGATGAAAAGTCGCGGTCTCTCAAGCTCATCGCCACGGCGAAGAACGCCGATCGTCTGCTGAAACCGGGGTTGTTCGTCGAGGTCGGTTTGCCGACGCGGGGAGGGGCGGCGCGCTGGGAAGTCCCGGCGGCCGCCGTGCAGCGACATGAAGGGCGGACGTTTGTGTTCGTCCCGTCGGAAGACGGCAGCTATCGGCGGCGCGATGTGAGCACCGGAGACACGCGTGCGGGACGCGTCGAGATCCTGGAAGGTTTGACCGCGGGAGAGCGGGTTGTGTGCGAGGGGGCCTTCGTCCTCAAGTCGGAACTGCTCAAGTCGCTGATGGCGGGGGACTGACGCATCGTCCCGGTCCGGAGCACCCGGCCGCGCCGTGGCACGACGTTGCCAAAGGCCGGTCGCACGGTGCCCGACAAGCGTTCTTTCGGTCGATCAAGGCTCCTTGCGTGTTGGCGGAGACGATGATGCTTTCCAAATTGGTGCGGTCCGCGGTCGACAATCCCTTTGTGGTGGCGCTCGCGACGGTGTTGCTGGTCGTCCTCGGACTCCGGGCGATGTCCGGCTTGCCCGTCGATGCCGTCCCCGACGTGACCAACGTGCAGGTGCAGGTGATGACCACCGCCCCCGCGTTGGGTCCCGCGGAGGTCGAGCAGTTCATCACCTTCCCCGTGGAAACCGCCATGAGCGGAATGCCGCGGGTCGAGGAGATCCGTTCGGTGTCCCAGTTCGGGTTGTCGGTGGTCACCGTCGTGTTCGAGGAAGGAACCGACATCTACTGGGCCCGACAACTGGTGGGCGAACGGTTGCAGTCCGCGCGGGAGAACATTCCCGCCGAGGTCGGCTCTCCGGCGATGGGCCCCGTCGCCACTGGGCTGGGCGAGATTTACCAGTTCGAGGTCCGGTCGAAGCCGGGCGCGAACCATTCGCTGATGGAGTTGCGCGAGATCCTCGACTGGCAGATCGCTTACCAACTGCGCGGCGTTCCGGGTGTGATCGAGATCAACGTCAACGGAGGCGAACTGCGCACGTACGAAGTGCAGATCGACCCGCGAAAGCTGCAAAACTACGGCATCCCGCTCGACCGTGTGTTCGAAGCCCTGCGGCGTAACAACGGCAACGAAGGGGGGGGCTACCTCATTCTCCATTCGCAGGAACAGCGAATCGTGCGGGGCGAAGGGCTGGTGGCGTCCCTCGAGGACCTCGAAAAGATCGTGCTCGACAGCCGCGCGGACGGAACTCCGGTGTACCTCGGCCAGGTCGCCGACATGCGCTTCGCCCCCCGAATTCGCCAGGGAGCGGTGACTCGCGACGGGGGGGGCGAGGGGGTCGTGGGAGTGGTGATGCTCCTGGCGGGGGAGAATTCGCGGGCGGTCGTCCATCGCGTCAAGGAGAAGATGAAGGAGATCGAAAAGTCGTTGCCGGCAGGGGTCGAAGTCGCGCCGTTCTACGACCGCACGGAACTCGTCGAGAAAACCGTCGGAACGCTCACGAAGAACCTGGTCGAAGGGGGGGCCTTGGTGATCCTCGTGCTGCTGGTGTTGCTCGGAAGCCTGCGGGCGGGCCTGATCGTGGCGCTCGCGGTGCCGTTGTCGATGCTCGGGGCGTTCGTCGGCATGGGGATCGCCAGGTTGTCGGGCAATTTGATGAGTCTGGGAGCGATCGACTTCGGGTTGATTGTCGACGGCTCGGTGGTGCTCATTGAGAACGTGGTGCGCCGCGTCGCCGAATACCGCCACGAGCACGATGCGAAATCCGCGCCGAAGGAAGTCGTCGTCCGCGCGTGTGCGGAGGTTGCGCGGCCGGTGGTGTTCGGGGTCGGCATCATCATGCTCGTCTATGTGCCGATTCTGAGCCTCAGGGGCCTGGAGGGGAAAATGTTCCGCCCGATGGCCCTCACGGTGATGTTCGCGCTCGCCACATCGCTATTGCTGGCGCTGTCGCTGATGCCGGTGCTCGCGTCGGCTTATCTGCGGAGCGTCTCCGAAACCGAGCCGTGGTTGATCCGCTTCGTGAAGCGGCTGTATCGCCCGGTGCTCGCCATCGCGATCCGCCGACCATTCGCCACGTTGTCGGCCACCGCGGGTGCGTTCGCGCTGAGCGTGGTCCTCGCGAGCGGATTGGGAGGCGTGTTCATTCCGAAACTCGACGAAGGGTCGATTGCCATCCAGGCGGTCCGCCTGCCGAGCGTATCGCTCGAGACGTCCGTGGAAATGACAACGCGTATCGAGAAGTGTCTGATGAAGTTTCCCGAGGTGACCGGCGCCGTCAGCAAGACCGGACGGCCGGAGATCGCCAACGACCCGATGACCGTGAACCTGACGGACATCATTGTCTCGCTCGCGCCTCCCGCGAAATGGCGGTTCTCGACAAAGGACGAGTTGGTGTCGGCCCTCGAGAAGGCGCTCGTCGACGAAGTGCCGGGAAACGCCTACAGCTTTTCGCAGCCCATCGAACTCCGCGTGTCCGAACTGGTCGCCGGGGTCCGCTCGGACATCGGAGTCAGCCTGTACGGCGACGACCTCGACACGCTGCGCCAAAAGGGGGCGGAGATCGCGCGCGTGCTGGCCACCGTCCCGGGCGCGGCCGATGTGCAAGCCGAGCAAACCGCCGGCCTCCCCTATCTGCGCGTGATCGTCGACCGCCGGTCGATCGCCCGCTACGGCATCAACGCCCGCGACGTGCTGGACGCCGTCGCCGCGATCGGTGGAAAAGAGGTCGGCCAAATCTACGAGGGACAACGGCGGTTTCCGCTGCAAGTCCGCTTCGCCCCCGAACTCCGCGCCGATCTCGACGAGTTGAAACTCGTGAAGATCGCCGACCCGCGAGGACGTCAGATCCCCCTGGAAGAACTGGCCACCATCAAGCTCGAAGACGGCCCCGCGCAGATCAGTCGCGACGCGATCCGTCGGCGCACGCTCGTGCAATGCAATGTGCGGGGAACGGACCTCTCGACGTTCGTCGAAAACGCACGCCACGCTGTCGAAAAGGGGGTCGCACTGCCCCCCGGATACGTGGTGACGTGGGGCGGGCAATTCAAGAACTTCGAAGAGGCCAAGCGGCGGTTGATGGTCGCCGTCCCGCTGGCCCTGCTCATGATCTTCGCGCTGCTGCAAATCTCGCTGGGGTCGACCAGCCTCGCGATGCTCATCTTCCTGAACGTGCCGATGGCCGCCACCGGCGGAATTTACGCCCTCTGGCTGCGCGGCCTGCCGTTCTCGATCTCCGCCGGTGTCGGCTTCATCGCGCTGTTCGGAGTGGCGGTGCTCAACGGGGTCGTGCTGGTCAGCTACATCGTCGAACTCCGCAAAGGCGGAAAATCGTTAGCCGATGCGGTGTCCGAAGGGGCGCTCACCCGTGTGCGGCCGGTGTTGATGACGGCACTGGTGGCGATGCTGGGATTCGTCCCGATGGCCTTCTCGTCCGGATCGGGGGCCGAAGTTCAACGGCCGCTCGCGACCGTCGTCATCGGTGGCATCTTGACTTCGAGTTTACTCACGTTGTTCGTGTTGCCAGCGATCTATCGCTGGTTCGAACCGAAACTGGATGACGGTGAACCGCCGACCGCTCCGGCACACGCCTGACGAACCCCGCGGAAACCGAGTCCGGGAGTCGACATCCCCGCCGCGAGGAGTGCTTCGGCGATTTCTGCAACACTCCGGTGAGCGAGGGAGAAGGTCAACCGATCGCGCGCGGTACTACGCTCCCGCCTTCAACCCCGCCGCGAACTCGTCGTACCGCTTCTGGCACGCTTCACGCGTCGGCGTGTCCCCCGTCGTGACGTACACCCGGTACCGCAGTGTCAGCGGCTTGTCCGCTTCCAGCGTGGTTTTGAAGAACGCCCCAAAGCGACCGTAGGGGCGCTCCGAGTATCGAGACGGCTTCGGCAGCGCGGGGTCCTCGCAGTATTGGATGTTGTAGCGCTGGCCGGCCAACTCGTACGTCATCGTCAGCCAATTCAGGTTGATGTGACCTTCAGGGGCGTTCCGGTCGTCGACCTGGAACGCGTCGGCTTGCTCGGGGAATCCGGCGGGGCGGACGTACCGTGCCCCCTTGGATTCGGCGACCGGTTGGTCCGCCCGGAACTGGAAGCCCGCGTGTTGGCGGTCTCCGTCGAGAGTGATCGATCCTCGCCGACTTTCGAGGCGGCTGCGGAAGTCGATCGTCCAGCCATGCCCCTCCTGGCCGTCGACCGCCAGCTTCGCCACTTCCAGCGTGCGATGTTCGACGATCACCGGCTTGTCGTCGGCGTCGGCCCAGTGGATCTCGCTGGTCATCGCGCCCCGTTTCGCGTCGGCTGAACGGTCGACGAAGCGGATGTGCTTCTGGTGATCCCCCTTGGTGCAATGCCAGAAGTCGGACGACTTCCCCTCGTACCCCGTTTTGTTCCAGGCGACGTAAAGCCCACGATGGTGCGTGAACTCTCCGCCGGGCCCCTTGGTGATCCGCGTCCCGGTCCCCGGACCGAACACGTGGTGGTACGCCTTGTAGGTGTCGTGCAACGACTCCTTCGTCGACGGGTCATAGGCGTACATGTATCGCACGACCGGCTGATCCCCCAGCCGCAGTTCGCAGGTCTTGTGGTCGGCGTCCTCGACCCACGAGAACGTCTCGTCCGCCGCGAGGAGCGAGGCGTCCGTCGCGAACAGGGTGGCCAAGAGCGGTGCGAGGAACAACGCGGCAGTGACGGGATTCGGGCGCGAGCGGAGCGGGGACATGTCACACCTGACTCGGGGAAGGGGGGACTTGGAGCGGGACGGGGACGGAATCAGTTTCCCGCCGGAGGGGCGATGCCGAAGTCTTGAATGGTCAGCAGGCTGCGCAGCGGCAGATTGCGGGCGGCGAAGTTCTTCGCTCCCCCCTCCATGCGGTCGATGATCGCCACCGCCATGACCACTTCGCAACCGTACTCGATGATGCGGTCGGCCGCTTGCAGCGCGCTGCCGCCCGTGGTGACCACGTCATCGACGATCACCACCTTCGCGCCGGGCTGCACGGGACCTTCGACGTACCGGCCCGTACCGTGCCCCTTGGCCTCCTTGCGGACCAGAAAGCCCTGCATCGATCGGCCCCGCGCGCCAGCAACCGTCAGCACGCCCCCCACGATCGGATCGGCTCCGATGGACATCCCGCCAAACGCGTCGAATTCGACATCGGCCAGGAGTTCCAACAGCCCCTCGCTCACCAGCCGGAGTCCCTCGGAGTGCAGCGTGATCTGCTTGCCGTCGAGGTAGTACGAGGCCTTCTTCCCGGAGGCGAGGGTGAAGTCGCCGAATTTCAAGGCCCGCTCGCGAAACAATTCGAGCAGCCGCGCACGATCGAACATGCCAAGGCATCCGCAATGTGGAGAGGTTTTGGATCCAACGTCCAAAACCTCTAGCATGGCACACGCGGGCCGCGCGGAAAAGGGTGGCCGCGCGTTTCGCAACGCGCGGCCACGATGACCCTCGGCGAAGGGTGCGGTGAGGACAGTGTGCGGCTTGTGCCACAGGCAATCGCACCCGCACGACGACTCCGCCCGCCGTTATTTGTACTGATTGCGGCGGCGACGGTACTCCAGGGTGTAATCGCTCATGCCACCCTGGTTGTTTTCCCACACGGCCTTCAGGGGGTAATTGTCGGGGACCGGTTCCCCTTCGATCTGCAACACGGACCGCCATTCCAGCATGGCCACCATGGCGTCTTCGATCGTCTCCGAGTGCTCGCCGAGTTCGGGGTACTTCTTCAGCATGTCCGCGTACTTCTGCATCCCCGATTCCAACAGCTTGCGGGCTTCGACGAAGTCCCCCCGGAAGGAGGCTTGCTCACCTTCGTACAGTTCCCGCCGAGCATCGACGGTGTTCGGCTCCCGCTCGACCTGGCACCGCAGCCTCCAGTAATGGAAGTTGCACATCGCCTGGTACTGGTCGATCCGGCGGATCTTGTCCGTTTCGCCACGGTTTCGCAGGTCTTCCAGCTCGGAGCGGGAGAGCTCCAGATGGATAGGCCCTGCCTCCGAGGGGAAGTCTTCCCGGCCCCATTTGTTGACCCACTCGTCGTAGGCGTTCTCCCACGCCTGGCGAGTCACTTCGCCGAACATCCCTTCCTTCTGCTTGGCCTGGGCGTACTCGATGATCGCCCGCCCCGGATAGCTCCGGAAAATCGGGTGGGCCATCACGTGCTGCTCCTTGCCGTACTCGGTCATCACCCGGTTGGATTCGCGGAACCACTTTTCCGCGACGAGATGATTGTCGCGGGCCTCGGGATTGACCGCCGGATCGGGGCCATCGCCGAACAATTCGGTGTTCGGGTCCTTCAGGAAGTACCGGCGATATTGCCGCCATTCGTCGGCGCGGCCGATTTTGTGCATGAAGCAGATGCCGGTCTTGTGCTGCATTTCGGGGTACTTGAAGTTCTGCTCGACCCCCTGCTGATAGAACTTCATCCCCTCCTTCACCCAGAAGTAGCGGTCGGGGACCATGTCCCAGTCGGCCGAGACGTTGTACGCGAGGTTCCAGGCGGAGTGGTCCCACACCTTCAGGTAGTGCGGCTGAAGCTGCGTGATCGATTCGGTGACGGCACGCAACTCGGCCCAGCTTTTGGTCTTTTGAAGGTCTTGCGCCTGCTGCCACAGCAGGTTCACAGCGATCCCGCGCATCCCCAACAGGACGAGGTTCATCGTCGCGCTGGCGGGGTCGACCTTCCCCAGCGCCGACTCTTTGAGGTCGTTGTCGCGGCGCAGTTGCGCCAAGACGCCCCCCGGATCGGCGTTGGCGGATTTGCCCCCTTCGGACGGGCGCCCCAACACGATGACCGGGATGAACAGTACCAGCATGGCCACCAGATAGGCCAGCTTCCGTTGCAGCGAGGTGAGCTTGCTCATTTCGCCTCCAGTTCCCGCAGACGCAGGGCGAAGTAACCGACGATGATCCAGGGCAAAACGTATCCGGCCGTGATCGCCAAACTGGGCAACAGCGCCCCGGAATTCGGGGGTGTGGCTTGCGCCCACGGCACGTCGAACCCGTAGGCGACGTATGGCGTCAGGTCGAAGAATTGGAAGTCCGGAAACACGTAGCGGATGCCCCGCAACATCCCCACGAACAGCGAATCCACGCCGCGCATCAGCGTTGTCGCGAAGTTGTTCGGCAGGTCCGTGCTGGGATTAAGGTGCTTCAAAATCCGGTAGACCGATTCCAACATTCCCCCGCCGATCCACTTGCCGTCGACGATCGTGTCGACGAACGGACGGGCGGTCCACCCGACCAGCGAGATGAAGAACGTCAGCATCGTCGCAACGGGTCCCTTCACGAACGTGCTCACGCACACACCCATCACGATCGTCATCGTCATCATCAGGCCGATGCCCAACAGCCCCTTGGCGTACGACACCACGAACGGACGGTCCGGCATACGCACGAACAGGTCGGGGCCGGCGGCCCCCAGATACTGCTGGGCCGACAGGCACATCGCCTCCACTTTGAGTTCGCCGTTGACGATGAGGTCCTTGAACAGGTCGACTTCCTTGCCGTCCTCGTCGAGCATGGTCCGGGAGATTTGCAGGTGATTCTCGCGGAACTCCCTCACGTCGAAGGCGTTGTCCGAGGCCGCCACTTTCCCCGCAGCGTCACGCTCGGTGATGATCGGCAACACGGCCCGTCGCCCGGTTTGCGGGTTGATTCCCACCAACTGGCAGCCGATGCCGCGATCCATGTTCCCCTTGTAGCTGCGGAACACCTGGAAACCGGCCTCAAGGTCCAGTCGGTCCCCGGATTCGAGCCGCGACACGTCGATGTTCTTGAAGTGCCAGATCATCCGGGCCTTGGTGGCCCCTTCGATGAAGCTGCGGAACATCCACTCGTCCCCGGTGTTGATCCCCTTGGCCGAGTCCAATCCTTCGCGGTCTTTGAACGCCACGCTCCCGTAGATGGGCACCCGCGCGACGAGTTGCTCGCGCCCGGTCGGGCCCATTTGCCGCAAAATCCAGATGTAGCCGACCGTTCCCATCAGGGCCAACAGTCCGAAGCCGATCAGTTTGAAGCCAAGAATGCGCCCCAGCACGATCTCCTGCCGGCGTACCGGCTTGGTCACCACCGTGTGCAGCGAGCGGACCCGAATGTCCTCGGGAATCCCCCAACACGCCAGGAACAACGTCATCGGAAGCAGAAGGAACAGAATCACCCGCATCACGAACGACACGTACACCTTGGCCTGCTGCTCGGGATCCTCCGCCGGTTGTGCCAGGAACCACCCGGCGAACAGGAACAGCACCGCGAATACGACCCCCACCAACAGCGCTTTGCGACGAATCGCCTCCTTCATCGTCAGCGACGCCACCGCCCACACGCGGCGGGGCGAGGTGTTCGCCCAGTCGACCGCCGCGATCTTGAGCACTTCCAGCACGCGCACCGGGCCTGTGGCCCCGAACGCGACGAGGCTCCCGAGGACGACGGTCACCAAAACGGCGAACACCAGCCCTAGCACGACCCACAACCAAAGCCACAAGGCTTCGGAGAACAGAAATTCACTACCCATGCTGGGCATGGTCGCCGACTCCGCCAACGGACATGGAACAAAGCTTCAGGAATCACTCGGGAATCGCGGTCGGGAACCGATCCGCCGCGGCCGTCTATCACTGGCGAGCATCCCCCCGAACCCGGCACTCGCGCAGCGCGAATCGGGCAGGGGGCGCGATGCCCATCAACCGGCGGTGACGGGGGGAGCCGCGTCGTCGGCCACCATCCGTTGGCCCGGACGGAGCTTGCTTTCGCGAACCACCTTGATGAACAGCTCTTCGAGGCTCGTTTCGGGCTGGCCGATGCTCTCCAGCGTCGCCCCGTGCTTCTTCAGCACCGCCTCGACCTCCCGAATCGCCTCTTCGCCGAGCTTCGACGACCGGATTTGGGTGACTCCCTCCTCCTTCAGCAGTTCCTCGACGCTGTTGAGGACCTTCAGGTCCCCCTCGAAGAGGATCGCGATCCGGTCGCACACGTCCTGCACGTCCGCCAGCAGGTGGCTGCACATCACGACCGTCTTCCCCTCTTTGCGGAGACGCTCGATGAGATCCTTCATGTCGCGCGAACCGAGCGGGTCGAGGCCGCTGGTCGGTTCGTCAAGCAGCACCAGCTCGGGGTTGTTGATGAGCGCCTGGGCCAGCCCGATGCGGCGCGTCATCCCCTTGGAGTATTCCTTCAACTGACGGCGGCGGGCGTGTTGCAGCCCGACCATCTCGATCAACTGCTTCGCGCGGTCGCGCCGCTCTTTGGCGGGGATGTTGAACAGCCGACCGTAGAAGTCGAGCGTTTCCTCGGCATTGAGGAACCGGTAGAGGTAGGTTTCCTCGGGGAGGTAGCCAATCTTCTCGTTCTTGGAAACGTTTGACGCCGGCTGGCCGAGGATCGTCACGTCCCCTTCGGTGGGGAACAGCAGGCCCAGCAGCAGCTTGAGGGTGGTGGTCTTGCCGGAGCCGTTGGGGCCGAGCAATCCGAAAATCTCACCCTTCTTCACGTCGAGGCTCAACTGATTGAGCGCCCGCACCTTCTTTCGCCCCCAGAAGTCACGATAAATCTTCGTGAGGTTGCGAATCTGGATCACGCTCTCCGCGGACATGCGACACCTTCAAACGACGAATGCGGGTATGACGGACGCCAAACGAGAAAACGGCGGAAAACAACGAAGGAAACTGTCAGCGGGCGACGGCCGGACGGGGGACGAATCACCGGACAGGCCGGATCTCGAAGCACGAAAAAAGGAAAACCGCGCGGTCCTTCACCCACCGGAGGTACGAACACGCCCGCGTGTTCGTTGGCCGGGCCAGGCGATTCGCCCGGAGTTTTCCCGGACCACCGCTTCCCGCGCCGCACGGGCTGTCGCGGCACCCGTGCGCCACACGAACCACGCCGCGCGAAATTGCCTTGAGAACCCGTCATTTTCCACTCTACGGGTGGGGATGGCGCGTTGCAAGTCCTCACGGATTCCACACTTTCGACAACAGCGAACCCCCGCCGTGTCGGTACGGCCTGTGTGGATCGGGCAAGCGGCACCGGTCGGTCGCCGAAACACAACGCCGTGGTGACTGTGAGCACGGAAACGGGACAGTTCGCAGGGGACGAACCCTCGTCTGGCCCGCGCGGTCCCGAGCGCCGCGTGCGCTTTTCGCCCTCAACACAGTTATGCTCGGGCCTCCGAATTCATCGGAGACTTGCCGCTCGCCAGTCCGGAACCCCTCCTCATGTTCGCGCTCGTGGTCCGCTCCGGGTTGCTCCGGCTGTTCGGCCGTGCCCTGTTGCCCGGCTGTGCCCTGTTGCTCGCAATCCTCCTCGCCGAGCCGGCGCAAGGACAAGACAAGCCTGTCGAGCCTGTCTCCAAGCTCCGTATCGGTCTGGTCGGCGCCGCGGAGGAAAAATCCATCGAGTGCGAGGTTCGTGCTCTCGACGGCGCCGCCTATGAGTTCGCGTTCAATCCGCGCACCGGCGACCTGGCCGCGATTGACCCCACTGACGCGCTGCTCCGGGTCTACGCGTCGGACGCCCTCAAGGGACCAGGCAAGACGAAGTTCAAGGAATTTCGGGTGCCGAACCAGCCAGTCGGCATCGTCTTCAAGCGTTACCGGGACGCCGACTATTGCATCGTCGCGTCCGTATCCGAGTCCGAGTACCGGGTTTTCGACGCGCGGTCCTGGAAGGAGGTCCGCAAGGGGCGCCTCCCCGAGCGGGACCTCACCGGGCTTTGGACCTCCACCAACCCCGAGGATCCCTGGGTGTACTACGGTGTCGAACTGACCGCCGCCTCCGTCCGCCGCTTCAACGTCGAGACGTGGTCGGACGGCGGAGAAGTCGGGAAAGGAAACCCCAGGGGCGTTTCCCCCGACGGAACACAGTTCGCCATCGGCGACCCCAGCGGCTCGGGTGTCCAGTCCCTGGAAGTGGCTCGGAGCGGAGCGGTCCCTCTGGGGGGCCAGAGCGTGAACGCCCAGGCCGAAATTCTGTTCGACGCCGCGGGGCGGTTGGCGATTTCGCGGGAGTTTTCCACCCGTCCGTCCGCCAATGTCTTGAACGGCGACCTCACTAAGCATCTGGAACGCCTCGACTACACCGTCCTCATGCTGGCCCCCGAGCGCGCGTGGCTCGTCGGGCATCGCCGCCAACAGCGTGCGAATCGGGGAGCCGTCGAACACACGGACACGCTTGTATTCGCCGAAACACACACGCGCCGGCCGCTCGGGCAATGGGAGTTTCCCGGTCAAGCTACGATCGACCACATGATGGGACAAGCCGTGAGGGTGGGCCGCCGAACGCCGATTCGGCGGTATGGTGTGTTTCACGACGGCGACCGGAACCGGTTGTTGCTGGCCTTCAAGGACCGGTTGACGATCGTTCCGCTCGAAGAAGCCGGCCTGCCCGTCGGACCAACGCCGCATGTCCGGATGCCGCTTCGCGCAGAACTTCAAGCGGGGCGGGCCTGGGAGGCCGGGGTGACGGTCGTCCCGGCAACGGCCACAGCGACGTTGATCGCGGGACCGCCGGGTTTGACCTTTGCCGACGGCAAACTGAGTTGGACCCCTGGTGACAACGACATCGGCAAGCATGCCGCACAGATCGAAGTGGTCGCGGGAGACGTTTCGACGCGGCAAGCGACCGAGTTGACGGTCAATGGGGCTGCGTCCGAACTGCCCATTCCCCCCGAGGCCGTCGGTCACGTCACGTGGACCGCCGACGCGCGCGGCCGTTGGATTGTGGGTGTCGCGTCCAAACTCGTTTGGACGGTCGATTCGAAATCCCTTGAAATCGTGGCACGGACGGTGATCGACGAAGCGGTCGATCCCCGCCAATTCGCTTTCCACAACGAGTTCGTGGTTGTTGCGACAGGGGGGCCGTCCCGAATTTTGCCGCTCCCCGATCTTCGCCCCGAACGCGTGCTCCCGGCTTCCCTCCGAAACGAACCGTTCGAGATTGTTGCCGACAAATGGCTCGTCACCGGGCGCGATACCCTCGAGCGCTTTCGCCTGCCCGAGATGCAGCCGGTTCCGTTTCCGGAAGTGGTGGCAGGCGCCCACCAAAGATCGGGGGGTGGCCGCCTGCAGGGCTTGCCCATGGAGTTGATGGCGAACCGATTCGCCGAAGGGTGGCTGTCGGAAGGTGTCTATTACGACGCCCAAACACCGAACATCCCGAAGCTCCTGGTGCGGCCGTGGGGATTTCTCGGGCCCCCACCTCCCGACGCCGGGCTGATCCTGCGTGATTCCGCCTATTCGGGAAACGGGAGGTTCCGCAAAGTTGTGGGCTCGTTGCTTGAGGTCGACCGGGCACGCGCGTTCGAGATCAAGGCGGAACCGCGTATGTACGCACCGCCGACGGGCGACCCCGAGCCGTACCGGTTTGTCCAGGTGATCGAGCGCGGCATGGGGGACAACCGCGACCCCGAGAAGAAACACTCCTTGGCCGCCGTCCATATCAACCATGGCGCGCACGACGTGCTGACGATGCTGCCGCTGGGTGACGCCGTCGGAGTTCTGATCGGACGGCGGTTGCATCGCCTGCCGATTCCCGCCGCGCCGGCGGCCCCCTCGGTGCCGCGTTTTACCTTGGCGCAGTCGCAATTCGTGGTGCGGCCCGAGGGTAGCACCCTCTTCGAGCATGTGGTGACCGGGGGTCGCCCGCCGTACACCTTCACCGCCATCGGCCCGGAGTGGTCGCGCGGCACAATGCCACTGAACATCGACCCTGCCACCGGGGCTGTGACGTTCGACGGTCCGTCCACACGGGTGTGGGTGGTCGAGCATGTGTTGTCCTCGTTTCCCGGCGATCCCGCCGACGGACGCTTGACGAAGTACTCCACAACGATGCGCGACGAGTTCGCCAAACTGACCGGCCGCCCCCCGGCGGGCATTCCGGTCCTGCTCGGGATGACCGTCTCCGTCACCGACGCCGCCGGTGTGAAGGCGGAACTCCCCTACCAGTTCTTCGCCGAGGCGCCCCTCGACGATCTGCTCGCCTTCCGTCGGGCCAAGTTGGAGCAGCAGGAGAAGGCCGCCGCCGCCGTCGCCGCGCGCAACGAGCGCGAGGCCGCCGAGCGCCAACGCCTCGAGGAAATCCGCAAAGCGCGCGTGACGACCGATCAATTGCTCCGCTCGGCGATGTTCGTGGCGTTCATCTCCCTGCTCTCCCTCCCGTTGCAGGTGCCGGTCCTGGCCGTGTTGTTCCGTGCGGCCTACGCCCTGGAGTTGGCGATGTTCGGTGCCACGGAACCACAGGAGACGCGCGAGGAGCGGTCGGACGATTCGTGGATGCCCCCTGAATTCTTTGAAGTCGAAAAGCAGAAAAAACACCGGGACGGCGAGCACCTGGAGTGGAAGCCGGCCTTCATCATGTCCGCGGCGACTTCGGTCACGATGATCTTCGTCGGTACGGGACTGGGGATCCTGGTCGGTGTGTGGGGCAACCTGATGGAACTGGCCACGTTCACCCGCATGGTGTCGGCATTCTTGTTGTCCGTCGCCGCCCAGGCGGGGATCGAAATCGTCGTAGCCGCATTGGTGCTGAAGTTCGGCGTCGCCCGCGCGTCCCGCTTCGCCCTCTGCCACATGCTCCTGGCCGTGTCTATCGCCGGCACCATCGCGGGAGTCGTGTGGGGCGTGCTCAACTGGATGTGAGGGATCTCTTTCCGGCCTCTTTGGCCGGCGGCGGTTGAGGTTTCCTTAACGACGTCCGTACGACGGATTTCCAGTCCGTCGATTCACGGCGACCGAGACTGACCTCGAGGGACGTCGTTACCTTCCGACCTTCACCTCCGTCCAATCACGACGGCCAGCAACGTGAACAAACACGAATGGTCGATCACGACAATTGGCAAGACAACGGTTTCGGACACCTCTCTCGGTCCGTGCACAAATCTGTTCGTCCCGTTAATCGAATCCTGGCATGCGTTGAGGCCGATTGTTCCAGTGTGGGGCGTACCGCGTGCTGTTTTGGAATTGGAAGAAGAACATTGGACGCTTTATGCCGTGTGGCGTGTTGCTGACGTTAGAAATAGAAATATCAATCACGATTTTCTTGTCGTACCAGCGATGTGAGGTATCGTATTGGTTCACCGGTTCGCCCAAAGTGGATCGAATCGCCGCAGCGAATGCCGCGTGCTCTGAATGGAGAGTTTCTGGGTTGTCATCGCTGAAATGGATCTCATGGAACACGGCGTCTGGGCGCGCAATAAAGTTGAACGCGAAAGGACGCGTCAGGCCGAGAAGATGGCAGTTGACGACGACCCAGTGTTGATTACTCCAGGCGACGGAATCAGTTGGAACGAGTGCCAAGAAATGGGGCTGGTCGACGTGCCATGGGATTGAAATGTTTGGGTCGGAGATGGCAACGACGTCATGGAATTGCTTGAGCGGATTTGTTCTTGTCATGGTCAACTGTGGTGAGTGCGTGGTATGAGGGCTAACGCAAGGATCTCTGAGTCGAGTGCGGTGAGAGTACCCATAGGAAACCGCACGTCAATCTCAACAGGGCCATCGGGGTGCAACAGGTTGAACGAACTTTTCGCTTCCAACCCGACCGTCACCTCCCTCCCAACACCCCCGCCAACACCGTGAACAAACACGAGTAGGCGATCACCACCAGTAATCCCGCGATCATCAATCGCACGGGGACCGACAGGTCCTCGTTCTGACAGACCGAAAAGCACGCTCCCGAGATGCCCAGCCCGACCACCGCCGGAAGAGCCCCTCCCAGCGTGATGATCGGAATCCCGATCGGCAGGACTGAAACCGCGTAAAAGTACCACGGCATCTGGTACTCGTCGGGAACGGGGGCCTCCCGTTCCCCCGACAGAAACGCCGCCAGATCCCGCGACAGCCGGTTCTGAAAGATGTTGAACTTCGCGACCGTGATCTCCAGCCGCGCTTCGGACAGCGACACTTCGAACCGGTTCTTGTCGAGATGGCTCGCGTTCGCCCCCACGGGGATTTCGATACGGCGGTCCTTCTGCGTCAACACCACGGAATCCGACTGAATCTCCAGTTGGTACGGACCCTTGGCGAACGTTTTGGGGTCCGCTTTCACAACCACGGGAAACGACATGACGAGCGACTCCTGGGGAATTGGTTTCGATCCAGCCTTGGCGACGCGCTCGTCGCCCCCCCGTTCAACTCAACCACACGCATTCGCCGGGGGACTCCGGCAGCCCGCCCTCGACCAGCATGTTGAACAACAACAGCGCGTTGTTCGCCCGTTTCTTGTCTCCGACGAGGTCGTACACCAGACGAATCGGATCGACTGCATGCGCGCGTGTCGGCGAGGTCACCGACACGATCGTCTCCTTCTTGCTCACGGGCATCCTCGCCCATTCCCATTTGAGCGCCCGGCGGACCGCGTCCCCCCACACGGCCCCCAGTTCCACCGCCAACTCCGTACGACGCTCGTCCGAAAGCTTTGTCCCGCCCCGTGCCACGTCGATGGCGTTGTGCACCGCTTCCGCCGCCGATTCCGGCTTGGCCTTCGCCTTCAGCCCCAGCGCCGCCCGTCCGCTGGCGAGCGCTTCGTCCAATTCCGCGAGCAAGTCGTCCCCCAGCGGTTGTTCCTGGGCCATCCCCTTGGGGGCGCGACGCGGCCCCGCCTCGGGGAACGCGGCGATCCACTGATCTTCGACGATCCGCAGGTTCGCGTGCACCCCCTTGAACAGCGGATGGTTGAGCACCGTTCCCGCCTTGGTCATCCACCGCACGAGCACCGCGAACTTCTTCGTTTGGTACGTGTGAATAAAACTGCGCGGCCCGCATGCGAACGCCTCGTGCGTCCAACCCGCAGGGGCCTCCTTGATCGCCAGCACCGAATCGTCGAACGGGACTCCGTCCGGCAGTTTGGCGCGACTCTTGCGATCGGTGCCGAAGAAGGCGAGGTCGTGGTCGAACTCCGCCCGACCGGCGGGGAACTTGAACATGCGGATCGACACCAACGACACATCGTCCCACGGCGCGGGGGTGTCCCCCCACAACGTCAGCGACATCTCCCCCTTGCCGACATCCAGGAACACTTCCGACAGCGGCAGCTTGTCGGCCTTCGCGAGGCTGACGCAGCCGAACCGGATTTCGGGGGCGAACTTTGCGTTCGCCATGTCGAGTTGACGGGAATCGGACATCGGGAACGGCTCCGATGCGGGGAGTGACAAGGTCGCGGGCGAATGCCCGATGCGGATACGACCAATTCTGTTACGACCCAGGTGGACGCAACCGGGGGGATCATCGACCCTGAGTCACGCCGCGTCAAAGCGGTGGGGACGTTCCGTCCGGATCGGACAACACAGGGGCTGGCCGATTCCGCTGGCGGGGGATGAGCATGGCACCCAAAAAACTCACGAGACCCTGTCGAGGGGCGAGAGATTCCCTCGGCCATCAATCGCGGTCATACCGCTCCCCGGTCTCCTTGCGTTCCGGGTTGCGGGGGATGTCGCCGCCGTTTACGTTGCGACATCGACGGGCGAAGCCTTTGTTTTCCCGTTGAACCTGTCGCGCCTGACCCCGTCGTCTCGTGACGCCGTTTTGTGATGTCGGCCCGGTCCGACGCCGGACCTTCTCCACCTCGTCCCCTTGGATGGATTCATGCCCCTCGTTGTCGAGTCAACCTCTCCCCTGTCCGTCGCCGCCGACTGGTTGATCGTTGGCTGTCCCGAGGGGGTGGTGTTCCCCGCCGCGGTCGCGTCGCTCGATGCCGCGCTCGACGGTCGTCTGGCTCAACTGCGGTCGCAGGAGGACCTGCAAGGCAAAGCGGGTGAACTCGTGGCCGTTCGCGACCCTCGCGGCATCGCCGCCAAGCGGTTGCTGCTGGTTGGTCTCGGTCCGGCGGATCAGGTCACCGAGGCTGGCTGGCTCAAGGCGGTTCGCACCGCCGCCCGTTCCATCACGACCAAGAGCGTGTCCCGCGTCGCCGTGCTGCTTCCCGCCGACACCAAGGTCCCCGCCGAAAGGCTGGCCCAGGCCTCCGCCCTCGGCATCGTGGTGTCCGGAGTCGGGCAAGACCTTTACAAAAAGGAACGCAAGCGGTTCCCGGTGGAGACGACGATCCTGCTCGCGGGGGAGGGGACGCAGATCGCCGAGCTTCAAGCCGCGGCCGATCGCGGGACGATCCTCGGCGAAGCGACCAACCTTGCCAGGGAGCTGGTCAACCTCGCCGCCGACGACATCTACCCCGAGTCCTTTGCCGAACGGGCACGCTCGCTCGCGGCCACCTGCGGCGTCACTTGCGAGGTCCTCGACCAACCGGCCATCGAGGCCGAGAAGATGGCATCGCTGCTGGCGGTTGCCAAGGGGAGTGACCGTCCGGCGCGGGTGATCCACCTCGATTACAACGGAGCCGGGCCGGGCGCCCCCGTATTGGCTTTGGTCGGCAAAGGGGTCACGTTCGACAGTGGCGGACTGTCGATCAAGCCGAACGACGGCATGCTCACGATGAAGTGCGACATGGCGGGGGCCGCCACGGTCCTGGCCGCCGTCACCGCCATCGCCCGTTTGCAACTGCCCGTCCACGTGAAGGGTTTCATGGGCCTCGTCGAGAACATGACCGGTGGCTCGGCGATGAAGTTGGGTGATGTTCTTAAGGCACGCAACGGTACGACCATCGAAGTCCTCAACACCGACGCCGAGGGGCGACTCGTGCTGGCGGACGTTTTGGACTACGCCCTGTCGAAGGGGGCGACGCACCTGGTCGATTTGGCGACCCTCACCGGCGCCTGCGTGGTTGCCTTGGGCGAGGAAGTCACGGGGGCTATGTCCAACGACCAACCGTGGTGCGATGCCCTGTTGTCGGCGGCGAAGTCAGCCGGCGAAGACGCCTGGCCGCTCCCCATGTTCGACCACTTCGCCAAGCTGCTCGACAGCGATGTGGCCGACATCAAGAACGTCGGGGGACGCTGGGGAGGCGCAATCACGGCGGCGAAGTTCCTGGAACGGTTCGTGGGGGGCCGTCCGTGGGTGCATCTCGACATCGCCGGACCGGCCTTCGCGTCGTCCGACAAACCTCACCGCGACGGCGGCGCGACCGGCTGCATGGTCCGCACCCTCGTGGAACTTGCCCGCGATTTCTCGCACCGGAAAGGCTGAGACCGGGATTTTCGTGGGATAGGCTTCCAGCCTGTCGGGTTTGATTTTCTACGAAATCCGACACGTCGGAAGCGCTTCCCACGCGCCGTGACAGCTCGCAAACTCCAGCGTAATGCACTCGGGAAGGGAGCCTGTGGACCAACGGCGGATCGACGAACTCCGCGAAGCGATCCGGCGACAGCCACTCGCGGCCGAGCTTCACAACGAGCTCGGCATCGCCCACGCCATGCGCGGCGAGCATGCCGCCGCCAAGGGATGTTTCGAGCAAGCCCTCAGGCTGCGACCCGCCTACCCGGTCGCGTGGCAGAATCTTTCGCGACTGTTGCTTCTCGGCGGTGCCCCCCAGGACGCCGAACTCGCCGCGCTTCGCGCCGTCGCCTACGCCCCCGCCGATCCCGTTCCACAACGTCATTTGGGTCAACTCCTCAAGCAAATCGGACGCGTCGCCGAGGCGGCCGTCGTCTGGCGAAACGCGTGGAACCTCGCGCAATCCGCTTCCCCAACCCCCGCGGATGCAATTCCCAATCCTCCTCCGCCTAATGCTTCGTTCGAGACCGCCCTCGCGTCGGACCTTGCCACGTTGTTGCAGGAAGTCGGCGATTCGTCCGCCGGTCTGATCGTCGTCGAACAGGCGCTTCGCCGACATCCGCACGACATCCCCCTGCGCGAACTCCGCGCCGTCCTGTTGCGCGGATTGCGTCGGGAAGACGATGCCGAGCGCGAGTACCGCGCGGTCCTCGAACTCCGTCCCGACTCCCCCGCGACGCGCGCGAATCTCGCCCATCTGTTGGCCGACCAGGGCCGCACCGAAGACGCTCGCGCGCAATACGCCGAAGCGGACCGACTCTCCCCCAATCCGCGCGTCCGGATCGCGCTCTCGGCGACGCTCCCCGTCATCCTGGACTCGCGCGACGACATTTCCCGTGAGCGCGACCGGCTCCGGCAACTCGTCTCGCAGCGTCTCGAACGCGGAGATCGGGTCGACACCACGCTGGAGTCGATGCCCAATTTGTTCTCCCTCGCCTATCACGGCCAGGACGACCGTTGGTTCCACGAACATTGGAGCAGCCTCGCCACTCCGGTGGATTGGTTGGCGGGAACTCCGCGTCCGGCGGAGTTTGGCGAGCCGCGCCGCGCCGCGGGCCGCTCGGGGAAGGGGTGCCGCGTTCGCGTGGGCGTGTTGTCGCGGTATCTGCGCGACCACACCATTGGCCGTTTGAATCTCGGTTGGATCGAGCGCTTGCCTCGCACCGACATCGAGTTGGTCTTGCTCCCGGTCGGTCCGTCCGACGACATGCTGGCGCGTCGCTACCGCGCCGCCGCCGACCAATTCGTCCCTCTGCCTTGGAGCGTGCCGGGTGCGCTGGGAGTGTTGCGCTCGCTTCGGCTCGACGTGCTCCTGTTCCTCGATGTGGGCATGGACCCGGTGACGCTGGCGCTGGCCGCCAATCGCGTCGCACCCCGGCAAGCCGCCACCTGGGGGCATCCGGTCACCACGGGGCTGCCGACGATCGACGACTTCCTCTCCGCCGAAACCGCCGAGCTTCCCGGCGCGGATGCCCACTACACGGAACGACTGATTCGTTTTTCCCGCTTGGGCGTCTGTTACGAGCGCCCGTCGTTCGACCCCGCCCTGTCGTCCAAGCGGGTGTTCGGCGTCGATGACGCGTGGCCGCTGTTGGCTTGTCCGCAATCGTTGTTCAAATTCCACCCCGACTTCGACGAGGCGTTGTCGCGGATCATGGAACGCCTGCCGACTGCGCGACTGGCGCTGATCGACGGGCGGCATCCCGGATGGCGGGCGAAGCTCGAAGCCCGCTGGGGTCGGCTTGGCGGCCCCGACTTCCGCGACCGCGTGGTTTGGCTCCCCCCTCAACCGCGCGAACGTTTTCTCGGTCTGCTCCAGGCCGCGGATGTCGCGCTCGACACGTTCCCGTTTTGCGGCGGCAACTCCAGTTACGAGACACTCGCCGCCGGCACTCCGCTCGTCACTCTGCCGACCGACCTGCTGCGGGGGCGCCTGACCCGCGCGATGTACGCGCAACTGGACTGGACGGAACTCGTCGCGACCGATGCCGAAGACTATACGCAAAAGGTTTTGAGACTCGTTCAGGAGCCGGACTACGCCGCCGAATGCCGACGCGAAATCGCCACCCGCGCCGACCAACTCTTCAACGACCAGACTGCCGTTACGGAATGGGAACGGTACCTGACAACCGGTTGAGCAAGTACACGCCCACGTGTCTGCGAGAGTTGGGTGGCCCGTCCACCTCGTGGGCCGGTCGCGCAGCGACAAGAAGCCTCCACCTTGCGCCCCCGCAAATCTCAAACCCTCTCGTTGTTCGCCTCACTCCACCACTCGAAACGTCCCCCGGCTCGACAGCTTCGACGCCAACTCCGTCACCCGCACGTCCCACGCTCCCGGCGTGTCGTTCGCCGCGATCGCCAGGTTCAGCCGCAAGACCCCCCCCTCTGCCGCGTGATACCCCGTCCCTTCCGCGACGCGCCCGTCCGGATCGCGAATCTCCACGAGCACCGGCACAACTCCCGGCACCGCGTTCCCCGTTTCGTCCGCGATGGTGATCTCCAGCGGGCACTCGCCGCCGCGCGACACCTCTCCCGGCGCCGAGACCCGCACATCCGACAGCGGGCTGGGGACCACCATGAGCAGGCGACCTTCGCCGGGGGACAACTCCAATGGCACGTCCAACCCGCCGTCCCGTTCCGTGGCGGACAACCGCGTTCCGCCCACCGGGTCGTACACGGCCCCCTTCGGCTTCGCGATTCGCACCACCGTCCGCGCGGGAAGCCCCGCTTCCATCACCAGTTTGTGCGATCCGACATACCGCCCGAACTCCCGCTTGTCGTTGATTGCGAACACGTAGTCGGTTTTGTCCGACCGTCGCAGCGCCGTGATCACGTCCGGATCGGACGACTCGACCGCGCGCCGATACTTCGCGTCCAGTCGACCGCGCAGTTCCTGGGCGACTTCGAGCAGGGCCGTCTTCGCTTCCTTCGCGTCTTTCGATCGCTCACGCGGCGTCAGCACGATGTCGGGCGTGATCGCCGGGCACAACCGCGTGTCGGCCACGACGATTCCTCCCCGCTTCTGGAAATCCCGGATTTTCGCGGCGACCGAGGCCGTCAGCACGTCTCCGTCCGCCACGACGAGCACCTGGAACCGATCCAGTCCGTCGCGAATAACACTCTCCTCGTAGACCACTTCCGGTTGCAATTGCGCGTATTGCAGCGCGAGGTACAAGTCGCCACGCCAGCCGTGCGACCAACCGTACGATCCCCGTCCCGCGAACACTTCCGACGCGAAGCTCTCCAGGAACGCCACGTCTCGCGGCGCGGCCGGGATTCTCTTGAGCGACGGCCCGAGCGGTTCGATCACCTCCTTGACCAATCGCCGCAATTCGTGCTGCGTTTCCGGATGGGTGAAGCGGTAAGCGCTCGGCTCGGCGGTTTCGACAAGACTGCTCCAACCGTGGTACATGATCCCCTGGATCGGTCGCGAGAGCTTGGTCCAAAACGCCTCGCGCAGATGCATCGGCGCGATCGTGATGTACTGTCCCGTGGGGTCCTGGTCCTCCCACGGCGAACGTTCGCGCTGCGTTTTGACCCCTTGCGGGTCACCCGGCTTCTCCGACGGAGCGGTCTGCGAGCGATACCAGATCACCTGCGTCATTTTCATGACGCGCGGAGCGGGGTCTCGGCCCTTCGCCATCGCGAACAATTCGTCCGTCGGCAGCGCGATGCGAATCGGGTCGGGGTACGAGTAGGTCCATTGCGACAGCACGTCGACCTGGCCGCCGCTCCCCCACACGCTCGGACAGCGCACCGCGGGATCGAAGAACGTCCAGAAGTCCGGCCGCGTGATCTGCGACCGCAGTCCCTCGGCCACCGCCGTGTTCAAGCGTCCCAAACCGTGACCGTCCGCGTGAAACCACTTGTAGTACGTCAAGATCGGATGGTCGTCCGGCACCACGCGGTCCTTGGGAAAATCCGCGATTGTCGTGTGCGGCACTCCATAGGGCGTCTGCGCTTCGGCGGGGATCTCGCGGCCGGTCGCTTTGCGATACTCGGCTCGGTCGATCTCGGCGAAACTCAGCCACGAATGGTCGCGCAGCTCGCTGTGGATCAACGCCGAATCGAAGGCCGGGTGCGTGCCGTAGGTCCGCCCCACTGCCGCACCGAACTTGCGGCAAAACGCCTGCGCTTCCGGGACCAGTCCGTTGAGATCGTCCCCTGGAATCTTCGGGTATTTCTTCCCCTGACGATCCACGCGTTTCCATTCGGTATGCGTGGTATCGAGGTACTGCGCCGGGTACAGCGACACGCACACATCGAGGTCCGCCGCCAGCGCCGCATCGAGCGTCCGCGCCGCCTCCGGAAGCATCGCGTCCGCAATCGCCAGCCCCTTGTCGTCAGTGTGCTTCGCGACGACATACGCGTTCGCATCCAACCCCAGCGTGTGCGTGAAGCCCAGGTCGCGCAGCCGCGGCATCTCGGCGATCAGGTCTGAGAATCCGTGCAAACCCCAGTTGAGCACCGGCATCCGGTCCGGAAGTCGCGCCATGATCCGTAGCGTTTCGGCCCGAGGGAACTCGCGTCCCGGAAACGCCGTGGCCGTAACCGTCGCCATCAACCGATACTCACCCGGTCGCCACGCGGTGTCGAACGGGAACTCGACCGTCGCCGTTCCAAGCGGTTCGATGCGGGCGACCCGAGATTCGACCTTTGGCAATCCGGGTATCTGCCACGCCACCTCCAACCCTTCCACGGGACGTGACGATCGGTTCTCGACGCGATACGCCAGCGGCGCGATGTTTTCCATGCGCCGGAACACACGCCGCGGCGAAGCCAGCGACACCGCCAGCGGCGCGAATTCGCGCGGACCGGCGGTAATCCGCACCTCGTCGATTACCCCCGGCACCCCCGCGTAGTTGCTCCCCAACCGGTCGCCGATCGACAGTCCATGTGCGCCCGCCACGATCGCCCCGCGACCGCGCATCACCGGTTCGCCCCGCCCGGAACCGTCCTGAAAAAACCGCGCCGTCCCGCGCCCGTCGTACGCGACCGCCAGGTGCGTCCAGGTTCCGGGGGTGATTGCGATTGGCTGCGACACCACCGTGTCCGAAGCGTCGCCGAATCCGAGCGTCAACCGCATCCGCCGCTCGGTCGGTCCTCCACCGCGCTCGATCGTCCACTGGTAGTCCGTGTGGGCGACGTACTTTTTGTCGACGAGGTACGCGTTGTACACCTCGGCAAACTGTTCCGACGGATTCAGCCACAATTCGAGCGAGAACGGACCCGACGGACTCAGGTGCGGAGCGTTGTCGACCAACAACGCGTGCCGCGCGTCCGACTTCGGGTAACCCGGCGCGCTGCGCAGTCCTCCTCCAAAGCGTCCCTCCGCCGCCGCCGCACCGTCCAGCTTGCCGGGGTTCTTGCGTGTCGACGCATCGACCGCCGGCCCGTCCGAGGAGAACTTCCAGTGGCCAAGGACCGCCGGACCGTCGACATCTCCCCCCTCATACTCCGCCTCCCACGGTTCGGCTCGCGGTACGACTCTGTCCGCCGCGCGAAGCTCCGCCTCCCCGGACCGCGACAACAGCGCGAGCAGGACCACCGCCACGGCCGTCCGGCAACAACTCGGAAACGGCGAACTCGGTTTCATCAACATGGCGAACCTTCGACGCGGGTGAAGCCTCACGAACGCGACCGAAGTCTGGGACAGGTACGACATGGCCGTCAAGAGCGCCGTGGTCAGGGCAGGGCCGACTTGCTGGAAGCCGCTTCAAAACCCGGTTGCCGGCGCGAAAACCTCGAAAGGGGTCAACGCGGATTTGTCCGGCAGAGGGGTTTGAAGCCACCTGTTAGTTGCTCGGTGGTTTTGTTTGCCACGCCCACCGGAACAGATGCCGCGTGTCGAAGTACCGCGCGTCGGAGTTCGCGCACCCCAGGACCACCACAATCAGTTCCCGTCCGTCGCGCGCGCCAACCGAAACCAGACACGCTCCCGCCGCGTCGGTCGTCCCCGTCTTCAACCCGAGGTACCCCTCCCGTTCCAACAGCCGATTCGTGTTCTTCCACACCACATCCCGCCGCCAGCCTCCCGGCCCTTCCACGCGGCAGCCGCGCTGGCGCGTGCCGACAATGTCGCGGAGACCCGGATACGACAAGGCGCGGACCGCCAGCTTGAATTGGTCCCGTGCGGAGGACTTGTGTGCGTCGTCCGTCAGTCCGTGCGGATTGACGTAGCGCGTGTCGGTCATTTCCCAAAGGGCCGCGCGGCGGTTCATTTCGGCGACGAAGCGTTCCAGCGGATCGTTGGTCAGCGGCGCGTCGGGGGGCGGGGCGAACCGCTCCCCGAAGTGTTCCGCCAACGCGGTCGCCGCGTCATTCCCCGAGGGAAGCATCAGCCCGTACAGCGCCTCCCGCACAGGGATGCGCTCCCCTACTCGGAGACCGGCGGTGCTGCCGGGGGTTTCGTCGGCGCGGCGCGAAAAGACGACCGTCTCGTCCAGAATCGCCGGTTTCTCGCGAGCCAATTCGAGCACCACGCAGGCCGTCATCGTCTTCGTGGTGCTCGCGAAGTCCCGCCGCTCGGCTTCGTTTGACCCCGCGAGTAGTCGCCCGGTCTTCGCGTCGCCGATTGCCCACGCCCGCGCCGTGACGGGAGGCGCCGCGGCGGGATCGTCGGCCACTTCCTTCGGTAGTGTCTCGGCATTCACTTGCTCCGGCGGCGCGGTCGGCTCGACATCCTCCACCAAAGTTCCGAGTGCTTCCCACGTCCCCCGGTCGACGATCCCGGTCTCCTTGAGTTTCTTCGAGGCCTGGAACCGTTGGACCGCCTGGCGCGTGGATGGTCCGAACTCGCCGTCCACTGTCAGTTTGGGGGACGGCTCGATCCGCGCGTTCAGCGTGCGTTGGAGTGATTCGACCAGGTCCCCCGTCGCCCCCGCCACAAGTTCGCCGTTCGTCGAAGGCCCGGAGTCCCCCCGCCGCGGGGTGTCGAACACTTCGTACGCG
The DNA here is from genome assembly GCA_044359065.1 of Planctomycetales bacterium. Lineage (GTDB taxonomy): Bacteria > Planctomycetota > Planctomycetia > Planctomycetales > Planctomycetaceae > JAIXZD01. The sequence continues at coordinate 15,138 of JBIKMW010000008.1, read as the reverse complement.
GCGCGGGTGATTTCCGCGGAGAGCAATTGCGCCGCGTTCCGGTCCGACCAGCGGCGATCCTTGTTCTCTTCCGTCAACACGACGACGACAAACGGTCCCCCCGGCGCATGCACGATGCCGGACACGGTTCGCACACCCCCGACGCTGCCGGTCTTGAGGGACGCCCGCACTCCCTCGGGAAGAAACTTCACAAGTCGTTCGCGGTCCTCGCATGCGGCCAGGTGCCCCAACATCTCCGTGCAGGCGTCCGCGTCGACCAATTGCTTGCGGTACAGCGCCTCGAACAGCCGCAATTGCTCGTGGGCGGTCGTCGAGCCCAGGCCGAACCGAGCGGATCGTTCCGGGGCGATGGAGCTGTCGGGACGGAACACCAGGCTGTGCAGCCGCGTTTCCTTGTAGCCCAGTTCGGCGAAGAGTTCGCTCGTGCGCGGTTTGCCGATGGCCTCCACGACGAGATTGGTGGCCGTGTTGTCGGAGAAGGCGATCATCAGGCGGATCGCGTCCCGAAGCGTGAGCGACAGGCCGTCGGAAAAGTGCGCGGTCAGGAGGCCCGATCCGGGGACCTTGTCGGTGGCCTTCACGGTTACCCGGTCGTCGAGGCGAATCGCGCCGCGCTTCGCGGCCTCGTACGCCGCCACCATGACGGGCACCTTGACGAGACTGGCCGTGGCCTGTGGTTCGTGCTCGCGATGCAGGAACACCACGCCGGATTCGAGGTGCTTGACGGCGACGGCGACACGACCTTGATGCGCGGCGACGAGAGGGCGGATCGCGGCGGCCAAGCGGGCCGAATCGTCGGCGACGGCTGTGGTTGGCATCAAACAGAGCAGGCCGCACAGCAGCGCCCAGGGACGCAACGGGGTCGGCCCGAACCGGAAGCGGGGCATGGCGAGGAAACCTGAGTGTGATCCGGAGAAGTGTGGGAACGGACGGCCCGATGACCCGGGAGACCGATGACCCGGTCGAACCGTCGAGCGCGGTCGAAGAACGGGCACGGGGATTATTGGAGACAGCCCCGATCCGAGGGAAGCGTCGCTCAGGCTTCGGGAACTTTCGCTTTGTCCCGCTTGAGACGAGTGGGGTGCGGAACGACCGGGTTCGCGGTGGCGCCGATCATTCCGTGCCCGCTGATGAAGGGGACTCCGGCCAGTCATTCAGAATGAGAAGAATGTGAATGAGTATGTGCTCCCGATCCAGCCAAATCCCGTAGTCCATTCGAAGGTCGAAATCCCGGCGGGAAGCCACATGTCGACCCACCACAACATCGCATGTTTGAATGGGTACGGACCGCAGACCATGAGCGATGCCAGCGGTTGGTACATCGCAAGTACGGTATTGGTGATCAGGGGGTGATCGCCGTACCCGCGCGTCAGGACTTGGTCTTTATGAAGGGCGACCAACCGGCAAGCCGGTCCGAATGACGATGCATAGCTGGCGACCAGGAAGAGCAACGTGCACAGCAACCGCAGCGCCGAGGGCATCCTTGGTGCGACAGGGGCCGATGGATCATTGTCAGATATCGCACCTGAGCTCGTGACGGGAGTACGCATCGCTTCACCACACTCCGTTTCGGGGGCGTTTGTGCGGCAGTCGATAGCCGTCGACGTTGACCGGCAACCCCTTCCGGCGACGGTCGAACCATTCGACTAACGTGGCCAGGGCGTCCGGCATGTCCCTCAAGTAAAAGTACCCGTCGAGCATGATCCAACCGTCACCGACCCGCAGGTTGTCCCGACTCCGCTCGACCGGCCCGAGGCCCGCCTTTTCGAGCGCTTCCGTCAGACGGGAAGCAAAGGCCTCGTATTCCGTTCGGTCTCGGGCCAACAACTCCACCGCCTCGGGCGATCGCATTTTGGCGAGACGGGCGACCGCGTAACGTCTCACGAAATGGTCCGTCTCCAGTACCATCTTCCATTGTTCAAGGTCCGCTTCATCAAGGAGCTGGATCGCGTAGTACCACTCGTGGTGCTCGTCATCCGTCTCCAGCAGGAGCCGCGCCACGGCCCGGTCCTCGGGTGTTCGCGGCACGTCGGCCGTGTAGTCTCCCTCATCCTCGTGCAACAGCCCGGCTGCGTCTTCGTCCCCCGGATCGGGGCGGGGCCACAGCCTGCCGAATCGTTCCAGGTCTCGGAACAACAGGCGGTGATCGCCGTCGTGTGGCAGGAAAACCACGCGGGGGGCGTACGGTTCCTTGACCGCCAGCGCGACGATGTTCGATTGCCGGTCGTCGAAGATCGGTACGAAACCGGGGGTCACAAACTCTTCCGGCCAACCGCCGGACGTGATCCACTTGAGCGCCACGGACGGTCCCACGAAGTCGGCCCACAGCGTCGGAAAGTGAATGCCGTCCACTCGGCGCCACACAGCCGCGAGTTCTTCGGGGATCGCCGCTCCCATGCGCCGACCGATCTCGTCGATCATTGCCGGATCGGACGCGGGACCGGCTTCGTGGGGAAACTTGTGCAGCCAATCGTCGATGAATTGCGCCATCGGTCCTCCGGTCGCAGACCCGCTTACGAATCTCACAGCGTGTTTGCTTGCACCGCTTCCGCGAACGCCTTGCCGCGCTGTTCGTAGTTCTCGAACTGGTCGAGGCTCGCGCAGCCCGGCGAGAGCAGCACGACATCCCCGTCGGTCGCCCGTGCCGCGCACCACCGCGCGGCCTCGCCGACCGATCCTACCAGCGATGCGGGCACGTCGGGACTCGTCGCGGCGAAGGCTTCTTTGAGTGCTGGCCCCGTTTGGCCGACGCACGCGACACCACGCACCGGTCGCGCGCACGCTTCCCGCACCATCGAACCCAGGTCGATGCGCTTGTCGTAGCCACCGACGATCAACCACACGGGGGCGCGGAACGCGCGCAGCGCAAGCACCGTCGCCTCCGGAGTGGTCGACTTCGAATCGTTGTAGTAGCGCACGCCGCCGATCTCCGCGACCAATTCCAGCCGATGCGGCAAGCCGCGAAACGCGCGAGTTCCCACCTCGACGTGCGAAGCCTGCGCTCCCAACGTGAGCGCGGCCGTCGTCGCCGCCAGCGCGTTCCGCAGGTTGTGCAGACCGGGGAGCGTCAGCCATTCCCCGAGCGGCAGGATCTGCTCTCGCTGGCCGAGCCGAAAAATCGCGCGCCGCGGAAACGGATCGGTTCCATGAATGAACGTCCCCTCGCGACCGGTGTCGTCCGCGCCGAACCAGAACACTCGTGCCTGGGTGGACCAGGTCGACACGTCCGGATCGTCCTGATTGAGGATTGCAAGGCGGCCGGGCGACATTGTCCGCAGCAGGGTTTGCTTGGCGTCGCGATAGCGTTCGAGCGTGCCGTGCCGGTCCAGATGGTTGGGTGTGAAGTTCGTCACCACCGCCACGTCCACATCCGGACGGAGCGGGGCGAGGTCCTCCAGTTGGAAGCTGCTCAGTTCGAGCACCACCCAGTCCCCCGGTTGGATGCGGTCCACCTCCGGGAGGAGGCTTTTGCCGATGTTTCCACCGAGCCAGGTCCGACCGGGAAACGCGCGCGACACGAGTTCATGCGTCAGGGCCGTCGTCGTCGATTTGCCGTTCGTCCCGGTCACGGCGATCACCCGACCCCGATTGTGACGCCAGAAGAGGTTCATCTCTCGCGTGACGGGGATGCCCCGCTCGCGGGCCGCTTGCAGGTGCGGGTCGGTCAGGGGAACAGCCGGACTGGCAACGATCAGGTCGGCGTGGAGGAAGTCGTCCAACCGATGCTCGCCCAGCCGCCACACGTCCGGGAGGGTCTCGCTCAATTGGGCGATTGACGGAGCGAGCTGCGTGGCGGACCGCAGGTCGGTGACCGTCACGCGAGCTCCGTTGGCGACCAGAAACCGGATCGCTCCCACCGACCCGCCAAAGGTCCCCAGTCCCATCACCGTGACGTTCAGGCCTTGGTAGCTGGAATCGCTCATGCGGAACTCGATACGACGCAAGGCTCTGTTGTGTAGTGGTTTGCGGTGAAAAGTCTGGGCGAATGACGGCGTCGTCGGAGGATCGGGCGACCGCCAGTGTACCCGGCCCCCCCCCGCCGCCGATAACAACGATAACGCGGATTGCGCGAATTGTAGGGATGAGCCATTCAAATCCCGAAACGGCCCACCGATCGTTCCTTCCCGGGCAGTCCACGACGTTCACGAGCCACGAGCCGAAGTCGCCCCTGGCAGCGAGCGGTGCGGGGCCTTTCGCGTTTTTTGGTTGTCGAGAGTGGAAGGTGTTGCGTCTTGTCGCTGTGCGACCCAGCCACAAGTTGGCTGGGCCACCCAGGTTTGTTCGGGGTTTGCGATCCCTCGCAAACGGCGGTGCCCCGCACGCGGCCATTGTTGACTTTTGACTTACAACTTATCCGAAAACCCTCTGACGCCCGCGCGGCACCCGAGCATCGGCGGGTCGTTGAACAAGCGCAACCGGGTTTTCGGATAGCCTCTTAGCCTTTTGCCTGCGCCCGTCCATGTATCGCGTGCACATTGCCGAATTCAGCGGTCCCCTCGACCTGCTGCTGTACCTGGTGCGGCGGCAGGAGTTGGACATTCTCGATTTGCCGATCGGCCGCATCACCGCGCAGTTCGTGGAGTTCCTCGAGACGCTGACCGTTCTGGACTTCGACCAGATCGGCGAGTTCCTGGTGCTCGCGGCGACACTCGTCGAGATCAAAAGCCGCGAAGCGCTGCCAAGGGAAGAGGCCGCGCCGACGATGGTCGAGGAAGCGCCCGACGCCAAGGGGGACCTTGTCCGGCAGTTGCTCGAGTACAAACGGTTCCGCGAGGCCGCTGCCGTGCTCGAGGCGCAATCGGCGGAGTGGCAGTTGCGTTATCCGCGGTTGTCGAACGACCGGCCGCGCGCGGGGAACGATCCGTCCGAGGACCTCATCAAAGAGGTCGAGTTGTGGGACCTCGTCAGCGCCCTGACGCGCGTCCTGAAACGGCATACGGAGAACGCCCCGAAGGCAATTGTTTACGACGACACGCCGATCTCGACGTACATCGAACAGATCAAGGCCCGCGTGCTGGCGGAACTGCGTGTGTCGTTCAGCTCGCTATTCCACGAGAACTTTTCGCGCAGCAAGATCACCGGGATTTTCCTGGCGATTTTGGAACTGTTGCGACACCACCACTTCCGCGCGGAACAGCCGGTGCCGTTCGGCGAGATCTTCGTGATCCCGCCGCCGGAGGGGGATTGGCTGACGCAACCGGCTGGGGGAGAAGCGGAGTCGGGCGGGGCGACCGGTCCGATGGCTACGGAAAAGGCCGATGCCCCACCCGTCGAAGAGGCCGCATAGACGGCGAGATTCTTCCCCAATAGGGGTTTCAAAACCCTCTGCCGGACAGATCCGCGTGGACACCCGTGGCGGTTCTCCTCCCCGCAACCGGGTTTTGAAACGGCTTCTACACAGCGAGCCAGGCGGCTCACTTCTTCTTCAGCTCCTCTGGCAATTCGTCCAGCGGCGTCAGTTCCAGAATGTGGGACTGATACCACTGCGTTTCGCTCGCCTTCTTTTCGGCGACGTTCGCGAAGCGGTAACCGTGCACTTCCGCCGCGTAGCGGTGGCCGGCGGGAGTTTCGGTCCAGTGGCTGAACACGTGCCGGGTGTCGGTGTAGTCGATGGCCACCAGCGACATCGTCTCCTTGTTGAACCACAGGTCGACCGGGTCCTTTGTCGCCCCCTCGACCTTCAGCCCGACCGACGGTTTCCCGGCGACAGCCGCCTCCGGGAGCGTCGACAGCCGCGCCTCGGGGGCCAACAGCAGTCGCAAGCTCCACGCCCAACACAGCACGCGCACCTTGTCCTTTCCGCGCGGCTTGCCCGCCAGCCACCAATCGCCGCCGACTTCCACGATCGACACACGATTCTCCTTTGCGTCGGCGGCGGGAGAGGGTAGCAGCTTGTTGGTGACGTGGACTTGCTCGCGCATGCGAAACAGCTTCAACAGCTTCGCCTCGCCGCCAGCTCGTTCGACCACCTTCGCCGCCAAGGCCTTGGCCGCGTCGTCGGCGCGAGCGGCTCCCGCGGCCAACAATGTCGCAACCAGCGCGCAGGCGCCTACCACACGCGAAACGGACATGTGAATTCTCCCACTGCGGCCCACCGAGCACCCAAAACTTCCGAGTCGATCAGGCCATTCTAATCCGCAACTCGACATCGCAAGAACCCATCGACAAGCGTCGATAGAACGATTATGATTTTTGAGTCGGCGGATCGTCACGAAACCGCCCACGCGCCCAGTTGCGATGTCGAGTCGAACCATCGCGTTCGGCACTTGCGGCGGGTTCACGAAGTCGGACGGGGCGGTTCTTTCGTCGACCGCTCGGTCGCATCGAGGTCTTCTTTAAAAGGGCAAGGCGATGTCACTCTGGTCCGATTCCGTTTCCAGCCGCCCCTCGCTCATTTCCCGTCGCCGTGTCCTGCAGGCGGGCTCGATCGGGGCGCTGTCGACGGGGTTGCCCGGCATGGTGGCCGCGCAGGTCGACCCCGAGAAGGGGCTGGGCAAGGGGCCGGCCCCCAAGTCGGTCATCTTCGTGCTGCTTTGTGGCGGACCCAGCCATCTCGACACGTGGGACCTGAAACCCGAAGCCCCCGCCGAAATTCGCGGGCCGTATCAGCCCATCGCCACCGCCGTTCCCGGCATGCAAATCAACGAGATGCACACGCGGTTGGCGCCGCTGGCTGACAAGTTCAGCCTCATCCGTTCGATGACGCACGTGGGCAACATCAGCAACCACTTCGACGCGATGCACCACTTGCTGAGCGGCCAGGCGAACGCCCCGGTCGACGCCCCCTATCTGGGTTCGATTCTTGCCAAAGTGCGTCCGACCCGCCAAACCGCCGCTCCGTACGTGTGGCTCATCAAGTGTGTGGGTGACCCCGTCTTCTGCGCACCGAACATCGGCAACGCGGGGCATTTGGGGATGGCGTACAGCCCCATGTTCGTCGGTTCGGCCGCCAATCACCCGGCGATGCCCAAGTTCGCTCCCCCCGAAGAGCTGCAACGGGCGGTTTCGGCCGATCGCATGCAGGTTCGCCGTTCGCTGCTCGACCGCCTGGATCCCGTCGTTGGCGCGACCAAGCAGACGGTCGCCGGAACCGACTGGGAGAATCTCTACGGCCGCGCGTTTGATTTGACGAGCGGGGCCGAGGCGGTCCGTCCTTACGATTTGACGCACGAATCGGTCGAAGTCCGCGAGCGCTACGGGATGCACCCGCTGGGGCAGAACCTGCTGCTGGCGCGGAGGTTGGTCGAGGCGGGGGTCGGCTTTGTGACGGTGAACGGCTGGACCGGGGCGTCCCCCACTGGCGGCGGCGGCGCCCCCAGTTCGAGTTGGGACATGCACGGCGGCGAGATGGGGATGGGGAGCGCCTTCGGTGATGGGTCGTACGGTATGGGTTGGTGCCTGCCGCGATTGGACGAGGCCCTGTCGGCACTGTTGCTCGATCTGGAGGATCGCGGCCTGTTGGACAGCACGCTGGTGGTGGTCTCGGGCGAGTTCGGTCGCACGCCTCGGATCAACGCCCCTGGTCTGAATCCGGGACGGCAGCATTGGCCGTCGTGCTATTCGGCGATCGTGGCCGGGGGAGGCATCCGGGGCGGAGCGGTGTACGGGGAATCCGACAAGACGGGCTCGTACGTGAAGGACAAACCGGTCCGCCCGCAGGACTTGGCCGCGACGATCTACCACGCTCTGGACGTGCCAATGGACGTGAAGCTCGGGAAAGACGGGTTCTCGAAGCCCATCGTGCCGGGGGAACCGCTGCTCAAGCTGTTCGGCTGATGCGGAGTCGAAACCGCGGCGGGCGAGTCCGCCCCACGTGAACTGGCCGCGTGGCACAACCCCTTGTTGTTGCGGCTGGATCACGGTTGCGGTTGGATCACGAGGCTTGTCGGGGACCGTGGAGCGGGAACTTCCCGTGGTCCGCTACCTCCGTTTCAGCTCGCGCACGAGCGGTGCTTCGGCCAGAATGAACACGATGACCTCTTCGCCGGTGACGGTGCTGATGTCGTGGTGCATGCTGACGGGAGCGTGGCCGGTCGCCTCCAGGATCGCCGCGGTGAGTGTCGGGCGGGCGGTTTCGATCAACTGGGTGCGGACTTGCTTCAGGAGGTCGCGACCCCGTTCGGGTGGCAGCGATTTGGCCAGTTGCTGCTCGGCGATGGTCAACACTCCCTCCAGGCGGAGTACCAGCATGTCCCCCAGCAGGTGCACGCGGATGCTCTTGGGGCCGCGACCCATGTGGTCCTGCTCGAAGCGTGTGATGGCGGCCCCCGCCGCCGCCTCGATCTCGCCGATGGTCTGCATGCGTATATCCTGATCGTTTGGCGACCAACACGACGTGTACCGCCGAGTGATCGAAGATCGGTTTCCGCGAAACCGATGGCGGATTGTTGCCGCGTCAGGAGCAATAATGAAGGGAGATTCGCAGGCGGCGAAAACTTGAATTCGCGCGGAACGGCAAGCAGGTGATGAAAAATGGTCGAGGAAACAAGCCACTTATTCTTGAGTAAAAATGGAATAGCAGGTCGTGCCGATTGACATTCCGATTATGCGGGAGTAACATGCCCACATCGCCGCAAGACCACAATTCGTGAGATGCGGCCAGTTCCCGGCAGATCAGTTTTACGGCAACCCGAAGTCATTCGGGGGGCCGGATCAAAAATAGGCCGACGCGGAAACCATCCTCTTCCAAAGAGGGTGCTTCGCGTCGGCCTTTTTTCGTTTTTATGCGCTCGGTTTTCCACTCAATGCGGCGTTTGCGGTCCTTCTCGAACCGCATGGACCGCCTTGCCCGTGCCGGAGGCGACATGCATCGTTTCGACGTGGAAGTGGTCGAGGTGGCGATTCGGGAACGGCTGGGGGGCCGCGTGCGGGACTTGCGTCTGCAACGCACCGAACAGCACATCGAATTGCATGGAATCGTGAAAACATTCCACGCAAAACAACTGGTTCAGGCCGTGGCGCTCGCGTTCGCCGGAGAGGCCCGGATCGTCAATCTGGTGGATGTGCCTCGACCAGGCGTCCGTCCGTGCGACGAGCGTCGACAGGAATCGTCCGCCGAGACGGGAGTGTCCTCCCGCCATGCGCGAAACGACCACAAGAATGATACGACGCCCACGAGACGGCGAGCGACGGTGACGTTCGTCACACAGAAGACCAGTTTATGCGAAAGCCCCCGCGATTCGCTTTGCGGCGAACTCGCTGGCGCTCCGCGCCCTTACAACAAACGGTGTTGTTATGTCTCACAATGATTCCGTGATCGCGACCTTCGACACGCACACCCTTGCGGAAGGGGCTGTGAAGAAGCTGCAACAAGCGGGGTTCGACATGACAACATTGTCGATCGTCGGCAAGGGATATCATACGGACGAGCATGTCGTCGGCTACTTCAATGCGGGCGACCGTATGTTGTATTGGGGGGCGAACGGCGCTTTCTGGGGAGGGCTGTGGGGCATTCTGTTTGGCTCCGCGGTGTTCAGCGTTCCGGGTGTCGGTCCGCTCCTGGTCGCCGGTCCGCTGGCGGGCTGGATCGTCGGCGTGCTGGAGGGGGCCGCCGTCACCGGCGGTCTGAGCGCGTTGGGGGCCGCCCTGTTCAGCATCGGCATCCCGCACGACAGCGTGCTTCGCTACGAATCGCTCCTGAAAGCGGGCGAATACCTGATGGTCGTGCATGGTTCGCCGGAAGATGTCGCGCGGGCCGAGTCTTTGCTCGAACACTCCGGAATGTCGCGTATCGAACTTCATTCGGGCGGATCGCTGTTGGTTGTCGCTTTGTAATGCCACACCGCGGCGACTTCGTCGCTGCGTCAGGGAGAACTCGCAATGAACGATTCCCCACGCACGATGGCGGAGGAAGTGGCCGACGCGCTCTCCCGGTTCCAACTCGACAGGACGGGGCACGCGCCCAGTTCGGTTTCGGTGGTGCTTACGGACGACACGCTGGTCGTGACGCTCCACGGCGCGCTGACTCCGGCGGAAATCGAATTGTCACGGACGGAGGAAGGAGCGGCGCGGGTGCAGGATTACCACCGGCGGCTGTTCATCATCGCCCAGGCCTCGCTCCTGGCGGAGATCGCCCGCATCACGGGGGTCGCCGTGAAGGAGGCGGCGGTGGAGATCGACCCGGCCACGGGGGCGGTGGTCCACGCGTTCACCAGCGGTGCGGTGGTGCAGATGTTCCGCATGGCGGGGGATATTCCGATGGAGGCCTGGACGGGGCCGGTCTCTCCGAGAATCAAGGTGCCCGGTTGAAGTGCCGCGAATGATTCAAGCCATGCGCCGAGTGACGGAACCATACACAATTCAAAAGGAACGGCACCATGAAATCCGCATTGATACTGATCGTCGCGATTGTCGCGCTCGGGTTGGGACTGGGCTACTACCGGGGTTGGTACTCGTTCAGCCGCAACGAATCCGCGACCGGCAGTCAAGTCGATCTGCGACTGACGATCGACAAGGACCGGGTGAAGTCGGACACCGACCGACAGCCGGCGAAGTCCGAATAGCGGCCCGCGACGCGCCCCACTGGCGCTCGCGCGGTTCCACATCATTCCTCGATGAACAAGGGATAAAAGATCATGACAACGCTGTTGATTGTACTGCTGGTCCTGATGGTCGTGGGGGCATTGCCAACCTGGGGCCACAGCCGCAACTGGGGCCCGCTCCCCAGCGGCGGGCTGGGCCTGATCCTGGTCGTACTGCTGATATTGGCGCTGACGCACCGCATTTGAGTGGCGGATCCCGGGGCGGTCGAATCGGCGGGCAGCCGCGCCGCGAAAGCGACGCGCCGTCCACCGGGATTTTGAACAGACGGATGGAATCGTGAAGGTACGGAACTGTTTTTGAAGAGGAAGCGAACATGAGTTGGTCACGGTTTTTGAAGAGTGCCGCCCTGGTGGCGGTGTTGGCCTTGTCGGCCGGAAGCGGTTTGGCCGAAGCACGCGGTTGGCGCGGTGGCGGCTGGCAGGGATCGAGCGGCTACGGTCACTCGTACTACGGGAACGGGTACTACAACAACGGGTACGGCCGCGGGTACAGCAACGGTGGCTACGGCCGTTCCTACTACGGGAACGGTTATGGGAATGGCTACGGCTACGGGAACGGTTATGGCCGTGGCTACTCCAACGGCGGCTGGGGCTTCCAGTACTCGCAGCCCTACCACAGTGGCTACGGCCAGCATCAGCAGGGCGGATACTACGTGCAGCCGCAGTACTACAACTCGGTGACGCAGCCGAACTCGGCGCAGTGTCCGGGTACGGTGGTGCAAGCTCCGGTGCAGCAGTACGCCACGACCGAGTCGGTCTGTTGCACTCCGGTAGCGGCCACGTGTTGCCCGTCCGCCGGCTCGGCGACGTCGTCGGAAATTCAGGCCGCGCCTGCGGTACCGACAACGCCGACCGTGACGCAAACCGTCCCGGCGTACTCGACCGCGATTGCGGTGCGCCCCGCCAGTAACTGATTGGTGCGACGGGACTGGTTCGTCGCCGCGGCGGAACCGCGTCGTCGGCGATGATCGGCCCGAAGCCTGTGGTTTCGCAATTTGTCGGTGGCATGCCGGTTCGGTTTCAACCGCTGCCCGACGTGGAGACGTAACGCCATGAACTGGGATCAAGTGCAGGGGAACTGGAAGCAGATGACGGGAAAGATCAAGGAGAAGTGGGGGAAGCTGACCGATGACGACGTGACGAAGGCCGCCGGTCGGCGCGAGCATTTGGCTGGCCTACTGCAGGAGCGGTACGGCTTCGCGAAGGATCAGGTCGACAAGGAACTGGACGCGTTCGTCCGGGAAGTGAAGGCGTGAGCCGCTTCGGCTTGCCCGACACGCACGTTTCGGAGATCGCCCCGCGCGGCACACGCCGCGCGAGGGGCGATCCCACATTCCACACGGAAGGCAGTGAACTATGACACGAGTGACAACGAATCCGACAACACGTGCACAATGGGCCGGAGTGGCGGCGCTCGCCGTCGCGATGGCAACCGGTTGTTCGCAGGGGACTCCTGGCGGTCCGGGCGCCAAAGGGAAGGCTCCCGCCATCGGGCAAGCGGCCGACACGTTCAATCTGAGCGTGCCCATGATGGCCTCGTCCCTGCAGCAGGGGGGGACGTCCAATGTGGTCGTCGGCATCGTGCGGGGGATGAACTTTGACGAAGACGTGGCGCTCAAGTTCGCCGACCTCCCGGCAGGGGTCACAGTCGAACCCTCCAGCCCCGGCATCAAGCGGGGCGAGACCAACACCAACATCGCGTTCCGTGCGGGCAAGGAAACCCCGGTCGGAGCCTTCAAGGTCAACGTGACCGGGCATCCCACCAAAGGAGGAGACGCGCAAGCCGGTTTCAATTTGGACATCCTGGCGAAGGACGGTTTCTCGTTGGATGTCCCCCGGTCGGCGACCTCATTGACCCAGGGAGCGACGCGGAGCGTCGAGATCGGCGTTGATCGCCAGAAGACGTTCGCCGAGGACGTTTCGATCCGGTTCGGCGAATTCCCCACGGGAGTGACGGCCGAACCGAGCGAACCGCTCATCGAGAAGGGCAAGTCGAGCGTTCGCGTTGTGTTGACCGCGACCGACGAGGCGGCCTTGGGTGACTTCACGGTGAACGTTGTCGGGCATCCGACCCAGGGGAGCGATGCGTCGAGCGTCCTCCGCCTCGACATCGTCCGCAAGTAAGCGGCGGACGGACCGGTTCGAGGAACTCCCTGAGGCTGCGAAACACACGGAGGGCGGGGACGCGTAGTCCCCGTCGCGGGTGCGACGTGACAACCACGGAATCAAGGGATTGGACATGCCAAAGGTGAAAGTGAACACAGTCGGCTCGGAGGCCGTGGAGGCACCCGCGCCGATCGAAGGGCGATTGATCACCCTGACCCGGGACACGCTGGTCATGGAAGACGAGTACGGCACGGAGTTCATCAAGGCCGTCGACAAGCATGCCCGCATCACCCTGGACGGCGAAATGTGCGATCCGTCCGAACTCGATCCGGGTACGCGAATCCGCGTGTCGACTTCGGAACGCGAACAGTGTTGCACGGTGATCGACGCCCTCGGGTGTCAGATGCGGTTCGCCAAGGCCTTTCGGGAGTGATCGGAGCGAACGGCGGCATGTCGCAGTGACACGCCTGGTCGGGAAACGAGACTCCACACGAACTTCGGTGACGCCCGCAATCGCGGGATTCCCCGGCCTGTTGGTCCCCGAGGGGAACGGCCGGGAGAACGCCGCACTCGAAGCGCCGGTGGTGTTGTCTCGACAAGGCGAGAGAGTGGAACGGGCGCGCGAGCGTCGACAAGGAAGCGGAGCGCGGGTGGCGACGGACCGTCGTGATCGTCGTGTTTCGCAATGGACTGTGAAAGTGGACGAGGAGCGGGAACATGGGATTTCAGGATGTTTTGGTCGGGTCGGTCGCGCTGGCGGCTTTGTTCGGCACGGGTGTGGCGTTTGCCGCCGATGCTCGCGACGACGCGACGCATGATGGCCGAGTGATCTCGCTCAGCGCGGAAACGCTGGTGATGACAGCCAAGGACGGCGTCGAGCATTCGCACACGCTGGTGAAGGACGCACCGCTGACGCTCGACGGCAAGTCTTGCCGCTGGAACGAGATCATGAAGGGGATGCGGGTCCGCGTCTCGACGAAGGACGGAGACCTCAAGGTGGCGACGCGGGTTGAAGCCCTCGACAAGCAATCGCTGTTCGCCAACACGCACGACGGCGCGGTGGTGAGCGCGAAGGCGGGGTCGCTGGTCATGTCGGACAAGGATGGCAAGAACCACGAGATGACCATCTCGCGGGACGCCGCCGTCACTTGCGACGGGAAAGTCTGCAAGGCGGGGGAACTCAAGGTCGGCATGAAGATTCGCGTGACCACCCGACAGACCGACGAGTCGATGGCGGTGCGGATCGAAGCGCTCGACAAGCAGGCGTCGTTCAGCCTGAGCCTCTGACACGCAGCATCGGACACGTAACGGTCCCTGCGGAGTGACAGAGTCGGCTCCGCCGGACGGTCCAAAACACGCGGCCTTCGCCGGGTGCGGGGAACTTTTCCCCGCCTCCGGTTTTCGCCGTTTGTGCGGAACGGCAGGATTCCGCGAGTGGCCGTCCTTGTTAGGGCTTCCCTGAGGCTCAGTCCAGGTCCCGTGCTGACCAGTCGACCGACTGGTCAAACCGGTCCGAAAAGAGCAGAGCCTCCGAGGCGGGGGGAAATGACCGCTCGCACTCGCGAACCGGGTGGAATTCGCATGCCTCTAGAAGTGAACCGGCGCTTGCCGGCCCGAATTCAGTGACGTGACGCTGCCGCCACAGGTCCGATGCAGCTCCAAGGTGCAGAAGTGCAGGTACTGGCACTGTGCGCAAGGAGGTAAAACACTCTACGTAAGTACTGAGTTCTCGTAGGACTTTTTTAGGTGCACAAAGAATACTCTGCATTTTGTGTTGATGTCCTGTAGAGAACTTGTACTCTCCGAAAAAATCGCGGCCCAAGTCGCCGTGTCTCACGTCTGAGCCGTGATGCGGCGTCGCGCTGTTTGAAGCGCCACCCTCTTGGATTCCTGGGAGATTCGCATGTTCATTCGGGCGTTTGCGGACCAGTTGATGTCGGCGGTGCGGCGGGTGTTGGATGCGAGGTCCCGCCGCCGACGCCAGTCTCGCGGCCATTGGACGGCGCTGGACGCCCTCGAACCCCGCGTGTTGCTGACGGAAATCGTCGCGCGGGATGATGACACCGATGCGGAACTTCCCGACTACACCTACCGGATGACATCGGGCCAAACCCGATTCATCGAGGACTCGTGGCTGCTTAGGAACGATTCGGATATCTGGGGAGTACAGGGCGGGGGCAGCCTGACGGTGGTCGCGACCGCCGGGAGCAGCACCGACCTTGGCGTCGCAGGTTCCGTCACACGGCAGGCGAATGGATTCCAATTCACCGCCGGGGCGACCTGGTCCGGTCAGATCACCTTCTCGTACACCATCACGCAGCAGTACTACGAGGTGAACCCCGCGACGGGTGACTACGTCACCGTCGACTACTACGACACCGCGGATGTCATCTTGCACGTCGCAGCCATTGACGACGGAAGCGGAGGTGGTGGGGGTGGGTCCGGAGGCGGCGGAGGTGGAGGCAGTGGCGGAGGTGGTGGCTCGGGAGGT
>JBIKMW010000077.1:0-32834 GCA_044359065.1 Planctomycetales bacterium | reverse complement strand
ACGATGGCAATATCACCGTTCAAGGCGGCGCGGCGTTGACGATCGAGTCGAATCTCACTCTCGGCGCATTTGCGTCGTTTTACACCCTAATCATTGGTGGAACGTCGGCCGGGACGTTGAACGCGACGGGAGTGACGATCGACGCTCGGGTTTCGTATCGGAACCAGGGCTCCGGGACGCTGTCTTCCAGCAACACCACCTCGAACTTTATCGAGATCCAGACGGGAGCGAGTCCCACGTTCACGAATGTGCAGTTTTGGGGCGGCGTTTCGGTCTTGTCAGCCCCAGAGTACATCCCGAATCTGGCCGGGAACACGTTCCAGAACGGCGGTGTTGTGGGCGTACTGACCGGAACGATCACTCAGGCCACGACTTGGCGGAAACTTACAGGACTTGGCGAGTACCGACTGAACGATGGCAATGTCACCGTTCAAGGCGGCGCGGCGTTGACGATCGAGTCGAATCTCACTCTCGGCGCATTTGCGTCGTTTTATACCCTAATTATTGGTGGAACGTCGGCCGGGACGTTGAACGCGATTGGCCTCAGCGTCGGTGCGAGGATTCAGTTCGATAACGGGTCGTCCGGTATCTTTGAAGAGAGTGATGTCAACAACGGCTTTTTCGTCCACTCTGGCAGCAGCGCCCGTATTCGCCGGAACGACTTCGCCACCGCCGGCAACGACAACGTTCGTACATTCGGTCTCGCTGCCGGCACGGTCGATCTCCGCGAGAATTTCTGGGGGTCGACTTCCACCTCAGCGATCAACACGATTTTGTTCGACAAGACTGACGATCCGAATCGTCCCACGACGGATTTCGCCAACCCTATCGATCGCAACACCATCGGCGGAAGGGTTTTCCTCGACGCCAACGAGGACGGAATCTACGACTTTCAGAATGACGATGGCGTATTGACCGCGCAATTCACCGTACGACTGTTCAACGACGGTGCCGACAACACCATCGGAACCGGTGACGACCAGCTGATTGGGGGTCCGACTTCAACCTCCAGGGATTATGCGTTCATCGTTCCGGCCACATCCCTCAGCGAAACGCTGTACATCGAGGTGTCGGGACTCACGACACGGCATCAGTTCACACTCCCCAACGTTTCGGCCCAGTCAAATTTTCGTGACAGCGACACGGCCAACACCAATCCCGGCCTCGGCCGCACCGAAGGAATCCAATGGTTCAATGGCAAGGTTGATTTCACGCTGGACGCCGGGGTGATTGCCGTCGTTGACCGTCCACCGACCGACATCACGTTGAGTCCCGCCAGTGTTCCGGAGAACCAACCGGCCAACACGGTAGTGGGGAGCCTGTCGACGACCGACCGCGATGTCGGCGACACATTCACGTATGCATTAGTGTCCGGGGCGGGGGACGAAAACAACAATCTGTTCAACATCAGCGGCAATCAGCTGCGGATTAACCAACCGCTTGATCGCGAGACGCTGCCGACGCCGACAGTTCGCATCCAAACGACCGATTCGACAGGGCAAACGTTCACCAAATCGTTCGTCGTCACCGTGGCGAATGTCAACGAAACGCCGACGAACGTGACGCTGAGCCGTCAAACCGTGGTCGAGAAATTGCCGGTCGGGTCGCTGGTGGGACGATTCTCGACGGCGGATCAGGATCTCGCAGACACATTCACCTACACACTTCTCGCGGGTGGACCGGACAACGGATCTTTTTCGATTTCCGACGACGATTTGCGCACCAACGCGGTCTTCGATCTGTCGGTCAAGACGCAGTACACCATTCGGGTGCAGACACGCGACGCGGGTGGCCTCACCTTCCAGAAGGATCTCACCATCACGGTCGTCGACGCTCCCGACGCTCCAACCGCGATCGCCTTGTCACAGTCGACCGTGGCCGAGCACCTGCCGGTCGACACCGCTGTGGGAACGTTCTCGACGACCGATCAGGATGTCGGCGACGTGTTCACGTATCAACTGGTAGCCGGATTGGGAGGAACGGACAACGCGTTGTTCTCGATCCAGGGCAGTCAACTGCGGACGGGAATCGAATTTGACTTCGAATCCAGAAACACGTACTCCGTCCGGATACGCAGCACGGATCGCGACGGCTTGAGCGTGGATGCGAACTTTACGATCACCATTGCTGATGCGAACGATCCACCGACCTCCGTGACATTGTCGTCGATCACCATCGCTGAGAACCTCGCCTCCGGAGCGTTGGTGGGGACGTTCAGCGGCGTCGATCCGAACACGGGGGATGTGTTGTCATTCGTGTTTGCGACCGGCGTCGGCGATGGCGACAACTCGCTGTTCCAGATCGCTGGCAACGAGTTGCGCACGAGCGCGGCCTTCGACTTCGAAGGAAGGCCCGTGCTCTCGATCCGTGTTCGCGCCACGGACCAGTTGAACGCGACTTTTGAACGCGTCTTCACGATCTCGGTCATGAACACCAACGACGCGCCGGTGTTGGACAATGCCGGGAATCCCTTTGTGGTTTTGGGCGTGGGAGGGCGACAATCGAACGAGATGCGACAGGGTGTCTTTGTACTCGACATGCTCGGACGAGGCCGTCCGATCGTCGATCAAGATCCTGGCGCGAATCCGGGCATCGCAGTGACGGGAGCGGACCAGGTCTTCGGGCGCTTCCAGTACTTTGTTCCATCGTCGTTTGATGCGCAACCGCAAGAAGGCGACTGGGTCAACTTCGGAGAGGTCTCGGACACGAACGCACTCTTGTTGCCTTCGCTCGCAAAAATCCGAATCGTCAGTACTCTCCTGCCCCACCACGCTTCCGGCGCTCCCTTCCTCGCGTTGGGATCGAAATTGGACGCCGGGTTGGTGTATCGGGCTTGGGACGGCACGTCGGGAACCGGCGGCGGGCGGGCGAACGCGTCCGTCAATGGCGGGGCGACGGCGTTCAGCAGCGCGTTCGAGACCGCGACCGTCTACTTCGAAGCCCGGATGTTTCGGGTGTTCAACACGAACGCCCAACTCAACATCTACACGCTTGAAGCTGAGTTCAACGCTCTCATCGCGAATCCCGCGCTCGTCGATCGGTCGACAAGCGCGTTCACAGGGTTCACCGTATTGCTGTCGCCCGTGCCGGAGTTGGGAACGGTACCCCTCTTCCGGTTGTACTACGGGGTGCAATTCAATGCGGACGGTACTGAAACCGACATGGGGTACCGGTATCTCACTTCGAACGCGGGTGAGGCGTCATTCCTGGAAGGGTTGGGGCCCGTCAGCAAGCGCGGTTTGCGGGACGGTGCCTACTTCCGTGAACTGGGGGTCAACAACGGGACCGCCATCCTGGGGTACATCTACTCGACCGAGCAGAGCGGAACGTTCCCCTTGACCCAGGTTTATCGCACGGATCAGTTTGACAAACCGACCCGCCCAGGTGGCACGCGCGAAGGCTCGCCTGCCTCAAGCAACCGCAAGCAGGAAAACGGCGATCACGTCTACACGACGAACACGGGCTTCGAGACCTCGTTGCCGGGAACCTGGCGAATCGAATCCGGCCGGGGCTTTGTGCGGGCACTGGCTCAAGATCCGACGGCCACTTCCACAGTGCCAGAAATGGCGAAGGTGGTTCAACCCACTCGCGCGGCCCAAGGTGACTTCAGTTTCGCGCCGATCGGTCTCGCGGTCGGCGAGTTTCCGCAGTCGGGCTTGGCGACGTTGGACGAACAGGCGTTGGCGGGATTGATGTCGATCGACATTGGGCGTGCGGAGACGGCCCCGGTAGTCGTGCCGCCGCTTGAAGGGGAGAACGAGAGTGGCAGTGGTTGGATGGTGGACAGTGAGACGGTCTCGGTCGAGGGGTTGGACCTGCAGTTCTCCGGCGGAATTGTCGAGGACTTGTTGATGGAAGCCACCGTTTGAGCGCGGGACCTGAGCTTTGGAGTTCGATTGCGGGGGTGAGTCACTTTTTGGGGGACGAGATTGCATTTCCGTAGGAATGTCGTCTTGAGAATCGTCTCGGACCATCAGTGCGCGGCACCTCGATAGAAGTCCGCCGGCTTGGCCAATCTCCCAGTTCGCTAAATCCGCCCAGTCATCCCGCCCCACCCCCCTTCCGCACGCCCCCGCAGCCATATTGACGCTGTTTCCGGGTTGGTCGTATAACCCGCCCCCCTGTCGATGGACGGTTCGCGTCCGTCCCCACTCTCGACCGACCGGCGGTTGCGGCGGACTTCGCCGTATCGCGCCGCAATCGGACCGTTCCATCCCCGTCCCGGTTCCCGAACACCGGCGTTCGTCGAATCGGAATTCGTCGAGCCGGTGCCGCGCGTGGCCCTCCTTTGAACCACCGATCCTCCAGTCCGGACGACGGCCTCCCGTCGGCGCGCGATTTCGCGCGGCGCGACCCGGGATCGCGGTCCGCGCGGAGTCGGTTGCGATTCGTGCGCGGATCGGGCCGCGCGGTCTTCGGCGCGCCCCGCTTGTGGATTGGGTTCGCGTGCGTGGCGTGCGCCTGTTGCGGGTTCTGGCCGAGTGGCGGCGTGCCGTCGACCTTGTTCGCACAGCCCCCCACGTCCTCGTCGACGGTGGAGGCATCGCCGGTGGCCGTGTTGGAGGAGAGCGTTGACGTCCCTCCGGTCCCCGCGGAGGGTGCGGCGCCGTCCGGTGCCGCCGTGCGAGACAACCCGACGAGTCCGCCGGGTGCGAACGCGGTGTCATCCGAAGGGGCGGCGGGGGATGGTGTCGCGGGGGAAGAGGCGATCACCGGCGTGTCCGAAGAGGCGGGGATCGTGTTGGGGTCCCAGTTCGCGCAGGCTTGGCAGCAAGACCGAGAAGCGATTTGGCTGTTGCGCGGGGACTGTCGCATCCGCCAGGGAACGACCGAGTTGACCGCCAAGCAGGGCGTGGTGTGGCGACGCTCCGAGGAAGGGGCCAGCGGACGGCGCGATGCGATCGTCGTCTATCTGGAAGGGGACGCGCGGATGTCGCGTCCCGGCGGGGACGTGAGCGAACCGGCGCTGCTTGTCGAGATGGTCACGACGGGGGGGATGTCGCTCGAGAAGCGAACTCGCTGGACGGACCAACCGGCGACGCAAGACGCCACGTACCGCAAGGGGGTGCAACGCCGCAACCAGCGCCGCGCGCCGAAAACGGCCATTCCCGCCGCGTCCGACAACCTACAAACCGTCCAATACGAACCGCTCTTGACCGTACCGGGTGAGGCGGAGCCTCCCCCGGGGATCGAAACGGTGCAGTTGCAGCCGCCGGCCATCGGCCTGCGGCGCGTGCGCATCTTTCCGCGCAGCGCGGTCCCCTACAGCGTGGAGTCCTTCGAATCACAGGCCACCACCCCCCCCGAACAAATCTGGTTGATCACCGGCGGTGTCAACCTGCTGATCGACGGCGTGCAGCAAGTGGCGGGGCCGGTCGATTTGTCGGCGGACCGGATCGTCATCTGGACGACGATGTCGGACGATGGCTCGTTCGACGGCGAGGGGACCGTCCAATCGAGTGACACTCCCATGCAGGTGTACCTCGAAGGGAACATCGTCATCCGGCAGGGGAACAACACGGTCCGGGCGGCGCGAGCGTTCTACGACGCGCGGGAAAACCGGGCGCTGATGCTCAACGCCGAGCTTTCCACCCGCATGCCGCAAATCCGCGGCAACATCCGGATGCGCGCGGACGAGATTCGCCAACTTTCGGAGAACACCTACCAGGGGAGCCGGGCGTGGATGACCACCAGCCAGTTCGGTAAACCGACCTACCGCATGCAAGCCAACGAAATCTTCGTTGAACCGTGGGAGGACGACTGGTACTTCGGCCGCCCCGAGCGGGACCCGGACACCGGCGAATACCTCGACGACCCGGTCCTGTGGGCCACAGCCACCGACAACACGTTCTACGTCGACGACGTGCCGCTGTTCTACGCGCCGAAGATGTCGTTCCCGACGGAGGACCCGAACATCCCCATCCGCAACATCCGGGTGGGGAACGACCGCGTGTTCGGCTTCCAGGTCTACACCGACTGGAACCTGTTCAAGCTGGTCGGTCGCCGCCGCCCCCCCAACACACGGCTCGACCTGCACCTCGATTACCTCGACAAACGCGGCTTCGAGGCGGGCTTGTCGGGGAGCTACGGGGGCGTCGGACGCTTCGGCCAGGCCGGCAATCACGAAGGCTCGGGCCTGGGCTACATCATCAACGACCAGGGAGAGGACAACCTCGGTGGCGACCGCCGCGAGATCAAGTTCGAGGACTCGCTCCGGGGCCGCATCAATCTGTGGGACAGGCAGCAGTTCGACGACGGACACCAGCTGTACACCGAGTTCAGTTGGCTGTCGGACCGCAACTACCTCGAGCAATACGACGAACGAACATTCGACTCGGGCAAGGACTACGAGAACGTGGCCGTGTTGTCGAGGAACATCGACAACTTCGGCTACTCGGCCACCGTCAAGCCGCGGTTGTACGACTACTACAACCAATCCGAATACCTCCCCCGCGGCGATGTGTATCTGCTCTCCGAACCGCTCGGGGATTGGATCAACTGGTCGACGCACAGCTACGGCACCTACGCCACCACGGAAACCGCCGCCGCTCCGTTCGACCCCAACGACCGGTTCTCCGTGCTGCCGTTCGAAGGGAATTCCCGCGGCGAAGTGTTCATGACGCGGCATCAGCTCGACACGTCGTTCAACCTCGGCCCCGTCAAGGTCATGCCCTACGTGATGGGGGAGGCCAGCCACTGGGGCGACACGTACTCGGGCGAATCGCTCGACCGTCTCTACGGCGCGGCGGGGGTTCGCTCCAGCCTCGAATTCTGGAAGACGTTCCCGGAGGTCGAGAGCGAGCTGTTCAACCTCAACGGCCTCGCGCACAAGGTCACGCTGTTCGCCGATTACTCCTACGCGCAATCGAGCCAGCCGTTGTCGGCCGTACCGTGGATCAACGACTTCGACGACAACTCGCAGGAGCAGTTCCGCCGCCGCTTTGCGTTCAACACGTTCGGCGGGACCGTCCCCCCGCAATTCGACCCCCGGTTCTACGGGGTGCGGTCCGGCGCGGCCACTTCGGTGACCGCCGGGGCGCACGAACTGGTCGACGACCGCAACGCTCTGACGTTCGGCATCCAACAGCGATTGCAAACCAAACGCGGGCCGATCAACAACCAGCGGATCGTGAACTGGATGACTCTGGACCTGGAAACGACGTTCTTCCCGCAGTCGCAGCGCGACAACTTCGGGCAAAGCCTGGGCCTGTACGGCGCGCGGTACAACTGGTTCATGGGGGACCTGACGACGTTGACCGCCAGCGCCTACTTCGACACGTTCGACCAGGCCCAGCGAACGTACAACATCGGGATCATCAGCCGCCGCTCGGCGCGCGGTACGGCGTACCTCGGTTATCGGGCCGTTGAAGGGGCCGCCCTGCGAAGCCAGATCGTCACCGCGTCGTTCAGCTATCAACACAGCGACAAGTGGATTTCGACGATCGGCACCGCGTACGACCTGGGGACGCAGCAGAACCTCGGACAAAGCGGCACGCTGACGCGGGTCGGCGAGAGCTTCCTCGTGCACCTGGGCTTCAACGTCGACCCGACCCGACAGAACGTCGGCATGATGCTCAGCGTGGAGCCGAAGTTCCTGTCGCTGGGCGGAGGGGGCGGCCCCACGCAATTGGGGACGCTGCTCCAAGGGAACCAGACGCGCTGAGGCCGGACACGCTGACCTAACCGACGCCGTTCGCGACGTGCACCCGGTCCGGTAATCCTTCTCGTTTCGTGGCCGAGAAAGCAAGAACGCGCGAACACGTCACGAATGTCTTGTCTATGTGCGATCGGCTCGACCGTGTGGTGCCACACTCGATCCCGTTCGTCACGGAACGCCGTGAAATTCGCTGTTTCCTGCCCCGTTTGCTGAGCTTGAACCGAGGTCCCCCGTATCTCCCGGCGGTCACGAATGCAGCCACGGATAACCCGGAAGGACCGAAAAACAGGTCGACTTGCCGCGTCATGTTTCTTCGGAGGGATGGTTTGCGGCTTACCGGCAGTTCTTCGTCAATGCCGCCGCCCCTCGCTCATAATTTGTATCGCGCGCCACGCTGCGTGTGGCGCTGTGGAATGAAGAGAAGAAAAAAGAGGAAGAGACGAAGACAGAAAATGGTAAGAGGGTCAAACCCCAAATCGTTACTCTGTCCTAGAAGGCCGAAAACCGCTACCGCCGTTCCGGCCGTCGGGCGCGTCCTTGTGCCGGGTCGCCGATCGAATGTTGGACACGAGGTCGTTCCAGCTACCACCACGCACAATTCGCTCTTCTGGAAGTGAACCCGGGTCCATTAATGGATTCGTCCCCCCCGGCAGGTTGGCGGCGTACTGGTCGTGGCACCACTCCCACACATTTCCATGCAAGTCGAACAGCCCGTAGTGGTTGGGAAGCTTGCTGCCACACGCCGCCGACGCCGTTGAAGCGACGACGCCATATTTCTTGAGGATTTCCGCGTCGTCGCCGAAGCAATAGTCGGTCATCGTTCCGGCCCGGCAGGTGTACTCCCATTCCGCTTCTGTTGGGAGTCGATAGCCCTGCGCTTCTGAAACGAGTTTCCATTCGCCGCGTTCGTCACGTTTGTAGCAGACAGCCCGCTTCTCGCGGCGACTGAGCCAGTTGCAGAACAGCACCGCATCGACCCAGCTCACCCGGTGCACGGGATGGGCGGCGGTCGGGCCGGCACTGTCGCCCCCCCCTATCCAATTCTCCGGCTTCTCGGTCACGAGGGCGTGTGGGTCGTCGACGAACTGCTGAAACTCTCCGACACTCACTTCGCGGTCCGCAATGTAGAACGCCCGCGTCAGTTCCACGTCTACCGCGTTGTCGCCCTCCCCCATGCGGAACTTACCCGGAGGGATTTTGAGCATCGTCCGACCGAGGCTGTTCACATACCAATCCCGCTCTTTGGGGGGCGTTTCGCTGGCCTCCACCTTCGGCAGTTCAACCGACCATTGCCGCAGCGCCCAATCGGCCGCCCCGTGCGTTCCGGTGTCGGGAGAGTCCTTGAACCAGCGGGTCAAAGTGTCGACGACCGCGCGTTGTTCGGGTTCGGCGAGTCCTTGGGACGAGGCACGACCGATACCGAGTGCGACCGACGCCCGCAGGGGGCCAATCCCGATCCGGTCCACGGCTTGGATCAACTCCCCCAATTCGGCGTGCCACGCCGCGAGCGTTTCCTCGAACACCCGCTTCGGCGTCGGGTTCGCTGCCAATGCGCACAACTCGACGGCACGTCGCGAATCCCCAAGGTACAGGGCCACTATCGCCAACCTTGCCCGCACAACGGCTTCACCCTTCGGGTCGGACGCGACGAAACGTTGTTCGAGGGCCTTTTTCGCCGCGTCGGGCGAGTTCGCCAAGCACTTCACGATCAGGCGACACTCCCCGTCCGCGACCGCAGGGATGAGTTCCGTAATCGCATCCGCTTCGACTTGGCCGTAGTCCGCTAGAGCCAACGCGACATGTAACCGCTGCGCGGTGGGCTTGGTTCGGTCGACCATTCGTTCCCGCAACAGTGGCATGGCCAACTCCCGTAGCGGGCGCAGATTCTCAATGGCGAACAGCACAACGTCCGGCGAAGCGGTCAGCACGGCATCCACCAGCGACGCCGCCCGCTTGCGGTCGTTCTCGAACCGTTGAGCCGCGACGAACCGCTCGACCGACAAGCCGATCACAAGGGCCAGGCACAACCCCAATCCCCACCGCGTTGCATGGAACCACCCCGACGCCCGCAGCATGCGGCGCTCCGGTTCCGAGCGGACGGACCGTTTCGTCAGCAGCCGAATGCGCACGTCTTCATGCCACGCGGGAAGATGCCGCTGACTGGGCCGCGTCGACCATGTCGCCGCCCGTTCGGCGAGCAGCAGTTCAGCGCGGCCGCGCATCGTCTCCCGCTGTTTTCGGGTCAACCAGTCGCGGAGAGCCGGAACCAAGTAGTCGTGCGTCAGTTGATAGTGCCGCACACCGGCGGGGAGGTTTTTGTTGCTTTCGTGGACCGAGCCGTCGGGGTTGGTCTTCCCTTCCGGGTCGGTCGGGGAAATCAACCGGATTTCG
Organism: Planctomycetales bacterium; assembly: GCA_044359065.1. Classification (GTDB taxonomy): domain Bacteria; phylum Planctomycetota; class Planctomycetia; order Planctomycetales; family Planctomycetaceae; genus JAIXZD01. Next base: position 22,786 of record JBIKMW010000077.1, on the reverse strand, counting down.
GAGTCGAGGAGGCGGAGCAGGTCGTCGAAGTCTATCGGACGTTGGGCGTAACCGGAGGCTTTAAGGAGATCGTCCCGCGAGCGCATGTGCCCCTTGATGTCGGTCCCCGCTTCGGGAAGCAGCGATTTCAGGACCGCTCGGGCTGCCATTTGGTGGTAACGGTGTTCGGGGGGCGCGCCAGCGGCGGAGAACGTGTCCTCCAGAAACGCGACGCCGACCCCCTCCGTCCCCCCCATCGCCTTCAGCGACGCGGTAGTCCACGGTTTCCCCTTCATCATTTCGGCGAACAGCGACAAGCGGACCGAGATGACTTTCCCCTCTTGGGAGAGACCGGCGACCGCTTGGTTCACGAACACTTCGTGGTTGGCGGATTCGCTCTTCCCCTCTTCGCTTCCCAGCGTTTCGGGAATTCGCCCAAACGCCCGTCCGAACGCATTGAGCACCCGCCGCGCATGGTCGAGGTCGAACAGGTCGACCGCCGCGCTGTTCTGCCCTTCGACGAGGCGGATTTCCAGTTCTCGCAGGAACCGGGTCGTCGCCATCCAGAAATCGTCCCGCACCATCACCACACACTGCACCTTCGCGCCATCGCATTGCCGCAGCGCCCGGACCAGTTCCGTATCCGGTTCGTCCTTTTTCGCATGCAGCCACTGCTCGAACTGGTCGAGCACGATCAGCACTTTCTTCCCCGCCGGAATCCCGTGTCCCTGTCGCAACGCCGCGAGCGTCTCCACAAGGCCGTTCGGGGCGGTGGTGGAATCGGTCGCGGGGCTGGTCACCAGTTGCGGACAGCGCTTCCGCAGGCCGTTGAGCAACCGCGTTTCGGTGTCGTCGGCGGTCGCTTCGACGTACACCGCCAGCACGTTGAAGGCCAGCCGGGGCAACAGCCCCGCTTTCACCAGCGACGACTTCCCGCAGCCAGAGGGGCCGTAGATCAAACCGACCGTGAACGTCTGATCGGGGTCGGTTTTCTCAACGCGGGACTTCCAGAACCGCAGACTGTCGGGGAGTCCGTTCCGGTCACGCGGGCCGGGGAGCAGTTCCAGAAAGAAGTCCGCATCGTCGGCATCGAACGAACGCAACCCCTTGGGGATGATCTTGAGGGGACGACTGTCGGAATCGAACTGCGGGGACGCATCCGGAGCGACCGGAGCGGGTTCGACCGGGGCCAAGGATGGAGCCGAAACCGGTGTCGGGGAAGACGCGGGAGGTTCCGCACCCAACACCGGCAACAACCGCGCGGCCACGTCCTCCAGCGACCCATCCCAAGCGTCGATCCATTGCGCCGTCGAAAGGTGCAGTTCGAGAGTCGGGCCGGGCAGAACGTCTTCGAGCCGCACCGGGATCAACCGCTTCCGTTTGCTGACGGCACGCTCGACTTCCTTTTCCACAAACTGGGACGTATTTGACGCGGCGGAGAGGAGCACTACGCACGCGGCACTGGTTTCGATGCCGCGCAGAATCGCCTCCGCGTAGTTCGCTCCGGGGGGAACGTCGCGGGGAGCAATCCACACCCGCAGCCCACGGGCTTCGAGCAGTTCGCACAACCGCAGCGCCGTGGCCTTGTCCGGGCCGGCGTAACTGAAGAACACGTCCCAACCGACAGCAGAAGTCCGCGCGATCGGCGTGGGGTTCGCAGAATCGCCCCCGGTCGGGGGGGCATACGGAACCGTCCCCCGCCGATGATGCGGGTTCTCCAACCAGTGCCGCAGGTCCTCGGCGAAGTCCAGCGCCGTCGAATACCGGTCGGTCGCCCTCTTGGACAGGGCTCTCAGGCAGATCCGGTCCAACTCACTCGGCACCTTGTCGTCGACTTGGCGAGGGGGACGCGGTTCGGCACTGGCCACTTGTTCGAGGAGCCCGAATTGCGTGTCGGCCTTGAACGGACGCCGCCCGGTCAGCAGTTCGTAGAACACCACGCCGAGGCTGAACACGTCGCTCCGCCCGTCAACGCGGTGCCCTTCCCCCCGCGTTTGTTCGGGACTCATGTACGCGGGAGTGCCGACGTACCCGCGTCCTTTGCCGATATCCTGCTCCCGCAGAGCGAGTCCGAAGTCGGCCACGAACGGCGTGTTCGACTTGTCGAGCAGGATGTTCCCCGGCTTGATATCCCGGTGAACCAACAACTGCTTGTGCGCATGGTGCAACGCTTCGGCCACCGTCGCGACGAGTCGGACGGCTTCATCGAACGGCAACCGCGACTGTTTGAGCTTCCCCGCAAGGTCGCACCCGTCGACAAACTTCGACACGACGTAACAGGGAAACTGTTCAGTCTGCCCCACGTCATAGACCGGCACGATATGCGGATGGTCGAGCTTCGCCACCGTGCGGGCTTCAGTCAGGTAGATGTCCGCGATACCCGCTTCCTCGACGAGCTTGCGGTGCGGCACCTTGATCGCCACCAGCCGTTCGAGTTGATCGTCCCGCGCCAGGTAGACGAGACCAAAGCCACCCTTGCCGAGCACTCGCTCGATTCGATACCGCCCAATCCGATCGGGATGAGGGGGAACATCGTTCGCCGGCGCAGCCTGCCCACCATCCGGCGGAGACACGGTCCGGAGCGAATCGTCGTCACCGTCAGGAGGAGGACTTCCGGCGGTCTCGTACGGGTCGTTCATGGAAATTCGGCGGGCGAAGTCGAAACGCAACTCGGCGGTCTACAGGCCAACCGCGACGAGACATTTCAGGATACCCGCTGAACTAGGAGTCGTCGCCCGTCGACAGGGCCTCAGTTGGGGACCGTGTGCCACTGCTGGCTTGCCCAGCAGTGCATTTCGTGAACCCGCGCTCGTGTAACAGTGCGCACCATCCCGGACGCCAGGTCGCCCTTTACCAGATCCCGCCCCCCCTAATCCTCCCTCCTCGTTGCGCGCTTCGCGACCTGCTCGCGCGCGACACCCGTTCCCCCGCGCGGCGGCGATATATGACTGCGTCGCGCGCCATTCCAAAACGCGTTTTTACCCACGCGCGAAAAAATCGCGCTCGAATTTCCCACATTTCGATTTTCCAAAACGTGGGTTCTGCGCTCGTCGCGCGCGCGAAAACACCCCGGAACCCGACCTCTGTTTCCGCGTGCGAATCACTCGCAAAACCCGGTAATTCGCGTGTTTGCCCCGGAGCGGTCCGGTTTCTCCGTCCGGTTTTGCGATCCCAAAACAGGGCGAAACACGTTTCCACCCCTTATCGCAATCCGCTTGCAACAATCGCGCAACAAAACCCCGTTAGGTGACGGGGCCATTCGCTTCGCCCGTCTCGACGAGGAGATCGGCATGCGCCCACTGGCAACCACTCACATCCCAGCCGTCGGCCGCCCAGGTCTCGCGCCGAAGCAACCGAGGCCCCCCGCCTCCAACAACCGGCCGACCTCAGGCCGTGAATTGCGAGGCGGTTCCCGTCGCCAGCGCGGTCGCTGTCGAACGCAGGCCGGTGGTCCCCTCCGTGAGCAGCCCGTACTTCCGCATCTTCTTGTAGAGGCCGACCCGGCTGATGCCGAGCGAGCGGGCGGCGGCGGTCCGCTTGAAATTGTGGGCGCGGAGCGCGTCCATGAGGATCTCCCGCTCACGGTCCGCCACCTGGTCGGAGAGCCGCGTCGCGGCGGGGGACGGAGCTTCGTACGCGGGGGCCACCACCGCCGGGACGTGGGTCGGAGGCTTCACCGCCAGTTCGGACGCCGCGAGACGCCCGTTCCGGGCGAACAGCACCGAACGGCGAATCTGGTTCTTGAGTTCCCGGATGTTGCCCGGCCACGGATAGGCTCGCACCAGGTCGAGGAATTCCGGATCGACGTGGCGGACCTCGATGTGGTGTTGACCGCGGAACTCGTCGATGAACTGCACGGCCATCGGCACCAGGTCGAGCGGACGGTCCCGCAGCGGTGGCAGATGGAACTCCAGTACGTTGAGCCGATAATACAAGTCCGAACGGAACTGCCCTTTCTCCGTCAACCCCTTCAAGTCCACATTGGACGCGACAATCAGCCGACAGTGCGTCAACCGCGTCTCGGCGGAACCCACCGGCTCGAACTCGCCGGTTTCGATCACGCGCAACAAACGAGTTTGTTCGCGCGGAGAAAGCACGTCGATCTCGTCGAGCAGCAGCGTGCCATGCTCCGCCGCCTCGAAGCGCCCCACCTTGGCCCGCTCGGCTCCGGTGAACGCCCCGCGAACATGCCCGAATAGCTCGCTTTCGATCAGATCTGCCGGCAGTGCTCCGCAGGCGACCGTCATGAAGCGCTCGTCCACGCGCGGCGAGAGTTCGTGAATCAAATGGGCCAGCGTCGTCTTGCCGGTCCCTGTTTCGCCGATGATGAGCAGTGTGACCTGATGCGGCGCGATGCGGTCAAGTTGCTCCAGGACTGGAAACAGTGCGGCGGTGCGTGTCGCAAACTGGATCGACCGGCCGTGCAGGGTGCGCAGCGTCGGCAGCGTACGCCAAGCGGGTTGGCCCATGTCGGCGAAGGTCGTCGCCAAATCCCCGAGCGCGTCGACGGACAGGGGGACCGTCAGCCGGGCGACAGCCATTGCGTGCAGGATGTCGGCCACTTCCAGCGGAAAACCCTGGTCGTGCAGCACGACAGTTTGCCGAGGAAACGCAAAGTCCGGATGCTCGACCGCCAAGGCCTTCAGCGCGGCCATGGCATGGGGCGAGCGGGCGTCGATGAACAACCGTTGGGCGCGGGCGATCGCCTGTCGCGTCGCCGCGTCCAGGTCCGATACCGCGCTGCCGACCAGCCCATTGGCATGGACGGCGAGGGTCGAACCGGGGCGGGGTGCGATTGTCGAGCCGTCGTACCGTTCCCACCAGGACGAGAGCGTCGAAAAAACGTCGGCGTCATCGCCGAGATACAACGAGGCAAAAGGCATTGCGCGGACTCCTGATCGGCCTGATCGGAGGACCCGTCCGCTCGGTCACGATGAACGAAGTTCATCACCGACGGATCAAGTCTCACCGTCGCGTTCGCGGGACGTCAACCTTTGGCAGCGCGGAGCCTTCATTGCCGACTCATCCGGGATTCGGATCGCCCTTCGGCATCGAGAGTCGGTCGCCACGCCAGGAAAGTGTCAACGTCGGGCAACGCAGCGCATCCTTGCGAGTTCCTGCTCCTGAAGCGGGGACACTTTCTCTTTCGCTCCACCGGGCGCGAAGAGCGCCACAGTCATATCCGTGCAACAAAGCGCATCCGGAAGTCGACACCGCGCAAAATCCGGAATAACCGACATAAACGGAACCGCAACCGTGACCGATATGGGGTTTTTCCGGGGGGGATCAACGGGATCGCCGACGTTCTCGTTGCACGGAAACGGGGCGTGCGCCTCGGAGCGTTCTCCAGGTTCGAAACGTGGCAAGCGGGAAATCGCATTCCCGAAGGCCGAGACCGGCGGGACTGCTGTTCCGGAATCCGCGCGGGGCGTCTATTCTCGGGCGAACCGGCCCACAGGTGGTCCAAATTCGCCCGCGCGTCGCCCCGTTCCGGAAGGGGTACACATCGAGGGCGATCAAGAGGGCCTGTCGGTCGGTGGCGGACGGATTGTCGTTAAGGAAAAGCGGGAGCCTGAAGGTATGCAAATTGTCATGATCGGGACCGGGTATGTGGGCTTGGTCACCGGCACCTGCTTCGCCGACAGCGGCAACGATGTCACGTGCGTCGATATCGACGCCGAGAAGGTGCGCCGCCTGCGTGCGGGGGATATCCCGATTTACGAACCGGGTCTCTCCGAAATGGTCGTCCGCAACGTCAAGGCTGGGCGCCTGCACTTCACGACCGAAGCGAAGGAATGCGTCCCGTCCGCGAGGCTCGTGTTCATCGCCGTGGGGACTCCCCAGGGGGACGACGGCGCTGCCGATTTGCGGGGCCTGTGGAAGTGCGTCGACACGCTTGCCCCGTTGCTCGATCCCGCCGCGGTCGTCGTCGTGAAAAGCACGGTTCCAGTGGGGACCAACCGCAAGGTGCTTGAGCGACTACGGTCGCTCACACGGCGGGAGGTTGAAGTCTGCTCGAACCCCGAGTTCCTCAAAGAGGGGTGCGCGATCGACGACTTCACCAAACCGGACCGCGTCGTGGTGGGAGTCGTGCAACCGCAAACCGCGGTGCTGATGCAGGAGCTGTACAAGCCATTCCTGCGCACCGAGAAGCCCTTCCTGTCGATGGGACTCGAGAGCGCCGAGATGACGAAGTACGTCGCCAATTGCTTATTGGCCACGAAAATCAGTTTCATCAACGAGATGGCCAACCTGTCGGACCTCGTCGGCGCCGACATCAACGATGTGCGTCGGGGCATCGGACACGACCAACGGATTGGCTTCGCGTTCCTCTTCCCCGGCGTGGGATACGGGGGGTCGTGCTTCCCCAAGGACGTGCGGGCCTTGATGCGCGTGGCCGAGGATTGCGGCTTGAAAACGCGGATCCTCGACGCGGTGGACGATGTCAACACCGACCAGAAACACGTGCTGTTCGAGAAGCTCAAGCGGCATTTCCAGGACGATTTCGAAGGCCGCACCGTCGGGGTCTGGGGGCTGAGCTTCAAGCCTCGCACCGACGACATCCGCGAGGCACCATCGCTGGTCCTGATCGATCACTTGCTCGAACGGGGGGTCAAGGTCCGGGTGCACGACCCCGTGGCCCGCGAGAACGTCGAGAAAATCTACGGCACGAAGCTTGAATACGGCGACAAGCCTTACGACGTGCTGCCCAATGCCGATGCCTTGTGCATCGTCACGGAATGGAGCGAGTTCCGGACGCCAAACTTCGAGACGGTCAAAAGCCTGCTGAAACGGCCGCTGATTCTGGACGGACGAAATCTGTACGATCCCGCGCGGATGCGGGCATTGGGCTTCGTATATGAGGGGATCGGGCTGCGGTCGTGAGCGGCACGATACTCGCCGGCGATATCAGCCGCGGGGCGCGTAGCCGAGCTCTTCGAGGATCCGCTCGACCGCTTGCGAACGGTTGAGGGCGTAGAAGTGGATGCCCGGAGCGCCGGCGTCGCGCAGTTCGCGGCATTGGGCGATGGCGAAGGCGGTTCCGATCGCCGCCTGTTTCTCCTTGTCGTCTTGAGCGGCCTCCAATTGGCTGGCCAACTCGACCGGCAGGGTCGCGCCGCACAGCGACGTGATCCGCCGGATTTGCGCGAAATTGGTGACCGGCATGATCCCCGGCACGAGCGGAACGCCGATCCCGAGGCGGCGACACGACTCGACGAACGAGAAGTAGGCCTTGTTGTCGAAGAACAACTGGGTGAACACGCCGTCCGCCCCGCAGGCGACCTTGTCCGCCAATCGCGCGAGGTCTGTTTCGAGCGAAGGGGCCTCCGGATGCTTTTCGGGATAGCCCGCCACACCGATCCCGAACTCCGGGAACTCGGCGTGGATCAGCGCCACAAGCTCGCTCGCGTGGCGGAAGCCACCCTCGACTTGCCGGAACTCCGTTTGGCCTTGGGCGGGATCGCCCCGCAGAGCCATGATGTTCGACACGCCGATCTTGCGGGCCGTCTCCAGCCAGCCGCGGATCTCGTCCATCGACCCGCCCAGACATGTGAAGTGCGCGGTGGCCGGAATCCCGAACCGCTGGCGGATCTCGGCACACAATTCGACGGTTCGAGTGCGGGTCGTACCCCCCGCCCCATAGGTACAGGAGACGAACTCAGGCCGGTACCGAGCCAAGCGGCCCAGATTCTCCCAGAGCGACACATCCCCTTCGGGAGATTTTGGGGGGAAAATCTCGATGGAAACGCCGAACCGACCCGGTCGATACACGTCCGACAAACGCATGTCACCCGCTCCCTCGTCACTCGCGCAAAGCTCGATCCCTGAACCTTTGTGGCCCCTTCGCCGGCTCTCCCGTCGAGGACTCGACAGGATCCGGCGAATTGCCACTTTCGGACGCGCGGAAGTATAGCGAACAGGCCCTGCGGAGCCGACCGCAAACCGGAGGGGATCGAGCGACGGGAGTGACGACGATTGCTGGCGGAGGGGTGACTCGTCGCTTGACAGGGTTTCGAGAGTTTTCGGGTGCCATGCACCGCCGTGAACGATTCACATCCCGCAACCTCTTCCTGGGGGGCTGTTGATTTTTGGGCAGGAGGGTTCGGCATTCGACTAACTGAAAGTCCGTCGGACGAGAGCGGTCCGTTCTCCGAACGACATTTTCAACGGGCCGTGGTGCGTGGGGGGCGTGTATTTGTGCGCTGTTTCCGGAATTGATCGCGGAAGGCGCGGCTTCTTGTCGCTGCGCGACCCGGCCACGAGATGGCCGGGCCGCCCACGGAAAGAATCTCTCGCCGTTTGACAGGGTTTCGAGAGTTTTCGGGTGCCATGCAACGCCGTGAACGATTCTCATCCCGCAACCGACTGCTAGACGGGCTATTGAGTTTTGGGCACGAGGGTGCGGGTTCGGCATCCGACGGACTGGAAGTCCGTCGTACGAGGGCGGTCCGTTCTCGGAACGACATTTTCAACGGGCCGTGGTGCGTGGGGGGCGTGCATGTGTGCGCTGTTTCCGGGGTTGATCGCGGAAGGCGCGGCTTCTTGTCGCTGCGCGACCCGGCCACGAGATGGCCTGGCCACCCACCGTTCGTACCCACGGTTCGCACGGCTGGACGAGCCAGCCGTCGAATTCGCGAATCGGGCTATGGTAAAGCTCTCGCTCCATGTCGAGGTCGCATGGATGGTATCCTCTGGTCGGGAGTACACGTGGAGGGCCTGGCGGCGGTCCGTCGCCACTACGATTCGGCCAGGGTCCCGAGACGAATTGGAAACCCGCTACAACCGTCATGATCGGAAGGGCCGGTGATTCCCGGCGACCTCCGCACATTGGATGGCGGGACCGCCGATATCCCTTGGACGAGCCTCTCCGCGCGCGGCATGCTGGAGCCATTCGGCCCGTGCGGCGCGCCGTGGCGGAAGACTCTTCGTGTTGCGAGGGGTTTGACGGGCGTTTTCGACGCGCCGTATGATTTTGTCAGTGAGATTGTTTTCCGCGAGGCCTGTCGGGACGCATGCGTTGCCGACGGAGAATCCCGGAATCGTGTTCGGCGTCCATGCGGGGGTGGGGTGATGACCAAAATCAGCAAGGTGCTGACGATCCTCACCGCGTTCATGGCGGTGGCCTTCATGGGCTTCACCGCGTCGAGCTTCTACACCCAGTTCAATTGGAAGGCCAAGAAAGCGGAGATCGAAGCGAAGATTCCGCCACAGCGAGAGGAACTCAACCGACTTGATACCGAGATCACCCGCTACGAGGGGCGATTGACGGAAGCCAAAGCCGCGATCGAGGCCGATCTGAAGGCGATCGAAGCGCGGCGAAAATACCTGCAAGCGCAATTGGACGATTTGGCGAAGAAGTCGTCGGAGGCGTCGACGCAAATCGCCGAGGCGACCCGCAAGGCGACGCAGGTTCGCGACGAAGCGAAGTTGCGTCGGGAAGAAGGTTTGCAGCTCGCGAATCAATTGGCTGAATTGCGGTCCCAAAAATCGGCCGCCGACGAACAGAAGCGGAAACTCACCGACCTGCTGGTGCAGGCGCGGGGGGTGCTGGAACGGGCGGAACGCCGCGCCGCTACCTTGGAACGGGACGGGGCGACGGCCCCCCCTTACGAAGAACCGGCGGCGGAACCCGCCGTCAATTGACGTTGGGTGATTGCGGACGGGGATTGGGGTCGACGGGAACTTGAGTTGTGTCGCGCGGCGCGTTCGCCGGGCCCGCGGGAGAGCAGGCAATGTCGTTCGTCGGGAAAGTCCTCGTCGTCGTTCAGTTGCTCCTGAGCGTTCTGTTCATGTCGTTCGCGGCGGCGGTCAACACCGCGCATGTGAATTGGCGAAACGAGAAGCTCAAGGTCGACGCACAACTGAAGAAAACGCAAACGGAGCTGTCCGACGAGAAAACGGCTCGCGAGCAAGACAAGGCGAAGTTCACCGAAGAGCAGACGAAAGACCAGGAACGGGCTGGCAAGGCCGAAGCCGAAGTCTCCACCCTCACGTCCGAACTCGCCAAGCTCAAGGACGAGATCAAGAACTCCCAGCGGGAAGCGTCCGTCGCATCCGAGCAAGCGCAAATCTCCGGCGAGGAAGCGAAGTTCCGTCGCGAGGAAACGCTGCTTGAGCGCGAAACGAACACCAAATTGCTGGCGTCGCGGGACGAGGAATTCAAAAAACGGCAAGCGGTCCAGGACGAACTGACCGCGACGCAAATCGACCTGGCCGCCGCCGTGCAGCGGAACAAGGAAATCCTGCAGCAACTGGCCCTGCGCGACCGCAAGCTGGCCGAGTTGGGCATCTCTCCGGACGATCCGTCGCTGGTCGCCAATATCAGCGTTCCGCCGCGTGTCGAAGGGAAGATCGTCGGTACGCAGGGGGTCAAGTCGGTGGGGGGAAGCGAACTCGTGCAGATTTCCCTCGGGACCGACGCGGGCCTCGTCAAGGGGCATCAATTGTTCGTGTGGCGGTCGGGTCTCTCGAATGGCGGCAAGATCCGCTATCTCGGCAAGGTCCGGATCGTTTCGACCGAGAAGGACAGCGCCGTCGCCGAGGTCCTGAAGCAGGACCGCGGGGGCGATATCCTGAAAGGTGACAATGTCTCCACGCGCCTCAACTAGCAAGAAGAAGGTCAAGGGACCGCCCGGTCAACCGGACGTGTACGTCGGCCTGCTCACGATGTCGGTCGTTTCGCTGCTGGTGGGGATCATCCTGCTGTGGCGCGAGCTCGACGCGTACGAGTGGCGGCTGCCGTAACACCGACGGGACGGCCCTTTGCGCGGGTGCGAGTTGCCACCTGGAACGGCGGGCTGTGCTCCCGTTGGTCGGTCGTGGCACGGTCTGATCGGGGGCAACGGGGTCGAGCGTCGCGCCGTGGATGAACATTGTTCCAGAGTCATTCGTCCGTGAGTGCACTGGCCGGTTTTGTCCGGGGTCGAATGCGGAAGGCGCGGCGTCTTGTCGCTGCGCGACCCAGCCACGAGTTGGCTGGGCCACCCGGGACCCCGCGAACAGGTTTTCGGTCCCTGTGTTGCAGGTCCGTCCCGATCGGTTTCTCTTTCGTGTAGACTCCCTGTCTCCGGCAGCCCGCGTTCGTCGCGCGGTTGATGCGAGGAGCACGGGAGGACGCGGAGATGCCCGCCAGCAAAGAGGCCGACCAACGTTCCCGCAAGACCCTTCCGGTGTGGCCATTTGTGGTCCCGCTCCCACCGCTGTTGTTGGCGGGGGTGTGGTTGTCGCTGTGGCTGCCGGAGTTCGCGGAGCGGTCGGCACACGCTCACTTGTCGAAGCTTCCGGATCTGAAAATCTTCCGCAGCTCGTCGCCCCCCGCGCTTTGGCCGGGGATTCCGGTTAACCGCTTCACGCAATGGCTGCATGGGCTGCGGCCCCCCCATCCACCGGAATTCCACTTGGTGATCGGTGCCGGGTTCCCTCGGGATGAGTTCCGGCGGATTGGTTCCCTGCGGTCGATTTCGAACTTCAGCGCGACGGGGTCGTCCATAACGGACGCGGACCTCGAGCGCTTGGGGCGGGGAGTATTGGTCGGAAGCGTCGTTCTCGACGACACGGCCGTGACGGATGCGGGATTGGCCCACCTGCAAAAGCAGCCCTTGCGGCGGTTGTCGTTGAGGAACACGCGCGTGGGAGACGCGGGTGTTCAAGCGCTGGCCGGCGTGTCGCTCCTGGAGCGACTCGATCTGTCGGGGACGGCGGTCACCGGACGCGGGTTTTCGCGCGGTGGATTCGGACGATTGACGACGTTGAGCCTCGGACGAGCCCCCGTGGACGACGGCGGGGTGTCGGGGCTGACTGGCTGTCCTTCACTGAGGTCGATCGATCTGTATTTCACCCGCGTGACGGATGCGTGTATGACGACGTTGGGCGGGATGCGGAACGTGGTGTCGCTGTCGCTGGACCGCACGGCGGTGGGAGACGCGGGGCTGGCGGCGTACGACCTGGCGTGCCGCGGATCGCGCGGACCGAGAGTCCGATTGTCGTTGCGGTACACGCGAATCACGGGAGCGGGCTTGGCGTCTTTGGTGCTCGACTCACGCGCGCTGTATCTCACGGGAACCGCGGTGGGGGACGAGGTGGCCGATTGGCTGGCCGCGCGAAGGCACCTTTCAGAACTGGAGATGGACGGCACCGGATTGACCGATGCCGGTTTGGCCAAACTGGAGGCGTCGCCAAACCTGCAAAGAGTGTCGGTCAAGGGGTGTCCGGTGACGGAGGCGGGGGCGATCCGGTTTTTGGTTTCGGGAATTCCTGTTCCGGGGAGATCCGGAGGTTTTCGCAGTGGTCGGTGGGGCGGGGCCAAGACACACATCCCGGGCTTGGGGGCGGTCGATGCCTTGGGGCGAGTGGAAGCGACGCTTCCCTATCCGCCCGAAATTGTGGAGGCGCTCTGGAGGTTTCGGGGGATCGGCAAGCTCGAACGCTGACGTTTCGGCATCGACGGCGAGTCGCGACCGCCGCTCACTCGTTGGCTTCGGACGCGATTTGGGACGCGTTTCGCAAACACTGCACGCAGATGCGAAGCTCGTTGTAGGGGACGGCTCCCCCGAGAGCCTCGAAGAGCGGTGTGAGGCGGTCGAGCGGCAACCCGGTCGTGGCGGCGCGCACACGCTCCAACAGTTCCGGCTCGACCCAGGGAGCGGGATTCGTCCGACCACTGTCCGTGAAGAACGATTGCAGGTAACTCCAAACGGTCGACGACGCCCGCCCCATCACCTCGGACACTTCGGCGATCGAGCGTCCCTCGGCGAACAGTTCGTTGGCGGCCAATTGCGAGGCCCCCCGTTTGGGTTGGCCTGTCGGTTGGTCGTCAACGACGGCCCGCGTCCTCACCGGAACGGGGCGCGGGCGGGTTGGTCCCTCGGTTTCGTTCAGGGACAAACCACGGTCGCCGCAGTAGTCGACGATGGCCGCGACGAACCGCTCCCCATAGTGCTTGGCCTTGTTGTCGCCGATCCCCGGCACTCCCCGGAACGCCGCGACGGAATCCGGCCGAATCGCGGCCAAGCCCGCCAGCGTCGCGTCGCCGAAGATCATATAGGGGGGCAGATTCTTCTCGGCGGCGATGGCCTTGCGCAGCTGGCGCAACATCTCGAACAAACCGCTGTCGACACCTTCCGGCAGAGCCTTGGCCTCGCGCGTCTTCGAAGGGGATTTCTTCGTCTCTTTGGTCGGGGCGGTGCTCAGCCGCGGCGCGGCGTTCCCCTTGAGCAGGTCCCTGCCCGAGGGGGTGATCGAGAGGGTATTGAACTCCCCCGACTGCTCCAGGAACCCCTGCCCAAGCAGTTCGTCGATCCATCCCCGCACCGTATGCCGATCGTGTCCCTTCAAAAGTCCGAACGTCGACAGTTGCTCGTGCCCGTTCTCGACGACGCGCGCTTCCTTCGACCCCAAGAGCACCTGCGCGACATACGCGCCGCCGAAGCGCTCCCTCACCCGCGCCACGCATGAGAGGATCTTCTGTGCGGTGACGAGAGAATCGGGGGAGGCCTCGACCTCGTCCAGGCAAGCATCGCACGCGCCGCAGTTGGCTCCGTCCAACTCCTGCCCGAAGTACTCGACAAGCGCTCGATGGCGACACGAAATGGATCGGCAGTACTTCTCCATCGCCCGCAGGTTGACGGTGAAGCGGTGCAGCGCATCGCCATCGAGGTCGGACTTCATCTTCTTCCACAGGATGAAATCGCCGTCGCCATAGAACATGCGGCATTCGGAAGGGAGTCCGTCACGTCCCGCGCGCCCCGTCTCCTGCTGATAATGTTCGAGCGATTGCGGGGCGTGCGTGTGGACCACGTACCGCACATTGGGCTTGTCGATCCCCATGCCGAAAGCCACGGTGGCAACGACGATGTCCACCCGCTCGTTGATGAAGTTTTCTTGATTGCGGTGCCGTTGGGCATCGGTCAAACCCGCGTGATAGGGGGCGGCGGCATAGCCCTCCGCCTTGAGTTCCGCCGCGAGCGAATCGACCTCTTTGCGCGAGAAGCAGTAGACGATGCCCGATTCCCCCTTGCGCCGCGCGACGACCTCCCGCACCTGGTCGCCGACGGACAATTTGCGCTCGACGTAGTACCCCAGGTTCGGACGGTCGAAATTCCCCACGAGCACGACCGGGTCCGCCTGATGCAATTGCGACGCGATGTCGTCCCGCACGGCTTGCGTGGCGGTGGCGGTGTAGGCGTGGACCGCCACGCCGGGAAATCGCGATCGCAATTGGCCGAGGAGGCGGAATTCCGGGCGGAAGTCGTGACCCCACGCGCTGATGCAGTGGGCCTCGTCGACGGCAAACAAGGACACCGGCACCTGCTCGAGAAACTCGAGCATCCGCTCGGAACAGAGCCGTTCGGGAGCGACATACAGCAATCGAAGCCGTCCGGCCTTGATCTCGTCGGCGATCTGTCGACGTTCGTCCGGCGACTGCGAGCTGTTGACCGCCGCCGCCGCGACGCCGCTTTCACGGAGCGCGTCGACCTGGTCCTTCATCAGCGAGATGAGGGGGGAAACGACGACCGCGAGTCCGTCCATGACGACGGCCGGGACCTGAAAGCAGAGCGACTTGCCACCCCCGGTGGGGAGCACGACGACGGAATCGCGCCCTGCGACGACGGCCCGCATGGCCTCGAGCTGGAGCGGGCGGAACTCGTCGTACCCCCAGTGTTCGCGAAGGGCGTGGCGGAGTTTGGCGTCGGGGTCCGACGGTGCGAGAGGGGAATCGGCGGATTTTCTCCTAGGCATGGTCGTCACCGCTCCGACGCTTCGCGACCTCTGATCACGCGAACCGCGCGAGCAAATCCCCCGATTCCACCTGCGATCCCGCCCGCACCAGCACTTCGGCGATCTTGCCGTCCTGCTCGGCGTAGACGGTCGATTCCATCTTCATTGCCTCCATCGTCACCAGCTTTTGCCCCTTGACGACGCTGGCTCCCGCCTCGACCGCCACCGACACCACCATCCCCGGCATCGGAGAGGCCACCTGGGTGGTGTCGCCGGGGTCCGCCTTCACGCGGGTCGATTCCTTCGGTTGCAGCTTGCGGTCGACAACCGTCACGTCGCGTGGCAGGCCGTTCAGTTCGAAGAAGACCGTGCGCCGTCCGTCCGGATGGGGGTCGCCGACGGTGAGCAACCGAATGATGAGCGTCTTGCCCGATTCGATCTCGACGGCCACTTCCTCACCCGGTTCCTGACCGTACAGGAACACGTGTGTGGGGAGCACGCTTACGTCGGAGTAACTCGCCCGGTGGCGGGCGTAGTCCTCGAACACGCGTGGATACAGGATGTGCGACACCACGTCGCGCGGTGCGGGCTTGAAACCGAGCTTCTTCTCGATCGTCGCCGCAGCCGCGTCGAAGTCGGCGGCGGGGAGGCTCGCGCCGGGTCGCCCCTTCATCGGCTTGATGTCGCGCAGGACCGCCTTCTTGACCTTCGCCGGGAAGCCGCCGGGGGGTTGACCCATGCGACCAGCCAGCAGATCGATGACCCCTTCGGGATAGGCGACGTCGCGCTCGGACGAGAGGACATCGTCGCACGTCATGTTGTTGGCGAGCAGGAACAGCGCCATGTCGCCGACCGACTTGGACGAGGGGGTGACCTTGACGATGTCGCCGAACAACCGATTCACGTCGGCGTACATCTGGCAGACCGCGGGCCAGCGGTCCGACAGACCCAGAGCGGCAGCCTGCTGGTACAGGTTCGTCGCCTGACCGCCGGGCATTTCGTGCAGATAGATGTCGGGGTCCGGTGCGAACATGCCGGTCTCGAAAGGTTCGTACACCCCGCGCACAGCGGCCCAGTAATGGGCCATCGAACGCAGAATGGCCGGGTCGAGTCCTGTTTGTCGCGCGCCGAAGCGCAGCATCTCGACGACCGAGTTCAGGTTCGGTTGCGAGGTCATCCCCGACATCGGCGCGAGGGCCGCGTCGGCGATGTCCAGCCCCGCCTCGGCCCCCTTGAGGATCGCCGCCCCCTGCACGCCGCTCATGTCGTGCGTGTGGAAGTGGATGGGCAGCCCCACCTCTTGTTTGAGGGCCTTCACCAGCCGTTCCGCCGCCAGCGGTTTGCACAGACCGGCCATGTCCTTGATGGCCAGGATGTGGGCGCCCATCTTTTCGAGTTCTTTGGCGAGGTCCACGTAGTATTGCAGCGTGTACTTCTCACGCGTCGGGTCAAGCAGGTCCCCCGTGTAGCAGATGGCCGGTTCGCAGATCCCCCCGGCCTCGACGACCGCCTCCATCGCGACCTTCATGTTGGGGACCCAGTTCAGCGCGTCGAACACGCGGAACACGTCCACACCCGCCTGCACCGCCTCCTTCACGAACGCCCGCACCACGTTGTCCGGATAGTTCGTGTAGCCGACCGCGTTCGAGGCCCGCAGCAGCATCTGGAACAGGATGTTCGGCACGCGTGCGCGCATCTCGACCAGTCGATGCCACGGACATTCCTTGAGGAACCGCATTGACGTGTCGAACGTCGCCCCGCCCCACATTTCGAGCGAGAACAACTGCGGACACAGCCGCGAGTACGCCTCGGCGATTCGCAACATGTCGTGCGTGCGCATGCGCGTGGCGAGCAGCGATTGATGCGCGTCGCGCAGCGTGGTGTCGGTGATGAGTAGCGGCTTCTGGTCCCGAATCCATTTCGAGAATTTTTCGGGGCCGTCCTTCAAGAACCGCGTGCGCGTGCCGGGGGGGACTTCGGTCGTCGTGTCGTACTTCGGCACGGGGGCGGGGGACTTCACCAGCACCGACGGCTTCTTCTTCACCAGCGGATTGCCGTTGACGATCGTGTCGGCGATGAATGTGAGCAGCCGTGTCGCACGGTCCTGGCGTCGTTCGAACTTGAACAGGTCGGGAGTTTCATCAAGGAATCGCGTTGTGCATTCCCCGGCCAGGAACGTCTTGTGCCGGACGAGGTTGATCAGGAACGGGATGTTCGTTTTGACACCCCGGACGCGGAACTCCTGCAAGCACCGCTCCATCCGCTTCGAAGCGTCGACGAACCGCAAACCGCGCGAAATCACCTTCACCAGCAGCGAGTCGTAATACGGCGTGACGACCGCTCCGGAAAACGCCGACCCCGCGTCCAGCCGGATCCCCATCCCGCTGGCGGAGCGGTACACCGATATCCGCCCGTAGTCGGGCAGGAACCGGTTCTCGGGGTCCTCGGTGGTGACGCGGCTTTGGATCGCGAAGCCGCGCAATTGCACCTTCGACTGGTCTCCCAGCCCCAGTTCCGGGTCGCTCAGCTTCGAGCCTTGCGACACCAGAATCTGGCATTTGACGATGTCCAGCCCGGTCACTTCCTCGGTGACCGTGTGTTCGACCTGAATCCGCGGGTTCACCTCGATGAAGTAGAACTCGTTCGTGTCGGCGTCGATCAGGAACTCGACCGTCCCCGCCGCCTCGTACTTCACCAGTCGCCCGATCCGAAGCGCGGCCTCACAGATGGCGTCGCGCACTTTTTCGTCGAGGTTGGGCGATGGCGCGATTTCGACGACCTTTTGGTGCCGCCGTTGGAGCGAGCAATCGCGCTCGTACAGGTGGACCAGGTTGCCGTGCCGGTCACCCAGCAGTTGCACCTCAATATGACGTGCCCGGCGAATGAACTTCTCGACGAACACTTCGTTCGAGCCGAAGGCCGACAGCGATTCCCGTTGCGCCTGTTCGAGGTTCGGACCGAGTTCCGCCGCCGTTTCGACGACGCGCATCCCCCGGCCCCCTCCCCCCTTGGCCGCCTTGAGGATCACCGGATAGCCCAGTTTCTCCGCGATCCGCCGCGCTTCATCGAGTGTCTTGACCGACCGCGAACTCCCCCCCAGCACGGGGACCTTCGCCTGTTGCGCGATCTCCCGCGCGGCGGTTTTGTCGCCGAGATTCTCCAGCAGCTCGACGCGCGGGCCGACGAAGATGATCCCCGCCTCGTCGCACGCACGGCAGAGTTCGGGGTTTTCCGAGAGGAACCCGTAGCCCGGATGGATGGCGTCGATGTTGTGCGCTTTGGCGACGGCGATCACGCCGGCGATATCCAGGTACGCCTTGATCGGCTCTCCGGGAGTCCCCACCTGATACGCCTCGTCCGCCTTGAAGCGGTGCAGGGCGTAGCGGTCTTCGTGCGAGTAAATGGCGACCGTGCGAATACCCAGTTCGTGGGCGGTCCGGCAGACACGGATGGCGATCTCGCCACGATTGGCGACAAGCAGACGGCGAATGGCGGGCATCTGGGAAGCGCGTCTCGGAGAAGGTTGATCGTCGGGGCGGAGTTCGGAGTCGCGGGGCGCCCCGCGTCGTCCCACCGCAACGATCGGATCGCGATGATACGCCCCCCCTCATGGCGATTCCACGCGGTCCCGTTCGCCCTCCTTCTCCGCTCGCCGCCTGGCTCCACCATGCGTGTTCCTCGGGCGAACCCGCACCCACCCACCGATCACGCCATGCCGCGAACATGCGCAGCATCGGGGTTATGCGCAACATGCGTCCGCTAAGGGGTTTGCAGACTGGTGAGGTTGGCTACGGCTCGGCCAGTTGAAGGGGGAGCAACGCCTGACGGGTCCGGAACGGCTGTCCGCAACTTACCGTCTTTACCAATTCTTCCCATCTTTTTTGTTGCAAACGGTTTGTCGGCTGGCTAGGTTGTCCCGTGTCGCTGTATTCCGGAGAATCCGCGCAGACTGCGGGGTTTGGCTTCCGGGGCGGGGGCGGATGGCGGTTTTGACGCGCGGGCAGAGTGTTCCGGGCAGGCGCAAGCGGCGAATCGTGGGGGTAGTCCCGTGGATTCCGCCCGTGTGGCTTGGTTGGGACGCGCGCGGTCCGCCGAAAGTTCCCGACTCAACGACAAATCCGGTTGCACTCCGGAGACCCATCGAATCGGTCGCGACGGCTGCGGTTACCCCCGCGCCGCAGTTGTTGGCCGCTTCGCCCTATCCCTACAGAGTTGCCTCTTCGATCCACCGCGAAGGAATCCAACATGCTGCTGCTCTCCTGGCTCGAAGCGTTGAAGTCCGGTTTCGTCCGCGGCCATGTCCGCCGCCAAGCCCGCCGCATCGACGACGCGAGCCGTTGGGGAACCGTGTGGGTGGCGCCGAAGGGGGAGGTGCTGGAAGACCGGGCGCTGTTGGCGACACTGTATGTCGACAATCCCGGGGACTTTGTCCTTACCGGGGACAACGATTTGAACACGGTCCTGTCGGTGGGCGACACGGTGACTTGGAACCCAGGAGGGACTGCGCATCCAGCGGGTGAGCAGTCTGGTTTGACTTTCGGAACCGATGCGTTCTCGACCATCAATTCGGCGATCTCGGCCGCTACGGCGGACGATACGGTCAATGTCGCGGCAGGGACGTTTTCCGAGAACGTGTCGTTGGACCGTTCGATTTCGCTGTTGGGGGCCAATCACGCCATCAGCCCGAATACCGGCAGTCGGATTGCGGAAACGTTGGTTAACCCCGCTGCTGGAACCGGTTTCCTGTTGAGCAATACCGGGGCGGACAAGACCGTTGTCGTTCGTGGCTTCCAGGTGTCGTCGCCCGAAGGCGCGTTCTTTTTCAACAACGGCGTTGGTGCTGGAATCAACGCGACAATTTCGCTCGGGAAAAACCGGTTCATTTCGTCCGGGCAGGTCGCCATCGACGTTGCTTCCACCACGACGGCCAGCAATACGGTCACGTTTCACGACAACTTCGTTTCCGGCGTAATCGGCGGAAACGGGCTGCAGATCAATCGAACCGGTCCGTCAAGCTCCACATTGAATTCGGTTGTCTCCGACAATGTGTTCCACACAATCGCGGCGGCAGGAATTCAGAGCGAGGGTGCGACCGGGATCACGATCACCGGCAACAAAATCACGGCGGCCGGAAGCCACGGAATTCAGCTTTCCAACCCCAGTGGGACGTCGATTGTTACGTCCAATGAAGTGGTCAGTTCAAACCTTGCCACGAATACTTCTGGACGCGGGGCGTTGAGCTTGAACGGGACGATCACCGGTACAGTCACCGTCGAGAACAACAAATTCAACGGGTCTGCTCGGGGGATCGGAGTAAGGGACGGGGCAAACATCGACGGCGCGACCGTCGTCATTCGCCACAATGACTTGTCCGGGAACAGTATTGCGGCGATTGGTTACGGGACCGGAGTTGGCACCGCCATCCTGAACACGTCTCTCAACCATTTCGGCACGACGAACCCGGCCGCCGTCACTTTGGGTGGCGCGCGGGCTGGCCAGATCGATTTTTCTCCGATTCTGGCTTTAGGTGACACCAACCTATCGGCTACGGGTTTTCAGCACGACGCATCCAGCCTGATTGTCCACACTCTCGGAAACCAATTCGGCGGCGGATCTCGGATTGCGGAGGCGATTGCGAGCTTGGCGGACGGTTCGTTGACGGGTTCCGCCCGAACCGTTTCCTTGCCTGCGGCGACATTCTTTGAAACTGTGACCATCGACCGCGATCTCACGTTGGACGGGGCTGGTCCCGCGAGCACCGTGATCGCAGGGAGTGCGGGGGCGGGGGTCACAACCTTAACCGGTGCGTCCGCCGTCACGCTTAAGGACCTGACGGTTTCCGGTACTCCTCCGATCACCAATCCGGTTCCGGCCACGATCACTCTCAACAACGTCGCATTGATCAACAACCTCACTGGTACGGTGGCGGTCGATGGAACGGCCGGGGCAGACTCAGTCGAAGTCAAAGTCAACGCTGGAGTTCCGCAGATTCGCGTCAACGGTGGTAATTGGACGGACCTCGGTGTGGGGCTGTTGACGATCAACGGTGGCGACGGTAACGACACGATCACCATCGACTTCACCACCGGCAATCCGATCCCCGCTGGAATCTCAGTCAACGGCCAAGGGCAAACGGCGACGCCGGGCGACACACTCGTCATCAAGGGCAATGGCTCACAAAACCCGACGTACAAGCCAGACCCCGCGGATTTCGGCAACGGGTCGATCGTCATCGGCGGCAAGACGATTTCGTTCACCGGTCTCGAACCGGTCGATTTCGACAACGTCGGCGATTTCACCCTCAACCTGCCGAACTCGAACGATGCCGTGACGTTGGCCGACGGGTTCCTGCTGGATGGCACGACTCCCGCCGTCGTGATTTCCGGGACCAGTAACGGCGTGGCGTTCGAGACCGCCCGCGTCCGGGCTGGTTCCATTACGGTCGACACCGTCACCGGCGGGACCGATGGCAACGACACGATCACCGTCTCCGGAGTGCAGGCAACCGCCGCCATTACCTCGCTCAGCATTCTCACAGGAGTGGGAACCGACAGCGTGGCGATCAACGGCACGACGGTCCTTTCCGGTGGTATCACGGTCACCACGGCGGGAGCACTGACCGGCGCGGGGAATGTCTCCGTTAGTGGGGCTGCGTCCCTCACGGCGGCGGGGGTCAACCTCACGGGCGTGGTCACCGTCACCGGCAACACGACCGTTTCCGCCGGGGCGAACACGGTCAACCTCGACAACCAGGCGAACGACTTCACCGGGACGGTCGCGGTGACGACCACCGGGGGCGGGGGGAATGTCGTGCTCCGCGACACGAACCTGCTGAACATCGCCGCCTCGTCCATCGGCGGCACGTTGTCGACCCAGTCCGGCGACATCGACATCTCCGGCACGGTCACGACCGGCGGGATCATTGTCCTGCAACCCAAGAACAGTGGCGACGCGATCGGCATCGGCGGCGGGGCGGGGGGCTTCAATGTCTCCGACACGGACCTGACGAACCTGTCGACATCCACCTCCGTCACGATCGGTCTGAACGCAGGGACGGGAACGACGGACATCGACGACATCGATTTGAGTGGCGAGGCGTACGACCTGACCGTCCGCGGCGGTTCGATGACGGTCGATTCGATCACACTCGCGAACAACATGGTCCTGACGCTCAATGCGACAGGCGGCTCGATTTCCGATACCAACGCGGCCTCGGCCAACATCACCATTCTCGGCGCAACCGGTACGGCGATCCTCACCAGCGCGACGGGGATCGGCACGAATGACTCCCTCGAAACCAACATCGAACGGCTGTCGGCCACCGCGACCACGTCCGGCAATGTCCAGATCATCGAAGCCAACAGCCTGACCATCGACAACCCCGTCTCGGCCACCGGGGGATCCGTCTCGGTCCAGGCCACCGGGACCCTCACGACGACCGGGACCGGGACCATCACCGCCGGTGCGGGGACGGTCTTCCTGTTTGCCAACGACATGGTGCTGGGGGCCGCGATCAACGGGTCGAACGGGGTTGAGCTGCGAACGGCCACGGCTGGAACCCAGATCACTTTGGGGACCGGTGCGACGGGGCTGGCCCTCAGCAACACGGAATTGAATCTGATCACCGTCGGGGGGAGCCAGTTCCTGACGGTCGGGAATTCCGCCGCCGGCGCGGCCACGATCGACTCCGGGATCACGCTCACCTCGTCCGCGGCACGATTGCGGGTACTGACCGGCGCGGGCATCTCGTTCACTTCGACCGGAGCGATCTCGGTCACGTCGGGTGTGGAACTCGACGGCTCGACGATCACGACGACCTCATCCGCCTCTCCGCTCATCACCGCACCGTCCAGCGTGAACCTGCTCGCCCGGACTACTGGCATCGGATCGTCCACCAATCCGATCACGCTCGCGGGAACGTCCAGCCTCTCGGCCCTCACCACTGGTAATGCGGACGCCTTACTGAATACGGGGACCGCTTCCGGCGTGCAGTCCCTCAACGCGGGATCGGGCTTCGTCGAATTCCAGGCGGGGACGTTCAACCTGAACGGCTCTAGCGTCGTCAACGACGCCACGCAGATCCGCCTCA
>JBIKMW010000076.1:0-32923 GCA_044359065.1 Planctomycetales bacterium | reverse complement strand
TTGCCGCTCGCTCTGCGGTATCACCCGCGTGCCGAGTGTTTCGTCACCGACATGGAACACTCCGGTCCCGCGGCGATTGTCGCCACGTGCGACTTCGGTGTGTCATCGCATGGCCCGAAGCCGTCACTGATTCTCTTCACGGCCAAGCGGTACGTCGCCGAGCCGTCGGATTGGGGACGACTGGATGGCTCGCCGAAGCTGGCGAACCTCGAGGTGCTCGCGCGGATCGATGGCGACAAAACAGTGCTGACCGTGATGTCGGGTGGGAAGCCGCTCGGCGGAGCGGAAGTCCGGTTCAGCGGGCCGAAGTCGGACATGGTGAAGTACACGACCGATGCGACGGGGGCGGTCGTCGTGCCGAGCGAAGGGCCCGGCGCCTATGGGGTCGTCGCGATGCGGACGCTCCCCGAAGCGGGAGAACGTGATGGCATGAAGTACGACGCCAAGCGCGAGATCACGACCTTGACCTATGCGATCTCGAATGGGGAGACCGCTCCGGCGCTGAAGGCGGATTCCGAAGCCGCCGCAACGCTGGGAAAGGTGCTGAAGTCACAGTCGTTGTGGGGAGATGAGTTCACGGGATTTCGGGCGAAGATCGAGGCGGAATACCAGGGGCTGAAGGGGAAGGGGACGGTCGAGATCGGAGCGGATGGGACTGCGAAGGTCGAAATGGCTGACGCTCATGCCGAACTGGTGTACGAGGTTCGGGAGTGGGTCGAGTCGATGGCGTGGCACCGCGCTCAGCGGAACGTGGGTCAGCCGCAATCACAGGTCTCGGCTGGCCCCCCCCGAATGCTGGCGGAAGTCGCCTTCGCGGGTGCGGGGGACTCCAACGCTCGCGGGACCGAGTTGGTGCCGATTCACGATCCGTTCGCCAGCCGCTTCTGGACCCGCAACGGCCAACTCGCGGCCGCCGCCCGACAGATCGGCGAACGCAAGCAGACGATCACCATTCTTGCGGCCAAAACGCTGGCGGATGGACGGGCGATTCCAACCGCGTCGTCGACGAGTTTCTGGGACCTGAACGGAAACCTGATCGAAACGGATGTCGAGTCGCGCGAGTGGGTGGAAGTGTCCTGCGTGCTGCTCCCCGCCGAAGTGCGCGTGGTCTCGACAGAGAGCGCCGGTGCGGAGAACCCCCGTCGGCAATTGCCGGGTGGGACCAAGGCGTGGCGAGTGATGTCGATGCGGTTCAGCGAGCACACGCTGCTGGGGAAGTGAATTCGTAGGTCAGGCTGTGCCTGACGGAACTGGTGCTGTTCATGCGCCTGTCCGAGTTTCGCACTGCTGGACGAGCCAGCAGTGGCACACTTCGGCGTCCTGTTGTCGGGGCGTCGTTCTTCAAAAACCAATGGGGGTGTCACATGTTTCGAAACGGCTCGCGTCCATCGCGACGCGGATTCACACTGATCGAGTTGCTCGTGGTGATTGCGATCATCGCGATCCTGATTTCGCTGCTCTTGCCAGCGGTGCAACAGGCCCGCGAAGCGGCCAGGCGGTCGCAGTGCCGGAATAACCTCAAGCAATTGGGGCTGGCGATTCACAACTACGAAAGCTCGTTCACGACGCTGCCGATGAACTCAGGCGCGAGCGGCTTCTCGCCGCAAGCGCGACTGCTGCCGTACATGGACCAGGCGAGCCTGTACAACATCATCGATTTCAATCAACCGCTTTTGACCGGGACGTTCCCCAACCAGACGCTGAACCCGGTGTTCGTCGTCCCGTCCTCGCAGGCGCTCCCCGCGCTGCTCTGCCCGAGCGATCCCGCGCCGAGCAAGTACACGTATCCGATTTCCTCCGCCGCCGGTGCCCCCTCGTTCACTTTCGGTGCCAACAACTACATGATGAGCACGGGTAGCGGGACGGGGACGAACTACGACGACCGTCACACGACGGACGGGCCGGTCTGGATCAACTCCAGCGTGCGATTCCGCGACTTCACGGATGGCACCTCGAACACCGTGGTGATGAGCGAATCGGTGCGCGGTGGCGGTACCGACCTGACCCTGGCTGCTGGGACGCAGCCCCCCAGGCCGTACCGCAACATGTTGAGTGGCACGGGGACCAGCCCCGGAACCGGTCCAGGGTATTCGGGCGGATCGGGCGGATGGCCGGCCGGGCTCGTTTCCAATCCCGACCTGACGTCCGTGATGGCGGTCGCGACGAGTTGGCCGGGGGGACAAGGTCGCACCGGGCGCGGCAATGCATGGATCCGGGGCTTGGCCCACGCGGTCATCACCAACGGCTACAACCAGGTGAACGGGTTCGTGCCCGATATCGGCTTGCACGGGACGATCTTCGCTGGACCACGCAGCATGCACACCGGCGGCGCACACGCGGTGTTTGGCGACGGCGCGGTGCGGTTCCTTGGTGAGAGCAGCGATATCGGTGTGACCCGTGCGTTGCACAGTCGCAGCGGCGGCGAGACGGTCTCGCCGCCCGAGTGATTCCGGCGGAGTTGGCACAGCGAGTGGTGCTCTCCCCATCACTTGCGGTGAGTGCTTTTTCGTGAACCGCCGAGGTGAAAATCGATGGACGATTGTTCGATTCGCCGGGAATGTCCGCAGGGAACGGCACGGGTATCCCTGGCCGTGAGGTCGTTGGCTTGCGTGCTCGCGTGTTGGCCCAGTGGTTGCGGGACCGGTTCAGTCGTGGCCGCGGGCGGTACCCCCGGAACCGTGAAGTTCCGGGGGGCCGTCCTGACCGGCTTGCGAATCTCGCTGTATGCCGAATCGGGCGACCGAGTGGCGGTGGGGACCACCGATGCGGACGGGAAGTTTGTGCTCCGTCATGAAGAAACGGCGGAGGGGGTCGAGTTGCATTCTGGGCGATTCCGGGTGGCGCTGGAGTCCGCCGGAGGAGAGGTGCTGCCACTCCCGATGGTCTATTCCGACAAAGCGAAGTCCCCACTGGTGGTGAACTGGTCCGGAGGTGGCGGCCCCTTGGAGATCGTGGTCCCCGAGGGGGGCTCGGTCTCGGGTTCGTGATCGAGTCGGACGACAAGTGTCTCCAAGCGGATTTACAACGACTGCCGCGCTCTTTGTGATTCTTTGACAAGGTGAGCCATGCTCAAGACTGTTGTCCTGTCTGTCCTGCTGGCGGCAAATCCCGTCGGCTCCGATAACTGGTCCGAGTTCCGCAACGGCGGTTCGTCCCGCGCGTCCCAGGCGAATTATCCGCTGCGCTGGTCTCCCGAACAGGGGATCGCCTGGCAGGTCGAGTTGCCCGGCTACGGTCAATCGACCCCCATCGTATGGGAAGGGACGGTGTGCCTGATCGCCGTCGAGGGGCCGATGAAGGAAGTCGGAGCCGTCCTCGCCTATGACGGCAAGACCGGTGAGCAGAAGTGGCGGGTGCAGATCGACACGACGCAGCATCAGCACTCGAACTACGCCGTGGCGCGGGCCGCTCCGACTCCCCTGGCCGATGCGAAGGGGGTGTACGCCTTCTTCGAGGGGGGCAACTTGGTCGCCGTCGATCACGAAGGGAAGCTGCGTTGGGAACGGTCGCTCGTGAAGGAGTACGGCGAGTATCAGAATCATCACGGCCTGGGAAGTTCCCCCGCGCAGTCCGAGACGGCGCTGTTCATCAACTGCCAGCACGACGGCCCGTCGTACCTCGTGGCGCTCGACAAGGAAACCGGTAAGAACCTGTGGAAGGTCGACCGGAAGTCGTCGAAGTCGTGGAGTTCGCCCATCGCCTTCCGTAGCGGGGATCGGGAATTCGTGGCGATCAGTACGGCCGGAGCGGCGCATGTGTACGACGCGAAGAATGGCGATGTGGTGTGGTCGATGACCGACCTGAGCGGCAATTCGGTCCCCTCGCCGGTGCTGATTGGCGACCAGCTGTTCCTCGGCGCGGCGAAGTCCGACTTCGACAGCGACGGCAACGTGGCCAGGTCGAACTGCTGCCTGAAGAGCACGGGGGATGGGAAGTTCGAGCTGGTGTGGCGGGCCGAGAAGGCGATGTGCGATTACGCCAGCCCCGTCGTGGCGGGAGAGTTCGTGTACTACGTCAGCCGGGTGGGGGTGATTTACTGTCTCGACCGCACGACGGGCAAAGAGCACTTCGCGAAGCGGTTGGGGGGCCCGACGTGGACTACTCCGGTCGTCGTCGGTGACTTGCTGTACATCTTCGGCAAGGAGGGAGGGACGACGGTCCTGAAGGTGGGACCCGCTTACGAGGAAGTCGCGATGAACCCGCTTTGGGACCCGAAAAATCCACCGGCCCCGCTTACCTACAAGGAGACCAAGGGGGGAATGGGACATGGCGAGCATGGCGGCGGAGCGGGTGGGGCGCAAGCCGGAACGGGTGGGCGTCCGCGCGGTCAGGGGGGCTTCGCCGGTATGCTGCTCAAGCATGACGCCAACGGCAATGGTAAGGTCGAGCTGACCGAACTTCCCGAAGACCTCAAGCGGATGGCGAGTGGCGACAAGAACGGCGACGGGGCGCTCGATGTCGACGAGATCAAGGTGATGGCGGAGGATTTCCGCAAGCGCCGCGAAAACTCGGCCAGTGACTCACGCGACCCGATCGTCTACGGCGTTGCGGCGGCGGGGGGGACGTTCTACGTGCGGACCGGGACGCGGTTGTATGCCATTCGCGAAGGAGCGACGGTGGAACGGCAGCCGTGATACCGGATCGGTTTGAACGAAAATCGAGCCTCGTTGATCGCAGCTGTCCAGAAGCGATCAACGAGGCTTTTTCTTGCGCGGTCGGCGGCTTACGAAAGCCTGCGATTTGCCCGATACCATCGAAACAGCGTCAGAAATGGGGTCGAGAATTTCTGTGGCTCGCGCGCGATCCAGGCTTCGAGGTGGTCCGGGTCGACGAACTCGACGCGTTCACACTCGACGGGATCCGGGACGGGCGGGTCGTCGCACACGGTCTCGTAAAGGACCGAGTGCTCGCGCGCCAATTCCGGGGAGGCGGGAAGCTTGACGACGAATCGCAGCGGGGCGACAAGTCCGACTTCTTCCCGCAGTTCTCGCGGTGCGGTCTCTTCGTAGGTTTCTCCCGCCGAAACATGGCCGGAGGCGGACGAGGTGTACGTGAGCGGCGCCTCGTCCTTGGTCGCCGAACGGAGCTGGATGAGCAACTCGCCCCGGCTGTTGAACACAAACACATGCACGGCCCGATGCAGCAGTTTCAGGCGATGCACCTCGGAACGGGGCCGCTGCTCCAGGACCCGGTCGTCGGCGTCGACGACATCGAACATTTCTTCCGGCATCGGAACTCCAGGATGTGGCTGGCGAAATGGCAGCGGTTCGTCTCGGCGGGGCGAGTCAATCGGAATCATTCCGCGCGTCCATTGCGCGGAGCGAGCCGGTACACGGCGAACTTGCTCGACGTGTGGATCGGCGGGGTACGCACGGGAATGTCTTTGTGAATGAGCAAGTGCGTGGCCTGTGTGAGTCGGGCGAGGTTCGCAAGTTCGTCCGCCGTCACGCCGCTGTCGAACGATTGCTTGCGCCAATCGCGCCACACGTCCGCGCGGCGTTTCCATTCCACGATTCCGGCGGCGTCTTGCGGGCAATCTTTGGGCGAAAAAAACTCCGCCCGTTCCGCCCGCCATTTGAACTCCCAGCCGAATGTCGGCGTTACGAACAGCGCGTCGGTGGGTGTCTGTTCGCGAATCCAGACGCACATCGAGTTCCAGTCGTCGCGGAGTGGTTGGTCCAACCGCCGATCCACGTCCCTCGAATTGAGCGGAGAGGGAACGAACACCGCCAGACTTCCCGCCGCGAGCAGGGCGATCCACTCGATGTTTTTCGGCCAAGGTCGGTTTGATGTTCGAACGCTCCAGACCAAGGCCAAGCCCAAAGGGAGCAACGCATCCGCGAGGCGGAAAGGATAGAACTTCAGGAGTGATTCGACCGGAAACTTGGGCTGCAGTCCGGCGGCGTCCGCGATGATTGGCCACCAGCCTAGGGCGATTCCCACGAATGCGAACAGGATCGACGCCGAGACCACACCCCGAAATCTCGCGACCTCGGGAGGTCGGCTCGTTCGGTGCAGTGAGAACCAGACGACCGCGAGCACTCCGTACCACAGGTACGCGTAGGGAAGAAAGGCCGTCGGATCGAGGTGGTGTCGCAGACGCAGATAGACCTGAATGTGATTGGCCTGAGCGGAGATCTCGGGAGTCGGTGCCGATTTCAACAGCCCGATCGCGGGAACCAGACCTGGTAGCGCACAGAGCGTGCCCACGAAGCCGGTCACCAGCAACGTGCGAACGGAGAACGACCGGTCCGCATCGGACCTCGTCCCGATGTCGTCAACGTGGCGAGCCTCGCGAGGAGTTCTGTCGGGGTGCGCTGCACTGCGGGCGTGAAGGCGTCCGGCGAGTGACCCCGCCGTCGCCGCCAGTGCCGCCAGCACACCCCACGCCCCCACCACCGGATGCAGGCTGATCGCCAAACCGCCACACGCCGCCGCGCGAATCCACCGCCGCTCGATCAGCTCGGCATACCCCCACCACAGCGCGGCCCACGCGAACGGCTTCGCCTCGAAGCCGCCGAAGACCCACTCGCCCGAGAAGTTGCCGACCCATTGCAACACGGCGAACAACAGCACCGCGCGGGTCGCGTCTCCAGGCCTTCCACCGAGCGCCCGGCAAAGTCGCACCGCCCCCGCCGCCAGGCACGCTCCCGCGAACGCGCGACCTCCCCATGCCAGCGTCTCGAGCGACAAGACGCGGGTGCACCAACCCGCGCACCACAGGAACACTGCGTGCGCATTGTACGAATCCAGGAAGAAATCCCCCGGACAGTACGCGGGATCGAACCAGTGCCGCGCCTTGCACAGCCAATGAGGCTCGTTGACGCCGACCGGGCCGGGCAACCACGCGTTAAGCACCGCGCACACCGACACGAGCGCGACGGCCACCCAACGATCCCGCGAAGGAGAGACCGGCAACGGTAGCGGGTTCGACCGTGTCATGGGAGCCGTCCGCGACCGACCGAGCCGTCCGCGCCATCACGGCGACGGAGTGCGGGGAGAAGCCGTCACTTCTTCTTTTTGGCGACCGCTTTTTTCGCCGTGGCCTTCTTGGCGGCAACCTTCTTCGCCGCGACTTTCTTGGCCGCTCCCTTCTTCGCCGCCGCCTTGGAGGACGAACTCTTCGCCCCCTTGCCGCCGAATGCGGCATCCCAGTTGTTCCAGAATGCGGGGTTGGTTCCGGTCCGAACGATGGGGCCACTCATAACGAATTGTACCTGTTGCGAAACGAGGATTTTGACAGTGAACAGCAACCACGCGCACTCGAAACCCAATTCGGTCGAAGCGCGGTCACTGATGCTGGACACGGTTCTAGCCGCGTACCGTCAAATGTCAACCGACCCCGGAGGCTCTGACGAAGTCTCGGTCGGCGCGATCAACACCACACGCACGTCCATCGTGTTGGTGTGAGTCGGCCCCGTACGGACAAGACCACCAACCCGGTCGAAGAACGCGTACGCGTTGTTGATCGCCAGATACGACTCGGGGACCAGTCCCGCCGCGCGAGTCCGCGCCACAAGTTCCGCGTCGACGACGGCCCCGGCGGCGTCGGTGGGACCATCCTCGCCGTCCGTCCCCCCCGACAGGAATGTGATTCCCGCACAGCCGCCCAACTCGGAAAGGGCCTCCAAATCCGAAAGGGCCGCCAGCACCAATTGTTGGTTGCGTCCACCTTTGCGCGGTCCTTCGTAGGGTGCCAAACGGACGATCGGTTCGCCGCCGCTCACCAGGCAGACGGGCCGAGAATGGGGGCCGCCTTCCTGGCGCACGCGGACGGCCAGTCGCGCCAAGTCCCTCCCCACCTCTTCGGCGACGCCCGCCTGGTCGGTGGCCACAAGGCGCGCGTCGAAGCCCAATCGGATCGCCTCCGCCATCGCGGCGTCGCACGCGACTTTGTTGTTGCCGATCACCAGATTGTGCGCCGTCGGTCTCGGAGTTCCCGAAGCAACCGACGCGTCCGGCAATTCCACCACCTGTTGACGACGCAGCTCCCGGACGATGGACGCAGGCGTGTCGACCAATCCGGAATCGAAGCGTTCGAGGACCGCCAGCGCGTCGGCGGCGGTGGACGAGTCGGGAATGGTGGGGCCCGACGCGATGATCTCGAGCGGATCGCCGATGACATCGGAAATCACGAGTGCCACGATCGGGCACTTCGCGGCGCGCAACAACCCACCCCCCTTCACTCGCGAGATCCGTTTCCGCACCGTGTTCAATTCGCGGATGTCGGCCCCGCGCGACGACAGCATCCGCGTCACGCGCTGCTTGTCGTCCAGCGACACCCCGTCCACCGGCGCCGGGAGCAACGCGCTCCCCCCGCCCGAAATGAGCGCGAGCGCCAAATCCGCGGGACCGGCTCCGGCCACCAGCGACAGAATGCGCTCCGTCCCCGCGCACCCTTCGATCGTGGGCTCGTTGACGCCGGCTGGACGGGCGGGATGAAGATGTATCGCACGGGTCGGACGCACACAGTCGGCCGGCACATTGATCCAACCGCTCACACGCGACTCCAGCGGCGTGCCCGCCAACACTCGCTCGACCCCCTCGGCCATGCCGGCCCCGGCCTTGCCCGCGCCCACCACCAGAAGTCGCGCGTCGGTACCAAATTCGTGGATGATCGGGTCGGCCCCGGACCCCGTGTTGATACGCAGTCGCGTTCCGTCGACTTCCAAACGCGCTGCGACCAAACGCGTGGAATCCACCGCGTTCACACCCGCGCGCCAGATGTCGATCGCAGCCCGCCGCCAGTCGGTCATCGCCTCGGGCATCAACGCCCCCGCCCTTCAGGCTCCGGTTGGGCGCGGCGCGGCTTCAAACTGAATTTGGCGAGCTTGACGGGGATCCTGAGTATCTCGCCACTGCGCAACACGGTCACTTCGATAACGCGGCCGGGCGGAAACTCGAACGTCTTCTTGATGACTTGGTCGAAGTCGGTCACCCCTTCGTCGTCGTACAACAGGATCAAGTCTTGCAACTCCAGCCCCGCCTCGTCGGCAGGCCCTCCTTCGGTAATGCCGGTGATGACGCACCCATCCGGACTCGCGTCCGCCATGATCCCCAGCATGCCCGAACCACGGCGTTGCACCCTGTTCGGAACGTCCCGTTCGAGTCGATCGAACGCCTCGGCCGACACCTTGGCGCCGGGCGTGATGTAGATCGCGTTTAGATCGGTGATCTTGCGGATCTGCTCCAATCCGTCGTCACCCCCTTTCCAATCCTCGTTGAGCAGCACGTTGCGTTTCTGACCGATGTCGCGTTGCCCCATGAGAAATCCTCGTTGCGGGTTGCGGCCAAAATCCTGAGTCAGTTCCACTTCCGCGCCCATTCGCACCAATGCCCGAATGGCCCGTTGCTCGCGAACGGCCGTCAGACTTTCCAGCGTCCCGCGCGAACGCTCCGCGATGACGGCAGATTTCGACTTGGCCAACCGTTCGATTTCGCGCTCCGCGGCCTCGTTGGCCACGTCGTCATCCGCGCGAAACATCGCATCCAGCACCCGGACGGCGCGGATCGCGACTTCCAAATCCTCGTGTTCTGCCGCCGCGGCCAACGGCTTGACCGCCGCCACACCGGCCTTGCCGAGCTTCTTCGTCGCCGCTTCCCGCACGGCGAAATCGTCATGGCCCAAGTCAACGATGGCGGCGCCGATTTCCTCAACGGTCAATTCCGCGCGCGGAAGGGAATCGGGAGGGGACGCGGCGGGCAGTTTTTCGGATTGCCCTGCAGCCGTCCCCACGCACACGCAAACCCACATCAACAGGCCCAAGCGCACGGGAAATCGACGCCGTGAACCTTGCCTCGGCTCCGAACGAGCGACATCGCGCTCTTCGGAAAGCTCTTCAAACGGTGCGGCTGTCACGGGGATATCACCTTTCCCGAACGCAGTCGGTTCCCGCGCGAGTGGACTCGGAGTTATCGTGGAGAGAGGTCGAACCCGCGAAATGTGCCCGAAGTGGGAAAGTCGCATTTGCGAGGGTGTCGCCGACGAGGCCGATTCGACGTGTCATCGCGGGCTTGATGGGCCACCGGCGCGGGCTGTCGGCGCTCCAAGGTTAACCGTCTCCGCCGCCAAGCCACCAGAGGACTCGTTGAAAATTGACCGACCCACGATCGTCGGCCAACCGCCTTCGTCGCCTCGCCCCTACTCCCAGCGGTTCTGTCTCACATGCCCGACTCACGACCTTCGACTCCTCCTGCGCTGAAAACGATGGCAT
Source organism: Planctomycetales bacterium (assembly GCA_044359065.1). Lineage (GTDB taxonomy): Bacteria > Planctomycetota > Planctomycetia > Planctomycetales > Planctomycetaceae > JAIXZD01. The sequence goes on along the minus strand of JBIKMW010000076.1, from coordinate 22,709 downwards.
CGCCACTGCGTTGGATGTGGGTCGCTTTGCCGTTGTTCGCCATCCCCCTGGCGTTCGTGCTTGGCGGCAAACCGCGAGCCCTCGACCCCGCACACATCCCCACGGCTCCCGCCGAAGGGACGCACGTCTCCGAGCCGTCATCGGGGGACGACCGGGACCAGCTCGCGGACGAACGCCCGGTCTTGGTCGAGGAACCTACCGGACGCCCGACCGGAATGGTGTGGATTCCCGGCGGACGGTTTGCGATGGGGGCGGAGGGACCGGGGAGCAAGCCGGACGAAGGCCCGGTTCACTCGGTCGTGGTGGACGGCTTCTGGATGGACGAGGCGGAAGTCACCAATCGACAGTTTGCGGAGTTCGCGGACGCCACAGGGTACGTCACCCTCGCCGAAAAGCCCCCGTCGGTCGAAGCGCTGCGGCGGACTCCCGGATACGAGAACGCCGAAATCAAACCGGAGTTCAACAAGGCGGGTTCGATCTGCTATCGGCGACCGGCGGGAGAACTCGACGAGGCGCAAGGGGCGTACAACTGGTGGACGTACATCCCCGGCGCGAATTGGCGCCATCCCGACGGGCCCGAATCCGACATCGCCGATCGCCTCGACCATCCCGTCGTGCACGTGGCGTGGGACGACTGCGTCGCCTACGCCAAATGGGCGGGAAAACAGTTGCCCACGGAAGCGCAGTGGGAGTACGCGGCCCGAGCGGGAATCGAAGGAGCCGAGTTCCCTTGGGGAACCGAACGCAACCCCGATGGCAAGTGGCTGTGCAACATCTGGCAGGGGGACTTTCCCTACGCCAACACCGGCGGCGACGGCTTCCGCACGACGGCTCCGGTGAAAGCGTTTCCCGCCAACAAGTACGGCCTGTTCGACATGTCGGGGAATGTCTGGGAGTGGTGCGCCGACAACTATCAGCCGAAGTACTACGCCTACTCCCCCGCGCGCAATCCGGCCGGGCCAGGCAGCAGCCACGACCCCGACGAACCGGGCATTCCAAAGCGGGTGCAGCGGGGAGGCTCGTTCATGTGCAGCGAAACGTATTGCACCGGCTATCGCGTTTCGGCGCGCATGAAGGGGGAGCAAGGCTCGGGGGTGTTCCACACCGGATTCCGCTGTGTCCGGAATCCCCCCTCGGCCAAGGCCGCACCGCCGAAGGGTTGACCGCTCCGTAAAGAACGGCAATCGAGTCCTGGAAAACGTGGCCGTTCAGCGGCTGGCTTTCCGCGTCGGCAACTTGGGCGCTCCGGTCGCCTTGCGCACCGTGGCGGGGCGTGTTTGGGCGACCACCGCCTCTTCGACGTACTCGTCCTCGGCTTCGACCCAGCGTTGTGGTCGATCCACCGGGCCGCTCCGCACCGGGGTGCGGGACGACGATGTTTGGGACGAACGCGACGGTTTGCGGGCGACTTCCCGACGTTGATCCAGTTCGAGTTCCGCTTCGGCTTCGTCGGCCAAGGTCGGGTAACTGCGGGCCAATCTCGCGTTGACGGCGGCACGTTGGCGCAACGACGCATCGAATTCGTCCGCGGCGGAGCGTCTGCCGGAAGTCTTCTTCGCGACAGCGCGCGTGGGGGCGGATCGGGTGCTCCGACGACCGACGAGCACCTCGTCCTCGGCGTACTCGTCTTCCGGAGCAACTTCGTCCTCGGTCAACCCCTCTTCCTCGACCTCTTCGAGCTCTTCAACCTCGACACGTTGCGGGGCCGCACGACGCGATACCGCACCTCGCGACGCCCGCTCGCCGTACGAGGCGGGACGAACCGTCTCTTCGGCGGGGGCGTCCAGTTCCTCCACAGCCGCCGCTTCGGCTTCCGCTTCCGCCGAGGCGGCCTCGGCCTCGGCCAGCTCCTGTTGCAATGTCTCTTGAATGGCGAGCAGGCGATCGCGCGTCGAATCGAGGTCTTGCTTCAATCTCCGCACCCGATCCGCCTGCGTGCAGCGGTCCGGTTGCGGCGTGCACTTCGGGGCGGGTGCCGCCTGCGGCGCGGCGGCGGGAGCGGCCTGGGGGGCGGCTTGCGGCGCCGCCATCATCGGCACGCCCCCCGGAGCCATTTGTCCGTAAACGGCCGCTTGCTGGGTGACGAATGGCGCGCGGCTGCGTTCGATCTGCATTTCGGGGCCGCGGCGGCTTCGGACCAGGCTCGGCAACTGCAAACTGGGAAGCTCGAGACGCACTTCCGGCAAGGTGAGCGACATGCCGCGAACACCCCAGGACCGCGATTCGCCGGTCACTTCTCCCACAGGGGGTGGGGCCGCGTACGAACCGACTTGCGGGGCGACCGCGGACTGCGGCGCGGCGAGCGATTGCTCCTCCGCCTCTTCCTCGTCTTTGCAAACCGTCTCGACTGCCTGCCGCTTGGGGACGCAGGACGTTCCGCACTTGGGGGTGCCCGCCGACGCGGCACCCGGTCCGTAGACCACTCCAAACAGCAGGGCACCGGCGGTGGTGGAGAGCGCGACTTTCCTCGTGTCCGAAAGATTCATTTTCGTCGACCTCCCTGTCCGCTCAACCCCGCATCCGTGCCGGGCTTGATGTGTGATCGTCGCTGCGTCGATATTTGCCGTCGGTCGGTGATTCAACCGACCGGCGGCGCTTCGTTGGTGATCGCCTCGAACCTGTAGCTTGGTGATCCTGCGTTGCGAACAAACCGATCACTTCGAAGGGGTCAGCCCGTCCAATTTGGAGTCGATCTTTTCCAACACCTTCGTGATCCGATTCGTGGTTTCAGCAAGCTCGTCCACGTCCTTCCGGAGTTGCTTGACCTGCTTTTGGAGGTCCTCGCAATCGCAGTCCGCCGTGGCCGATTGGGGTCGCGGGGCCGCTTGCGGCGCGGCGGCGGCTTGCAGGGCCACCGCCTGGAACGCCACCGGCATGAACGCGCTTTGGTTGGTCAACACGGCGGGGACGCTTTGCGTCACGGCGGCGTAAGGGGCTTCCCGCACATAACACATCCGGGGCGCCCGCATCTTGATGACCTTGACGATGCAAGGACGGCAAGAATCGCAACTCTTGCGGCAGCCGCTTTGGCATTCGCAATCGCACGAACCGGGGGCCGCACACGACGGCGAGCACGCCGGACCGCAAGCTTGCGGCGCGGCGCAACTCGGTCCGTAAGCCGGCGGGCACGCGCAGCTTGGATCGTTCGCCAATACCGACATGCCGGACGATCCGGCGGAAACCGCTATGACAGCCACCAGCGCACGCAGGACACCGCGGACCATGACTCGACTCCGAACGTCCTCCGCGGGGCGGAGGCGATATGAACAGAGGCTGACAGACACACGCCACTGTAGTTCGGCGGTCTAGTTACCAAAATTCTATTCAAAGCGGCGAATGTGGGGGCACGCCTCCGCCACGCCGTGCACCCGGCGGCGCGGGCGTCACAGTCGGCATGCGCGGCGCATGTCAAAATCGGCCCAAACGCTACGGTCGATGCGTTCGGAATCCGTTCTCGCCACCGGCGGGACGACACGATATGGGGAAATCACCCGCCATACGCGCTGTATCGACGCAACCCTCGGGACAGCGCCCATCGACTGGCGATCCACAGCCCGACGGCCCACAACACCGCCGACCCGGTGTGCCACGCCAACTCCTCGTGCGTGAACCGCCCCAGCCACACCGCCGCCGGATAGTACGACAGGTATTGGAACGGCAGGTGCGTCACGATCGCCATCCCCCAGTCGGGCAGGACGCTGGCGAGAAAGTCGAGCGGGATCATGTGGCCTGACAGGAAGTAGTTCAGCATCATGAAGATGAAGATCAGCGAGTTGACCTCCAGGAACCAAAACGCGAACAGGCCGATCAGGCATTCGATGAAGAACCCGATCAGAAACGCCAACGGAAGCGAGCAGGCGAACGCTGCGATCGTGAAGGCGTCGGGGGCCGGTCCGAAGAACTTCCGGCACAGGAAGAACACCAGCGCGAACGGGCCGATCGCCACCACGTAGTACACCAGTTTGTGCGCGACCCGCGCCCAGAAGTAGAAATCGAGCAGGTCCACCGGCTGCGTCAGGAAACGCTTGATCGACCCGTCTCGCACTTCGCGAGCCAACGAACCAGCCAGTCCTGGCATGCTCGAAAACGCCCGCCCCACGTTGGCCAGCAGGAAATAGGCGATCATGTCCCCGTAGCCGTAGCCCTGGATTTTGCCGGTTTGGATCCCGGTCCCGACGCGAAAAATCGCTCCCCACAGGAACACTTGCGTGACGAGCGGCAGAAATCGCACCAAGGTGGCGAACGCGAAGTCCGCCCGATAGGCCAGCCGCTCCCGCACATTCAGCGTCAGGATCGTCCAGGTTGTCTCCAGTGACGCGAACATCAGGGGGACCCCGCTTTCGCCGCGTCGCCCGCTTTCGTCGCGCCCTCCGGACCCGCCGCGCGATCGTCCCCGCTACGTGTGGCGGTGAAGATCTCCGCGATCACTTCCTCCAGTGGGCGGTCGCCCACACCGACATCCTCGACCTGATACTCGGCCAACAGCGCCGCCAGTGTTTCTGGGACCTTCGCCCGCAAAATCTTGATCTTTGCGCGCGGCGGCCGGCTCTCCACAACTTCGCCGTACCGCTCCAACCCGGGCGGAAGTTCCGTCCCCGCGAATTGCAGATCGACGACCTTGTGAGTGTTGAATTTGTCGGTGATGTCCGCCAGCGGGCCGTCGTGCTTGATTTCGCCCTCGTTGATGATGATCGCGCGGCGGCAAAGTGCCTGCACGTCCTTCATATAGTGGCTCGTCAGAATGACGGTGATGCCCCGTTCTTGCTGATACTCGCGCAGGAATTCCTGCACCCGCCGCTGCGAAACGACGTCCAACCCGATCGTCGGTTCGTCCAGGAACAGTACCTCCGGCGCGTGCAACAGCGCCGCGATCAATTCCATCCTCATCCGCTCGCCCAGCGACAACTCCCGGACCGGCTGGTCGACGAGTTTGCCGACTTCCAGCAGCGACGTGAGCTCGTCGACGCGGGTCGCGTACTCGATCTTGGGGATGCGATAGATCGTTCGATGGAGTTGAAACGACTCCCGCGCCGGGAGGTCCCACCACAACTGATTCTTTTGACCCATCACCAGCGCGAACCGCCGCCGATACTCGATCGACCGCTTCCACGGGACATGCCCGAGCACAGTCGCGGAACCGGATGTGGGATGAATCAGGCCCGAAAGCAGTTTGAGCGTCGTGGTCTTTCCCGCACCGTTCGGACCAAGAAAGGCGACGATCTCGCCCCGTTCAATCTCGAACGAGACCCCGCGCACGGCTTCCACGGTTTTCGAGGTGGTGTGGAACAGCCCCTTGACCGAGGCCCACAGCCCCTCGCGCTTGCGGACCACGCGGTACTGCTTCGACAAACCGGCAACATGAATGGCGTTCATGACGCGGATTGTAACGGCCACTACCCCCGCAGCGCAAGCTCGCCCACGGCGCTCACAACAACCCGGCGATCGGCGAACCCTGGTAGATCTGATGCGGACGGTTCGTCTCGTCGAACCAGGCGGTCGTTTCGGGCAGGCCCAGCGAGTGATAAATCGTCGCGGCCAGGTTCTCGGGCGTCTGAGGATCGCCCACGGGAAAACCACCCGTTTTGTCGGTCGAACCGATCACCCGCCCGCCAACCGTCCCCCCGCCGGCGAACCATACCGACTGCACCTTCCCCCAGTGGTCGCGGCCAGGCAATTTGTAGTGCTGCGGGAGGTGCGACACCTTGGGCGTGCGCCCGAACTCCCCCGCCATGACGATCAGCGTCGAATCGAGTTCGCCGGAAGCCTGCAAATCGTCCAGCAACGCCGACAGCGCCCGGTCGAGCGGCGGAAACAGGTAATTCTTCATGCTCGGGAACGCGTTGCCGTGCGTGTCCCACGTTTCGTTGTTGCCAAGATTGACCTGCACAAGGTTCACGCCACCCGCCACCAACCGCCGCGCCATCAGCATCGACCACCCGAACAGGTTCTTGCCGTAGCGGGCTTGATCCTCTTCGGAAGCTCCCCGTACGTCGAACATCGTCCGCGTTCGGGGGTCGGTCAACAGAGAGACCACCCCCTGCCGGTAACGATCGAAGTTCGCAACGGTTGCGTAGCGGTCGAGGTCGCGCCGTTGCTGGTCGACGGTTCCCAGCAGATCGAGTCGCCGACCGAACCGACCCTCGATCATCTCCTTCGGCACGGTCAGGTTCGGCGCCTGGAATTCATACCCCTTGGGGTTCAGCAAGCCCGTCGCGTGATGGAATCCGTATTCAGGATAGGCCCCGTAGGCGTCCGCCTGAAACGCCGAGGACTCGACAAAAAACGGCTCGTGTCTGGAGCCCATGATGCCCGCGAACTGCCCAGGAATCACCCGCCCCGAACGATGCACGAGCTTTTCCGGCAGCACGACCGCCGGGGGGAGGTTGTTGCGTGGACGAGTCACTCCCGTTGCTACCGCTGCCAAAGCGGGCCAGTCGCTCCTTCGAGGCTCGTTGGGACTGAATCCCGGCGGGGCGAACGACTGCCCCGTGAGCATGATGTGATGTCCCAGCGAATGGTCGTTTGAGGGATGCGTGAGCGACCGGCACAACGACCACAAATGGCTGCGCGTGGCCAGTTCCGGCAGGTGCTCGCAAATGTGAGTGCCGGGTGTGTTGGTGGCGATCGGACGAAATTCGCCACGGATGTCGGCCGGGGCGTCGGGCTTCAGGTCGAAACTGTCCTGCTGCCCCAGTCCCCCCGACAGGAACAGGTAGATCACCGACCGCGCGACGGGCACCCGCGCGTCGCCGCCAGACGCCGACTCAGCGGCCGCCGCATCCCGCAGCGCTCTCAGGTGATTCGCCCCCAGCCCCAACAGGCTTACCGACCCGGCCTGCACCGCGAATCGGCGCGAAAAACGAGCGTGCGACCACCCGGATTCGACGTGCCCCATGGTTGGTCACTCCTCGATTGGCCTATTCCCTCGGAGACACTTCCACGTCCCCGCCAGCGACTTCATCGGCATCCACGTGCAAGTATCATAAGTCAGCATTGATGCACCCGCAAGATGTCGGGGCGGCTCGCCGATCACTTCAGCACCAATACCCGATTGTTGGCCGTGTCGGTGATGTACAGCGTGCCGTCCTTGTGGACGAACACGCCGTGCGGCTGATGAAGGCCGCACTCGAGCGGCGCGCTGCCGCTCTGACCCATCCCCTTTTTGCCCGTTCCGGCGACTGCCGAGATCAGGCCCGATTTCGGGTCGTAACGACGTACCGCGTGGTTTTCGGTGTCGGCGATGAGGACCGTCCCGTCGCGATCCACGCACAAATGCTTGGGACCGTTGAGTTGGGCGGAGAGTGCCGGGCCACCGTCCCCCGAGTGACCGGCTTTCCCCGTTCCCGCGACGGTTCGAATGTGTCCGCCTCTGTCAACCACCCGCAAAGCGTGCCCGCCTCTTTCCAACACGTAAACCTCGCCTGTGGGGGCGGTTACGGCGGCGCGAGGGTCGACGAGGGGCGATTCCGCCGCCACGTCACCGTCCGCCGATTTGCCCCCCTTGCCGTTGCCTGCCACGGTGGTGACTTGGCGCGAGCCGAGGTCCAGTCGCCGCACCCGTTTGTTCTCCAGGTCGACAAACACCAGGCTTTTGCCACCCGGCTCCAGCGCGACGCAGTACAGACCCGAGAACCGCACGCTGTCCGACGAACCTGCGGGACCGGAGTCCGATTTTTCGAGTCCACCGATGCCCGCCAAACCCGCGATGGTCCCCGTCTTGGGCGAATACAGGCGCAGGCAATTGTTCCAGGTGTCCGCCACCACGACGTCGTCCGTCGGCAGGACCGCCAAGCTGTGCATGCCGTTGAACTGTGCGGTTTTCACGGGACCGTCATTGCCGCGAAAGCCTTTCTCTCCCGTTCCGCCGATCCAAGCCAATCGTCCCGCCGTGTCGACCCGCAACATGCGTTGTCCGCTGAGCTCGACGATGTACATCCGCCCGGCGCTGTCGAAATCGACGCCGAACGGGGCGTTCAGGCGGCATTCCGCGGCAGGCCCTTCCGTCATGGAGCCGCCCCCCGCCACGACGAACAGTTTGCTCTCGGCACGGGCTTGGCCTGCGCTTGCGATGACCGCGGCCACGCCGAGAAACCAACCGGCAAACACACTCCAACCACCCCCGCGCCACGAAAGTGCCGAGAGTGGTCCGGGAATCTTCGGGCAAACCATGCGGCGTTCCATTGGGCTGGCCTCCAGGGGATTTTTCCAAGGCAGGTACATCGTCGCGTGCATCGGTGATTTCGGATACGTTCTGCGGGGTCTGGCTCGAATCGTATTTCAAGGCATCCACTCGCCGAAGCGAGTGTAGCGGCTCAACACCAATTCGCCCGCCCGGAGCGTGCTACACGGCACGTATCCGTTTCCCCCGAGGCCCTCGCTCATGCCCCCGTCTTCCCGAGTTGTCGTCGCGGGACTGTTTCACGAAACGCACACATTTTTGGAGGGGGTGACGCCCTTAAGCGAGTTCGGTGCTCGCTACGGAGAGCAACTCTTTGAGGCGCGCGGTGATGGATCGCCGCTGGGAGGAGTGTTGGATGTCGCGATGGACAGGAAATGGAACGTCCTGCCCTCCGTCGATTTGCGTGCCAGTCCGTCGGCCCTTGTCGCGGCGGAAGTGGTCTCCCATTTTCTCGACCACCTGCGGGAGACCTTGCGTCGCGCCTTGGCGGAGGGGGGAATCGACGGGGTGTTTCTCGTGCTGCACGGAGCGATGGCCGCCGAAGGGGATCCGGATGTCGAAGGGACCGTCGCGGCGGCGGTGCGGGAGATCGTGGGGGACGACATGCCGGTCGCGGGCGTGCTGGATCTGCACGGGAACATCTCGCCCGAGTTTTGTACGCGGACGAATCTGTTCGTGGCCTATCGCCAAAACCCGCATGCCGACGCGTGCGCGGCCTCCAAGGACGCGGCTTATGGACTGGAACGGTTGATGTCCGAACGATCGACGTGCCGCACCGTGCATGCGCGGCCTGGCATCGTGTGGCCACCTCCCGGCACGGGAACGGCGTTCGAACCGATGTCGCTGCTGGAGACCCGTGCCCGGGAAATCGAAGCTCGTCATCCGGAGATCCTCGCGGTGAACGTGTTCGGCGGCTTCGCTTATGCGGACACTCCCGACACCGGCGTGTGCTTCACCGCCTGCACGCTGGGGGACCCGGCCATCGCCGAAGAGGAACTGGTCGGACTGTGCGACTTGGCCCGCGAACGTCGGGCTCAGGGAAACGTCACCGGACGCCCGTTGAGTGACGTTTTGGACGAGGTCGCGCTGGCTTACGACAAACCCTTCAATGGACCGATCGTGTTGGCCGAGCCCTCCGACAACATCGGCGGAGGGGCGCCGGGCGACGGGACCTCTCTGTTGCGCGCTTTTGTCGAACGGAAGTTCGACCGCGCCCTCGTCGCCATCAACGATCCCGAGGCGGTTGCGGCTTTGCAACGACACACCGTCGGCGAACGGGTGCGATTGGCCATCGGCGGGCGGGGGAGCAAGTTGCTTGAGGGGCCGTACGAATTGGAGGTCGAATTGCTGCGTAAGGGGGACGGACGGTTCCGCCTGGAAGACCCTCACAGCCATTTGGCGTCGATGTGTGGCAGCGAGTTCGACATGGGAGATTGCGCCGTCGTGCGCCACGCGGGCGTGATCGTCCTGCTGACGTCGAACAAGACCGCGCCGTTCGATCTGGGGCAGTGGCGCAGCCAAGGCTTGCATCCGGAGCGCTTCATGGTCGTGGCGGTCAAAGCGGCCGTGGCCCATCGCAAGGTGTACGACCCGATTGCGTCGCAACATTTCACGGTTGAGACCCCCGGACCGTGCGCGAGCGACCTCCGCACGTTTCCGTTCCAAAAACTGCCGCGTCCGATCTACCCGCTCGACGGGGGATGACGCGGATTGCCGGTCGGCCGACCTTCGATGGCCGTGGCCATTGCGGTGCGTGCCGCTCCGAATTTCCTCTCTCGACAACACGTGTTCCGGAGACCGCCCCATGAAAAACGCGTCGATCGGTCGAACACTCAGCCTCGTCGCGGCTTGCTTGGCGGGGCTGGCCGCCTGTGCCTCACTTCGCACCGAATCCTCGGCGGCCCCGAACGACTCCGACGGCGGCAAGACCGCAGCGGCGTCCCGTACCTATCGGAATACGCTCGTCCCTATCGACAACCCCGCGCCGCTGTTGGCCGATCATCCGGAATTCGTCCAACCGGTAGTCGAGTCCCGCCGGTTCGAGGCCCCCCGCCTGGTCGACGACGCGGGAGCCGATCTCGACGTGCGGGCGTGGCGGTTTTCGTACAACGCGCGGGGAATCGTCGAGGTGCCCAATCGTCTCCGCGCTCGCGATACGGCCCTCATCATGGTGCACCCCTGGGGGATCGACGACGGGCAAGGTTGGAACACCCCCGAACCGGCGGGCTGTGCCGATTTCTGCACTCCCGAGAAAAACCACCTGGCCGCCCGGCACACCCGCGAAGTGATTAAGCCCTTCATCAACCGTTGGAGGTCCAAGGTCGGCGCTGTGCTGTACAGTCTTCCCGGTGGCGAGGACCCCATCCGCAAGAAGATGTATCGCGGCTACACCTCGACCCCGTCCCCCGCCGATCGCGAACAGGGCCGTCGTGAGTTGGCGAAGAAACTGGGGGAGTTCGCCTACACGGGACAGCCACTCGTGGCCGAATTCCCGGTGTCACCGGACCTACCCGTGATCGACTACTTCCGGGCCTTCCCGGGCCTCGATGCCGGTCCGAAGTACAACAACGCGGGGTTTTGGGACCTGCCGATTCCCGTGACGCGCGATGTCGACTGCGAACCGAGCGATGTCGTGATCTACGACGGGCTCGGATATCCCCCGCTCCGCGACTTCCTCAAGCGCGGCGGGATTCGACACGTGCTGCTGGTCGGATACGCCACCGACATGTGCTTCTGCCGGACGACGGCCGGCTACGAGAATCTCTCGAAGGACTTCAACGTGTTCCTGGTCGGCGACGCGACGCTGGCGACGTTCCCCTCGAACAATACCCCGAAATACGCCACTAACGCACACATTTCGTTCGCCGCCCTGAATCAGTTCGTGACGCAGGTGTCGTGGGTGAAGCCGGTCGGTCCGTGAAGGCAAGGTATGTGACGTGCGTCGTGAAGCATGCGGCGCGCGCCGCGGCGAAGCTTCTCCCGAATCCCACAATCGGTAGAGGAACCGGGAGCTGTGGAGGCTGTGATTTATTCCGGCGACCGGTGAATTCTCGATGGAAACCCGAAGCGTGAGGCGGGGATCCGACGTGGATTCCGGGGTAGTCGTGACCGTCGTGGAAAGCGGGGTCCCTCGTTCACGCGTCGGGTTTCCAAAGACGCACCTCTTCGTAGCGGAAAACGTGAGTTTTCCGCCGAGCGTGAACCTGGGTCGCCAAGCCTTGCGGGCACGCCCGGAAAAAAAACAAGCGGCGGCGAAACCGACTGCCGGTTCCGCCGCCGCCTGGATTGTTCCAGCGCAGTTCACGAACGGGTCTCAGTGTCCCCCTTCGTCCCCTTCACCGAGTTGGCTTTGCAAATACATCGGGAGGCCAATGTCCTTGATGATGCCCAGTTGGGTTTCGAGCCAGTCGACGTGCTCCTCGGATTCCACCAAGATGCCGGCCAAAAGCTCGCGGGAACCGCTGTCTTTCAACTGAATGCACAGGTCGATCGCTGCGTTGTACGCAGCGACGCCCCGGCTTTCGAGGTCGAGGTCGTACTTGAACTGTTCGTCGATCGTCGCGCCGACGCGGATCACGTCGTACCGGGCGATTTCCGGAACCCCTTCGAGGAACAGGATCCGGTCGATCAGCTTCTCCGCGTGTTTCATCTCGCCGATCGATTCGACGTAGTGCTTCTTGGCGAGCTTCTCGTAGCCCCAGTTCTTGCACATCTTCGCCTGGATGAAGTACTGGTTGATGGCCGTCAGCTCAATGGTCAGCCCCGCGTTGAGGGCGTCGATGATGCGTTGATTTCCCTGCATGGCGATGCTCTTTCCGTTCGATCCGAAGAGACGTGGTTCGCGGTCGATCGCCGGAGGGTGATGACTCCCTGCGCGAATCCGCGTGGGGCATTCTAGCGGCTCGCCAAACGATTCCAAGCCATTGTCGGGCAACGCTTTACGAATAGCCATAATGCGATTCGATCCCGCTGAGCGGCTGAGACTGCGTCTCAGTGGCGAGTGTCGCCGGGACCAAATTCGGCAGTAGCCTGCCACGAGACGGCTTTTGCAACGCGAGCTTGAAGCAGGTGGCTGCGCAATGTAAAGTGGCTTTACTTTATTTTGGTAAAGCGGCTTTACCTCACCGGGGCATCATGGCAGATTGGAAGTTCTACGGTCGCAGAGAGCAGCTTGCCGAGATTGAGCGAATGCTCAACCGCAAACGCTGGTTTTTTGCCAAGGTGACCGGTCGCCGTCGAATCGGCAAGACAACACTGATCCAACAGGCGATTCGGGAAATCGGCAGTCAGCAACCGGTTTTTTACGTTCAAGTCCCCGACTCGGAGCCAGCCGGCGTTCTGTCGGCGGTGAACGACGCACTGGAAACATTCCAGGTCCCATCCGACCGATTCCCACGCCCCAACAATCTTCTTCAGCTTGGGAAGTTGCTGGAGGCGATGGCGGCGGGGGGGTACATCCTCATCCTCGACGAGTTCCAGTACTTCAATCGCAAAGGGTACGAAGAATTCTGCTCGCACTTGCAGGCCGGTGTGGATCGACTGGCCGGCAAGGCTGGGCAAGTGCATGGCGGTCTGATTGTTCTGGGTTCGATCCACACGGAGATGATGGCCCTGCTCGAAGATCGGACGGCTCCACTCTACAACCGAGTCACCGACACCATTGATCTGACGCATCTCGACATCGGTTCCATTCTGTCGCTCTTGAAAGACCACACCGATCCGACTCCCGAGCGACTGCTGTTTCTCTGGAATCTGTTTGAAGGCGTGCCAAAATTCTATCGGGACTGCCACGAGCAAGGTGTGCTGGCCGCCGAGCGCAAAGATCTGCTCCGCCGCATCTTCTTTGAAAGTTCGTCGCCGTTGCGATCCGAAGCCGACAACTGGTTCCTGCGTGAATTGCGGGGTCGGTATGACGTGGTCTTGAAGTTTGTCGCTCGCAATCCGGGCCGGATGCATAACGAACTCGTACAGGCGATTCGAGATGCGAGCGGAAGTCCCGACACCCAGATTGGCGGGTACCTGAAGGTGCTCATCGAGCGATTCGGACTGATTGAGCGAAAGCTACCCGTATTCTCAAAGCCCGAAGCCAAACGCGGCCGGTACCATGTGACGGATAACTTTCTTCGCTCATGGCTGGCTGCACTGGCAAATCCGGTATCCGCCATTGCCTTCCGCCCTCTGAACGACCTGATTGAAGAGGCCGATCAGCGTCTCGCTGACGTTGAAGGCGGAGCCTTGGAAAAGCTCGCGGGGCATCTTTACGAGGAGCGCAGTCGCAAGGGAATCGGGGATTTTCCAATGACCCGTCGAGTTCAAGGATTCTGGGACAAGGCCGACACCGAGATTGATTTGGTGGCTGTCAACGACGCGGAGCGGTCCATTCGCTTTGGCTCCTGCAAACGTTCTCCCAGGAAGTTGTTGTCCGATGTGAACAACTTCAAGCAACACGTGGAGCGATTTTTACGAAGTATGCCGAAGTATCAGGAGTGGACGAAACAATATGTGGGCATTGCACCACTGCTGGATGCCGAGCAACGAGCCATCCTGAACGGACACGCCATCATTCCACAGGATTTGAACGACCTGACCATTGGCCTCGATTGACAGCCAAGCAGGGCAGGCTCATGACTGCATTTCTGGAACGTGCGACCAAATCCGGGTCGCTCAAAAATGCACTCGACCGCAGTTCCCCGAATCAGGATGGCTACTGGAATACGTCCTGACACCTCTCCATAGTTGTCATTTTCGGGAGGCGATGGCCCGACGCACCTATGGTTCGCCTGTGCTCGCCGTGGCATTAAGCATTTCCAGCGTTTTCTCAATCACCAGCAAGGCCTTCTGGACGCTGTATTCCTTTGGGCAGCCGTGTCGATCTATGTCGCAGTCGATGCAGCGCATTTGCTCAATAGGATTGTCGTGACCTCTTTCGCATCGCCATTTCTTGATCGTCTTTCCAGTCAACAGGCCCTTGGCTTCGATCTGCGTGCAGCTTTCGGGGACCGACTCGCGAATAACTCGTATTAACGCTCTTAGGACTGGGATGTCAACGGGCGAATAAGTCCTAGCGACGCATGAAGACAAAATATGCAAGCCTACACGCCGATGGCTGGCGACATGAGAGTGAATTTGTTCGAGGGCCCATCTCAGGTCGAGGAGGCCAATGCTTCCGTAAAGATTCACCAAGGAATCCGAGGGGTTTTGAAGCAGTAATCCGTGAATGGCGTCTCGGACTGTTTGCCGTGGCGCGATTCGGAGTGCTTGCTTAGCTAAATACTGAATTCTCTTTGAGTCCACATCCATCGGGAAGGATGACGAATTGATAATCTGAAGACATAGCGGTACGGATTCGGGAATTCCTCTCTCGCAGAGGCGCTCCATGAAAGGCTCACTTATGGAAATCGCTCCGGATTCGATTTTACGTATGTTGTCCTTGAGCGACTCGACCACAAGTTGTTCTCTGACGGCGGTGCCGGGGACAATTGACGTTGCTTCTAGGCGTACCGTGCGTGAAGAGTCACGTACCGCATGCACAGCCGTCCCCGAGGCGGACAACATAAACATCTGCTTGCCTTGGCCGGAAACTTCGTCAAAGTCCAATTTCACTCCAATAATCCAATTGGCACCTCGTTGGGTTGCGGAGTGCCGTAGTGATTCCAATGCGTCTTTTTGGATTGACGACAACTGTCGCTGATACGAATTTGACCGCCCACCAAAGAAGTCCGAGAACGAGGCCGCAATATCCGAGAATACTCCGGTTCCTGCTACAACATTGGATGTCACCATGCCTCGGTATTCAGTGATGATCCAGCCATCAATGGAGTTGGTAGTGGTGATCTGCGTTTCACGAAGAGGGTCCTCATCGTCACGGCGTTCGTTCGTATCGATTGTCGTTATTGATTGCTGAGGAAGCTTGAGGGAGGTGGATTCTGTTGGAATGCATACTCTTCCCCCGCATTTCTGACATTGTCCTTTTCGCCCCGCGTAAAGATTGTCAATGTGGAATGTTGCCCCACACTGTTCGCACTTCGCCTCAATCATTTGATTCGCCTTGTTTTAGATAAACGGAGCCCGTCTTTCCGAAAGCTGCGACCACATCCGGTCCACGCAGAATGTGGTCGGTCGTTTTTCGCCATATCTGGAAGTCGGGGAGAGTAGCCTCCTGCCTGCCTTTCCGCCAATTTCCCCAACATCGGGACTGCAAATAAATGCATACGTTGCGGTTCTTCGAATCGGGAAGACGGGCGGGGCCTGCCCTACGTTACTACCAACTGCCTTCGTCATGACGTGGAACGCTGATGTGACGCTTTCCGCCACGAGGCTCTTCACGCCGGCTTCCGCAGGTCGACCACTTCCGTGGCGAAACCGCGGAGTTTGTTCTCCGCCAGTTCCATCGCCCCCACGTGCTCGCCCAGACGTACTCCCGTCCGCTTCGCGGAGCCACGAGTTTCACCCAGTTCGTTGCGCACCAGCTTGCACGCCGAGGTGTACCCTTGCACGTCGATGGCGATGCCATCCTCACCGCCACTGTTGACGACCCGGTTTCCCTCGATGAGGTTGCGGTCCCCCGAGAACCCTTCGCCACGCTCGGGGCGGAACAGAATGCCGACCTGACCGCTGTCCGCCACGTCGTTGTCGCGAACAATGTTGTCGGTGTCGCGATGCCCGATCGAGATGCCGCTTCCCCGGTTTCCTCGGATCGTGTTTTTTTCGGCCAACCCGTACCGCACGCCCCAACAGAAGAACAAGCCGATCTGGTTGTTCTCAAGTCGGTTGCCTCGCATCAATGGCCGCTGGGATCCCGATCCCGGATGCAAACCGAGGCCCGTGTGGTCGTGACTGTGGCAGTCGGTCACGCGCACGTCGTGGCAAATCTGCCAACTCAGGCCGTCGCCGTTGTAGTTGCGGGCGGTCACGCGGTGCATGACCACATCGCGGCAATCCTGCAGGAACACGCACCCGGCGTGATTGCCGTCGAGGAGTTCGTTTTTCGCCTTGTTCCCGTCGAGGGCGATGTTCTCGATGGCGATCCCGGAAATGTGTTCGCCTGTCAGGATCGGGAATGACGACACGGCGGTCGACTTGCCCATCAGCCAGAGATTTTCCCGCAGCGCCCGGTCGAGCTTGAAACGGTTTCCCGAGCGGGCCACGAGCGTCCGCTTGATGTACAGCGGTGTGTTGGTGTGCGGATTGGTCGCTTGCAGGCAGACGCCATCGCCAACCTTGAACGCCGATCCGTCCTCGACGGTGATCTCCTGGTCGTACCAATCCGAATCGATGACGAGTTTCGTCCGGACAGATGGCTCCTTGACCAGCACCGAATCGTCGCCGGACCCGACAAGGCGGATGTTCGATGTCAGATGGACCGCGTTGCGCAGCCGGTAGGTCCCCGGCAGCACTTGGACCGTCCCGCCCCCCCAACGCGTCACCAGGTCCACAGCCGCCTGCAGGGCCTTGTCGTCGGTGCCGACGATCCGCGCGTCCTTCGGCCCGACGGTGATGACAATCCGCTCGTCCCAATTCGGTTCGCTGGCCACGTCCCCCGAAGTGGCGCGGGGCGACTTCACGGCGGGGCGGCCGTCCCCCTCCGCGCGAACCGTCGACGCGCCCCACAAACCGAGCGCCGCACCTGCCGTGAAGGAGCGCTTCAAAAAGGCGCGTCGGTCGGAGCAGTGCGGTTTGGGTGTTGTTGTAACGGCCATGGTTGCACCGGATGGGAATACGTGAGGGGAACGGCGTTAAGGATTGTGCGGCACTGTGGAGGGACTCCCGCACAACCCATCAACCGATTTTTGAGCGTTTGCGCGCCAGCCGCAAGCGGCGGGGCGTAGGGATTGCGCCGGTTGTGCCCGATGTTCAGGGGCCGGGATGGCGGTCGTGTTGCCAAAATCGCACGTTCTTGCGGCAAAAATTGACCACGCCCCCGGAAAAGCTACGGTCGAGCGAGGGAGTCGTGCGCGGCCGCCCCTCGCGCGGACCCCGCTTCGGAGTGTGGGCGGGTCGTCGGCGCTTTGGCGCGCGGCAACCCTGCCACGGTGTCCCAATGAGCGGTCTTGGTTCGGTCTCGATGCTCGACCCGCAGCAGTTGTCGGCAATTCTCCGCTATCGGGAGATCGGCGCCGACATCGCCAAGAACAACCAGCGCATCACCACGCTCAAAAGGATCAACTCCGCTTCCGACGATCCCTCGGGGCTGATCTCGGCGTCCGAATTGCGGCGACAGTTGGATGGTCTCGACACGCTGGTGAATGGCGTGAAGAAAGGTTCCGACCTCCTCGATGCGGCGACAAGCGCGGCGGGCGAGATCGTGACTCAGCTGCAAGCGGCGCGCGCCATCGCTCTGGAAGTCGCCGGGGGTTCGTTGACGTCGTCCGAGATCGCTGGAAAACAGGTCGCGCTCGACAACATCCTCAAAGGGATCGACACGATCGCCGCCACCCAGTTCAATGGCACGCGGCTACTGGACGGCTCGTCCAGCTACCGCGCCACCGGCGTGAACGGAGCGCAGTTCGCCAACATTCAGGTGCTCGACAAACAGACGACTTCGGATGTCGTGGTGGCCACGACCGTCACCAGCCTGGCCACGAAAGCGGCGAACACTTACGCCGGCGGAGCGCTCGGCGCGGATGTCGTGCTGACGATCGATGGTCCCAAGGGACAGGCCACGATCGAAATCGCAAGCGGTTCCGATACGACCGCCATCACCAACGCCTTCAACGCCGTCACGCATCTCACGGGCGTCGCTGCCACGCGCGTGGACGCGTCCAACGTCACGTTCGCCTCCACCACCTACGGCTCGGCCGCCGAGTTTTCGATCCAGGCCGACTCGGGGACGTTCGTCACGGGGACCGCAGGGACCGTGCGCGGGACCGACGCCGTCGCGACCATCAACGGCCAATCGGTCACAGCCAGCGGGACGACGTTCGCCGTCACGACAAACAACACCACGCTGAGCATCACCGTCGACCCCACGGCGACCGGCGCGCTGTCGTCCTTCACCGTGACGGGCAGCGGTTTGGAGTATGTCCTCGATACCAACGTCACCAGCAAGGCCCGCGTCGGCCTGCCCGACCTGAACGTGGGCAATCTCAACGGTGCCAGCGGCCAACTGCTGTCGGTCCTGTCCGGCGGCTCGAACAGCCTGACGGCGGGCAAGGCGGCCGAAGCGGCGCAGATTCTCGACGAGGCGATTTCCACGGCGTTGCTCGGACAGGCGATCGTGGGCAGCTTCCAGGCCTACACCCTCGAGTCGACCGAGAACGTCGCCAACAAGACCAGGGAATTCGTTGCCCGGTCGCTCAACACGGTGGAAGGGGCGGATGTCGCGGTGGAATCCGCGCTATTGGCCAACAATCAACTGCTCCAGCAAGCGGCGCTGCAGTCGATTCAGATGTTCTCCCGGCAATCGTCCGACGTGTTGGGGCTGCTGCGGTTGGCGACTATGGGCTATTGACGCGTCGATCGTTAGCTCGCCCCGCGTCCGATGACAATCAGACCCCTGCGAACAGGTCCGCCAGCGGCAGTGCGAATTCCGGCAACAACTCGCCGCCGGTCAGCGTATCGGTAATCGACAGCCGTTGCGTCGTACCATCCGGTGTATGCACATGGACGCCTTTCCGATCCGGATAGACGACCCAGACCTGCGCGGTTCCCGCAGCCAGGTATTGCTCCACCTTGTCGACGATCGACTCCCCCGAATCGCCGGGGCTGACGATCTCGACCGCGAGATCAGGGGCGAAGTCCGCGAAGGACCGCATTTGTTTCAGAGCTTCGACCCGCTCACGTCGAACGTAAAACACATCCGGCCCGCGGACGGTGTCCGGCTCGCGTTCCAAAACAAAACCGGACTCGACACCGGCATATCCGCCGTTGTGCTCCCTGATCCAGATCCAGAGGTGGGCCCCCAAGGTCAACGCCAAAAAACCGTGCAAAAAGCCGGGCGGCATGTGCTCGACGACCTCCCCCCTCACCAGTTCCAGGTATTTCTGATCCGGGTAGTCGCGGAGAAACTGCTCCACAGTGATCGGAGTTGTCGCGGCAGTGGCCATGCGGGCGACTCGGTGCGGGGCGGTGGGACTGTCAAGGATTCAATGGATTGAACCAGATTGCGCGACGGATGGCACGTCCTGATTTGTCCGTCATGCCCAAAGCCGACCGCACTCTGTCGCATTCGGTCGTGTGCCGGTGAACCCCCAAAAATGCCAGGCACGAAACGTCCGTCGCGTTCGTTTCCAACTCCCGCCACCAGAGGTTTCGTGACGGCCAGCGTTTCGGAGTGCCCCAAACACGTTGGGGAAAGGCGGACGCCCGGTTCCCCCGAACCCGAAAAATCGTTCCGGTTTTCCGTGAACCGCTTCGTCGCACTCTCCGTATACTTCCGTAGCGTCGAGTCGGGGAGTGGTTCGCCCATCGCGAGCTCCAAACCGACCCCTGACGCGACGGGAATTGTTTCGGTCGTTTCATATGGGTGTTTCACGGAGACGGAAACATGTCGAGGGGACGCAATTGGCTGACCGCGTTGGCGGTGATCGGCCTGGGCATTTCGGGCGGCATCTCACAAGCCCAGGAAATCCGCGATGGCGCGAATTTCTTCTCGCCGGAAGCACGCACGGCCGTCGCCAAGGAACTGACGGAGTTGCAGGCTCGTCACAACGTCGGCTTCACGGTGGAGACCGTCGCCGCACCCGATGCGGAACTGGCCCGCAAAATCGAAGGACAACCGAAGGAGCGGCGGAACGCGGAGTTCGTCAAGGCGGCACGATTGCGTGCGCAACAGACGAAGTCCCACGGCGTGTTCGTGATGATCTGGAAGAATCCGTCACACTTGAACGTCGAGTTCTCGCGGCGGCTCGTGGAGCGAGGATTCGTTCAAGCCGATCAGACCGCCGTTCGCGACGCGCTGTTGGCCGGTTTCAAGGACAAGAAGTTCGACCAGGGGCTTCAAGATGCTGTCGCCACCCTGCGTGGAGCGGCGGAACGACATGCCAACGCCTCCGCAGCGGCCAATCCGCTTGGCAACCCTCATCGGGTTGTGCCAGGTGACCAACACGTTCCTCCGGTACATGGGCAACCGGCGCACGGGCAACCAGTTCCGGGCCAACCGGCCGATCAAGGCTTTCTTGGGGAGTTCGGAGGCATGGGCATCTTCGGGATCATCATCGCCATCGTCGGGGTGTTCATCGTCGTGCGGATTATCGGTGGCATCATCGGCGCCCTGACGGGTGGCGGTGGCGGCTACGGTCAGCCCGGCTATGGTGGCATGGGTGGGGGAGGCATGTTCGGCTCGCTCTTGACCGGGATGTTCGGGGCGATGGCCGGGCACTACATCTATGACAGCTTCTTCAGCGGCCACTCGCACGATGGCAGCGCGATGGCGGGGGACATGGGTTCCGGGGCGGATGCCAGCGCCGGCGGGAGCGAATGGGGCGACACCGGCTGGGGAGATTCCGGCGGTGGGGACTTCGGAGGGGGAGGCGGCGATTTTGGTGGCGGAGGCGACTTCGGTGGGGGTGACTTTGGCGGCGGTGGCGACTTCTGATCGCTTCCCGCGAGAAACTTCCTGCTAGACACAAACCGCTGTCGGCTCCCCGCGAGTCGACAGCGGTTTTTTTCGTGATTGGCGACACGACTGTCGAGCGCATTCGCGGTTCGACAACATCGTGCGGTGGACATGCCTTGCTGCCTCACGGGTGCAGTTCTCTTTGACGACGCGATTGAGCAAGTTGCGGTATCCTGGCTGTTTTGCAGGTGAAAACCGCTTCAGGCGACCGTTCGATGTCAGGGATCGATGGGACCGAGTTGACGCCCAACGAACCCTTGGTGGCCAAGCAGGCGGTGCTGAATTTGCGAGCGCTGACCACCGCGTGCAATGCCGCTCCAGATGGCCAGGTGATGGTGGTCGCCGAGAAGCTGGTGATCGAGCAAGGGCGGGAGGCGATTCGGAACGCGCTGTTGGGCGACGGAACACTCGCGGCGACTGTGTGCACGGACCAGATGCGGACGACGATTCTCACGTGCGGCTGGAACGACTTCGAGGAGCGCTGGCGGGAAACATTCAATGGGCTCCCGGCCGACAGTCCGCAGATCGCGGTCCTGAACGAACTGCGGAACTCCCCGGCCCACCATGTCGCGCACAGGAACTGCGCCGAACGGTTACGGGAGGGCCGGTCGATCGGCAGGGGCCAGTTCGACGAGACCTGCAAAACCCTGATCGGCTGCCGCCTGAAGCAAACCGCCGCGAGGTGGCGCCCCAGCCGCCTGAACCGCATGGCCGGCCTCTGCTCCGTCATGTACAGCCAGCAATGGACCGCAGTCTGGAACCACCACGCCGCCTGAATACCGAAATCCACAACCGCCCCCTTGCCTCACGACCACGGTGCACGGGTTCCCGAGGCCTTGGCATTGCACACTCAGCCGCCTAGTGTAGTCGGTCTGTCTCTTTGCGATCCTTTCGTTGTTAACCGGAGTGACTCATGTCTGCGGCCTTTGACCCCGTGCCGGCCCATCGTCACTTCTCCGCCCTTTGCTTCAATATCACGTGGGATCTGATCGACAAGGCCGACCGCACTCCCGAAGAGGGACGTGAAATGCTGGCCCGGACGATGACATCGCTCTGGCATTGGCAGCAGCGGGACGACGTGGCACCGCGACAACTTTCGGTCGGATGTTGGCAGGTGTCGCGAGTGCTGTGCCTGATCGGCCAACCGGGGTTGGCGCTGGAATTCGCCAAGGAGTCGTTAGCTCACGCTGTCAGCGACGAACCGTTCTACCGGGCGTACGCGCTGGAAGCGGTGGCACGGGGCGAACAACTGGCGGGACGCTCGGCTGAAGCGGCACACGCCCGACACGAGGCCGAGCGTCTGGCGGCGGATGTGGCCGACGAGGGGTCGCGCACAGCGCTGTTGGCCGACTTGGCGACGATCCCCGGATTGAAGTCGTGAAGGGAAAAAGAGGTTAGGGAATACGAGGATTCAATCGACATTTTACTCCGTTACCCCCGTAAAGCAGAATGTTACCCTCTTCGTTCCCTACGGATCGCCTTGACGAATGCGGCGCGGGTTCCGGTTCCAGTCCCGTTCCCGGGGTCGATGGCCCTCCCGCTGCTCCGGAAGCCAGACGCCCCAAACAGCGCCTGAACCACATGCCTTCGCAAACATCTCCGCTTCTTCACTCCGACCGGTGTTGAACGGCAGCATTCTCTCAACGGCGTCACGAAAGAGCCTCCAGACCATGCGCGCAGTTACTGCCGTCACCCTGCTGATTGCGTCCACCTCCAATGCTGCGGAAAAACCAACCGAACGCGTCGCATCGGTCGTGAACACGCCCGGCTGCGTCGCTTTTTGGGACTTTGTGAAGCGGGAACCAGACGGCGAGCATCGTTTCACGGCTCATGTCCCCGCAGGCGCAAAGAACGAGTTCGCTCTCGATGCCCGGAACTACATCAGGGAGTATTGGGGCGAAGGACGCGAGGCGACGTATGCTGATTTTCCGTTGCTAGGCCGTGGGCCTTTTGGAAACGCCATCCGCATTGTCA